>NZ_PKRR01000002.1:0-767930 GCF_002855595.1 Uliginosibacterium sp. TH139 | reverse complement strand
TCGCTAACCATTCCGTCGAGAGGGACCGCCCACAAGCTGCGCTTGTTGGTTCCCTTCGCGGCTTCGCCGCTACGGCGGCCCCTCACGTCAAACGTTAAAGCGCATGACTCGAATCGAAACATTGTTGCTTGCACTAAGAGGTGAAATTCCTTGGCGCGACGTGCCCACTGTTACGGATTCGGTCGCGGTTCATATTCAGCCGCGGGATCTACTTCCTGTCCTCGGGCAATACATCGAGGGCACAATCAGCGAAAAGCAACTACAGCAATGGGCTGACTGGGTCTTACAGCAAGACGAGTTTTGTGTTCTGGGCTGCGAGAATGACAGCGTGTCCGACTATTACGAACCTATGTGGTACGTGTTACAGCAACTGTCCACTCCGTTTGTAGATGGCCCAATTACTGCGAAGGCCGTGCAAGCTCATGTCTCTGTGCTGCGGGCGCTCTAACACTACAGTCGAGAGGGACAGCCACAAGCTGCGCTTGTGGTTCCCTGCGCTTCGCTCCGGCTGCCCCTCACTTCCACGTTAGGTTTCACCATAAAGGACGAGCGTAATGAATTCCGAAAAGGGAAAATCGAAGGAGACGTCGTTGTTGATGGACCTTTGGAACTGAACGGAATGGTAACGGGGTCAATCACCGTGACTTCCATTGGTTCGCTGAGGTTTAATGGCATTTTCAGAAAAACCTTACTATTCAACGAGGCGGGATTGCTGTCATATCGGGAATGATTGGCGGCGATGTCTTAAATGAAGGAGTTATTGAGCTTTGAAGTGTCGTAAATGGAAATGTCTTCTCATCCAATGGGAAATTCCAAAACTCACCAAGCTCCGTTGTGCGTGGCGTCACAAAAACCTAACCCTTCCCTTCGCGGCTTCGCCGCTGCGGCGGCCCCTCACGTCAAATGTTAGGCATCCCAATGACCCCACCAACACTCTTATGCGCTCAGCTAGTGCGCGATGGCGGAATTGATGCGATGGCTGCACTGAATGACGCATTGGCTAAGGCAATTGTTGGTCTTGCGCCGCAGGAGCAGGCAAACATCAAGCGTGCATTTGGTCGAGCGATGGGTGAGGTAGTCACAGAGATTATTAATCCCGCCATTGCTGCATATCCAGAATTGGCCCCAGACGATGCAACCTGGGCAGCAATTGCTAAAGCCAGGGCGGCGGAGCGTTCAAGTGGCGCCTAACACGGCAGTCGAGAGGGACAGCCACAAGCTGCGCTTGTGGTTCCCTCCGCTTCGCTCCGGCTGCCCCTCACCTCTACGTTCAAACGTCCGCTTTCAAATAATCTGATCGTCCGCTCCGGGTCGGAAGCGGACGTAAGCACCTACGGTTGTGATAGTAATTTTGGCGGTAATCCCGCCTGAAGCTTTGGCTTGGCTGTAAGCGAAACACTTAAGGTAAGGTCAAACGAAAAAGCCCTCGGCACAGATACGGAGGGCTTTTTTTTGGGGGGTGTAAAGTCCGACAGACTTTATTTCAGCCCGACAGACTTTATTCCTACCTAACATCTTTGATAACGAAGAATAAAGTCTGTCGGAGTTTTTGTTTATAAGTCACTGATTTTACATGCATCTGAGATCTTTTGAAACAGTTTGAAAAGTCTGTCGGACTTGTCTTTATATGTCTTTGGAATTTTCTGGGTTGCGATAAAGTCGGTCGAGCCCTTGCTGCAACAGGTAGAAGTATCAAGCCATTGGCCTCGTGTTCCTGAGCAAAGCCGTTATTCAGGACATGGGTTGAGTGAGTACTACTCGGCCAGAACAGTCATTCGACAAGTAGGCCTGGGTGGTCTGCTCTCGAGCACTTAGCTGCCGCTGAGCGTCGAACGTCGCAAACGTTCATCCGCGATCCGTCGAATTCACACTCCCGACCCATTGCGGGCGGTCGGATTCTTGGGAAGCAGACGTTCAACGTTTGACGTGAGGGGCGGCCGGAGCCGCAGGCGGAGGGAATCCAAAGCGCAGCTTTGGGCCGTCCCTCTCGACGGAATTGTTAGCGCAACGAGCGCGATTCACAGCGAACCCCCGAGAATCCTTCGTCCCATTCCCAATTATCTGCTGTGCAGAGTTCGGATTTTGGTGGTTCTTTTCCGGTGTTTTTGATAGTTATCCGAATCAATGTTGGATCAGTACAAACCCAATTGAATGGCTTCACATCGGGAATAATTTTTGACGTCCCTGCCTGTAAAGCACGGATGTCAACATATCCGCCTCCCATGCACATGCCTTTGGGAGAAGGGCCAAAAACTCGAATTTTCGCTTGAATGTGTAAACCGTGGATATTGCATACGACCTTGTGTGTTCCTTCACTCAAACGCTGAAATCCAGGCTCAACGTCAATTGCACCTTTGCTGGGCTCACTAAGCTCAATAACGGGAGCAATAACAAACGTATTCGTTTGTCGATCACACTGGATCGCCACGCCGTTCACTCCCCAATCAGCGAATGCAGAACCAGACATACAAATTAGGGTCAGCAGTGGTAGTACGCGAGTCATTGGTTTGCGCTAACGTAGAAGTGAGGGGCGGCCGGAGCGAAGCGTAGGGAACCACAAGCGCAGCTTGTGGCCGTCCCTCTCGACTGCCGGGTTAGGTTTGTGCACGAAGACACTCCCATTCAGTACTAAGAAGTGAAAACTGAAGTAAGTCATGAAAACAGCCTCCCCAAAACCCAACTTTTCGAAGACACCCCTCTTCAACGAAACCTTGGCGGCGTACCGACTTGAGTGACGCCAGATTGTTCGGATGTACTTGTGCTTCTACGCGGTTTAGCTCCATCTCGCGAAATCCCCAAGAAAGGGTAGCTACAAGTGCTTCTTGCATGAACCCTTTGCCTTGAGCCGAATGGGCTAGTTCGTATCCGATAGAACATTTTTTCCAACTTCTATTCCATGCAAAAAGGCCGATCGTTCCAATCAAAGCGTTGGTGTCTTTTTGTTGAATTCCCCAGTAAAAGCCAGGGTTGGGGATGTTTCGCCAACTTGAAAATATTTTCACAAGATGAGAAACAGCCTCTTGATTAGGAAGTGGATCAACACCAAGCCAACGCATTAGATCTGCATCGCCGTAAATTGAAAAAAGTGTAGGCGAATCTTCTTCCACAATCTCACGCAAAACTAAGCGATCTGTTTTTAGTGTTGGAAATGGCGGCAGGTCGGACATACTGAAACCTAACGTAGAAGTGAGGGGCGGCCGGAGCGAAGCGTAGGGAACCACAAGCGTAGCTTGTGGCCGTCCCGCTCGACTGCCGGGTTAGCCCGCATTGGCCGCATCTTCCCTTCTGCGGTTGTAATGCCAGAGCACAAAGAGCAAGTAAGAGAAGAATATCCAGCCGGAAGAGAAGAAAACGAACATTTCGCGATTTGAAGCCAAAGACTCGGCGTCGGATATTTCAACTTTGGTCGTGCGATTGAGAACGACATAGTGTTTGCCATTCTCCTCAACCCAGGACTTGTGATTCACTGGCTGGCCATCGGGCGTTGTACCCCAATCCGCTGAAGGCATGTTGAGAAGAGGCACGACCACAAGCATTACTGGCAGCGCCAGTGTTGCCAGCCAAATCGGCAGGCCTCGAAAGAATAGCCGGAAGCTACCAAAACGGGCACCAGCAGCCTTGCGTTGGACCCAAAGGCCGTAAAAACCGAGCGCAATGATCGCCACGTGTATCCACATTAAGCGTGGAAAGTACGTAACAAAGGTCGGCCATTCAAGAAGCGCGCGCGACAACATGGACAGCAACAGGAGGGCTCCACACAGCAGCGTTGGTACGGTGTACTTTTTCATGCGGGCTAACGTTTGACGTGAGGGGCCGCCGTAGCGGCGAAGCCGCGAAGGGAACCTGCAAGCGCAGCCTGCAGGCGGTCCCTCTCGACGGAATAGTTAGAGCGCTGGGCACTCTCTTTGAGGCGAAATATACCAATGACCCGGCTTTCTTTCATTGGACTTCTCCTAGACTCGCCACCGGCCCACTGTACCAACTTCCTTCTATCGGACGCGCTCGAAAGCCGCAAAACAGGAAAGCCTGATCCGGCTCTCCTCGCCAGCCACTGTGATAGGCCTCAATCCATGCTTCGCATGCAGTGATTTCAGACAGGGAATCGTTGGCGTACAAAATCACTTTTGAGCCGACGAGTGAATCAAGGAGAGTGACTTGGTTTCGGTGGAACGAGTAAAAACAATTGTCGTTCGGTTCATCGCTCAGGCCCACAGCATTAAAGTCGCACTCGATGCGCGGTAGCTCTGGGGCCAACAAGTAATCCTGTGGCATTGCGATGAATGAGCTCTAACGTGGAGATGAGGGGCGGCCGGAGCCGCAGGCGGAGGGAACCGCAAGCGCCAGCTTGCGGACGTCCCTCTCGATTGCAGGGTTAGACGCTTTTTCGCTACTTGAAGAAGTAATACCAATTTCCATTTGCTTCTTCCTTACACTCTTGCTCGCTGAACACGCCCAACCAATCATCTTGCAGTGCAGCCACTGGGTAGCCGCACTCTTCGAGCTTAGTGAGCAGCGAAGATCTAACGATTTTGAATTTCCCTGCTTCTGTGAGGCTGATGACATCGGCGCGAGTTGGAAGCACGAAATAGACGAAGAGATGTTTCGGATCAATTCCTGTGGCCCCGAAATGGCTGCCCCAGACCTTCAAACCGCCCGACAACAAACTCATCTCCTTGGCAATGTTCTTCACTACAGGATCGATGAGGGAATCAAACTCCGCTTCTTTTCTACGGGACGCCGCAAAGTCAAATGGTTGAGTTGTCATAGCGTCTAACGTAGAAGTGAGGGGCGGCCGGAGCGAAGCGTAGGGAACCAAAAGCGCAGCTTTTGGACGTCCCTCTCGACTGCCGGGTTAGCCGACTTGCAGCTACTCATGGCGAAGGTGCTTCCGGAGGAGACGAACACCAAACAGAACAAAGAACGAAGCGACGCAGAATGCAAAGAAGGCTGCCCCGGCAAATGCATACTTTCCTAATAGGAAAGTAAAGAAACCATCAAACCATGGATGTTTGCCGTTACCGGTAAAAATAAGCTGGCCCGAGAACAGTTCCACTAGGCCGCCCAAATAAATTGAACACCCGATAACAATCATTCCGAGCCCGGCGGTGCGACTAGAGATCATGAAGGCGCCGAGCCGTTAGGGGTCACGCGACTTCGCCTCTAGTAACGACGAAATGAGGAGATGAGGTATCGAACTCCTTCATTCGGTCGCCCAAGTGAACATGGTCATAGACATCACCCATACGCTCCATTTCCGCCGCGCAAGAGGCAAAGAACTCACCCATACGTCGCAGTTCGGTCGGCGTGGCACTCAACGTGATCTCTGCCAGTTCCGCAGGAACAATATGCTCCGGTTCTGCTTGAGTCTTCATGTAACCGAATATTTTCATAGTGATGACGGGTTGAGGCTAACGTTTGACGTGAGGGGCCGCCGTAGCGGCGAAGCCGCGAAGGGAACCCGCAAGCGCAGCTTGTGGGCGGTCCCTCTCGACGGAATTGTTAGCGATCGCGGATTCACAAACGAAGTGCAACGCTCCCTGAAATAGGCGGGCGAGCAGAGATACTGAGAGCTTCCATTTCCCGCCAAGAAAAAGGAAGCATCGATGAATAAGTATCACCAGCTCACCCGAGAGGAACGATACAGCATTACGGGACTGCAGCGTGTAGGCCTCTCGCAAGCCGAGATAGCCCGCCAAATGGGGCGCTCGCCCAGCACGATCAGCCGGGAACTGCGGCGGAACAGCACCACCCATGACGGACGCTACCGAGCCGAAAAGGCGCATAAGTACGCCAGCGCGCGGCGCAGAAGAGCGCGCCGGCGCTCCTGGTTCAGCCCGGCTCAATGGCAGACTGTCGAATCGTTGCTTCGACAGAAGTGGAGCCCGGAGCAAATCAGCGGAAGCTTGCGCGCGAGCGGTGCATGGAACATCAGCCACGAAGCGATCTACCGCCACATCCTGCGCGACAAGAAGGCGGGGGGCTCGCTCTTCAAATGCATGCGGATCATGCCCAAGCTGCGGCGCAAGCGTTACAACAGCAAGGATTCGCGGGGCGTTCTGGCGGGCAAGCGCCATATCAGCGAGCGTAGCGAAGACATCGAACAGCGCCTGCAGGTCGGGCATTGGGAAGGTGACACGGTCATCGGGCAGGACAAGCACCACTGCATTCTCACCTTGCTGGAACGTAAAACTGGTTATGCGGTAATCAAGAAACTCAGCGCCCGCACGACCGAACAAGTGACCCGCGCAGCCAGCCTGGCGCTGACCGAGCAGGCCGGTCGATTCCACACACTCACCTTGGACAACGGCACCGAGTTCCATGACTACAAGACACTCGAAGCTCGCTTTCCTCTCACTTGCTACTTTGCGACTCCGTACCACTCGTGGGAGCGCGGCGCCAACGAAAACCTGAATGGATTGATTCGCCAATATCTACCCAAGGGCATTTGCATGAGCACGCTCACGCAGAAACAGTGCGATTGGATTGCTAACGAATTAAATACTCGACCTCGCAAAAGACATCAATTCAAAACGCCGAAGGAGATTTATCATGGTTCCAAATGATCGTTGCACTTCAACGTTGAGACTACGGATCATGGATAGGTGTAACAACTTCGTTTCCATTGATCTTATATTCGAGACGACTACCCCTTGGGGCGCCAATCTCTCGGAACGTTTTCGTAATAAGGGGAATGGCCTTGTGGATATCCGTAACTTCAATATCAACCCCAACCCATTTAATCTCCCCGTTGGCCGCTTGCAGGCTTCCCCCACCTGTGACTTCGCCTAAATTTGATTTTTTCAGGACGGCATCAAGCGGATCTTCATACTTACTTCCCCGCTCAATTGGCATAACTTTATCTTCAATAATTGCAAACACGAAGCCGGGTGTAGGCTCCGCGAGAACCGAAGAGGATTTCGACGAGATCGCGCACGCGCCAAGAAGGAAAACAAGTAATACGGAAATTAAAATATGCATAACTCGAATGTAATCGCTAACGTGGAGGTCACCGGCGCTGCGCGGCTTTACCGCGTAGCGTCCGGTGGACCGCTGGGTTGGGGCACACCATTGATGACTGTTGCTTTGTATTTCCGAGTAGATACATATTCGTTCGCCTGTTCTAAAAGGCTATCGATTACATCGAAGCAAGCATCCTGAAATGATTTCAATTCTTTGGCCGTTAAATGGCGGCATGCTTCCTTAAACATTTCTTCGCCATGAGCTATACGGTTTCTCTTGTTCTTTATCTCTAGAAGTTTGTGCTGATTAGGAGTTGAGATGACTCCGAGTCCATATCTCTTTAGAACCTGATTAATTGCCCGAGCATCTAAATTGCCAGAGTAGAGGTTTATGTGGTCAAGAAAATCTTTCAACTGTGGAAAGCGCGCATCTCCTCGTACTGTTGCCTCCAAATTATCAAACCTTCTTTTCTCTGCTTGTTTGCAAAAAAAGAACTCGGTCCAGAGCTTTCGTAGTTCTGGACTCAGATCAGAATATTTTTCCTGAGAAATTATTTCATGTATGCGTTCGAGTATTTCTGTCGCAGTAGCTTCGATCGCGTTATAGAGCACTAAGACATGACTGGACTTAAGCACCGCAGCTTTGACAACTGAGTTTGGTCGCGCGATTACTTCGTCAATCAATTCCAGAAGAGTCTGTGCCTCTGCCTTTCGTTCAATAATATGGGCCTGGATGCCTCTCACACGTCGACTCCTGGCGTACTTAAGACCTGCGACTTCACGAAATCGACTCTCTGCTTAATTTTCTGAGGAGCGTGTGTCTTGTACTTTCCGGACACGATTGAGTGGAACGTTTCGTTCTTCAACCATTTCGCTACATCTACCGCTCTTGGTGTTAGGTTCGGATTTTCCTTAAGAGCCAAGTGCACACCAACCGAAACGGCTTCAAAAAATACCCGAGACACAAACTGTCCTCGCCCTTTCACGAAGCCAAAGGGGAATGCTTTTTCGACGAATGAAAGCATCCGCTCAAAGTCAGCTTTCTTGACTGCTTCCTCAGCTGCATTGAAGCTGAGATTCCGTTCGTCAATGTATTCGTCCAGAACCGAGCCAATGCCGCTTCGATGAGTCTTGAAGTTGGGATATTGATCGATCAATGCGAAAAATCTAAGAATTAATTCTTCAAGTTCTTGGCGATTCTCTACGGATTTCGCCAATGGCGCTAGTTTCACCAAAGTAGCATTTTTTGCGCATGAATCGTAAATAAACTTGTTGAACGGACCTCGATATATCCCTTTTCTTTTTTCCATGTTACGCAAGAGGTCGCTTCCTCGATTAATCCTCTCAAAGAGATCGTTCCTGACGTCCTCAGTTGCTGATTCCGACAGCACGATCATGCGGATCGGGGTGTTGTTGATCTTTCTTCGCCTCGACTCTGGAAGATCCTTGTACTGCAATCCATTCAGGCGTGTGAGCTTGTCTAAGTCATCAAGTATCAACTCATTTGAGACGAAAGCCGCAAGGGTTCGAATGCGCTGGGAGCCATCAACAATTTCCAGCCGGCCGTTTGTGTCCTCAGCCAAGAATATAATTGGGATTGGCAAGCCCAGAACAATTGATTCAATGAGTTTTGACTGCCTCGAATCATCCCAAACGAATTCTCTTTGATACTCCGGCACAAAAATGTCATTTTCATCTGAATCAATTTTGTTTAGATATTTCTGAACAAGAAATTCGATCGTAAATTCGCGAGTATCAAAATCTACTGTCTTCTTTTCCTCGGTAATCTGATTCTCAAGTTCTGTGATCTGGCCGTTTGTCAGCATGATTTCCCTTTAGTTGTATTGTTGATGAGTTGAGTATTGTGCCGTGTGCCCCAACGTAGAGCTAACCGGCGCTGCGCAGCTTTATCGCGCAGCGTCCAGCGACTGCAAGGAGCGAGGTTGAGCGCCGGGTTAGGTTTGATCATTATCGGAAAGCTCCTCGCATACCCATATAGAAAATTCAGCCACATCAGAATTTTCTGACTTTGACAACCTTTCAAATAGTTGCATTTCGTTGACTAACTCTTCTCGGAGCTTGAGTACCCAATTTTCAGAGAGCTGATGTTTTGAGCATTTGGCAAACCCGGCAAGTATGTCAAGTATGTCAATTCTCAAGCCATCGGACGCTTGATTGAGCGCCATCAATAAGAAAGGGAGCGCAGGTAAGGCAGCAGAGGAAACAAACGCGTGCTGATGACACAACCCGCACCAGAGTTTATGGGAGGCCTCCTTTGCAATAGAAGAATCATGAGAGAAAAGGCGCTCGATTTCCAAAGGAATATCAGCGGCATTGCCGTAAGCAGTGGAGAGCGCATCCCAAGGAATTTCATTTAGTTTCTGGCTAAGGGCGCTTGTGTCGTATAGAACCATGCGGAACCTAACGTGGAAGTGAGGGGCAGCCGGAGTGCGAAGCACGGAGGGAACCAACAAGCGCAGCTTGTTGGCTGTCCCTCTCGACTGCAGGGTTAGACGTCTGCGCGTTCATAGTGTGACTTGATACTGCGGCAATGCTTTACCCCATGCAAGGAGACGGTATTTCCGTGGGTGTGAGATGTAGTACGGATCACTTTCGATGAGTTCAATTGCGCGGGCTTTGCTTTGTACTGTTAGAACCCAAAGCCCACCAACGTACGAACCGTCTTGTTCATTCTTTAATCCACCAGCCATTGGAATCTCAGTTCGGTTGGCTTCCAAGAATGAAAGGTGAGCAGGCTCGATTGCGGCGCGTACGGCCTGCATTTGTGGATCATCTTCGAATATGGCTACAAAGCGCATGTGTAGAACCGCAGTAAGTTTTCGATGATTAATCGCAGCCGGTGCAAGGACACGAAGAAACTCTGCAGCGATTGGCCATGTGGGTTGTTTGGGAGAGACGTCTAACGTTTGACGTGAGGGGCCGCCGTAGCGGCAAAGCCGCGAAGGGAACCCACAAGCGCAGCTTGTGGGCGGTCCCTCTCGACGGAAGGGTTAGACGGCATGTGTGAGGCACCGACTAAGTATTTGCGCTTTTGAATACGGGCCATCGTTACTTAGGTCATGTTGCGGAGTGTCGAACTGCACCCAATAGAAAAAATCTTCACCCTGCATTGTTTGAACGGGCTCCGGATCGCTCGAAATAACGCCTTCTGAATCATTGCGGTAGCCCCCGCAGACGCCCGAAATGAAAACCCGCGTACCAACGGCAAAAACCTGGCGTATCGCGAAAGGACAATATGGGTCGCTCACTGAGTTCCTTTGCCGTCTAACGTGGAGATGAGGGGCGGCCGGAGCCGCAGGCGGAGGGAACCGCAAGCGCCAGCTTGCGGACGTCCCTCTCGATTGCAGGGTTAGACGCTTTTTCGCTACTTGAAGAAGTAATACCAATTTCCATTTGCTTCTTCCTTACACTCTTGCTCGCTGAACACGCCCAACCAATCATCTTGCAGTGCAGCCACTGGGTAGCCGCACTCTTCGAGCTTAGTGAGCAGCGAAGATCTAACGATTTTGAATTTCCCTGCTTCTGTGAGGCTGATGACATCGGCGCGAGTTGGAAGCACGAAATAGACGAAGAGATGTTTCGGATCAATTCCTGTGGCCCCGAAATGGCTGCCCCAGACCTTCAAACCGCCCGACAACAAACTCATCTCCTTGGCAATGTTCTTCACTACAGGATCGATGAGGGAATCAAACTCCGCTTCTTTTCTACGGGACGCCGCAAAGTCAAATGGTTGAGTTGTCATAGCGTCTAACTTGTTATAGGGATCAGTTTTGCTGCCTATCATCGGCGCGTGCTCCCTATCATGGCGCGACCGACCAGCGAAGAATGGCTTGTAGATTGAGTTTCCGGCTCTATGCTGTAATTTTGTACAGCATTAACAGAATCGTGAAAAACCTCACTTCTCCGCTGCCGCCTCTGCAGGCCCCGAAAGTGCTCGATCAGCTGCGGGAACGCATCCGCTATCTGCACTACAGCTTACGGACCGAGGAAGTTTATGTCTATTGGGTGCGGGCGTACATTCGCTTTCATGGCATCCGTCACCCCGCAACAATGGCGGGGCCTGAGGTGGAGGCTTTTCTGCGTTGGCTGGTGAATGAGCGCAAAGTATCAGCCTCAACGCACCGGCAGGCTTTGTCGGCCCTGCTGTTCCTGTATGAAAAGGTGCTCGGCGTAAATCTGCCCTGGCTGACTGAAATCGGGCGGCCGCATGTCAAAAAGCGATTGCCAGTCGTGCTGGTGCCCGATGAGGTAGCGCGAATTCTGGCGGTGCTGGAGGGCGAACACCGGCTGTTTGCACAGCTCTTGTACGGTACAGGCCTGCGAATCGCCGAGGGCATGCGCTTGCGCGTGAAGGATGTGGATTTTGCGCACAATTCAATTATCGTGCGTGAGGGCAAGGGGGCCAAAGACCGCGTCGTGATGCTGCCGCAAAGCCTGATTGCCGGGCTGCGTGAGCAACTTGCGCGAGCGCGCGCCCTGTGGGCGGCCGATGTGGCAAATGGTGTTCCCGGCGTGGAGTTACCCGATGCACTGGCACGGAAGTATCCACGCGCTGGCGAATCGTGGCCGTGGTTCTGGGTTTTTCCGCAGGCAGAACTGTCGAAGGATCCCCGGTCGGGCGTAGTTCGCCGCCACCACCTGTACGACCAGACTTTTCAGCGGGCATTCAAACAGGCGGTACGCCGGGCAGGTGTCGAAAAACCGGCTACACCGCACACGTTGCGCCACTCCTTCGCGACGAGCCTGCTGCAGTCAGGCTACGACATTCGCACGGTCCAGCAGTTACTGGGGCATTCGGACGTGAGCACGACGATGATCTACACCCATGTGTTGAATCTGGGCGGCATGGGGGTACGTAGCCCGATGGATGCACTGCCGACACTCGGTTAGCCCCAAAGACCAAGCCAGCCACAACGTCGCGTGTCCATCCGCTCTACACGCTATAGCTGACGTTACCGATAGGCATGCCCAGTGACCGCATTGGCCGAGAGTCAGCCTTTCCCCGAGTTGAATAACGATGAAACAAAGCGCCAAGCTGATTCGCACCAGGTCTCGGCCAGCCGTGCCGTAACAAATAGATGATTGGCACGCTCCAGTCGCTGCCCGGCGGGGCGACTTTGGGTTCTTGATCTTTGTAGCTGTCAGCTCTGGGCTATATCACACTGCCAAATCGTAGCGCCATAGCTGGACTCAAAGTTTGGCATGGTTTCGCCTTGCTTGAACTGGCGGCGTGAATTGACTTTGGCAGGAGTGCTCCAGTAGCCGGACTTAGGACACGGATCACCACCAGGGCATCGCAGAAAGATGACTTTGTTTGTGCCGGTGATGTCTTCGGACAATACGGAATTAGCTCTCGCCCAAGCCACCAAATCCTTCGGGTAATACAAGTATTGGTGCAGGCTGCTGTCATCTTCAATGCCCAGCAATAACACCGCAGCGCCAGCCTCGAAACTCCAATATCCGTAGTACCCGCCTTGGCGCCCGGCGTCATCGGGCTTGTGCGAGTCATGCCAAGCTGTCCCGGCAAGATCCTTGTACCAGCGCTGCAGGAAATGGTGAAGGTGTTGGATAGCTTCGTCGTTTGTTTCGGAATAAAGAGCATCAGAAAGTGCTTGATAGGGCTCTGCCGCGCTAATCCAATCCGACTCATAGCGAGAGTCGGCACCAAGCCCGTGCGACATGAGCTCTTCGTACAGGTTGTCAGCCCCCCCATTTGCACCATCCTCGCCGTCTTGTAGCACGGAAATGCGCTTCAACAAATCGCGGCGGTGAAGCAGGAAGCAAAGGCCGACCAGCTGCAGCAGTTGGCAATACTCATCAATATTCTGGGGGTCAAAGACAAATTCGTTACGGTTGCTTCGATACCTCCAGAGCTGTTCGCCATATCGCTCGTAAGCCAACACTACTTCTTCAAGCTCTTCGCGAAGCAACTCAATGGGCTCACCACCGGTATAGCGCAAGGACAGCAAGTCGTATCGCTGCTCTGCGCTCAGCAGTCTCGCAAGCATCTCACTCTCGGCTTCGCTCGCCCCGCTTCCTACCGGATTCAACGCGAAGTAAGCAATCTCTTCCGGTAATCGCTTTTTTGCCGCAACGTACCTGTCTTCGGTGAGGAACTGTTGGCGCCTAATCTGACGAAAGTCCATATCTAGCCTCAAGGTTGGCGCGCGCTCTTGTTGCGCCCTGCATCTTTAAAACCAGCACGATTATCGACAACCTTATCAATCTCGCTGTCGCCCCACTCGCGGGTGATTTCGTGTGCGGCATGGAATGATGGTTGTACAGGATCACCCGTTATGTGCTTTAGAAGTGCCTCTGAGTGAGCAACAGTCTGCGGCACTGAGAAAAACTGCACGTAACGGAGATATCCCTTCTTACGAATATCAGCAGCCACGTCTTCACCGACTGCTTTTTCAAGCCGACGCCCCTGCACCCAGCCATGGCTCATCTGTGTAATCTTGCCGTTGGTCTGACGAATCGGATCCGCCCGCTTTGCAGCGCCGCGCTTGCCTGCTCGGCTAGCGCCACCCGCATTTGGATCTTGCCGTCCTTTATTGCCGCCACTGCCGCCTTCTGATTTGTCCCACGACTCTCCCAACAAAGCTGCCAGAGATTTCGTAGGATCCAAACTGTACTTGGCTTCGATGATCGCATAAGGCTTCGAGCCGCCTGTTCTCCAGGCGCCATCAATACCACGTCCGCGCGTTTTGGATGGCCAGAGCTGAACAAGCTTGCCGCCATCATTGAGTTTGGCGTCATTGACCTGTTCTTTGTCGTGATGGGCTTTGGATTTTCCCCATCCCTTGGTGTTCTGACAGTAGTAATCGGACATGTGTTCGCCTTGAACACCCACGTACTTGTTCGCCAAGTCAGCGAATCGATTTCGGCGTGCCTGGGTGGCCGTATGCACCGGTCCCGCGCCTTTCTTGGCATCTGCCTCATGCTTGTCGCTCACCTTCTTGTCGGGCTGGCGAATAGGAGCCTTGTCCTTGGGGTGCTCTGCCGCAGCATTGTGGCCAGCGCGGGTACGCGTGGCGGGCACGGCGCTGGCCGTTGCTGCACGACCACCAACCGCCATCACGACAGCGGCAGCCTGCTCGCCGAGCAGATCTTCCAGCAAATGACGAATCTCGTCGCTGGCACGCCGAAGGGGCGCGCTCAGCTTGCCTTTTAAGCTCTTGAGTCCGGGCAGCATTTCCTTCGCTAGAACCTGAATCGGGTCGGGAACCAGCCAATTTTTCCAGCCGTTGGCTGTTGCAAGGAACTCGGTCAGCGCGATGCAGGCATCCAATCCTGCCTCGACAGACTGGATGGCCTCGTTGGTGCGTGCGCTCCACTTACCAATCAGCTCGTTGCGCACCCAGGCAATGGCCCCCCCCTTCTTCATGCCGAGCAAATGCTCAATGGCGTTCAGCCCGCTATGGACTGCGCCTTTGGCGGCGCGCCGTTCCTTCCATATGGGTTTAAAGACCGTCTTGAAGGCACTGCCCACTTCGGGGATAGCACCGAAGGCTGCAAATCCGAGATTGACTATCTGGTCCGTACTGGCGTGCTTGAACCCACCTCGCTTCTGGATGAGAAACAGTGAGCCGGTAATGTCTCGTGCATCCATCACCTGATCGAGGACGGGCACTAAGGAGATGAGCCCCCCCACCAACTGGGCTGCGGTGTTCTGATTCTCTTCAAAGTCTCCCAACAGAAGCGTTTTGAAGAAACTTTCGACGTCAGAGCGGTTCATGACGACACCTCATCTACTTGGGTGGGCTCCCGCTCCAACATCGCTTCGATGGCTTGGCGCCCTTGAGCCTGGACGTCGGTCTTGGCAAAGGTTGCATCATCTGGTGGTAATGGCGGAGCTTGCCAAGCGCGGCTGTCTTCGCCGTACTCCACGGTATATCCACCTTTTGGAACTCCGTTGAGCAATGCATATCCATTGGCGTCCAGCGTTCCTTGCCGGACGGTGCCGTTCTCAAAGCTCACCCTGTAGGGTGCTTCTTTGACAGGTGTGAGATCGTCGTAGTGGTAGTGCAGCTCGATTTGTTCTGGCGAAGAGCCAAGCTTGCCCTCAGGCAAGGCTTCGAGTTCAGCCGTAACACTTGCACCACTTGCAAACGCGGTACTGGCTCCCTTGATCGTAAATTTTCCGGGGCACGCAAAAGTGATATTGCTGCCTTCGAGCGTGATGGAAGATTGCCCCGCTTGCAGCACGATCTTGGATTGGGCGAGTACATGGATTTCATCGTTGCTGCTGGTGACCGTCACATCCTTGTCCGCCAATACCTCCAGAAGCCCATCGTGGGCTTGGAGACTGAGTGGGGCATTGGCGGCAATGGCTTTGATGCCGCCCGCGTGGGTGTAGAGGCTGGTAGCCTCTCCTGAGACAAGGCTGGCGGTGTGTTGAGCGGTGAGCTGTGCATCGCCTTGTACCGTGGTCAGCAAATGTTCGCCCGCGAACAGGGTTGTGCTTTGTGGGGTGGCGAAGCTGATGCTGCTTGACCCCTCTACGAGCACGGCCGGGGCGGTGAAGCCGGGCACCTCGCGGTCGGGGGAGTCGGTGCCGTCGGGCGGTGCGTCCTTGGCATGCACAGTGTTGCGGAAAGTGTCGATGCGCTGCGCCTGCGTGAGTGCGTCAGCCTCTGACTGGCTGGCGGCGTCAGAGAGGCGATTGGCCGTCTCATGAGCCGCTTTGAGCTGGCTTGCCATTTCGGTTGAGTCAAGCTGCGTACTGCCACCGTTTTGGCGCGCAGTGGTGCTGATGAGCATGCCCCGCGCTGCACGCGTGATGCTCCAGCCATCGGTGCGCAGCTCGAAGCCTTGGCCGCGATACTGGCCGCGCTCGCTGCTGCCAGGGGGTTGGTGAATGAGGTAGCCGAGATTCAGTTCTGAGCGCGCAAAGCTGGTGGCGAGCCGGGTGCGTAGCTGACCGGTGGCGTCATCCAGTTGCCATTGACTCCATCCCGCACCATCCAGCGTCGGCGCGTGGATGCCGCTCAGTACGCCAGAGTGATTGGCGTTGCTGTCATGGCCGGCGGGCCATGGCGGGGTGTCCTGGCCGTTGTAGACCTGGGCAACAATGACGGGCCGATCCGGATCGCCCTCCAGGAAGTCGACCAGCACGTCGGTACCTACGCGCGGTGTGAAGCAACTCCCCCAGTTGGAGCCAGCCAGGGTTTCGGCCACGCGCACCCAGATTCCGTTGGTTTCATTACCGGTGGCGCGCTCGACCTCGCTGGTGAGGCCTCCCGCCAGAGGGGCCGTCCCCCGCTGCCACGGGAATTGAATCCTGACGCATCCATCCCGTTCGCTGTGGGTGCCGTAACCCGCAACCTCGTTCTGACTGCCTACCACGATGGCTGACTGAAGCCCCTGCATGCGTGGTTTTTCAATGGGCTGCGGCACCAGAGGAAGTGCCGCGCGAACACAGACGGCGCGGTTACGGTAGGTGCCCGCTTCTAGCTCTCCAGCAGATTTCAAGCCCGCGATGGTTTTAGCGTTGCCAGAGAGATTGTTGGCAGCCTCATGCTCGACGCGCAGTGTGACAAAGCGGGCGGCATCGCCTTGGTAGTGGGCGTGGTGTGTGAGCGTGAAGCTTTGCGCAGGCGTTAGCTGGCGTACCGTGCCGGAGGCGCTGTGAGCCTCCATTCGCAACGCGTACCACTGGGCGTGCAGCGTAGCGCTGCGTTGTGCTTCTTCAGTGCTTGCAAAGCGATGAACGCCCGCGCCATCGTAGTGTTCCAGACTTGGCACATTGCCCAAGCCACCGAAGGTTGAGGCGAGCACGGCGTCTTGCCCAGCGGTTGAAATGAGTTGCTTGTGGTCCCAGCTGGCCAGCACGACGTCGTTGGTGAGTACCTCTTGCCGGGTGAACCATTGTTGGAAGCTGTCGCTCGCCTCGGTTGCATCGGCACGATGAAAGCGGATCAGCGGCTCGGCACACTCGCTGAGTTGGTGGCCGCTGTCGAAGATGACGAGCGTGTGGCGCGAGTGCGGCGGTGCATCCTGAGTACCAGCCATCGTTCCGTTCTGGACGTGCTCAAAGGTGTAGCTCAGGCCCTCGCTAGCCAGCAGGCGATGGACAAAGTCCAGGTCGGTCTCGCGGTACTGGGTAATCAGGTGCTGCGAGCTGAGCGGATGAGTCAGGCGGAATTCGTAGTTTGCGAGCTCGTAATCGGCGAACACCTCGCGCAGGACTTCTTCAGCGGTCTTGTCCTGGAAGATGCGACTGTTCCTGCGGTGGCGGAGCACAGTCAGCCAGGGTTCCAGGCGCAGCCGGTAGCGGGCCAAGCCTCCGTCGGCCCCCAAAGGCGCAACCATCGAGATGTAGCCGTGCCACTGCCGATTCGCGCGTCCGTCTGCCAGCAAGAGCTTCAGCGAAATGTGCTCGCCCAGAACATCCTTGAGCGAAATATGGGCGTTGGAAGACAGACAGTCGATGTCGAAGCAGGAAACCTCGGAGACGCCTTCACTGCCCATGAAGCGCTCTGCGACGAACAGATCGTCTGGCAAAGCGGTGGTAACGCTAATCAGGCGCGCGCGCTGGGAAGCGAATTTGAGAAACGTTTCCCGATCCGGCAAAGCCTCGACCATGCCGCTGAATGCCGAAGACATGACAAGGTGTCCCGAGTAACTGGCGATCCGGTGATTCTATGGGGCGCCCTTGAAGCTTCGCCACGTTCATACGAGCGCAGCTGCAGCGTCTTTGGTGGATTCGCCAGCTATGACTGGCGGATATGGGTTTTATGGGGGTTTTGATGAAGTTGCCCGACGAACGGCATGTGGACTGAGCGGAGATGAGGAGGTCTGGCGAGCCTGCTTCTGACTGCAATGGAGCGAAAGCGCTCATTACTTCGCCACGCACCGATCGGCTGCTTTGGCCGAGTAGAGTGAATTGGCCATGCGGCAGGTTTCAACGCACAGCGGCCATTCAAATGGCTGCATTACGGCGAGAGTGACAGACCGCTCCTAGCCGGGAACGGCCATCAGACCCCCGGTGATGCACCACTGCAACACCGTAAAGCTGTGGTTGCCGGAGTGATGTGACGTAGATCATGATGAGCATATTGCCGCTAGAAATATCGACGCTATTGATGACGAGTGCTGCTTCGCTTCATCCTGCGTAGTTTCGGCAGCAAAGCTGCATGCAGTTAACAGTGGACTGACTCGAGGCGTTGGGCTGCGCGCTCGATGCTTTCGAAAAAGGCCACTAAGGATTCGTGACTTAGTGTTGGTATGCGACATGCTACTTTTTTTAGACATCGAATACACCGGCTTTGATACCCGTGACCTCATTTGAATCGCCCGGGCTCCAGTAGACGCTCTTGAGCCGGCTTTAGTGTTAGTTTCGTTACGTTATCGGAAAAACCTTTTGGCATGTCCACGCCGACGCTTCGGGTTGTTGAATATCCCAACGTCGCCAACCACGTACGGCTGTGCCGCCCCGCAAGGGAAGGCTTCCAAACAGAAGCAAGCCTTAGTGGCTGAACGCGAGGAGAAAATAGAATGTCTGCGATATTTGACGCCTATAAGCCGCTGCGCAACTACCTGCGGCAATGCGCGTTGGATACCACGCTGGTAGATGTGTGGCAGCTGTCTCTGCACGTTTCCAACCCCGATGTCATGCCTGCCCCTAGACAAGCCGGTGCGCGGCCGTATTCACTTAATGGGCAACTATATTCTTGGGATTTGCCTGTAATCGCGCGTGAGGTCTTACTGCACGCACAGAAACGTGGTGGCACAAAGAGGCTCAACTCGCAAGTCGCTATTGGGACGGTTATCAACAGCCTGCGAAATACCGGCAACGAAGGCAGCAAGCTCCGACTTATCGAGCAGGACGATATACGCGTATCAATATGCGGACAGGCAGCGAGGCATGACAGCGCATGAGTGCCCGCTTTCGGCTTGTATGTTTGAAGGTCCGTTCTTGGCCGACAGCAGCCACTTACCTCTAGCCGCTCAAGATAACCACTTCACAATGCTTTGAGCATGAGAAAGCATGCGTTTTGTGATCTTCGTCACATCGCCATGGCGACTACATACTTTACGGTATTGCAGGAGCGGGCTGCCAGGTGTCTGATGTCAGTTCCCGGCCAGGAACGGCCTGTGGCTCTCGCCGCAAAGCAGCCCTCTGAATGGCCGCTTTACTTTGAAACCTGCCGGATGGCCAATTCACACAACTCGGCCAAAGCGGCCGGTCGATCCCTCTGGGCTAAGCTGCCGATTTAGGAGGCAAAGCAGACTGCGCAGTAGCTACGGAATTCGAGATAGGTCAGTTTTCACACAGCCTTGGGCTAAACCTTATGGTTATGCTCATGTGTTAGCATAGACATTGTTGGCTAGATAGCAGTCCTGTGTCTGAAAGAATTCTTAATCAAGTTGTAAAAACCGCTCACTGGCCATTCTTGTCATCAAGGGAGGAGAGGATGTGCAGGCTAAACTCGATTTTGACGCAACCAAGCTTTCTGAAGCGCTCAAGTATCAAATCCATGTTGCAATAGACTTATGTCATACCCTGGATGACGATGAAGGCCTATGGATTGAAGTCTTTGGTGATGTAACAGTTGAGGCACGGGATCAGGTAGAGGTTAAGTTCTACGCCGACAGCCTGACCGATGGGCACCCAAATTTCTGGAACACTCTCAACAACTGGCTGAAGCCTGCATTTGACCACCAGCAGTATGTCAACCTGATTCTGCTTACGACACAAAGTTTTGGTGAGAATTCCGCTCTTACGCCTTGGAATGACCTTAAGACTGAAGAACGATTAAAGGTGCTGGAGGACATCCATGCAGCATTTGAAGCAAGAAGTGCCAAGAAGAATGATAAGGAGACGTTCGAAGACGAAACTGCGAAGCCTTCCAAGGTGCTTAGATTACAGCGCAACGTGCTCGACAACGAGCGTCGCGAATCGCTCCTCAAGGCCCTGCCAAAAGTCCGAATCGTCGCGGACCAGCCTGACCTGACAGCACTGATCGAGCATTACAAGAGGCGCTATCTGCGCATGATCTTGCCTCATCGCTGCGACGAGTACTTAGACGATCTATTCGGCTTTATGACTAATGCAAACCGCATGTCCAACGGCTGGAAGATCACGGGCGCAGAATTCTCGAAAAAGATAGGCGAGCTCACCGCTAGGTACATCGTCGGGACTCTCAAATTTCCCCAAGTAGATCATGAAGCACTTGAACGCAAGGCGTGCGAAATGGACGTGCATAAGCGGCAATTCGCTATGAAACTTGATGAGATTGGTGGGAGGAAACTAATCCCGGACGCGACAACTGAATTGCTTCACGCAGAGCGCTACATTATGGAGCTGATCAAGGACTGCACGATTTCGCAGTCAGATATTGACGCGTACCGCCGCAACCACTTCAAATCACACCGCCTCAGCCGCCTCAGCGCTATTGAAGAATGCACATCTGGTATGAACTACGAAGCTCTGCAGAGTAAATCACGCGGCTTCTATCTAAATCGGTGCTCAGCAAACGTCGAAAAATTTTGTAATTACGAAAATACTCCGCTGGAATTCCGCAACGGGATATACCAGATGCTCGCTGATGAAGTTCCCAGTGCTCCAAGTAACGAGTTTCACTGGAGGCTTTGGGAATGATCGCGGGCCCAATCGATCATCTCTTCACACTCCAGCGATCACCCTTTGCACTGGCACCGATCATCCATCAGTTCTATAAGCATTCGACGCAGCAAGAGCGGGATGTACTGTTGAGCTATTTAGTACTACCAATGGTGCTCTACCCACCCATGCGTGACTACCTGCTGACAGTCCGCAGCACGAGTTCGCTGCGAACCCTCTGCAAGAATCAAGCTCGGCTCGTAGGTCTCACAATTCGCGTGCAGGAATTCAAGCCTCTCACCCATGCCGCGATGCTTGTCCTGAGGGCCGAACAAGGTATTGAGGTCACCGAAGATCTTTCGGTGAGGCCGATTGGAGACGTACGCACTGCAAATGCCAATCAAGTGCTGCTGGAGGCAGGGCGTAGACTAGCTCTCATCTGTACAGGCGAAGACGTAGTTTCGACATATAGGACTTTGGGATTCAAATCACTATGAAATGTTATTTGAGGTACATCGGAGTGGTGGATACCCAAGACAAGCTGCACTACGTGCCGTTGTTTCCTGGGCTGAACATCATTACGGGCAAGTCTTCGACTGGCAAGAGTGCAATTCTTGAGGTCTTCGACTACTGCATTGGCAGCAGTGAAGACACCATCCCAGTCGGCAAGATCACCGAGCGTGCACAGACCTTTTTCACCGTTTTCCAGTTCCCAACCTATCTCCTGGTGGCTGCGCGTACTGTGAAATCAGAACGCTGTTTTCTTCTGGAGGTGAACGGTACCAATGCAGACCATCTGCTGAAGCAGATCGAGCAACCAAAGGCATTTTTTGATCTCAAACATTACATGCCATTGGCTGACTTCAAGAAGAGCTTGGGTCGCCACTTCGCCATAACCCTCGAAAACGTAGATGAAGATCCGTTCGTCAAAGTGGCTGGACGTAACAAATCTCCGACACCATCCGTTCGTAGCTTCTCATCGTTCATGCTCCAGCACCAAAACTTGGTGGCGAACAAGCATGCGATCTTCTATCGCTTCGACGAAAAGCGTAAGCGTGATCAGGCGATCGATCACTTCAAGATCCTAATGGGTCTTGTGGATGAAGAATATTTCGATATCCACAAGGAATTCGAGCTCGCGAAATACGAACTCAAGAAAATCCAGACGCAAATACCCAGACAGGTCAAGCGAAAAGAAACCACTATTGCTCTGTACAAACAGCATCTAGCCGAGTTCAAAGGGCTGGCGGGCTTTCCCTTAGTGGACGTCACTGCAGAAGAAATCTACGCAAAGGCCAAGACCTTCCTGAAGATCATCTCGGGCCGCTCAGTGAAGATCGACGTTTTATCCAATGAGACAGAGATACGCCGTGCGCATCTGGATGAGGAGCGTACCGCCGCGCTAATCGAGAAGCGTAAGGTTCAAGGCCAGTTACGACTAGTCAACGGTTCGATAACCTCGACAATTCAGTTTGGCCTTGAAATGGCCAAGGAAAATATTCCTAACTCAACGGAGCTGTCCCAAGCACATTGTCCTGTCTGCGAAGCCCAGACATATGTTCCAGGTGTAGAGGCTAACAAGCTGGTCAGCGCCATCGAATGGCTGAACGAAGAGCTGACGCTGTCTGCATATGCACGCGAAAGCTTTGCTGAAGAACGCCGCATGCTGCAGGAACAGCTCGATCGCATTAACGATCAGCTCAAGCGTATCCAAGCCGATTTCGCCCCCCTCGATGAGGAAATCGCAAAGCTCAAGACGTCCAAGTCAATCGACGAGCAAGCGATGAAGGCGAAGCTCAAGCTTGAACTCGCTATCCAGGAGCAGCTTGATAAGCCTGAATCCGAGCTGGCTGACTTGGAAAAGCATTGGACGGATGAAGTGAAACGACTGGGCGAACTAGTTGCTGACTACAATATCAAGGACAAGCTGAAAGCCCTTAGCAATGACATCGATTCTAAGATGTGCGAACTCGGAAACAATTTCGACTTCGAAGAAACCTACAAGCCGTCGGCTCTCCGTTTCGATCTGGAAACGTTTGATCTGTGGTACCAGCAGGATGCGGACACACGCATTTACCTCCGATCAATGGGCAGTGGTGCCAACTGGCTGTACTCGCATCTTGCGTTGTTCATGTCGTTGCACTACCAGTTTGCGGCCCGCTCTGAGCAGGACTGCAAGATTCCCCCTATTCTTTTCTTGGATCAGCCGACGCAGGTCTACTTTCCGGCATCTTTGGATGATGGAGATGCCTTTAATGCCAAGGAGTTGGCCAAGCAGGCGAAACGAGAAGGAAGATACGATGATGACATGCGCGCCGTGACGAATATGTTCACTCAGTTCGCCAAATTTTGTTCAGACACTGTAGGCAAAACAGGGGTAACTCCCCAGATTATCGTCTCGGATCATGCAGACAACCTTACGCTTGGGGAAGGCTATCAGTTTCAAGACTATGTTCGTGCTACTTGGCGCAATCGTGGTTTCATTGCCAACTCCTAATAGCGTGATACAGAGAAATACTTCCTGTCTGTCTGATGAGTTGCCCTTCGTTTACTAGATTTTTTACGGCAGCTTTCAATGTTAAAGCTGCCATCTTTCATTTGTATCGTGAATGACAGCTAAGGCCGAGCAGGAGAAGCCCGCCTCAGGCCATGAATGACCGCTACGCTCTGTTTCCTGCTGCTGACAGCTCATGAGGCCGAACGCCCGGATTGGGTCGGAAGCGGGCGGTGATGCGGATAAAGCCGGCCGTCCGCTCAGGCCGATGATCGGCCGAGGTACTGAACAAAGCGCAAGCGAGCCTGTAAAAGCATGACTAAACAAAAAGCCCACGACATCCGCCGTGGGCTTTTTGCTGGGAAGGGGCTGAAAGCCCGACAGACTTTATTTCAGCCCGACAGACTTTATTCCTGCCTAACATCTTCATCACCAGTTGGTTTCGCGTTCCGGTGTGGCTGAAATTTTATGGATGGACAAGTCTGCGCCATTAAATTCTTCTTCGGCGTCCAGGCGCAGGCCGGCGATTTTCTTGATCGTGCCGTACACGATGCCGCCGCCGATCACGGCGACTGCGATACCGGCCAGGGTGCCGATCAGCTGGGCCCAGAAGCTCACGCCGCCCGCACCGCCCAGCGCTTGCTGGCCGAAGATGCCGGCGGCGATGCCGCCCCAGGCGCCACACAGGCCGTGCAGGGGCCATACGCCGAGCACGTCGTCGATCTTCCAGCGGTTCTGAACCTGCGTAAACATGTAGACGAACAGCGCACCGGCCACGCCGCCCACGATCAGGGCGCCCAGCGGATGCATGATGTCCGAGCCGGCGCAGACGGCGACGAGGCCGGCGAGCGGGCCGTTATGCACGAAGCCCGGGTCGTTCTTGCCCATCACCAGCGCGGTGAGGGTGCCGCCGACCAGCGCCATCAGCGAGTTCACGGCGACGAGGCCGGTGATGGCTTCGAGCTTCTGGGCGCTCATCACGTTGAAGCCGAACCAGCCCACGGTGAGGATCCAGGCGCCAAGGGCGAGGAAGGGGATGCTTGAAGGCGGGTGGGCGGCGATGGCGCCATCCTTGTTGTAGCGGCCACGGCGTGCGCCGAGCAGCACCACGGCGACGAGGCCGATCCAGCCCCCTACGGCATGCACCACCACGCTGCCGGCGAAGTCGTGGAACTTGGCGCCCAGTGCGGCTTCGATGGCCGGCTGGATACCGAACTTGTCGGCCCATACGATGCCTTCGAAGAAGGGGTAGACGAAGCCCACCAGCATGAAGGTGGCGGCTAGCTGCGGCGAGAAGCGCGCGCGCTCGGCGATGCCGCCGGAGACGATGGCCGGGATGGCGGCGGCGAAGGTGAGCAGGAAGAAGAACTTCACCAGCTCGTAGCCACTATTGACCATCAGACTTTGCGCGCCGCTGAAGAAATGCACGCCGTAGGCGATGCCATAGCCGATGAAGAAGTAGGCGATCGTCGAGACACAGAAATCGACCAGGATCTTGACCAGGGCATTGACCTGGTTCTTGCGACGCACGGTGCCAAGCTCAAGAAAGGCGAAGCCAGCGTGCATGGCCAGCACCATGATGGCGCCCAGCAGCACGAAAAGCACGTTGGCGGAAGTTTGAAACTGCTCCATTTTGGACCTCGTATTGCACGGAAGTGCTGCTTAAAGCATGAACTGAGCCAGAGTTAATTTCTTCATTAATCAATGGCTTACTTGAACATGTCGAGCTGTGGATGCGCCATATATGTGCATACGCCTTTCGTTTATGCACGCAAGCGGTGCTTGTACATGCACCGCATGAGGCGGTGTCGATGCATTTGGTGCAAAGGGTTTTGCACTGCAGCGGGGCGTCTGCTGGCGGGGTGGGCCTGTGCTGGCGTCTGGGCCCCGCCGGCTGAAGCCGGCCCTACGAAAAGCCGCGTGTCTGTGCGCGTAGCCGTGCCTGTGGGGATGGTTTTGAGCTTGTAGGGCCGGCTTCAGCCGGCGAGGCCCAGGGTGGGCATGGGGCTGTGAGGCTCAAGCCGCACCTACGAAACTCTGTGTGCCTGTGGGCTCCAGGCTTGTGGCGGGTGGGATTTTGTAGGGCCGGCTTCATCTGGCGAGGCCCAGGGTGGAGCGGGGCTGTGCGGCAAAGCCGCAGCGACGGCAAGCCGCGTGCCCCTGACTCCGTTACATCCCGATGTATTGCGGGCCGCTGCCGCCTTCGGGCGGGTGCCAGAGCAGGCTGTGCTCTGGGTCGTTGAGCTCGCAGGCCTTGCAGTGCAGGCAGTTCTGGCTGGTGATGCGTACCGTGTCGCCCTCCCGCTCATACACGCCGGCCGGGCAGTAGCGGGCTTCGGGGGCAGCAAAGCGGATCACCCGCACGCTTTCCTGGGCCGGGGTGTTCTGGCGGCGCAGATGGGGCGGCTGGTCGTGCTCATGGCGGATGTTGGCGAGCATCAGGGAACTGTTGCGGTCGAAAGTCAGCACGCCGTCCGGCTTCAGCGGCGGGCGTGCTGGGTAGTCGCTTGCGGCGGCCATCTTGCTGCGCGCCGGGGCTGGGTGGCGTAGCGTCCAGGGCAGGCGCAGGCCGAGGGCTAGTAGCCACATTTCGACGCCGCAGAAGAGCGAACCGAGCACGGTGCCGAAGCGCGACAGCAGTGGCTTCACGTTGCGCGTGTCGTGCTGCTCGCGGCCGATCCAGGAGGCGGCCACGGCGGCCGGGAAATCCGCCAGCTCGTCATGCTCACGCCCGGCCTGCAGGGCGGCGGCGACCGCTTCGGCGGCGAGCATGCCGGACTTCATCGCGGTATGCGTGCCCTTGATGCGCAGCACATTGAGCAGGCCTGCCGCGCAGCCCAGCAGCAGGCCGCCCGGAAAGCTCAGGCGGGGCTGCGACTGCAGGCCGCCTTCGTTGATGCTGCGGGCGCCGTAGCCGAGGCGCTCGCCACCGGCGAGCAGGGCGGCGATGCGCGGGTGAGTCTTGAGGCGCTGGAGTTCGTCAAAGGGCGAGAGCTGCGGGTTGCGGTAGCCGAAGTGGGTGACCAGGCCGAGGGCGACCCGGTCTTCACCGTACTGGTAGAGGAACGCGCCGCCGCCGGCTTCCCCGCCCAGCGGCCAGCCCAGGAAGTGGCTGACGCTGCCAGCACGGTGGCGCTCGGCCGGGATCCGCCACAGCTCCTTGATGCCCAGACCGTAGTGGCTTTCGCCGACGCCTTCGCGCAGGCCGTAGCGGGCTTCGAGCTCGCGCGTGAGCGAGCCGCCGGCGCCTTCGGCGACCAGGGTGTAGCGGCCGTGGATTTCGATGCCGGGCGCAAAGCGGGTGCTTTCTTCGCCGGCTGCATTGCGGCCCATGTCGCCGCTGAGCACGCCGATCAGCGCGCCGGCCTCGTTGTAGCAGGGCGCGGCGGCGGCGAAGCCCGGGTAGAGCTCGACGCCGAGTGCCTCGGCCTGCGTGCCGAGCCAGCTGCACAGCTCGCCGAGGCTGCCAACGTAAAGGCCGCGATTGTCGATCTGTGGCGGCAGGCTCCAGTGCGGCGCGGGCAGGGCGTGCTGCGCGCTGAGCCAGACGACTTCATCCTCGCTGACCTGGGTCTGAAGCGGCGCGCCGAGCGTGCGCCAGTCCGGCAGGAGTTCATCCAGCGCGATGGGGTCGATCACCGCCCCGGAGAGGATGTGGGCGCCGATCTGGGCTCCTTTTTCGAGCACGCAGACAGAGATTTCCCGCCCGCCGCTGACGGCCAGCTGGCGCAGGCGGATCG
This sequence comes from Uliginosibacterium sp. TH139, assembly GCF_002855595.1. Classification (NCBI taxonomy): domain Bacteria; kingdom Pseudomonadati; phylum Pseudomonadota; class Betaproteobacteria; order Rhodocyclales; family Zoogloeaceae; genus Uliginosibacterium; species Uliginosibacterium sp. TH139. Next base: position 741,149 of record NZ_PKRR01000002.1, on the reverse strand, counting down.
CGGCGGCGAGGCCGGCGGGGCCGGCGCCGATGATGAGTACGTCGTATTCGATGAGGTCGCGGGTCATGGTAATTCTTCAGACAAGGGCGCGCGTTTGCAGTGTATTGAGATGGCTTCTCTGCTGAGACAGCCGGTCTATCGGCCGTGCTGATTCAGCAGCAGAGGAGGAGGCTCCGCTTCGGCGCTTGCTGTGCTCGCTCGCGAAGACTGATTTTTACCGCAGCTTGAATGGTTTATGGGTGCCCCAGCTCAAGCAGGAGCTTACAAGCGGCCAGTTTTGGCCGAATGGATTGGAAACGGTGCTGTGCTTGGGTGGAGGGGGGGGGCTTCGCAGGCGTCTATGTTGTACGTCTAGCGGTCGGTCTTGAGTTGCAGACGTTTGTGGATTCAGACCTCGCCTGGGGTCTCAAAGATCAGGGGCGGGAGCGCCGTGCTTTTGTCGCGTGGAAGGTCTTGGGCTCAGTACGCAACGGGCACAATGACGGCATCACGAAAGAGAGAAAAATACATGCGCATCCTGATCGCCACGATATTGTTTGGCCTAGCCAGTCTCCTTGTTGCTTGTAAGAGTAAAGCGCCAGAAGCCTTTTCAACCAACACGGAGGCCGAGGCCCTGATGCAGGTGGCCTTTCCCGGCTGGAAGAAAGACGCGCTGGTCGTTACCCAGGTCACCCAGCCCGACACGGATGCTTCGGGTGTGAAGCAGGAATTGCCGCTATGGGTGCAGGTCACGCCCGCCAAGGTCGCCACGCTGTCGGCCGACCGGGTGCTGCTGATTGTTGCCGGCACGCCCTCGGATGCGCAGGGCGCCAGTCAGGCCGGCCACTCCACGCCGGGCAATCTCGGGGCGTACTGGTTCGAGCGCCGTGAGGGCAGGTGGTATCTGGCGGGCTCGCAGCCGTCGTTTGCCTGGTCCGGCTTTTTCGGTGATCCGGGCGAGCTCACGCTGACCCCGCTCGGCAATGGCCAGCAGGCGCTGGGGGTCGTGAATGGCAGTTGCTGGCAGGGCATGTGCGGACGCTGGCTGAGCCTCTATGCGCTGGGCGCGCAGCGCGTGGATGCCCTGCTCGGCAGTGAGGAAGCGCTCATGATCGAATCCGATGCCAGTGGCGCCACGCCGGGCTGCCCGGATCTGGTGGCGGCCAAGCCCGGTTCGCAGCATCGCCTGAGCCTGGAGGATTACTCCACCAACTATGGCTGCTACAGCGTCAGTGGCACCTGGCAGATCCAGCCCGGCGGCAGCCAGCCCGGCGATCTGGTGATCAGTTTCACTGGCAAGCAGACGAGTGCCCAGGTCGTGCCGATCCAGGCGCCGGCGGCGCCTGCGAGTGCCCCGGCCAGCGAACCGCTGGAGGAGGGGGAGGCCCCGCCCAGCGAAGAGTATCTGGTGCAGGTTCAGGCGGTTCAGGCCCGCCTGATCTACCGCTTCAAGGACGGCCTCTACCGCCATGCGAGCGGTGACAATCCGGCGCCGGGCTTCTGAAGTCATGGCCGCGTTCGACATGAAGGATTGGCCGGCTCCGCAGGTGTTTGCCGTCGCGCTGCGTGAGCAGCTGGCCGCGCAGGCCGAGCCTTCGCGGGCCGCGCCGATGGCCGCCTACATGCAGCAGCGCTTCGCGTTTTTCGGGCTGCCGACACCGGCCCGGCGGGCGGCCGTCAAGCCGCTGCTGGCGAGCCTGGGCAAGGCGCCCGACCCGGACTGGCTGCTTGGCGTGGCGCAAGCCTTGTGGGCTTTTGATGAGCGCGAATGCCAGTATGTGGCGGTCGATCTGCTGGTGAAGTTCGCCGCTCGCCTGGAGGCGCGGCATGAGCCACAGCTGGCGGCATTGGTGCAGGCGAAGGCCTGGTGGGATTCGGTGGATCTGCTTGCGGCGCATGTGTATGGCGGGCTGTGCCGCCGGGCTCCGGCCTTGCGCGCGCGGCTGGATGGGTATGCCACGCACGAGGATATCTGGCTGCGCCGGGTGGCGATCCTGCATCAGCTGATGTATGCGGGCGATACGGATCGCGTGCGTCTTGCGGCCACGCTGGCGGCCAATCTGGATCAGACGGATTTTTTCATCCGCAAGGCCATGGGCTGGGCCCTGCGCCAGTTTGCGCGCACCGATCCGGCCTGGGTGCGGGCCTGGCTCGAGGCGCATGGCGGGCAGGTTTCCGGCCTCACCCGGCGGGAAGCGCTCAAGCGTCTGGGGTGAGCGCGGCGGCCTGAGCGTTCGTCGAGTTCGGCGGGCCACCGGTCTGATCCAGATCAAATCGAGATGTTTTTAACGAAATTTACATCTAGCCTCGCAGACGTTTTCAGACGGAGTGCGTGGCATGGATCGGATCATCCGCTTGGGCGGGGCCTTGCTGCTGACGACCCTGCTGGCGGCCTGTGGCGGCGGTGGGGGCGGCGGCAGCAGTAGTGGGGGGAGTGGCGCCGGGGGCAGCAGTGGAGGCGCAGCTTCCAGCACAGGCGCGGCCGCAGCTTCCTCTTCCAGCAAGCCCGGTGCGAGTGTGCCGGCACCGGCGCCCCTGGCGGCGGGGGAGGCTGCGCCGAGCGAGGCGGATGCCGTCCGCTTCCTGACCCAGGCGAGCTTCGGCCCCACCGTACGTGATCTCGCCGTGGTGCGCGGCAGCGGCTTCCGCAACTGGCTGGTGGCCCAGATGATGGCTGCCGGTGACAACTATTCGGCCTATTCGACAGCGGTTCATACCACCGGGCTGAAGGATTTCTGCGCCGAGTACGGCGCCTTCCCGAGCGAGTACTACCGCAAGAACTGCTGGCAGGAGTACTACTCGGCCGAACCCTTGTCGCGCGAGTTCTATGTCAGTGCGCTGAGCGGGGCCGACCAGCTGCGCCAGCGCGTGGCGCTCGCCCTGGGGCAGATCTTCGTCGTCTCGAATTCGGAGGTCAGTGGCACTTACGGTCTGCGCGATTATCACCAGATGCTGCTCGATCAGTCCTTCGGCAATGTGCGCGAGCTGCTCGGGGCGGTGAGCCGTAACCCGGCGATGGCGGACTACCTGAACCTGGTCAACAACGAGAAGGCGGCGCCCAACGAGAATTTCGCCCGCGAGCTGATGCAGCTGTTCTCGATCGGCCTGTGCGAGCTGACGGCCGACGGGCGTCTGGCGGGGGGGAGCTGCCGGCCGACTTACGACAACAACATCGTGCGCGAGGTGGCCTTCGCGCTCACCGGCTGGACTTATCCGGCCGGCGGTGTGAGCGCCTGGGGCAGTTCCGGCTGGAAGAACCCGACCTACTACCGCGGCCAGCTGCTGGCGGTGCCGGCCCAGCACGACACGGCCGAGCGCAGCCTGCCCGGCGGCGGCAAACTGGGGGGCGGGCATACGCCGGCCCAGGCCATGGACGCGGTGCTCAATGCCTTGTTCCAGCATCCCAATATCGCGCCCTTCATTGGTAAGCAGCTGATCCAGCATCTGGTGACCAGCAATCCTTCGCCCGCCTATGTCGGCCGGGTATCGCAGGCTTTTGCGAGCGGCACCGCCTTCGGTATCGGCAGCGGCCAGCGTGGTGACATGAAGGCCATCATCGCCGCCATCCTGCTCGACAGCGAGGCGCGCGGCGATAGCAAGAGCGCCACCGACTATGGTCGCCTGCGCGAGCCGGCGCAGTTCATCGCCGGCCTGCTGCGGGCCATGAATACCAGTTCGGATGGCGCCGGTTTCTACTACTGGTGGGGCGAGGAGTTTGGCCAGGCCATCTTCAATGCCAACTCCGTCTTCAATTTCTATCCGCCGGATTTCCCGCTGGCTGGCACCAGTCTCGTCGGCCCCGCTTTTGCCATCGAGAACCCCAACAGCACGCTGGCCCGCTACAACCTCTCGAACCGCATGCTGTACTGGAACGGCCTGGCGGCGGGCGGTTTTCCGGGCGCGAGCGGCAGCACTGCGGACATCAGCAGCTGGCTGCCGCTGGCTGATAACGCCAGCAGCCTGGTCAGCGAGATTGAGCGCCTGCTCGTCACCGGCGGCCTGCCGGCCGATATCCGCAGCGGCATCGTGGATGCCGTGGCCGCCTGGCCGGTCAGCACCACCAGCAGCGGCTGGCGCACCGAGCGGGTGCGCACGGCCTTCTACCTGATCCTTGCCAGCCCCGAATACCAGGTGCAGAGATGAATCGACGCCATATCCTCAAAACCATGCTCGGCGGCGGTGCCCTGAGCGCCCTTGGTGGCCTTGAGCTGCTGCTTGCCACGCCGGCTCAGGCTCAGACCAGCAGCGGCTATCGTGCGCTGGTGTGCATCGCGCTGTATGGCGGCAACGATGGCGCCAACATGATCGTGCCGCTCGATACGGCAGGCTACAACAGCTATGCCGCGGTGCGTGGCGCCCTGGCCATTCCCAAGGCCAGTCTGGTGCCGGTCGGCAGCAGCTACGGCCTGCATCCGGCGCTGTCGGCGCTGGCGCCGTACTGGACACAAGCCAAGCTGGCGCCGGTGTTCAATGTCGGCCCGCTGGCCAGACCGACGACGCGTGCTCAGCTGGTGGCCAAGACGGCGGTGCTGCCGGACAACCTCTTCTCCCATTCCGACCAGCAGAACCTGTGGGAGTCCGGCGGCGCCTCGGTGCTCGGGCGCACCGGCTGGGGCGGGCGCCTGATGGAGAGCCTGGGCAGCGATCCGGTGTTTGCGTTGGGCGATGCCGGGCGTCTGGGGATCGGCGCGGCGCGCAGCACCCTCGCACTGCCTGGCCCCGGGGCGGCGTTTGCGCCGGATGGAAGCTTCAGTGGCAATCACGCCAAGCGCCGTGCAATGCTCGACACGCTGGCCAATACCGCGCGCAGCAATCAGCTCGTGGCAGCCTTTGCCAATATCCAGAAGACGGCCCTCACGCGCAGCGCCAGCCTCGGCCCGGTGCTCAAGATCACCCCGGCCAACACCCCCTCGGACCCGCTCAACGCAGCCTTCGGCAATCTGCAGGGGATCTACAACAGCAGTATCGCCAAGCAGCTCTACCAGGTTGCCAAGCTCCTGCGCGAGCGCGCCTCGGTGGGTGGTTCGCGGCATGTGTATGTGGTGTCGCAGAGCGGCTATGACACCCACAACAGCCAGCTGGAGCGCCAGAACACCCTCTTCGCGCAACTTGCACCGGCGCTGGTCGCTTTTCAGACGGCGCTGGCCCAGCTGGGGCTGGAGAACAATGTGACGAGTTTCACCCTGTCGGACTTCGGCCGTACCCTCAAGCCCAATTCAAGTGGCGGCACCGATCATGGCTGGGGCAATCATCATCTGGTGCTGGGCGGGGCCGTGAAGGGCGGCCTGAGCTACGGCAGTTTCCCCGATCTGGCGCTGGGCGGGGCCGACGATTACGGCGTGAACAGCTGGGAGTGGCAGGGGCGCTGGATCCCCGGTACCTCGGTGGATCAGTATGTGGCTACGCTGGCGAGCTGGATGGGCCTGAGCACGACGCAGGTGAGCAGCATGCTGCCCAATCTGGCGCAGTTCGCCAGCGGCAACCTGGGGTTCGTCTGAGCCCCCGCCTGCAGCCTGCGAGCAAGGCTTTGCCGAGGGCGCTCAGCCCTCGGCGCGCTCCTGCAGCTGCAGGCGCCACATTCCTGCGTAGGCGCCATCGAGCGCCAGCAACTCGGTGTGGCTGCCGCGCTCGATGACCCGGCCGCCTTCCAGCACAGCGATCTGGTCGGCATTCATCACGGTAGACAGACGGTGCGCGATGATCAGCGCGGTGCGCCCCTGCGCGGCGGCTTCGAGCTGGGTCTGGATAGCCTGTTCGGTGCGTGAATCGAGCGCCGAGGTGGCTTCGTCGAAGATCAGGATCGAGGGGTTCTTGAGGAGCGTGCGGGCAATGGCCACGCGCTGCTTTTCGCCGCCGGAGAGCTTGAGGCCGCGCTCGCCCACCTTGGTGTCGTAGCCATCGGGCAGGGCGCTGATGAAGTCGTGCAGCTGGGCCGCACGGGCGGCGGCGATCACCTCTTCGCGGTGGGCGTCGGGGCGGCCGTACTGGATGTTGTAAAGGATGGTGTCATTGAACAGCACCGTATCCTGCGGCACGATGCCGATTGCCTGGCGCAGGCTGGCCTGGCGGATCTGGCGCAGATCCACTCCGTTGATGGTGATGGCACCAGCGGTGACATCGTAGAAGCGGAACAGCAGACGTGCGAGGGTGGATTTGCCGCCGCCGGAGTGGCCAACCACGGCCAGGGTATGACCAGCCGGCACCTCCAGTGAGACTTCATGCAGCACCGGGCGACGCGCATCGTAGGCAAAGCCGACCGCCTCGAATCGCAGCGTGTGCGGCCCGGCCGGCATGTCGATGGCGTCAGCGCGATCACGGATCTCGCGTTCGGTGCCGAGCAGGCCGAACATGCGTTCGATATCGGTGAGCGCCTGGCGGATCTCGCGGTACAGCACGCCAAGGAAGTTCAGCGGGGCATAGAGCTGGATCAGGAAGGCATTGACCAGCACGATGTCGCCGATGCTCATGTGGCCGGCGGCCACGCCACCTGCGGCCCGCCACATCATGGCGGTGACGCCGCTGGCGATGATCGCGGCCTGGCCCATGTTCAGGAATGACAGCGAGATCTGGTTGCGCACTGCCGCGCGGCTCCAGGCCGAGAGCTGGCCGTCGTAGCGGCCGGCCTCCCAGTCTTCATTGTTGAAGTACTTCACCGTCTCGTAGTTGAGCAGGCTGTCGATGGCGCGGGCGCTGGCGGCTGAGTCGAGCTCGTTGGCCTCGCGCCTCAGGGCGGTGCGCCAGTTGGTGACCTTGATGGTGTACAGGATGTAGGCGGTGAGCGTGGCCGCCGCAATCAGGGCGTAGGCCGCTTCGTACTTGTAGAGCAGGATGCCGATGACGAGTGCCACTTCGACCAGGGTCGGCAGGATGCTGTAGATCGCGAAGTTGATCAGGCTGCTGATCGAACGGTTGCCGCGCTCGATATCGCGCGTGAGTCCGCCGGTCTGGCGTTCCAGATGAAAGCGCAGGGACAGCGCATGGAGATGTCGGAACACCGTCAGCGCCACTGCTTGAACCGCGCCCTGGGTGACCCGCGCGAAGAGGATTTCACGCAGTTCGGTGAACAGCGAGGTCGAGAAGCGCAGCAGGCCGTAGGCCAGCAGCAGAGCCGCAGGAACCACGATGAAGGCTTGTGCGGGCGTGATCGCCAGACTGTCGATGATGCGTTTGAGCACCAGTGGCACCCATACGTTGGAGAGCTTGGCGGCAATCAGGCAGATCAGGGCCGCCCCCACCCGGTAGCGCCATTGCCACAAGTAGGGCAGGAGCTTGGCAAGGGTGGCGAGGGGGCGGAATTCGCCGGGCCTGGCGGGTTCGGGCAGAGCAGAGTTGGGAGGGCGGCGCATGGGCCGATTGTAGGGCAAAGCTGCGTAAAGCCGTTTCGTCCCGGGTGCCTGCTGCGGCACACTGCTGCTTTTGGCCGGGGCTGTCTGCCGTGTTGCGCATTCCGAAACACATCCTGGTGCCGATGATCGTTGCCTGTGCCCTGTTCATGGAGAACATGGACTCGACGGTGATCGCCACCTGCCTGCCCACCATTGCGCGGGATCTGCAGGAAGATCCGATCGCCCTGAAGCTGGCGCTGACCTCCTACCTGCTGAGCCTGGCGGTGTTTATCCCGATCAGTGGCTGGATGGCCGATCGCTTCGGCGCGCGCACGGTGTTCCGGGCGGCCATCGGCGTGTTCATGGGCGGTTCGGTGTGTTGTGCCTTGTCCGCTTCGCTGGAAGGATTTGTGGCCGCGCGCTTCCTGCAGGGCATGGGCGGCGCGATGATGGTGCCGGTGGGGCGGCTGGTGGTGCTGCGCAGCACCAGCAAGGCCGAGCTGGTGCAGGCCATGGCTTATCTGACCATGCCGGCCCTGCTGGGGCCGGTGATCGGCCCGCCGCTGGGCGGCTTCATCGCCACCTACTTTCATTGGCGCTGGATCTTCTTCATCAATATCCCGATCAGCATCCTGGGCCTCTACATGGCCGGGCGGCATATCGAGAACCTGCGCGAAGACGTCCCCCGGCCGCTCGACTGGAGTGGTTTCCTGCTCTCGGCGCTGGGCCTTTCCGCCTTGATGCTGGGCCTGGCCACGGCCGGGCGGCATCTGGTCTCGCTGCCCGTTTCGTTGGCCTGCATGGCTGCCGGAGCCGCGCTGATGGTGATCTATGTATGGCAGGCGCGTGCCAAGGCGTATCCGCTGCTGAGTCTGGACTTGCTGCGCATCGAGACTTTTCGCGCCGGGGTGGTCGGCGGCTTTTTCTTCCGCATCGGTATTGGCGCGATTCCCTTCCTGCTGCCCTTGTTCCTGCAACTGGGTTTCGGCCTGAATTCCTTTGAATCGGGTCTGCTGACCTGTGCTTCGGCGGCCGGGGCGCTGTCGATGAAAACCATTGCGGCGAAGATCCTGCAGCGCTTCGGCTTTCGCCGTGTGCTGATCGTCAACACCGCGCTGGCCTCCGTCTCATTACTCCTGATCGGGGCCTTCACGGCGCATACGCCACATGCCTTGATCATGGTGGTGCTGCTGGTCGGCGGCTGTTTCCGCTCTCTGCAGTTCACCAGCCTGAATGCGCTGTCCTATGCAGATGTGGAGACTGCGCAGATGAGCCAAGCCACCAGCCTCGCCAGCGTGGTGCAGCAACTGGCGGCGGGCATGGGGGTGACGGTGGGGGCATTTGCCCTGCAGGGGGCGATGAGTCTGCAGGGGCATCAGGCCACGCAGGCGGCGGATTTTCCGCCTGCCTTCGCTGTGGTGGCGCTGGTATCGCTGACGGCACTGCTGTGGCTTACGCGTTTGCCCGCCAGCGCCGGGGCGGTGCTGTCGGGGCACCGCCAGGCGGACAACTGAAAACCAGAATGCTTACTCGGTAGCAACCTTGCGCGAGCCGGTCATGATCTTGACCATCAGGGCGGTGGTGCGCTGGCTGGCCACGACCGGGGCGTAGGCATCCTTCATCAGCGAGATGGTGGTAGCCGAACCGCGGAACGGCGCGAACTTCACACCGGCCTTTTCGAGCTTGGACTTGAGCGCAGAGTCGGCCTGGGCACGCACCTTGGCGGCGTAGGCAGCGGACTCGATAGCGGATTGCTGCACGATGCCCTTTTCAGCGGTCGACAGGCTGCTCCAGCGCTGCTTGGAGATCAGCATCACGATCGGTTGAACCAGGTGGTAGCTGAAGGTGTAATAAGGCGCGATCTTGTAGTGCTCGGAGGTGTAGTAGGAGGTGAGGTCGTTCTCGGCCACGTCCAGCTCGCCTGCCTTGAAGGCTGCCGGCACCTTGTCGAAACCGATGGTGGAAGCTTCGGCGCCCAGGGCGGTGGCCATGGCGATCAGGTCCTGGCGCTTGGGCAGGCGGATCTTGAGGCCCTTGAAGTCCGATGCGTAGGAGAGTGACTTTTTGTTCGAGTAGAAGGAGCGGGCACCGCCGTCATACCAGGTCAGTGCGATATAGCCCTTCTCTTCCATCAGCACCTGCAGCTCCTTGCCGACTTCGCCATTGAGCGCACTCATCATGTGCTCGGGGTCACGGAACAGGAAGGGCAGGTTCAGAATGCGCATTTCAGGCACGTCGTCCTGCAGGGCGGAGGAGGTGAACAGCACCACGTCGACTTCGCCCTTGCTGAATTTCGGAATCACATCCTTCTGCTGGCCCATCTCTTCGCAGCAGATCACCTTGCCGCTGTGCTTGCCTTGCGAGTTCAGTTTGAGGCGATCGAAGAAATATTGCAGGCCTTGATGCTGCGGATAGTCGTCAGCTTCGCGCACCCACCCCTTGAGTTCGGCAGCGCCGGCGGCGAGCGAGCTGCAGGCGAGGGCTGCGGCGATCAGGATGCGGCGAAGAGGTGCTGAGGTCATGCGGGACTCCTGGAGTCGTTGTGGTTCAGGCCTGCCCGGATGGGCGGACTCAGATATTCTGGAAGGATGCCGCTGCCAGCGCCGCAGGGCAAGTCCGAGCGTCGTGCGAATGCAACAAAATAGAGCTATTCGCCGCTCTGGAGCTGACGAATGCCATCTTGCAGAAGGCGTGCTGCGATGCTCACCGGGGCTGGCAGCTGGGGCAGGCGGTCCAGCGAAAACCATTGTGCATCCTCGATTTCATCGGCCTGTGGGGTGATTTCGCCACCGGCATAGTCGGCATGAAAAGCCAGCATCAGCGATTGCGGGAAGGGCCAGGGCTGGCTGGCGAACCAGCGGATATTGGTGATGTAAATGCCGGTTTCTTCGAATACTTCACGGTTCAGGCAGCCCTCCACGCTCTCGCCTGCCTCAACGAAACCGGCCAGTGCGCTGTACATGCCGGGGCGGAAATGCGGCGAACGCGCCAGCAGCAGTTCCTTGCCCTTGCGCACTAGGCACATCACGGCCGGTGCGATCTGGGGGTAGCTGCGGTGGGTGCATACCGTGCACAGCTTGGCAGGCTCGGCCGGATCGATCAGGGTGGGCGCACCGCAGGCGCCGCAGAAGCGGCTGGCCCGATCCCAGCCGAGCAGGTGCTTGGCTCTTGCGGCCAGCATCCAGGTTTCATCCGCGATGAGGCCGAAGGCTGCGCGTGGATTGAGCGCCTGGACTTCTTCCGGCAGTGCCAGCTCGGCCGGCCAGCGGCGTGCGCGACACGGCCGCCCGCCTAGCTGGCCGAGCAGAAAGTCGCTCTCTGGCGGAGGCAGGGCGGCCAAGACGGCCGAGGCGGGCAGGGCGTGCTGGTGGTTCAGGAGCAGGTCTTCGCCGGCAAAGGCGAACTCGAAGGCTTCGCTGATTTCGCTCGGCGCGGCACTCAGATGGGGCAGGAAATCAGCGGGCCAATTCACGCAGGGACTCCGGGAGGGCCGACATCGGGGCAGCTGTCAGCATGCTGCAACGGGGGCTCATTATGCTGCATCGACCCCCGCCTCTGCCCGGAGAAACAGCATGGCCACCTCTCGCCGCACTCCTTCCCCCGCGTCTGCCGATACCGCCCGCACTGCGCTGATCATCAGTGGCGGCGCACCGAATGCGACCCTGGTCGCCGGTGCGCTGGTGGCCTTCCACGAACTGGGGCTCAAGTTCGATGTGATCTCCACGGCGGGGGCGGGCGCCTTGCTGGGCCTGATGTACTGCGCGCCAAAGAATGGCGATCCGGTCAGCACGCTGGCCGGGCTGAAGGAGATGGGCGTGGCTGACCCGCTCTACGAGGCCTTCCCGGTAAACTTCAAGGTCTTTAATAAGCCGGGCACGCTGGCCGATCTGTATCGCCGCGCGCTGGGTCTGAATCCCTTCATCCAGAAAATGATGGATTGGCCCGCCCAGACCCCACTGGCCCAGCTGGTGAAAGACTCCAGCGCGCTGATGCTGGCTTCAGCCTGCCCCAGCGACCTCAATCCGGAGTCGCTGGGCTTGTGCGCACATGTACCGTTTGCCGAAACGATCATTGATTTCGCCGCCGTGCCGCAGATCACGCCTGATTTCTGCGTGAATGCCTTCAACCTGCGCACGCGCCAGATGGAGAATTTCCGCAAGGACAAGCTTGGCCCGCCGCATCTGCAAGCCGCGTTGTCCTTCCCTTTCCTGTATCCACCGACCGAGCTGGATGGCGGGCTCTACATCGAAGGTGCTGCGCTGGATTGCCTGAACTTTCACGAGTTGTTGAGCCGCCATCCGCAGCTCGAAGAAGTGGTGGTGTTCGACATCCTCGGTGCAGATCGCTTGCTGCGTGCGCCCAAGAGTCTTTACGACGCCTGGGTGATGTCCATCCTCACCCCGCTGATCGAGATTGCGCGGGACGATCTGAAAATCTTCGAAGCCACGCATCTGGGCAAGTACCCTCAGCTGCAGCGGCCACACCGCGTGCCGCTGATCGATGACATCCCGGAAGCCGAATTGCCGGACGTGTTCGACTGGTCGCGCAGCAATCTCGAGCGTCTCTTCGACCTGGGCTTCGAATCGGCGGCGCGCTATGCACGCAGCCGGTTGGCGCATCTGGCCAGTTGAGGCATTCGTACGCGTATGGCGGGTGCGTTTGGTCACAATCTGCACACAGTGTGTGCAGTCCGCCACAATTGTTATCGGATCTTGCCCGCCCGGCCCCTCAAGGGAGATCGCCCCACGCCGTAGAACCCGCATGAGAACAAGTTTTCCGGAGAGATGCGCGTGAGCGGAGCACAGGCGGGCGTTGAAGCATGGGTCAATCGCATCAAGGAACGGGACATGCCGGTCTTCGGCCGCACGGTGCAGGAAGTGCGCAGTGTGACCGAAGACGACATGGCCTCCACCGCGCGCCTCTCGCGCGCCATCCTGCAGGATGCGGCCCTCACCACCAAGGTGCTCAAGCTCTCCAACAGCGTGATGTTCAATCCGTCACGGCAGAGCGTGAACACCATCAGCCGGGCCATCGTGGTGCTCGGTTTCGATCTGGTCGGCAACATCGTCCTCTCCATCCAGCTCATCGACGCACTTCTCGCCAGCGGTATGCGCGAACGCGTGGTGGCCGAGATGGCACGCTGTTTCCATGCCGCAGTGCAGGCCCGCACGGCCGCTCGGGCGCGCAGCAGCAAGGCCGCCGAGGAAGTCTTCATTGCCACTCTGCTTGGGCGGGTGGGAGAGATGGCCTTCTGGTGTTTTGGCGGCGAGCAGGCAGAGCAACTCGATGCCGCCATGAAGGCGCGCCCCGATGCCAAGCCCGAAGAGCTGCAGCTCGAAGTTCTGGGCTTTCGCCTCAACAGCCTCACCGCTGCGCTGGCGCGCGACTGGCACCTTGGCCCGATGGTGATTGCGGCGGCCCAGCCGCCGGCCAATCCGGATGCCAACGAAAAAGCCATCCTGCACGGCTATCGCCTGGCTCATGCTGTCGAGGGGGGCTGGGAAACCCCCGCTGCGCGCGCTGCGCTGGCGGAATACGCCGACTACATCGGCCTGCCGCTCAAGGACATCACCGAGGAGCTCACCGCCAATGCCGGTGAGGCCGCGCGCGTAGCCGCCCAGTTTGGCGCCGAAGAGGCTGCGCGCCTGATTCCGATGCCCAAGGGCGAGCTCGTCGATATCGATGCCGAAGTGGCCCAGATCAATGATCCCGCGCCGGATCCGATGCTGCAGCTCAAGATCCTGCGTGATCTTTCAATGCTGCTGGCCGGCAACCCGAGTCTCAATGACGTGCTGCAACTGGTGCTCGAAGGCATCTATCGCGGGCTTGGCATGAGTCGGGCGGTGTTTGCCCTGCAGACGGCGGATCGTGCCAAGGTGGTGGGCAAGGTGGCGCTGGGGCGCGATGCGGACAAGCTTGCCGCCCATTTCGCGTTTCCGCTCGATCAGCGCCCCGGCGAAATCATCAATCTGCTGTTTGCCAAGTCCGCGCCGATCTGGCTCAAGGGCGAGCCGGCGGCCGGCCTCAAGCTGGATCGCCTCGAAGCCGTCACCGGCCAGCGTGACTGCATGCTCGCTCCCATCGTGGCCGCCGGTCGCGTGATCGGTTTCTTCTACGCGGATCGCGCGCCGGCCAATCCGCCTGACGATGAAACCTGGCAAGGCTTTCTCCATTTCGCCCAGCAGGCCAGCCTGAGCTTCCAGCATGTGGCCTCGCGCGGGGCGGTGAAGAAGTAGCACCGCTGGGCCTTCGCCAAGAGGTGCGGTGCATCCGGCGTCCGATGCCGTAAAATCCGCGCTTCCCTCTAAGCATCCCAAGGAAGCGCCATGCCCGTGAACCTGCCATTGCCTGTTGCCGATCAACTCCTGCCGGTCGCCGGTCTACGCCTGGGCACGGCCGAAGCGGCAATCCGCAAGCTCAACCGCCGCGATCTTTCTCTGATCGAACTCGCGCCGGGCAGCCGCGTGGCCGGTGTGTTCACCCAGAACCGTTTCTGTGCTGCGCCGGTCACGGTGTGCAAGGAGCACCTGGCTTCCGGCTCGATCCGTGCGCTGGTTATCAACACCGGTATTGCGAATGCCGGCACTGGCGAACTGGGGATTGCCAATGCGCGCGCATCCTGTGACGCGGTAGCCGCTGCGCTGGGCGTGAGTGCCCGTGAAGTACTGCCTTTCTCTACCGGCGTGATTCTTGAACACCTCACCGTCGACAAGCTCATCGCGGGTCTGCCTGCCGCCAAGGCCGCACTCAAGGCGGACGGCTGGTATGAGGCCTGCCATGCCATCATGACCACCGACACCCAGCCCAAGTGCGCTTCGCGCCAACTGCAAATCGGCGGCAAGACGGTGACCCTCACCGGCATGAGCAAGGGCGCCGGCATGATCAAGCCGAACATGGCCACCATGCTTGGCTTCCTTGCCACCGATGCGGATGTCGCCCAGCCGCTGCTCGAGGCGCTGGTCAAGGAAGCCGCGGATCTCTCGTTCAATAGCATCACCGTCGATGGCGATACGTCCACCAACGACAGCTTCATTCTGATTGCCACCGGCGCTTCCGGCGCACCGGCGATCACCGATGCCGCCTCCGCTGATTACCAGGCGCTGCGCGCTGCGGTGATCGATCTCTCGATCTGGCTGGCGCAGGCCATCGTGCGCGACGGCGAAGGTGCCACCAAGTTCATGAGCATCGTCATCGAAGGCGGTAAGAGCCGCGAAGAATGCCGCCAGGTGGCTTATGCCGTGGCCCACTCGCCGCTGGTCAAGACCGCCTTCTTTGCCTCCGACCCCAACCTCGGCCGAATCCTCGCTGCCATCGGCTATGCCGGTGTGCTGGATCTGGATGTGAGCCGCCTGCGCGTGTGGCTCGGTGACGGCAAGGAAGAAGTGCTGGTGGCTGAGCAGGGCGGCCGCGCGGCGAGCTATGTCGAGGAAGCCGGCGCGCGCATCATGCAGAGCGCCGAGATCACCGTGCGCGCCGATCTGGCGCGTGGCGATGCGGCAGCCACGGTGTGGACCTGCGACTTCTCGTATGACTACGTCAAGATCAATGCGGATTACCGCTCGTGATTTTCGCCTGACCTCAGGGCAACAAAAAGCCCGCTCTGCAGAGCGGGCTTTTTGTTGCCCTGAGCTTTCGCCGTGTCAGGCATTGCGTGCGGCTCAAAGCCGGTTTTTGGTCGTCACTGCGGTGACGGTCTGTAGCCAACCTTCAAACAGTTTTCCGAAAGGATCGCGTGAGAGGTATTCGTGTTCGAGCACGAGATGCAGGTCCTTCGAATACACACGGCGCTCGCGCGTATAGGGTACGGCCCCTTCGCAAACCTGAAGATAGGTTTTCCCCTCGATATCCACAACCGTCACAGGCAGGCGGACGATCTGGCCGTTGATGCTTACATCACGCTCGCTGGCCGACGATCTGGCTTTGAATTCGCCGTCAAATCGGCACACATAAGCGCTTTCGTTGGAGGCCGGGCTTTCCCAATGGTTTTCGAAGGACCACTTCATGCCAGGCTTGAGTTCTGTTTTCGGCATCCAGTGTTCCACTGCGTCTGCCGGGATCGCTCTGCGTTCTCCCGTTTTGCTGATGGAGGCAATGACGGCGAGCTTCTTGTCCAGGACTTCAGCCGAACCATTCCCGTAGCGCAACAGAATCTCGCTAGCGGAGTCGGATTCGATGGCGTAGGAATAGGTCAGGGTGCGATTTTCAAGAACGGGCTCGGAGCCGGGGGCGTCCTGCACATATTTCCTGAAGGCGTTGCTGACCTGATCGCCGCTTTGCAAGGGGTCGGGCTTGCTGGGGGCCAGATCGGCCCAGACGGATGTACTCAGAATGCTCAGCGCGAGCATTGAAATAAGCCCCTTCATGCATGTCCCCTTGAATCATTTATTGGATTGAGCCGCGCATCATAGTTCAGCGCAGCGGACATGCAGGGCGCAGCACGATTTTTCCGGCCGGCTTCTGTTGCTCGGCTGCCAATTGCCTCCGGAGTTCCCTGCGAGCGCGCACACACCGTGCAGGGGAGCGGTCCGTGCCGGAGATGATGACGATCGGGTTCAATGAGGCGGACGGCGCGCCAGATCCGGCATGTCGAGCTGCCTGAGAGAACGGGGTTGTTGGCCCTTGTGGCAGGGCTTCTGGTGCCAGGGACATAGCGCAGGGGTGTGACGCCCTGCGCAAGGGCTTGTCAGGGAGCAGGCGTGAGCAGAGCGACTTTCTTGCCGGTCGAGATGGATGTGATGCTCAGCTGCTGGCTGGAGCCGAGCAATTTGCCATAAGAGCTCAGACTCAGTGAGCTGTGTTCCAGTACAAGGTCCAGGTCCCTGGAGTAGACGTAGCGCTCCTCCCTGTCGGAGCCTGATCCGACGCAGTTTCGGATATTCACCCTGCCACGCACCTCGACCACGATGACGGGCAGGCGGACGATGCTGCCGTTGATGTTCTGGTCGCGTTCGTCCGCAGAAGACTCCGCGTCATACTCGCCAAACCATTGGCACATTTTGGTGGAGTTCGAGGCCACCTGCTCATGGCGTTCAGAAAATGACCACTTCATGCCCGGCTTGAGTTCTGTGGTGGGCATCCAGTGCTTTACCGTCTCGGGGTCAATATCCTTGCGCTCCCCGTTCTTGTTGATCGTGGCGATCAGCGCGAGATCCTTGCCAAGGACCTCTGCAGCGCCGTTCCTGCTGCGGAATACGCGTTCGTCGCCGGCGCCTGACTCGATGGTGTAAGACGTGGAAGCGATTTTTTCCTCCAGCACGGGCTTCGATGTGGGGGTCTCCTGGGTGTATTTCTGCAGGCTGCGGGTGATCCGATCGCCATTCCGGATCGTGCTGACAGGCGTCGTGCCATCGGCGGCGCAGGCATTGGCGCACAGCAGACTCAGTGCGATTGCAGGGACTATCCGTTTCATTGCGTGCTCCGTGAATTGATCAGGGGAAATTTCGTCGGCGATGTTATGCCAGAAAGTTTTTCTGGCGGCACATATCTCCCGTTGGTTTGATCATTCAGGCCGACTATGCGCCCTGTGGTGATCGTGGTTGCTGTTCGACGCGCTCCAGGGGGGCGTCGAGGCAGGTCCCGGCAGTCCGTAGAAATTTCCGGTTTCCGGCGCTTCTTCCGCATGCTGAGGGTGTTGCTCCGCCCGCGCTGCGGCTATGCTGCGAGGTTCGCGGAGAACGCAGTCGCGGAATTGATTGCGCATTCCGGTTCCGGCCAAGGTGGGATTCTTGTGCGCGCTGGCCGGTGCTTCATTCAGGAGATGGTTTGGGCATGTCCTTGAGACAGAGATTGCTGCAGTGTTTCGGTCGCTGGATCGGGCGCGGCGCGGCTGTGGTCGCCGCGCCTCAGCCTGTGCCGTCAGGCCGGCGCCGTGAGGCGGAGGATTTCGCCCAGCTCAATCGCCTTGCCCCGCGCAAGGATGCGCCGGATACCCACAATGCCTTCGTGCGTCGCGAGGCGATCCTGTCGCGTGGCGGGCGCATCGCCGGCTACGAGTTCTCCTTGCTGACCAGTATGCAGGCCCGCATGAATCAGGAGCAGGAGCTGACTCGCCAGGCTTATGACGCGGCGCTGCTGACCCGGATGGCGTTGCAGGGCGTCCAGTCCTTGCTCGGCCGGCGCCTGGCCTTCATCCAGGTGGCGGTGGAGTCGCTCAGCAACTTGCGGATCAGCCAGTTGCCACCGAAGAACACCGTGCTCGTGGTGCATCTGGGCGCACACACGACGGAACTCGAGAGCCTGCCAGCACGTTTTGCACGGCTCAAAGAGGAGGGCTTCCTGGTAGGCCTGATGGCGGATGAGGATTTCGACATGGCGGGTCCGCTGCTGGAGCAGGTGGATTTCATCCAGATCAATGTCACCGCTTTCAACGGCATTGACCTGCGCACCGCAACGCGCGCCCTGCGCGCTGTGGCGAGACCGGGTGGGCGAGCATTGCGACTGGTGGCGCGCAATGTGCAGAGCTACGACGACTATCAGTTCTGCAGCAAATGCGGCTTTGATTTTTTCCAGGGGGCCTTCATCTCCAGTCGCGAGAGCCTGCGGCCGAGCAGCGCCAAGATCAATCGCATGGTCTTGCTGCCGATCCTGAACATGGTGATGAGCGACCGGAGCTTCGGCGAAATCGCGGATCAGCTCTCCAGCGAGCCGACCATGAGTTACAAGCTGCTGCGCTACCTGAACTCGGCGGCCATGGGCTTGCAGAAGCCGATCGACAATCTGACAGAGGCGCTGGTGCTGATCGGGCGGGAGAAGTTCTACCGCTGGACGTCACTGCTGCTCTTCGATTTCGCCGAGCCGGATTATCAGCAGCGCTTGCTGGCCGAACGAGCGCTCACGCGCGGGCGTACGCTTGAGCTGATGGCGGGTAAGGGCCTGATTCCGGAGGATGCTGGCAAGCTTTTCCTGGTGGGCCTGTTTTCCCTGCTTGACGAGGCACTCGGGCGATCACTGCCGGAGTTGCTGGCGCAGGCGGCGCTGCCGGAGGCCGTGCGTGATGCACTGCTGGGCAAGCCGGGGCCCTATGCGGATGCGCTGAATCTGGTGGTGCTGGGTGAGGCTAATTCGAGCACCCGCCTAGTACAGATCGCCGAGGCCGTGCAGCGTTGCGGCATCGACTACACCGACTTCATGCCGGCGGCGGCGCAGGCGCTGGTATGGGCCAACCAGATGCTGGCTGGAGAGGAGACCGAGGCGGCAGGGGGCGACTTGCTCTGAGTGCCTGTTGTGATGGTGCTTCAGGCTTTCGTCTGTTGTGCATGCGCAGGCCACGGAGGAGAGAGATGAAGAAAGGTCTTGTCAGCACGTTCCTTGTACTCACCGTGAGTGCGGGGGCGCTGGCCGCCGAGTTCGGCTCGCGTGGCGGCCCGGAGCCGGTCAATATCGATGCGGTGGCGCAGGCCTTGCAGCAGGATCCGTATGACATGGAGCTGCTGATCAGCTACGGCACCTCCAAGGGCGGCTCGGCGGGTCATCTGGCTTTGTCGATTCGAGATAAGGCCTCTGGTGACGAGTTCGTGCATTCGGCGAACTTCTATGCCGACCGTTCGGAAGCACATGCGCGCGGCGTCTACAACGCCGAGCTGATGACCCGGATCCCGAAGATGGAGTATCTGTTTCGCACTTCATCCTCGCTCGGCGAAACGGCCTCCTTCGGGCTGGATTTCGGCGAGATCTACAAGCGTTCGGTACTGGGGATCCGCGTGTATGGCGTGCCCGAGCGTGAGAAGGCCGAACTGGAAGCCTTCTTTCGCGAATTGAATGCCGACTTCCAGCGCCAGGCGACGGACACGCGCTATCACTCGGGCGAGGTGCGTTACGGTTATCTGGATCTGAACTGTGCCAAGACCATCGGCAGCGCTTTCCGCTACGGCGCCGGCTATGCCGGGCTCGAGGTGCTGAACGGCCCCTATTTCTCCTGGCGACTACTCAAGAAGGCGTTGCGGGCCAATATCCCGACCGAGATGGCACTGAAGATCATGCGCGAATGGCAGGCGCGCGGCTATGCGATGGATGTGGTGCTGTACCGCAAGTACGCAGCTTCCAGTTACATGGATCCGCACGACGAAGAGCCCGTGGCTTTCAAGGATCTGCCGAACCGCTTTCCTTCGGTACTGTCGCGTGACTTCCGCCGCGAGTCCGGGCGTTACGAGGATTACGACAATCTCTTCGCAGCCTATCTGTTCTACAACCTGGGCAAGTACCGGGTGAGCCTTGATCCGGCCAGTCAGCGTCTGCAACTGGAGCAGCTGAAGGCGCCGATGCCCTATGCGCTGGCGGAGGCCTGGGCGAAAAAGCATGCTAAGACGGACCATCTGAAGTTGCAGCGCGGGCTGCCGGAGCCGCTTCAGGGAAGGCCGGTCGAAGAGTAAGGCGCCGCCGACAGGCCCGCCCGGCGGCGCTCAGCATCGGCTGCGCGCCTACTCCCTCATGAATTCCCGCTCCCGGCGGCGGCGGCTTCCCGCAGCTTGTCCTTTTTGCTCTTTCGCTTGCCCTTGATGCCGCCTGAGCCTGCGCCGGGCTGGGGTGTTTCGGTAGGCTCGAAGCCTTCGATGAATTCGCGTTCCAGGCGAATGCCGATACGTTTTTCGATCAGGCGGAAGTGGGCTTCGGTGGCGGCGCTGATGAAGCTGATGGCGAGCCCGGGCTCACCGGCACGGCCAGTGCGGCCAATGCGATGGGCATAGTCGGTGGCGGCACGCGGCAGATCGTAGTTAATCACCACTGGCAGGCGGGCGATATCCAGCCCACGTGCGGCCACATCGGTGGCGACCAGCACATGCAGGCGTTCGGCCTTGAAATCAGCCAGCACTTCGCTGCGCGCGCCCTGGCTCAGCTCGCCGTGCAGCGGTGCGGCCTGGATGCCGCGGCGGGCGAGTTTGCTGGCCACCAGATCGCAGGCGTACTGGGTGGCGACGAAAACGAGCACGCGCGTCCAGCCTTCCTGGCGGATCAGGTGCAGCAGAAGCGCCGTGCGGCTTTTTTCATCCACGGTGAGGGCATGCTGGTCGATCTCGGGTTCGCCGGCCGCTTCTGCGATGCGCGTGGGGGTGCGCAGCAGGGTTGCGGCCAGCGCTTCGACGCCCGGCGGCAGGGTGGCGGAGAAGAGCAGGCTCTGACGTTGGGCCGGCAGCAGGGCGAGGATGCGCTGCAACTCGTCGGCAAAGCCGGCGTCGAGCAGGCGGTCGGCCTCATCGAGTACCAGGGTGCTTAACCGGTTGATGCTGACGGCATTGTGGTCGATGAGATCCAGCAAACGCCCGGGCGTGGCTACGAGAATATCGGCACCGCCGCGCAGCGCCATCATCTGCGGGTTCAGCGAGACGCCGCCGAAGGCCACCACCACCTTGACCGGTTCGGCCAGATGGCGGGCGAGATCCTTGAGGGTTTCACCGCTCTGGATGGCCAGCTCACGGGTGGGGGCGAGGATCAGCGCGTGGGTGCGCCGTGCGGCACCATAGATGGATTTGCGTGGCAGATCGGCGAGCTGCTGCAGGATCGGCAAGCCAAAGGCGAGGCTCTTGCCCGAGCCGGTGGGCGCCGAGCCGAGAATGTCTTCACCGCGCAGGGCGGCTGGAATGGCGGCAGCCTGAATGGCGGTGGGGCTGGTGAATTCACGCTCGGCGAGCGCGTTCAGCAGGGCGGGGGCAAGGCCGAGGTGGGCAAAGGGCATCGGGGCGCTACGGTGGGGAATCAGGGCGTGATGATAGGCAAGTCCGTCGGTGGCGTCAGAACTGCGTGTGCTGGGCTGCCGCCGGCCAGCTCCACCCGGTTGCCGCCACGGGCCTTGGCGGCGTACATGGCTGCATCGGCGATGCTCCACAGGCGGCTCTCGCTGTCGCCATGCTCGGGGTAGCAGGCGATGCCGATGCTGGCCGAGATGCGTAGCGCGTGGCCACCGATTGCAAAGGGGGTGGCCAGGGCCTGACGGATTTTTTCGGCGACGTGGCGGGCGTCTTCAACGCTGCTCAGGCTGGGCAGCAGGACGACGAATTCGTCGCCGCCGATGCGCCCGACGGTGTCGGAGGCGCGGATGCATTCGTGCATGCGGCGGGCCGCTTCCTGCAGCAACAGATCTCCGGTGGCGTGACCGAAGTGGTCATTGATGGCCTTGAATTCATCGAGATCGACGAAGAACAGCGCGAGGTGGGCGTGGTCGCGGTGGACCAGGCTCAGTGCCTGTTGCAGGCGGTCGGCAAACAGGGCGCGGTTGGGCAGGCCGGTGAGGGAGTCATGCTGGGCCATGTGGCGGATCTGCTCTTCACTGGCCTTGCGCGCGTCGATATCGGAGATCGTACCGAGCAGGCGCAAGGCCTTGCCATCGGCGCTGCGGCGCATGACGCGGCCGCGTGCGAGTACCCATTTCCAGCGGCCATCCTTGCAGCGCAACCGGTATTCGCTGGAAAAGCTTTCCTGGTGGCCCTTGATGCAGGCCGCGGTAGCGGCGAGGGCGGCAGCGCGGTCGTCCGGGTGGATGCGCTCGACCCATTCCTGGCGATGTGGGGCGATCTCGTCCGGTTCGTAACCGAAAATCTCCAGGCAGCGGCGCGAGTAGAAGGCGGCATCACCGACCAGATCACGGTCCCACACGCCATCGCCGGCGCCTTCGAGGGCGAACTTCCAGCGCTCTTCGCTACTACGCAGGTCTTCGGTCATTTGCTGAGCCAGCCGGAGGGCGAGCTGGCGAGCGGTGGCGAGGATGCGCGCCAGCACGGCCAGCAGCAGGCTCAGGCAGAGGCCGCTGATGGCTATGGTGGTGGCGTCGCTATGGCCGACGCGGGTGACGAAGCCGGGCAGGGTGCTGGCTTCGATGACCCAGTTGCGACCGCCGATTTCGAGATACTCGGCTGCGTAAAGGCGTGGCGGTTTGGTCTCGGCCGGGTGTGAGCTGAAGAGCAGATTGTCGGCACTGGGCTCGACGCCATCGTGGACGTGGATGAGGATGTCGGAGTCTGTGTCGCCGTACAGGCTAGCCATCATTTCATCCAGATGGACCGGGGCATAGATCCAGCCGATGAGGCTGGCGCGGCGCTCCGCCAGGGTGCGGATGCTGCTGCCCTGCCGGAACAGGGGGGCACAGAGGATTACGGAGGGCGCCCGGCCGTTGGCTGGATCGAGCAATTGCGGCAGTTTGCCGGTGATGCGGGGCATGCCGGAGTCCCGCGCGGCCTCCATGACGGCGCGTAGCTCCGGTACGGTGTAAGGATCGAAGCCGAGGGTCATGCGATTGCGGCCGCTGAAGGGTTCGACCTGAATGATCGGGGTGTACAGCGCGCGCTCGCCGGGCGGGGTGATGCTGTAGTCCGCAAGGCCCTGCCGGTGCAGTTGCTTGAGCAGGGGGGGCAGTTCTGCGGCAGGGGTCAGGGTGATCTGGCCGACGCCTTGGATACCGGCGAAGTCGGCGCCCAGCTGCAAGGTGTTCACATAGGCGGTGAAGCCCTGCCGGGTGACCTCACCGGAACCGGCGTAAAAGCCCTGTACGCCGCGCAGCATCTGCTCGTAGGCGCTCATGCGCTGCACGATGCGGGCCGTGGTGTCGCGCAGGCTGTCGTCAAAACGCGCCCGCAGCCAGCGCTCGGATACCTCCTGTTCATGGCGCCAGGCCAGCCAGGTGCTGCCCAGGGCGATGAGCAACACCAGCACGACGGGAAGGTGCCGGCGTGCGGGGTTCATGTCAGTCCTTGAACTCCGTCAGCGTGCGCGCCAGCTCGGCCGGGAAGTACTTCTCGAAGATGCGCCGGGTGCTGCCGTCTGCACGCATGGCGCGGATCAGCGCGCGCCACTTGTCCTGCTCGCTCGTGCTCAGTGACTTCTTCGACATGATCAGGCCATGTGGCACCGGCGCATCGCCGAATTCGAGGATCTGGCTGATTTCGCGGATCTTGTCGCTCTCAATCGCCGGATAGTCGAAGGGTTCGATGATCATGCCCTGGATGCGCCTAGCCTGGAGCAGCTGGTAGAGCGGCTCCAGGCCGGAGGCATAGCTTACGCGCTGGGCTTCGGCGAGCTGGTCGACCAAGGCGTTGGCCGTAGCGCTATAGCGGAAGCCGCGGATGGCGCCCAGCTGCAGTTCGCGATTGCGGGCGAAGTCACTGATCTTGGCCACTTCGGCATCGCGGCGCACCAACAGGTAATACTTGTTGGAGAAATACCAGGCGAACCCGGCGAACTTGTCGCGCTCGGCGTTGCTGATGCCGGAGAGGCTGAAATCCAGTGCGCCGGATTCGATCAGCTGCCAGATGCGTGCGCGCTGGATCAGCGTGACGGTGACTTTGCAGCCGCTGCGGCGGATCAGCTCGTCGGCGATGTCGCGGTCGATGCCGCTGTCGCTGGGCGAGGCGTAGAGCTGACCATGTTCGTGCAGGGCCAGGGTGAAGGCGCGCGAGCAGTCCGGCCCGTCGGCGCTCCAGCCGAGCGGGGCGTGCAGCAGACAGCTCAGCAGCAGGGCGTGCAGTGGGCGCAGCATGGCGACTCCTTTTCCAGGTCTACCCGTCCTTAACGGCGAGGGGCGTGGAAAACTGGCTCGCCCATGCGGGCAGTGTGGCGGGCGGCAGCTGCCGCTTGGGCTCAGTCGCGCGAGAACCGGGCGCTCAGCTGCCAGCTGCCATCGCTCGCCGCGGGCGCAGTGGCGATGAGCTGGCGCACGTTTGGATTGGCAGCATCCACGGCTGAGGGCGGTTGGGCGATGTCGCGCACCGCCAGAGTTACCGGCTGGCCACTGAAGCGGATATGGAGGGTCTTGCCGGCCTGGCTCAGGATGGCCTCCTGGCCGTCGAGGCGGATTGCGGCCTCGGTGCTCATGGCCCAACGGATCTGGAGGCCGGGCGTGGCGCCGCTGAACGTGTCGCTGAGGGTGACGCGCTGCCCTTCAATGCGGGCCCGGCGGGTGGCCTGGCTGACTTGCCCCGGCAGGAAGACCGGGCTGAGATCAAGCAGGGCTTCGTGGCTCCCTTGCAACTGCAGCGTGGCCATGCCCCGTGCGTTGTGCAGGCTGCCACCGAGTGTGAGCGTGTTGTGGGCGTCGCTACCGATCCGGAATACCTGCCAGCGCGGCGAAGCCTGCTGCATGTTCCACAGATCGATGCCGCGGCTCTCCAGCGAGTAGTAGTCCTGCATGCCCAGATCCTTGGCCCAGCGGATGCCATCCAGTTCGAGGATGAAGCTGCCTGCGTCCATGTGCGCATGGTTGTGATGGGCGCCGCCGCCCTTGATGGCGAAGTAGAGCGCGTTCGGGTCGGACCAGGCCGAGCGCCAGATCGCCAGAGGTTGCGGGCCCTGGCCGGCGAAGCTGAGCGCGACGGGGCGGGCGTTTTCGGGCTTGGGCCACCACAGGGCGATCAGCGGGGCGTAACGCTCGGAGAGACCTTGCTTGTTGCGGATCATCTGGCGTTTGGCGTCGATCAGCGCTGGCTGTTGCAGCTCACGCGCGAGGTAGAAGAGCGGCGGTGCCAGTTCCTGCCCCTCGCCGCTATCGGCAAAGTTGAATTGCCGGCCGCTGGGGCTGATGGCCTGAGCAAAGAATTCCGCGCTGCGTTTGAGGCCGGGTGCCTCGAGCAGGCCCCAGTCTGTTCCCAGACTGCTGCGCAGGGCTGCGATCAGCAGGGTTTCGTAGCTGCTGCCGTAGGTCCAGTAGGAAGGGCCTTCCGGATAGATGCCGTCTGGTTGGTAGGCGTCCAGCGCGATAAAGGCATTCTTGTGGGCGGCGGCCAGTAGATCGCGGGCAAGTTCGGGCTCATCCTCCTCCACAGCCAGTGCGCCGAGCACCATGCCAGCGATACATACTTGGCCCCAGTTGTTCGTCATGCTGAAGGTCTTGTGGCCGTGGCGGGCTTGGGCAATGCCCTTGTCGACGAGCGCGCGGCGCAGGATCGCGCGCTCCTGTGCCGGTAGATCGTGATAGAGCCAGTCGTAGCCGAGTGCGAGGCCCGCCGTCATTTCGGCCACATCGAGGTAATGGCTCAGATTCCAGTCCGGGAAAGCCGCCACCGTGAGCATTTCGCGGCGGGCGCGCTCAAGGAAGACGTGCTCATGGGTGAGACGCCAGGCAAAGCTCCACAGCAGGGTGCGGCGGATGAATTCGCGCGATACGCTGAGTAGCCGGCGTCCCTCCAGCTTGCGTTCGAGTGGCTCGCGCTTCAGATCGCCACGGGCCCGCTCGAGTAGCAGTGTGATGAGTCGATCGAGGTCGGGATCCGCCGCGCGGCGGTCGGCCAGCGCGTTCCAATCCGCCGGGGTTGCAATCAGGCGCGGGTGATCGGGCAGGTTGGCTGAAGTCTTTGCCGGTAGCGGGGCTTCTGGGGCGCCAGCAGGCAGGGCGCAGGCAGCCAGCAGCGCGCACGCGCCCAGTAGCAGTCGGGTGGCATGGCGCTTCAGGCGGTGGGCAGGCATGGGCGGCTCTCGTGCAGGAATTGGCGCGAGTGTGCCGGATCTGCGCGAAGCCAGCGAATAGGGGCTTGTCCGCAAGCTCAAACGCAAACGGAGCGCCCACAGACGCTCCGTTTGGCCGGGCTGGTCGCTCTTACTGGGCTGCGCCCGGGCCGCTGTTGTGGTACTCGGCCAGATAAGGTTTGGCTGCCGTGCCGTACTGGACCGGGGTGCTGCTGCTCCAGTCAGCCCACGGCGGGTTCTTGATCTCGGCGCTGAGGTAGGACTCGCGCACGATCATCTTGCCGATGGTCACCCCGGCGCTGGACGATTCCGGCCATTGCCGCGCCAGCGAGATCGTGGCCGCGCCCGCATCGGCCGAGAAGGTGCAGCCGGTGAACAGGAAGCCGTAGGGGTGTGTGCCATACGTGCTGGGCGCGCCGATGGTGCTGCTGCTCTTGCGCACCCGGGTGAAGAAGATCGTGCTCTTGTCGAACACCGCCGTGCCGCGCCCGAAGATGAAATCGGTATCACCCTCAATGTAACTCTGGGCGAAATAGCTGCGTGCAACCACATCCACGGCCGTCGATTTCACATACAGCGTGTCCTGGTTGGCGAGCAGGCGGGTCTTGTAGAACAGGTTGCGGTCGCCCACCACCATCAGCGCCACGGCCTGCGATTCTCCGTTGGCTGATTCGTTCCAGGTGTTCTGGATCGTGAGGTTGGTGGCTTCGAAGTTGTCGGCGTTCACCACGAAGAGGGCGGAGCAGGTGGTGCCGATGCTGCCGCTCTTCGCGGCGCAGGCGTCATAGGTGGCCTTGATCGAGCTGGGCGTGCTGCTGGTGAAAACGGCACTGCCCGGATTGGCCAGCGCCGCGTACTGGCTGCCGGTGAGTTTGGCGGCCGTGGGCAGGGCGATCACGGTCTGGGCTGGATCGCTGCCGCCGCCGTAGAGGGTCACGGTGAGGCCCTTGGGCACGATCACCAGCTCGTTATAGGTGCCGGGCATCACCTTGATGTACTGCCGCGTGGTCTTGCCAGCCAGGGTGGCCGCGGTGATGGCCGCCTGCACCGTGCTGTAGGTGGCGCCGGATTTGGCCACCAGATAGTCCGGCGTGGCCGGCATGCTGATCACGCTGCTACGCGGCTTCCAGTTGTCGGTCACGAGCTTGCCGACGGTGCCGGCAGCGGCGAGGTACTGATCCACATCGTAGGCCGCTGCGACCGTGTCCGAGAGTTGCGGGCGGGTACTGGTACTGGCAGGCCAGCTGCTGCTGCCGGAGGAGGAGGCGACCGCACTGGATGCGGCGGATGATGCAGCGGACGTTACCGTTGCCGAAGAGGCCGCCGAAGAAGCGACAGAGCTGCGTGCGGCGCTGCTGGCCACGGCGCTGCTGCTTTGCGCCGAAGAGCTGGCTGCGCTCGAGGTCGCGCTGCCGTTGGGAATCGAGCATTCATTCACGCCGCCGGCAATCCGTCCGCCGAAGGTGGCCTCGCTGCAGGCGAAACTGCCGGTGAGGGTCTTGTAGAAGAACTGGTCTGAGCGGCCGAAGGCCACATTGGTCGCAGTGGCGACCGTACAGGTCTTGCCCTCGCTGCAGAGGGTTACGTAGCCGCTGGGCCGATTGGCGGCGCTGGCGCTGCCCGCGAACAGCGTCAGGCTGGCAGCGGCCAGCCATAAGGTCTTGTGCATTGCTTGTCTCCTGAGCGTGCGGCTTGGCGGTGATTTCCGTTTGCCGCTTGTGTCTGAAAAGGGCCTGAGCTGCCGTGTGGCAGAAAAGGCCCTAATCAACCTAGATCAGGAGGTGACGGGTAACAAGCGTGAACTGCTACACGGTACGAAGGTCCGTGAATCGACTTTTAGTGCAGGGTGCGCGGCCCGACCAGAAAAAATTCGGGGATTTCAGCGTCGAACTGCATGCTGTCTTCGGCCACGAAGTGATAGCTGCCGCGCATGCTGCCAAAGGGCGTGGCGAGCGGGCAGCCGCTGGTGTACTCGAAGCTCTCGCCGGGCGCCAGCAAGGGTTGTTCGCCGATCACGCCTTCACCTTCCACCTCCTCGGTGTTGCCGTGGGCGTCGGTGATGAACCAGTGGCGGCTGATCAGCTTGGCGCTGAGTGTGCCTTCGTTGCGGATCGTGATGTGATAGGCAAAGGCATAGCGCGGCTCGGTCGGGTCCGACTGCTCGGGCAAGTAGCGGGGCTGGGCGCTGATGGTGATGCGGTACTTTGGGAGACTCATTTTTTTGCTGGCTTGTGGCGGGGGGCGACTGGGATAATACGGCTTTGCCGTCCCTCAGGGCCAGATCATGTCAGACCGTTCCTTCATCCTTGCCCCTAGCCTGCTCTCTGCCAACTTCGCCCGCCTCGGCGATGAGGTTGAAAAGGTGATTGCTTCCGGCGCCGACTGGCTGCACTTCGACGTGATGGACAATCACTATGTGCCCAACCTTACCATCGGCCCGCTGGTCTGTGAGGCGATCAGGCCCTGCACCACGGCGCCGATCGACGTGCACCTGATGGTGGAGCCGGTGGATGCGCTGGTGCCGATGTTCGCCAAGGCCGGCGCCAACATCATCACCTTCCACCCCGAAGCCTCGCGCCACGTGGATCGCACCCTGCAGCTGATCCGCGATCACGGCTGTCAGGCGGGGCTGGTTTTCAACCCGACCACACCCCTGCATTACATCGACTATGTGTTGGACAAGATCGATTTGATCATGCTGATGTCGATCAATCCGGGTTTTGGTGGTCAGACCTTCATTCCTGCAACGATGCCGAAAATTCGTGAGGCACGCGCCAAGCTGGATGCCTACGAGCGTGAGTCCGGTCGTCGCATCCGCCTCGAGATCGACGGTGGCGTGAAGCCCGCCAACATCGCCGAGATCGCCGCGGCCGGTGTCGATACTTTCGTGGCCGGCTCGGCGGTGTTCGGTGCCGGCAAGGATTCTGACCCGAACCGTTACGACTCGGTGATCGCCGCGATGCGCGCCGAGCTCGCCAAAGTCTGAGCGTGAGCAGTCTGCCACCCCCGCAGAAGCAGGCTCCGGAGCCGTGTGACACGCAGGCTCCCCAGCGCGCCCAGCAGCAACAATGAGCCGCCCCACCGTACGATTCCGCGAGTTTGAAAGCCCGGCATGAAATCCTTTGCTCCCCGCGCCATTTTCTTTGACCTCGATGGCACCCTCGTCGATTCCGTGCCGGATCTGGCCGAGGCCGCGCGCCGCATGCTGCGTGATCTGGGCGAGGCTACGCGCACCGATGCGGAAGTCGCCACCTACGTCGGCAAGGGCATTCCGACCATGGTCGAGCGCGCGCTTACGATGGGGCGCAACCCGGTCGCACCAGAGCGCCTGGCAGAGGCAGTGGCGCTTTTCATGCGCCACTATGAGGACACCAACGGCCTGCTCACCCGCGCCTACCCTGGCGTGGTCGAGACCCTGCCTGTCCTGAAGGCCCGCGGCCTCAAGCTCGGCGTGGTGACCAACAAGGCCGAAGCCTTCATCGCGCCGCTGCTGGACGAGCTGGGGCTGGGCGGGTTTTTCGACGTGCTGATCGGTGGCGACACCCTGGCGCAGAAGAAGCCGGAGCCCGAGCCGCTGTGGCATGCCTGCGAGCAGCTCGGTGTGTCGCGCGAGGCAGCCCTGATGGTCGGTGACTCCGGCAACGATGCCCTGTGCGCCCGCCGCGCGGGCATCCCGGTGCTGCTGATGACCTACGGTTACAACGAGGGAGTGCCCGTGGACACTGAAGATTGCGACGGGTTACTATCGAGCTTCACTGAATTGCCCGCTCTGCTTGCCTGAGCGCGGTTTTCCCCGAATTTCATCATCGTGACAAGCAAAAGCCTGTTTCTCGCAGAGGAGATCCTCCCGATTTGCGTAGCCTGTGGTTGGCGGCGCAACGGGAGTTCATGGCGCACTCGCTGAGTGTTGCGTCACGGGTCGGCACGCGCCGGCCGGGTATTTCCTGAAATTGCCGAAACCGGAGTCATGATGACCGAACAAGAATTCCTCGCGCTTGCCGCGCAGGGTTACAACCGCATCCCGCTCACCGTCGAGACCTTTGCTGATCTCGATACGCCGCTCTCCATCTATCTCAAGCTCGCCAACGAGCCCTACACCTACCTGCTCGAATCGGTGCAGGGCGGTGAGCGCTTTGGCCGCTATTCCATCATCGGCCTGCGTGCCCACACCCGCATCGAGGTGCGCGATCGCACGGTGCTGCTGCTCTCAGGCGACCGCATCGTCGAGCGCCGCGACTACGGCGATCCGCTGGCCTACGTCGGCGAGTTCATGCAGCGCATCAAGGTGCCGCCCAAGTTCAGCCTGCCGCGTTACTGCGGCGGCCTGGTCGGCTGCTTCGGCTACGACACGGTGCGCTACATCGAGCCCAAGCTGGCCAAGCATGAAGCGAAGGACGAGATGGGCACGCCGGACATTGCGCTGCTGCTCTCCGAAGAGATCGCGATCGTCGACAACCTCTCCGGCAAGCTGACCCTGGTGGTGTATGCCGAGCCGGAAGTCCCGGGCGCGTACAAGCGTGCCCAGCGCCGGTTGGCCGAGCTGGTCGCGAAGCTGCGCGAGCCGGTCGAGATCCCGGCAGATACCTGCGCCACGCCGCAGCCGGCTGTGTCGAGCTTCGGTCAGGATGCCTTCAAGGCCGCCGTGCAGCGCGCCAAGGACTACATCATCGAGGGCGACATCATGCAGGTGGTGCTGAGCCAGCGCATGAGCAAGCCCTTTGCGGCCAGCCCGATGGCGCTGTATCGCAGCCTGCGCGCGCTGAACCCTTCGCCCTACATGTTCTACTTCAACTTCGAGGACTTCCATGTCGTCGGCTCTTCGCCGGAGATTCTGGTGAAGCTCGAAAACGAAGGCGAGCAGCAGCTCGTGACCGTGCGGCCCATCGCCGGCACGCGCAAGCGCGGCGCCACGCATGAGGAAGATCTGGCCCTTGAAAAGGATCTGCTGGCCGACCGCAAGGAGCTCGCCGAGCACCTGCAACTGCTCGATCTGGGCCGCAACGACGTGGGCCGCGTGGCCGCCACCGGCACGGTGAAGGTCACTGAGCAGTTCACCATCGAGCGTTACTCGCACGTCATGCACATCGTGTCCAACGTGGAAGGCCTGTTGCCGGAAGGGCAGGACAAGCGCGCCGCGGCGCTGGCCGTGCTGCGCGCCACCTTCCCGGCCGGTACGGTGAGCGGGGCGCCGAAGGTACGGGCGATGCAGATCATCGACGAGCTGGAGCCGGTCAAGCGCGGCATCTACGCCGGTGCTTGCGGCTACATTGGTTTTGATGGCGACGTGGATGTGGCAATCGCCATCCGCACCGCCGTGATCGCCAACGGCCAGCTGCATGTGCAGGCGGGCGCCGGCATCGTGGCCGATTCGGATCCCGAATCCGAATGGCAGGAAACCCTGAACAAGGCGCGTGCGGTGATCCGCGCCGCCGAGATCGCCGAGAGCGGGCTGGATACCAAGATCAGTTCCTGAAGCTCGAATCCATTGCTACTTCAAGCCACCTCCAAGGAGTGAAAGCCATGCAGAACTTCAGTTACTACAACCCGACCCGCATCCTCTTCGGCAAGGGCCAGATCGCCGCGATTGCCGGCCTGATTCCCGCTGGCGCCAAGGTACTCGTCACCTATGGCGGCGGCAGCATCAAGAAAAACGGCGTCTATGACCAGGTCAAGGCCGCGCTGAAAGCGCACGCCTGGCTTGAGTTCGGCGGCATCGAGGCCAATCCGCGCTACGAAACCTTGATGAAGGCGGTCGCGCTCGTCAAAAGCGAAGGCGCAGACTTCATCCTTGCCGTGGGCGGCGGCTCGGTGGCCGACGGCAGCAAGTTCATCGCCGCCGCCGCGCGCTTTGAGGGTGCCGA
The DNA here is from genome assembly GCF_002855595.1 of Uliginosibacterium sp. TH139. Classification (NCBI taxonomy): domain Bacteria; kingdom Pseudomonadati; phylum Pseudomonadota; class Betaproteobacteria; order Rhodocyclales; family Zoogloeaceae; genus Uliginosibacterium; species Uliginosibacterium sp. TH139. Next base: position 709,600 of record NZ_PKRR01000002.1, on the reverse strand, counting down.
GCCGTGGGACATGCTGGCCAAGCGCGCCCCGGTTTCTTCTGCCGTGCCGCTGGGCGTGGTGCTGACCCTGCCGGCCACCGGTTCGGAATCCAATACCTTTGCCGTCATCTCGCGCGAATCGAGCGGCGACAAGCTCGGTTTTGGCAGCGAACATTGCTACCCGCAGTTCGCGGTGCTGGACCCGGAGACCACCTACAGCTTGCCGCCGCGCCAGGTTGCCAATGGCATCGTCGATGCCTTCGTGCACACCATGGAGCAGTACATGACCTACCCGGCCGAGGCTCCGCTGCAGGACCGCTTCGCCGAAGGCATCCTGCACACCCTGATCGAGGTCGGCCCGCAGACCCTGGCTCATCCGCAGGACTACGCCGCGCGTGCCAGCCAGGTGTGGAGCGCTACGCTGGCGCTCAACGGCCTGATCGGTTGCGGCGTGCCGCAGGACTGGGCGACCCACATGATCGGCCACGAGATCACCGCCGAGTACGGGCTGGATCACGCCCAGACCCTGGCCGTGGTGCTGCCGGGCGTGCTGCGTCACCAGAAGGAAGCCAAGCGCGCCAAGCTCCTGCAATACGCCGAGCGCATATGGGGTATTCGCGAAGGCAGCGAAGACGAGCGCATCGAGCGCGCGATTGCGGCCACCGAGGCCTTCTTCGAGTCGCTGGGCGTGCACACCCATCTGGGCCTGTACGGCGTGGCCGGGACCGATGAGGCGCCGAGCCGGATTCCGGCCCGCCTTGAGCGTCACGGCTTCCTGAAATTGGGCGAGCACGGGGCGATCACGCCTCAAGCCGTCACCGAGATTCTTGCCGCGCGGCGCTGAGCCCCGGCGGCCGGCGCAGGGCGCCGGCCTCATGCAAAGGAAATGACCATGTTGTTGATGATCGATAACTACGACAGTTTCACTTACAACATCGTGCAGTACCTCGGCGAACTGGGTGCCGATGTGCGCGTGTATCGCAACGATGAAATCACCCTGGAGCAGATCGAGGCCATGAAGCCTGAGCGCCTCGTGGTTTCGCCCGGCCCCTGCTCGCCGGCTGAGGCCGGCATCTCGGTGGCGGCGATCAAGCACTTTGCCGGCAAGCTGCCGATTCTTGGCGTGTGCCTTGGCCACCAGAGCATCGGCGCGGCCTTTGGTGGCAAGATCGTGCACGCCAAGCAGCTGATGCACGGCAAGACCTCGCCGATCCAGCATGCCGACGTGGGCATCTTCAAGGGCCTGCCGAATCCCTTCATTGCCACGCGTTATCACTCGCTGGCGATCGAGCGCGAGAGCTGCCCGGACTGCCTGGAGATCACTGCCTGGACCGAGGATGGCGAGATCATGGGCGTGCGCCACAAGACGCTGCAGATTGAAGGTGTGCAGTTCCACCCCGAGTCGATCATGACCGAGGGCGGCCACAAGCTGCTGCAGAACTTTCTGGACATGTGATGGTTTGAAGCCGCGTAAGCGGCTTCTTCATTCTGGCGGGAGGCAAGATGGATCAGGCCTGGGTGTTGGTGGCAATCAGTGCGGTGGTGCTGGTGGCCTATCTGTTCGATTTCGTCGGCCGTTTCATCAAGGTGCCGGCCGTGGTGCTGCTGCTCTTCTCGGGCCTGGCCCTGCGCGCGGGCACAGACGGGCTGGGCTGGCAGATGGCGCTGCCCGGCGATCTGCTGCCGGTGCTGGGCACTTTCGGCCTGATCCTGATCGTGCTGGAAGGCGCGCTGGATCTGCGTCTTACCCGTGAGGCCGCGCCGCTGATCGCACGCAGTGCCGTGTGCGCCACGTTAGGGGTGCTGATCACCGGTGGCATCATTACCTTCGGCCTGATCAACTGGCTCGATGCCTCGCTGCACGCCGCGCTGGTCAGTGCCGTGCCGCTGGCCGTGATCAGCTCGGCGGTGGCGATCCCCGCCGCCGCGGCCTTGTCGCCGCGCTTGCGTGAGTTCGTCGTCTACGAAAGCTCCATTTCGGACATCGTCGGCGTGGTGCTGTTCTATGGCCTGCTGAGCGAGTTCGCCGGCGTGGGCCAGATGCTGACCCGGCTGACCGGTGAAATCACGCTCTCGGCCCTGGTCGGGCTGGGGGTCGGGCTGGCCGTGTTCTGGCTGATCCAGCGTATCGAGCATCATGTGCGCATGCTGCCGATGATTTTCGGCATCACCCTGCTGTATGGATTGGGCAAGATCACCCATCTCGCGCCGCTGGTGATGGTGCTGCTGGTGGGGCTGGTGCTCAACAACAGCCAGCTGCTGGGCAGGCGCTTTGCCGCTGGCCCCAGTTACGAGCAGGATCTGGATTCCTTCAAGCACCTCACGGCCGAGTTTACCTTCGCGGTGCGCAGCTTCTTCTTCGTGCTGCTCGGTTACTCCACGCAGATCGTCGATCTGCTGACCATCGAAGCCTGGTCGATGGCTGCGTTGGTGCTGGCCTGCAGCCTGATTCCGCGTTGGGCGCTGCTGCGCTTTGTGGCGCGTGAGAGCACCGAGCCGCTGCTGTGGTTCGCCCCGCGTGGTCTGATCACCGTGCTGCTGTTTCTCGGCATTCCGGCCCAGCTGGCGATTCCCGGCTTTCCGCGCGGCAGCCTGATGCTGGTGATTCTGGTCTGCGCGCTGCTTCTCACCCTGGGCGTGATGCGTAATGCTCGCATCAGGCCTCCGCTAGAATCGGCGACCCCGGTCGTCTCTGAAAACCTTTGAGTACGGAGCTCCCATGAGTCCTCAAGAAGCCCTGCAACGCGTAATCGAACATCGCGAAATCTTTCATGACGAGATGGTCGATCTGATGCGTCAGATCATGTCCGGGCAGGTTTCGCCGGTGCTGATCGCCGCCATCATTACCGGCCTGCGCGTGAAGAAGGAGTCGATCGGCGAGATTGCGGCGTCCGCCACTGTGATGCGCGAGCTGGCCACCAAGGTGCCGGTGAAGAGCGACAAGCAGACCCTGGTCGACACCTGCGGCACGGGCGGCGATGGGGCGCATACCTTCAATATTTCCACGTCGGCGATGTTCGTGGCGGCTGCTGCTGGCGCGCGCGTGGCCAAGCACGGCGGCCGCTCGGTGTCCTCGCAGTCCGGCTCGGCCGATGTGCTCGAAGCACTGGGGGCCAATCTGAGCCTCACGCCGGAACAGGTGGGTGCCTGTATCGACGAGGTGGGTCTGGGCTTCATGTTCGCCCCGAATCACCACAGCGCCATGAAGCACGCCGCCCCGGTGCGGCGCGAGCTGGGCGTGCGCACCATCTTTAATATTCTTGGCCCCCTGACCAACCCGGCCGGCGCCGCGAATCAGGTGATGGGCGTGTTTCACCCGGATCTGGTCGGCATCCAGGTGCGCGTGCTGCAGCAGCTCGGCGCGCGCAACGTGCTGATCGTGCACGGAATGGAGGGGCTGGACGAGATCTCCATTTCGGCGCCGACCCTGATTGGTGAGCTGAGAAATGGCGAGGTGCGGGAATACCGCCTGACGCCGGAAGATGTCCGCCTGCCGCTGCATGCCTCGTCGGCGATCCGTGCGGCCAACGTGGAGGAGTCGAAGGCCATCCTGCTCGGCGCTCTGAATGGCAGCCTGCCGGCTGCGCGCGACATTGTGGCCTTCAATGCCGGTGCCAGCCTGTATGTGGCGGGCGTGGCCGAGTCGCTGGCTGACGGCGTGGAGCGCGCGCTGGCAGTGATCGGCAATGGTGCTGCCACGCGCAAGCTGGGTGAATTCATCGAGCGCTCGCGCAGCTTCGGCGCCTGATCCTGCGCAGCGGCAGGCTTCGGCTTGCCGCTGTCATTGCGGGCTTACTTGGCGGGCGTTTTGCTCGTTTTCTTGCTGGCAGAGCTGGTGGATTTGCTGGCCGTGGTCTTTTTGCCGGCACTGGATTTCTTGCTGCTTTTCTTGGTGGCGCTCTTTTTCTTTTCGGCCTGCAGCCGGGCCAGTTCATTGCCTTGCGGACAGCCGCTGAGCTCGCGGGCATTCCAGCCGATGCTGTCGTCGTTCTTTTCGAGCAGGGCGCGCAGGCCGGCGATCAGGGTCGGGCTGCCGAGGCCCAACGCGTCCGGCTGACTGAATTCGATGTCGTGAATCACCCAGTGGCGCTTGTGCATCCTGAGCTGAAGAGTGGCTTCGCGATGGATGCCGTCCTCGAAGGCAAAGCCGGCCCCCAGCGTTGCACGCTCGCCCTTGATCGAAGCCTTGCCAAGATTGAAAGCATTCGGGAGGGCAGGTGCTCCGGAATACAGATCTCCTTGTTCAAAGGGTGCTGTTTCGGTCGGATGCGTCTTGCTGAAGGCTTCGCTGTAGCGGCGGGCGGCGCCCAGCAGACAGACCAGCTCTGGCCCCAGGTTGCCGGAGTAATTCGCCAGCTCAAGCCCGCCCGGCGCTCCGAGACTGCCTGTTCCAACGCGGGCGGAATAAAAGGCGCTTGCCGCTTCTTCCGGCGAGGCGCCCGCCAGCGCTGGCAGGCTCAGACAGAGAAGGATCAGGGGCAGGAAGCGCATGCGGTCTCCGGGGCGGGGAAGCGGGATTGTACGCGCAGCAGGCTCCGGTCGGCTTGCTTTGCGGCTACCATACGACCCTGTAACCCCCGACGAGTTCCAGTGCCTTTCCATGTCAGACATCCTCCAGAAAATCCTTGCGACCAAGCGTGAAGAAATTGAAGTCGCCGAGCGTGAGTGCTCGCGCGAAGCCATCGTTGAAGAGGCGCGGGATGGCGTTCCTGTGCGGGATTTTGTCGGTGCGATCCGTGCGAAGATTGCCGCCGGCCAGGCTGGCGTGATTGCGGAGGTCAAGAAGGCCAGCCCTTCCAAGGGCGTGATCCGGGCGGATTTCCGCCCTGCCGAGATCGCGGCCTCGTATGAAAAGGGTGGCGCGGCCTGCCTGTCGGTGCTGACTGACCGCCAGTATTTCCAGGGCTCGCCTGAATTTCTGCAAGCCGCACGCGAAGCCTGCTCCCTGCCGGTGCTGCGCAAGGATTTCATCATCGACCCCTATCAGGTCTTTGAAGCCCGTGCGATGGGTGCAGACGCCATTCTGCTGATCGTGGCTGCCTTCCTGCCGCCGGACGGCACGGTGAATGTGAGCACAGGCCGCGCGGCCGTGAGCCATATGCTGGAGCTGGAGCAACTGGCGCACGATCTGGGCATGGCCGTGCTGGTCGAGGTGCACAGTGCCGAAGAGCTGGACCTGGCGCTGCAGCTCACCACGCCGCTGCTGGGCATCAATAACCGCAACCTGCGCACTTTCGAAGTGACGCTGGATATCACCTTGTCGCAACTGGAGCGTATCCCGGCGGGTCGCATCGTGGTGACCGAGAGCGGCATCTTTACACAGCAGGATGTGGCGACCATGCGCAATCGCGGCGTGCACGCCTTCCTGGTGGGTGAAGCCTTCATGCGCGCTGAGGATCCGGGTAGCGAGCTGGCGCGTCTGTTCGCCTGAAGCGGCTCGCGCCAGACAGTAAAAAGCCCGATCCGTGGATCGGGCTTTTTGTTTGCGGCGAGCTTTGCTTAATCGTTCTTGTGTGCCGACATGACGTGCTGCACCAGTTCGGCCAGTGAATTCACGCCCATCTTTTCCATCACGCGGGCACGGTGCACTTCCACCGTCTTGATGCTGATGCCCAGATCGTCGGCGATCTGCTTGTTCAGACGGCCTGCCACGATCAGCTCCAGCACTTCGCGCTCACGCGGGGTGAGGCCTTCGATGCGGCGCTGGGCGTCGGCTTCCTGCAGGCGGCTGTCGTGATGCTTGCGGTCTTCGGCCAGCGCGGTATGGATCAGCTTGACCATGTCCTGATCGTTGAAGGGCTTCTCGATGAAGTCGACCGCGCCCTTCTTCAAGGCCGAGACGGCCATCGGGACATCGCCGTGGCCGGTGATGAAGATGATCGGCAGGGTGGAATGCAGGGCGGCGAGCTTTTCCTGCAGCTCCAGACCGTTCATGCCGGGCATGCGGATATCAAGCACCAGGCAGCCGTTCAGGCGCGGGCTCCAGGCGGCGAGGAAGGCTTCGGCCGAATCGAATGCCTGGGCCTTGAGGCCGGTAGAGTCCAGCAGCCAGAGGAGGGAATCGCGCAGGGCTTCGTCATCATCAACGATGTAAACCAGCTGTTCGACGACGGGGACATTAGGTGTCATGGTGTGATTCAAGCGATTTCTCCAGTGCCAGCGTGAAGCGGAAGATACTCCCGCCAGTGGGGTTGGCGTCAACCCAGAGGCGACCCTTATGGAACTCGATGATCGAGCGGCAGATGTTCAGACCCATGCCCATGCCATCCTGTTTGGTGGTGAAGAAGGGTGAGAACAGTTCGTCCAGTGAGGCGGTGCTGATGCCGCAGCCGCGATCTGCCACCGAAACTTCGATGTGATCGTCGCTGTGGCGGGCCTCGATGTGGATGACGCGCTCGTCCAGCGGGATGCCCTGCATGGCCTCGGCGGCATTCTTGATCAGGTTCATCAGTACCTGCTCGATCATGATGCGGTCGGCCAGTACATCCGGCAAATCATCGGGCAGAGAGGTCAGGATGCGGGTGCCCAGCCGGCGTGCTTCGATTTCGGCGATCCCCAGTGCCTCTTCGGTGACCTGGCGGATACTGATCAGACTGCGGCGCGGTTCGCTCTTGCGCACGAAATCACGGATGCGGCGCACGATATTGCCGGCGCGGTTGGCCTGGGTGCTGGCCTTTTCCATCGCACCGAGAATATCTTCGATCTGGAACTGACCGCTCTTCAGGCGGTTCACGCAACCTGAGCTGTAGTTGGCGATGGCCGAGAGCGGCTGGTTCAGCTCGTGGGCCAGGGTGGAGGCCATCTCGCCCATGGTGATCAGGCGTGAAGTGCGCGCCAGGCGTTGCTCCTGCTCGCGGGTCAGTTCTTCTGCGCGCTTGAGTGCGGTGATGTCGGTAGCGACACCCAGGCGCACGATGCGTCCGTCCACCCAGCGCAGCGCGCGTTCGCGCAGGTGGAACCACTGACCGGTAAAAGGATGCTGTAACTCGCCATCGAAAAGCTCGCGCGGTACATCCGCAGCGCCCAGCTTGCGCGGGTCACCCGGGTAATCGCCGAGTTCAGGTTGGGGAACAACCAGCAGGCAGCTTTCGCCGACCCGGGTGTGCTGGGCATCGAAGGCTCGGTTGGTGTAGAGCAGCTCTCCGCTGCCTGCTTCCGAGACATAGACTGCGGCGTCCAGCCCGTCGAGCACGGTGGTGATGCGTTCGTTGGCGGCCTGCAGTTCGGTGCGGGCACGCTTTTGCTCTGTGATGTCGGTCATGGCCGTCATCCAGCCGGTCTGCTCGCCCTGATTGTCGACCAGAGGCGAGAGATGCAGGCGAACGTCTACCCGCGCGCCATTGCGGCGCCGGATCACCAGTTCCAGGCCTTCCCGCGAGGCCTGCCCTTGCATGCATTGACGCAGACGCTGGCGGTTCTGCTCGCGGTCTTCTTCTGGCCAGAACACATATGGAGGAGCCTGCCCGGCGAGCTCTTCGGCGCTCCAGCCGACCAGTTCGGCAAAGGCGCGATTGACATGCAAGATCCTGCCATCCGGCGCCACGGCCTGCATGCCGGTGAGTACCGAGTTTTCCATCGCCTGGCGAAAGGATGAGTCGGCGCGTAGCAGTTCTTCGCTGGCCTTGCGTTCAGTGATGTCGTGAGCCACAACATAAATGCGGGCTTCGTCGAGCGCCGGGTTGGCGCTCCAGGAAAGCCAGCGCCAACTGCCGTCACCACAGCGGCAGCGCAGCTCGAAGTTGACTGGCCTGCCTGCGGCAAGCTCTTGCAATCGGGAGGTGGCCAGTTGGGCGTCTTCAGGATGAGCGATGTCAAGCAGGCTCATGCCTTCAGTCAGGGTTTCGGGCTTGAGGCCGAGGATATTCAGAACCGCCGGGTTGATGCGCTCGAAGCGACCACTGAGTCCGAGCACGCCCAGGATGTCCAGTGAGAGACTGAAGAACAGATCGCGCTCTTCGGCGATCTGGCCAGCACGCTGGTTCTGTTTGCTGGCGAGCACCAATCCCCAGCCGGCAACCGCGATCAGCGCCACGATGATGGCCAGGCTCAGGCGCATGCGGTCTGAGGCCAGTGCATTGCTGTCCTGCGGCAGGGCGGCGAACCACACCAAGCCCAGCACGATGGCGAGGATCAGCACCGACAGCAGTGAAGACTGCGGGGCAGGAGGAGGCGGGGCCAGGTTTTCGGAGTTGTCGCGGCTTTCCATTCCGCTTACTACCTCGCAGACGAGATAGTCATTATGGCCTACCTGCTGGGCTGTTGACGCCCGGAATAGGCGCTGGACTATCGGGTATGGAGGTTTTCTGTGAAGTACTGGAGCGTGGATGACAAATCAATACTTGTGCGCTGCAACATAATGATTATTCAAAGTTTTTTATGGGTCGGAAATCAAATTTGATGGGGCTTTGACGTTGCGCGGGGCAGGTGCTTCTTTTATATTGCCCGCTCGAAGAATCCTGTGGGTGCTACCCTGCGGGCCGCTTTCGAGTCTGTACCTTGCGGCTGGCGTAATCCGGGCGCTTTGATCTGACCCTCTTCGTGCGTGACGCAAGTTTGTGTCCACGGTAGTGGTGAATGGGCAGGCATCAGACAAGTATAAAAGCCCGGGTCTCTCCCGCCCGGGCTGATCCATGAAACCCAGGTTAGGAGAGACAGATTATGGCAGTAGTGCCGCACGTCCTTCTGCAATCCGATGCGGATCAGCAGGAGACCATGGAATGGCTGGAAGCCCTTGATGCAGTTGTTGCGAAGGAAGGTCCGGAGCGTGCGCGCTACCTGATCGAGCGCTTGATCGAAGATCTGCGCAATTCCGGCGTCGTCTTGCCCTACAGCGCCAATACGCTGTATCAGAACACCATTCCCACTGCTGACCAGCCGAACTATCCGGGTGATCCTGAGATCGAATTGCGTATCCAGGCTTATCTGCGCTGGAATGCCATTGCCATGGTTGTGCGTGCTAACAAGCATACCAACGTTGGTGGTCACATCGCTTCGTATGCCTCCTCTGCAACGCTCTACGACGTTGGCTTCAACTGGTTCTGGAAGGCGCCGACCGACGACAAGGAAGGCGATCTGATCTACTTCCAGGGGCACTCGATTCCCGGTGTCTATGCACGCGCCTTCCTGCTCGGTCGCCTGACCGAAGAGCAGCTCGACAACTTCCGTCAGGAAGCTGGTGGCAAGGGGCTGTCGTCCTACCCGCACCCCTGGCTGATGCCTGATTTCTGGCAATTCCCGACCGTGTCGATGGGCCTTGGCCCGCTGCAGGCCATCTACCAGGCCCGCTTCATGAAATACCTGCAGGATCGCGGCATCCAGAACAACGAAGGCCGCAAGGTGTGGGCTTTCCTCGGCGACGGCGAAATGGACGAAGTCGAGTCCCGCGGTGCGCTGGGGCTGGCTTCGCGCGAGAAGCTGGACAACCTGATCTTCGTGATCAACTGTAACCTGCAGCGCTTGGATGGCCCGGTGCGCGGCAACGGTAAGATCGTCCAGGAACTCGAATCCGAATTCCGCGGTGCTGGCTGGAACGTGGTCAAGCTGATGTGGGGCTCCAACTGGGATGCTCTGTTCGAGCGTGACAAGAAGGGTTTGCTCAAGCAGCGCATGCTCGAAGTGGTCGATGGCGAATACCAGACCTACAAGTCGAAGAACGGTGCCTGGGTGCGCGAGCATTTCTTCAATACGCCGGAGCTCAAGGAGCTCGTGGCCGACTGGACTGATGACGACATCTGGAAGCTCAATCGCGGCGGCCATGACATGTTCAAGGTCTTTGCAGCCTACAAGGCCGCGGTTGATACCAAGGGTCAGCCGACGCTGATCCTTGCGCACACCGTGAAGGGCTTCGGCATGGGCGAATCGGGTGAAGCTCAGAACACCAGCCACCAGCAGAAGAAGATGTCGCTGGATTCGCTGCGCGCGTTCCGCGATCGTTTCCATATTCCGGTTTCCGACGACCAACTCGAGTCGATGCCCTTCATCAAGTTTGAAGAAGGCTCGCCCGAACTGAACTACATGCGCGCCCGTCGCCAGGAGCTTGGCGGTTACCTGCCGGCTCGTCGCCGTAAGGCCGCTGCGCTGGATGTGCCTGCGCTGACAGCCTTTGATGCTCAGCTCAAGGCGTCCGGCGAAGGTCGTGAAATCTCCACGACCATGGCCATCGTGCGCATGTTCAACACCATCCTCAAGGACAAGAACATCGGCAAGAACGTGGTGCCGATCGTCGTTGATGAGTCGCGCACCTTCGGTATGGAAGGCATGTTCCGCCAGTACGGCATCTGGAACCAGGAAGGCCAGAAATACATTCCTCAGGATCATGACCAGCTCATGTTCTACAAGGAGACCAAGGACGGTCAGGTGATGCAGGACGGCATCAACGAAGCCGGCGCCATGGCGGACTGGATTGCTTCGGCTACCGCCTATTCGGCGCATGGCGTGCAGATGATCCCGTTCTACATCTTCTATTCGATGTTCGGTCTGCAGCGCACCATGGACCTGTGCTGGGCCGCTGGCGACTCGCGCGCCCGTGGTTTCCTGATCGGTGGTACCGCTGGCCGCACTACGTTGAACGGTGAAGGCCTGCAGCACGAAGATGGTCACAGCCACGTGCTGGCGCACACCATCCCGAACTGCGTGAGCTACGACCCGACCTTCGCTTACGAAGTCGCGGTGATCTTCCAGGACGGCCTGCGCCGCATGTTTGCCGAGCAGGAAGACGTGTACTACTACCTGACGGTGATGAACGAGAACTACGAGCATCCGGCTATGCCGGAAGGCGCGGAGGCCGACATCATCAAGGGTCTGTACAAGTTCCGCGATGGCGCCAAGAGCAAGGGCGCACGTGTGCAGCTGATGGGCTGCGGCACGATCTTCCGCGAAGTGATTGCTGCGGCTGATCTGCTCAAGGCCGACTGGGGTGTCGAGGCTGACATTTGGGGCGCACCGAGCTTCAATGAGCTGGCCCGTGACGGTCAGGACGTTGCGCGCTGGAACATGCTCCACCCGCTGGATGAGAAGCGCGTTTCGCACGTCGAAGCCAAGCTCAAAGGCTCTGTTGGCCCGATGATTGTGGCCACTGACTACATCCGTCTGTATGCCGAGCAGATCCGTCCCTATGTGCCGAACAAGTACGTGGTGCTGGGGACCGACGGCTTCGGTCGTTCGGATACCCGCGAGGCCTTGCGCGACCATTTCGAAGTGGATCGTCGCTGGGTCGCCGTGGCTGCCCTCTCGGCACTGGCAGAAGAAGGCAAGGTCGAACGCGCCAAGGTGGCTGAAGCGATTGCCAAGTACGGCATTGACGTCAACAAGCCGAACCCGCTGTTTGCCTGATGAATCAGTGAAGGGCGATTTTTGAGGAGTGGGGGAGCCCCCACTTTTCTCACTTCGCTCTTCCCACGGAGAAAACAATGAGCCAACTCATCGAAGTGAAAGTGCCGGACATCGGCGACTTCAAGGATGTTCCCGTCATCGAGGTGTCGGTCAAGGTCGGCGACACGGTCAAGATTGATGACCCCTTGCTGACCCTTGAATCCGACAAGGCCACCATGGAAGTGCCGTCCTCGGCTGCCGGTGTGGTCAAGGAAGTGCGCGTCAAGGTGGGCGAACGTGTCGGCGAAGGCGCCGTCGTTGTCGTGCTGGAGGCTGCGGGCGCTGCTGCTGCGCCGGCGGCTGCACCAGCGCCGGTTGCTGCTGCGCCCGTGCCCGCCGCGGCTCCGGTGGTGGCTGCCCCGGCTGCGACCGGCCGCATCGAACTGAAGGTGCCGGACATCGGCGACTTCAAGGATGTGCCGGTGATCGAGCTGTTCATCAAGGTCGGTGACACGATCGCTGTGGACACTCCGGTCGCCACGCTGGAGTCTGACAAGGCCACCATGGAAGTGCCGAGCTCGGCAGCCGGTGTGGTCAAGGAAGTGCTGGTCAAGGTGGGCGAGCGCGTCGCTGAAGGTGCCGTGCTCGCCATTCTTGAAGGCGCTGCTGCTACGGCCGTGCCTGCTGCCGCTCCGGCTCCGGCCGCCGTGCCCGCAGCCGCCCCGGCTGCTGCGCCTGCCGCAACACCGACTGCAGTGGCTGCCCCGGTGGCTGCTGCCGCGACGGCATCTGCTGGTATGTCCCATGCCAGTCCCGGCGTGCGTCGTTTTGCGCGCGAGCTGGGCGTTGATATCACCAAGGTTGCCGCAACCGGCCCGAAGGGTCGCATCCTCAAGGATGACATCCAGAACTTCGTCAAGGGCGTGATCGCTCAGGTTGCCTCTGGCGCCGTGAGCGCAGCGCCCGCTGCAGGGGCTGGTGTGGGTGGCCTCAATCTGCTGGCCTGGCCGAAGGTTGATTTCAGCAAGTTCGGCGGCATCGAAACGCAGCCGCTGTCCCGCATCAAGAAAATTTCCGGTGCCAACCTGCATCGCAATTGGGTGGTTATCCCGCACGTCACCAACCATGACGACGCGGACATCACCGAGCTGGAAGCCTTCCGCGTGCAGATGAACAAGGAGCTGGAGAAGTCCGGCACCAAGCTCACCATGCTGGCCTTCATGATCAAGGCGGCCGTGGCTGCACTGAAGAAGTTCCCTGAGTTCAATGCCTCGCTCGATGGCGATAACCTGGTGCTGAAGAAATACTTCCACATCGGTTTCGCTGCTGACACCCCGAATGGCTTGGTGGTTCCGGTTATCAAGGATGCAGACAAGAAGGGTGTGATCGAGATAGCCAAGGAAATGGGCGATCTGGCCAAGCTCGCACGGGATGGCAAGCTCAAGCCGGATCAGATGCAGGGCGGCTGTTTCTCCATCAGCTCGCTGGGCGGCATTGGCGGTGTGTACTTCACGCCGATCATCAATGCGCCGGAAGTGGCCATCATGGGCGTCTGCAAGTCGCAGATCCGCCCGGTGTGGGACGGCAAGCAGTTCGCGCCGCGTCTGATGCTGCCGCTGTCGCTGTCTTGGGATCACCGCGTGATCGACGGCGCCGCCGCCGCTCGCTTCAACGCCTACTTCGCCGGCGTGCTGCAAGATTTCCGCCGTGTGCTGCTCTGAGGCGAGGACTGAACGATGAGCCAATTGATTGAAGTGAAAGTCCCCGATATCGGGGATTTCAAGGACATTCCCATCATCGAGCTGTTCGTCAAGCCGGGTGATACCGTCAGCGCTGAAGACAGCCTTGCTACGCTGGAGTCTGACAAGGCCACGCTTGACGTGCCCTCGCCGGCTGCCGGTGTGGTGAAGTCGATATCGGTGAAGGTCGGTGACCGCGTGTCTGAAGGCAGTGTGCTGCTGATGCTGGACGCGATCTCCGGCGGTGCAGCGGTAGAAGCGCCGAAGCCTGCTGCAGCTGCGCCCGCTCCGGCGGCCGCCTCGGCGGCTCCGGTGGCGGCTGGCAGTTTCGCCGGCAAGGCGGACATCGAGTGTGAAATGCTCGTGCTCGGCGCTGGCCCCGGCGGCTACTCGGCGGCTTTCCGGTCGGCGGACCTGGGCATGCAGACCGTGCTGGTCGAGCGTTATGCCACGCTCGGCGGCGTGTGTTTGAACGTGGGTTGCATCCCATCCAAGGCACTGCTGCATGTGGCTAATGTGATCGACGAGGCGTCACATTTTGCCGATGTGGGCGTTGCCTTCGATGCACCCAAGATCGATATCGATCGCTTGCGCGCGCACAAGGAAAAGGTCATCAGCAAGATGGCAACTGGCCTGACTGGCATGGCCAAGGCCCGCAAGGTCGAGGTTGTGCGCGGCTACGGCAATTTCATCGACGCCAATCACGTTGAAGTCAGCGTGACAGCTGGCGAAGGCCAGGACGCGACAGGCGAGAAGAAGATCATCCGCTTCCAGAAGTGCATCATCGCTGCCGGCTCCTCGGTGGTGAAGCTGCCTTTCATCCCGGAAGACCCCCGCATCATCGACTCCACCGGCGCGCTCGAACTGCGTTCGGTGCCCAAGCGCATGCTGGTCATCGGCGGCGGCATCATCGGTCTGGAAATGGCCACCGTATACTCCACCTTAGGCGCACGCATCGACGTTGTCGAAATGGGCGACGGCCTGATGCCGGGTGCCGACCGTGATCTCGTGAAAGTTTGGGAAAAGCGCAATCTGCACCGCTTCGACAAGATCATGCTCAAAACCCGCACGGTGGGCGTCACCTGCCGTCCGGATGGTGTGTTGGTCAAGTTTGATGGTGATCAGGCTCCGGCTGACGAGCAGAAGTACGACATGGTGCTGGTCGCGGTGGGTCGCAGCCCGAACGGCAAGAAGATCTCGGCCGAGAAGGCCGGCGTGCTCGTGACCGATCGTGGCTTTATCCAGGTCGACAAGCAGCAGCGCACCAATGTGCCGCATATCTTCGCGATTGGCGACATCGTCGGCCAGCCGATGCTTGCACACAAGGGCGTGCATGAGGCGCATGTGGCGGCGGAAGTGGCTTCGGGTCTGAAGTCCTATTTCGATGCCTCAGTCATTCCGGGCGTGGCCTACACCGAACCGGAGGTGGCTTGGGTGGGCGTGACCGAGACAGAAGCCAAGGCTACCGGCCGCAAGATCGGCGTGGGCAAGTTCCCGTGGGCCGCTTCAGGCCGTGCGGTAGCGAATGGCTGCGACTATGGCTTCACCAAGCTGATTTTCGATGAGGAAACCCACCGCATCATTGGTGGTGGTATCGTTGGACCGAATGCTGGTGACATGATTGGTGAGATCACCTTGGCGATCGAAATGGGTTGCGATCCGGTGGATATCGGCAAAACCATCCACCCGCACCCGACGCTGGGCGAATCTATCGGCATGGCCGCAGAAGTGTTTGAGGGCGCATGTACCGATCTGCCTCCCCAGAAAAAGAAGTGAGCACTTTCACGGTGCAGTGACAAAAGGGGCTGTCTTCGGACAGCCCTTTTTTTTTGCCCGCACGGACAGCCTGCGTGTTCGAAGGGGTAGGCGTTTCGGAGCGGTAATACTGAAGTCTTAATATTTCTCGGAACCCGGCGGGAGACAAAAGGCGCGCTTCTTGCTGAACAGGATTCGTTTGCCGGCAGCGGATGGGCCGCTCGCCCCTATCTTCAGGAGAGATAAATGACCAACGTAGTGATCGTGGCAGCGGTGCGTACGGCCGTAGGCAAATTCGGTGGCTCTCTGGCCAAGGTGCCGGCTGCTGAACTCGGTGCGACGGTGATTCGCGGCTTGTTGGCAAAGACGGGCGTGAAGCCGGAGCAGATCAGCGAGGTGATTCTTGGTCAGGTACTGACTGCAGGTCTGGGACAGAATCCGGCGCGTCAATCCGTGATTCGCGCTGGCTTGCCGGAAACCGTGCCCGCCATGACCATCAACAAGGTTTGCGGCTCGGGCCTGAAGGCCGTAATGCTTGCAGCGCAAGCCATCCAGTGTGGCGATGCCGAGATTGTGATTGCCGGGGGGCAGGAAAACATGTCGGCCAGTCCGCATGTGCTCAATGGTTCGCGCGATGGCTTCCGCATGGGTGATGCCAAGCTGGTCGACACCATGATCAACGATGGTCTGTGGGATGCCTATAACAACTATCACATGGGGATCACAGCCGAGAATCTGGCCAAGAAATACGAGATCAGCCGCGAGGCTCAGGACGCCTTCTCCAATGCCTCGCAAAATAAGGCTGAGGCAGCTCAGAAAGCAGGCCGATTCAAGGACGAAATCGTGCCGGTCGTGATCAGTTCAAAGAAGGGTGACGTCGTGGTGGATAGCGACGAATTCATCAAGTCTGGCTGCACGGTAGATCAGCTGGCTGCACTCAAGCCCGCATTTGACAAGGCGGGCACGGTGACTGCAGGTAATGCTTCAGGCATTAACGATGGCGCTGCGGCAGTGATGGTGATGAGCGAGGCGAAAGCCAAGGAACTGGGTTTGCCGGTGCTGGCGAAGATCAAGTCGTTCGCTTCGGCGGCCGTAGATCCGGCCATCATGGGTATCGGCCCTGCACCGGCTTCGCGCCTGGCTCTGCAGAAGGCTGGCTGGACGCATGAAGAGCTGGAGCTGATAGAGGGCAATGAGGCATTTGCCGCACAGGCACTTTCGGTGAACAAGGAGCTTGGCTGGGATGTTTCGAAAGTGAACGTCAACGGAGGGGCGATTGCCATCGGTCACCCGATTGGCGCTTCGGGCTGCCGCATCCTGGTGACGCTGCTGCACGAAATGCAACGTCGTAACGCCAAGAAGGGGTTGGCGACCTTGTGCATCGGCGGTGGCATGGGGGTGGCGCTGACGGTTGAGCGCTGAACAAGTCTCCGCAAAAAGAAAAGCGGGCGACTGACCCGCTTTTCTTTTTGCGCCATGGCTGATTCAGTTCTGCTGTTTCAGCCCGCCGAGCAGAGCTCCAAGTCCCTGGCTGAGCAAGTCGTTGGCGCCTGCCGTGCTGCCGTTGGGCGTGAGTTGGTCGATCAGTTGTGGCAGCACGCTGGCGAGATCTCCTGCCAGCTGGTTAGTGTTCAGTCCGGTATTGCCGGCCAGTTGTTCGAGGGTGTCTGCCCCCAGTGCATTGCTGATCTGGTCGCTATCTACCGGCAGATTCTGGCCAGTACCCACCCACGAGTCGGCCTGCGTGCCGAGACCGCCAGACTGGAGTTTTGCCAGCAAACCTTCGATGCCTCCCTGGCTCTGGATCAGTTGGGTCGCAATGTCTACAAGTGGATTGCTGCCTTGCTTGGCGTCGCTCAGAGAGCCGAGCACCTGGCCGGCGAGTTGATCAAGAAGTCCCATGTTCTCTCCGTCGTGGATTCTGGTTTCGGGGCGCGTCAACTACAATGCGCGGAACTTGAATTGTTGCAGGTGATTCCATGACCCAAGATGAATTGAAGAAGGCTGTAGCGCTCGCTGCCCTTGAGTACGTGCCAGAAGGCGAAGTGATTGGCGTGGGTACTGGCTCGACCGCGAACTTCTTCATTGATGGTCTTGCCGGCATGCGTGCGCGCATCAAGGGGGCGGTGGCAAGCTCCGAGGCCAGTGCTGCACGCCTTGCGGCACATGGTATTCCGCTCTTCGATCTGAATGAGGTCGAGAGTCTGTCCGTCTATGTCGACGGTGCCGACGAGATCGATGCTTCTTTTGCCATGATCAAGGGCGGCGGCGCAGCGCTGACGCGCGAAAAGATCGTGGCGGCCGTCGCAAAGAGATTCGTGTGCATCGCCGATGCGTCCAAGAAGGTTCCGGTGCTGGGCAAGTTTCCCCTGCCTGTCGAAGTCATTCCTCTGGCGCGGGCTCAGGTGACGCGTGCTTTGGCCGCACTGGGCGGGCGGCCGGTCTGGCGCGAAGGCGTCATTACCGACAACGGGAATGTCATCATCGATGTGCATGGTCTGGCGATCGAACAGCCCGTGGAATTCGAAGCACGGATCAATCAGATCGTGGGAGTCGTGACCAATGGCCTGTTTGCGCAGCGCCCAGCCGACGTGCTGCTACTGGGCACGCCGCAAGGCGTCGAGACTTTTTCGCGCTGAAACATTACTGTCATCAAAGCGCGGGACAATCGATAGTTGATCCGCGCAGCAAAGGGCTGACATGACTGAACATACCGTTAAGCAATACGACGAAGAACTCGATGGCATCCGCACCCGGGTCCTCCAGATGGGGGGCTATGTGGAGCAGCAGGTGGTGCAGGCCATGGAATGCCTGATCGAAGGGGATCTGGGCTTGGCCGACCGCGTGATCGAAAATGACCAGCGCGTGAACGTCCAGCAGGTCGAACTCGACGAAGCCTGTACCCAAATCATTGCGCGCCGCCAGCCGGCCGCCAACGATCTGCGTACGATCATGACCGTGTCACGTGCGGTGACGGATCTGGAGCGCGTGGGTGATGAAGCCAAGAAAATTGCCAAGGTGGCGCGCACGCTGATGCAGTCTGATCTGGGAGGACCGCCGCGCGTGCAGATGAAACATCTGGGCCAACTGGCCGTGCAGCAACTGCGCAAGGCACTGGATGGTCTGGCTCGTCTGGATCTGGATGCTTCGGCTGAAGTGGTGAAGGATGACCACGAACTGGACGCCGAATTCAAGGCAGTGATGCGTCAGCTGATCACCTACATGATGGAAGACCCGCGCACCATTTCACGCGGCATCGATGTGGTGTTTGCCGCCAAGGCGCTGGAGCGCATCGGCGACCATGCCAAGAATATTGCCGAGCACACCATCTTCCTGGTGCATGGCCGCGATGTGCGCCACATCGGGGTGAGTGAAGTGCTCAAGGAAGTGGGCTATCGCCCGAGCGTTTGACGCGACGCCTATAAACGAGAAGGGGCTGCCGCGGCAGCCCCTTTTTTCTGGTCACTGATTCAGGCCAGCCGGCGGTATTCGACGATATCGAAGGCGTACTGATTCTGTTCGCTAGCGGCAAAGTGCTCGCGAGAGGTTTCACGGAACAGGGCAGAGTCGAAGTCCGGGAAGTGCGCATCTCCCTCGACGGCTGCATCAATCTCGGTAATCCACAAAACATCGGCGAGGTCGAGTGCTGCGGCGTAGGTCTGTGCGCCACCGATGACGAAAATCCGCTCGGCACGGCCGCAGGCCGCAATTGCGGCATCCAGGGACGAGACTACGGTGGCGCCCTCCGCCGCGTACTGCGTCTGGCGGCTGATCACGACATGCTGTCTGCCGGGTAGGAGGCGGGGGAGTGACTCCCAGGTCTTGCGTCCCATGATGATCGGGCAGCCCAATGTGCGCTGTTTGAATTGCTGCAGATCGTCGCGCAGGCGCCAGGGCAGGGTGTTGTCACGCCCGATCACGCCATTGCGGGCGCGGGCCACAATCACGGCTATTTCTGGTCGGAGCATCAGACGGACACCTTGGCGGCAATGTGCGGATGCGGGTCGTAGCCTTCGATCGTGAAGTCCTCGAAGCGGAAGGCAAACAGGTCTTTCACTTCTGGGTTCAGCAGCAGCCGTGGCAAGGCGCGCGGCTCGCGCGCAAGCTGCAGATGGGCTTGTTCGAGATGATTAGAGTAAAGATGGGCGTCACCGAGGGTGTGAACGAAGTCGCCCACCGTGTAGCCGCAGACCTGCGCAATCATGTGGGTGAGGAGCGCATAGCTGGCGATGTTGAAGGGAACGCCAAGGAAAATGTCGGCGCTGCGCTGGTAGAGCTGGCAGGAGAGTTTGCCGTTCGCCACGTAGAACTGAAACAGGGCATGGCAAGGCGGCAGGGCCATCTTGTCGACCTCCCCTGGGTTCCAGGCGCAGACGAGGTGGCGGCGGGAGTCCGGATTCTTCTTGAGGCCTTCGACGAGCTGGCTGATCTGATCCACCGTGCGTCCGTCGGCCGTCTCCCAGCGGCGCCATTGCTTGCCATAGACTGGGCCGAGCTCTCCGGTTTCGTCTGCCCACTCATTCCAGATCGAAACCCCGTTTTCTTTCAGGTAGCGGATGTTGGTGTCGCCCTGCAGAAACCACAGCAGCTCATGGATGATCGAGCGCAGATGGAGCTTCTTGGTGGTGACCATCGGGAAACCGTCGGCCAGATTGAAACGCATCTGCCAGCCGAACACCGAGCGGGTGCCGGTGCCGGTGCGGTCGGTTTTTTCGTGGCCGTGCTCAAGCACGTGGCGCATCAGGTCGAGGTATTGGCGCATGGGTCAGACTCGTGTGGGCGAGGCGAGATTCTAGCTCGGCACTGGTGCCTTGCGCGGCGCACCCGTCTGTCGAAGCTCAATTGGTTTTTTTGTTGATTTCATTAAAATTTGAGATAAGTAACAAAATCACAGGGAAGCCGTTCGATGCGTGCCCAGCAGGTTCAGTTTCATCCGCTATCTGAAAAGCACGCTCTGGAGCAGGTTGTGCGGGAGCTTTCGAGGCATGAGCCAGCAGACGCCATTGGCGCGGCCGGGCCCTGGATCGATTCGCTGGTGGGGAGTCCGGATCTGGGCCCCAACGAGTGTGCCCGTCTGCTTTTTGCCCTGGATGAAGCCAGCCAGGCGCCAGCCCGCAATTGTGTGGAGCTTTATCTGGCAGCGAGGCATAAGTCGGCAAGCGAACGCAAGCGCTTGTGGGCGCTGACGCATGGTTTTTGGTCGATGGTGCTGGAGGCGTATGCGGATCTGCTGATCATGCATGCCGCTGAGCGAGAGCCTTCGGCCCGCAGTTTTCTGGCCCAGTTGGCGGTGCGGGCGATTCGTGCCGGGGCGCAGCGCGCCAAGTGGGATGCTTTTCGGCATGGACCGATCGATGACGTTGTGTGGGCGCGGTTGAACCTGGCCTATCGCGTGGCGGCACGTAGTGGTGTGGAGCGTGAGTCGGTGCGCCTGCGTGCAGACCGTGATGCGACGACCAGCGTCGAGCGCGAATATTTGCGTGCAGTGGCTTTACACAGTCTGGGGCCGGATCAGCTGGATGCTGATCGGCTGGAGCTGGCCTCGCGCCTGGTGCATTACGTGTCGCCGCGTCTGGAACTGAACAGTCGCCCGGGTACCACCACTTTGTACTGGGTGGATCTGGGCCACACCCTGCCGCCCGCACGCATGATGCAGGTGCCGCAACAGATTGTGCAGGGCCTGTTCTTCAGTGGTGCTAGTGCCACTCTGGCCTTGCATGAGCTGCTTGAACTGGTGTCCGCCGGAAATGTACCCGCAGGATTGTTGTTGCAGCATGATGCTGGCAATACCGCCGGGCTTAGCAGTGTGCTCTCGCACATGATCAGGGTGTGGTCCAACGATGCGCCGCTGCGTCGCTACCGTCGCCACCCAGTGCCTGGCCGTCTGCTTGTCGCCATGGGGCTGCAGGAGTTTTCGCTGCGCTTGGGTAGCGAAGAGCATGGCGGTCTGCTGCGGGACTGGAGCATGCGCGATGCAAGCACGCATGGTGTGGGGGTTGAGGCGCCCGAAGGGGATGTCGACGAAGTTCAGCTGGGCATGTTGCTGGGGATGCATTCCTCTGACGGCAACCGCTGGCGCGTGGGCACCGTGCGGCGCTTGTGGCGTACTGCCAAGGGTTGTAATCAGGTGGGGATCGAGTTGCTGGGTAATGAACCGGTCGGGGCTGTGGCCGATGATGGCGCCCAGCGCGTGAAGATCATCCTGCTTGATCCGCTGCGGCG
Organism: Uliginosibacterium sp. TH139; assembly: GCF_002855595.1. Lineage (NCBI taxonomy): Bacteria > Pseudomonadati > Pseudomonadota > Betaproteobacteria > Rhodocyclales > Zoogloeaceae > Uliginosibacterium > Uliginosibacterium sp. TH139. Next base: position 688,595 of record NZ_PKRR01000002.1, on the reverse strand, counting down.
CGGTCTGCCGGTGCGGGTCATCCTGCCGTTGTCGGCACGCAGTGAGCGGCCGCTATATGTGCTGGGGCAGAACAGGACCGTGAAACTGCTGCCCTTGCCCGAGCGCGAATATGGGCTGGACCATGAGATTCGCAGCTATCTTTTCGCGGTCTGATAGCCCCATACGCGGCCGTATTTTTTTTGTTTTTGCAAGTGACTGATTTCAAACAAAACGTGCTGAGCCGTCGTGTGGGCCTGATCGGTTACAATGCACAACCTTTCTGATTCAGCTTACCTTCCGTGAAGACAACCTTTCTCGACTTTGAGCAGCCGATCGCCGATCTTGAATCCAAGATCGAGGAACTTCGTTTCGTTCAGGACGACTCCGCCGTCGATATCTCCGAGGAAATTTCGCGCCTTGAGGCCAAGCGTCAGGGGCTGACCAAGGACATCTACGCCAAGCTCACGCCCTGGCAGATCGCCCAGGTGGCGCGCCATCCGCAGCGCCCCTATACCTTCGATTATGTTGAACACATGTTCACGGATTTCGAAGAGTTGCATGGCGATCGTGCGTTTGCCGATGACAAGGCCATCGTGGGTGGCCTGGCCCGCTTCAACGGCCAGAGCTGCATGGTGATCGGCCACCAGAAGGGGCGCGATACCAAGGAAAAAATCATCCGCAACTTCGGCATGCCGCGGCCTGAGGGTTATCGCAAGGCCTTGCGCATGATGAAGCTGGCAGAGAAGTTCGGCATCCCGGTGTTCACTTTTGTGGACACTCCGGGCGCCTACCCAGGCATTGATGCCGAGGAGCGTGGCCAGTCCGAAGCGATCGGTCACAACCTTTACGCCATGGCTGAGCTACGCGTGCCCATCATTACCACCATCATTGGCGAAGGTGGCTCCGGTGGTGCACTCGCGATCGCAGTGGCCGATCAGGTGCACATGCTGCAGTTCTCCACCTATTCGGTGATTTCGCCGGAAGGTTGTGCGTCGATTCTCTGGAAGAGCGCCGACAAGGCTCCGGAGGCGGCCGAAATCATGGGGATCACGGCTTCGCGCCTGAAGTCTCTCGGCCTGATCGACAAGGTGGTCAATGAGCCGGTGGGTGGCGCTCATCGTGATCACCGTGCCATGGCGGTCAGCCTCAAGCGTGCGTTGCAGGACACGCTGCGCACGCTGACCGAGCTGTCGCCGCAGGAGCTGACCGAGCGGCGTTTCGAACGCCTGATTGCCTATGGCAAGTTCAAGGAGCTTGCCGCCTGAGGGGCGAGGGGGCTGAGTGCAGGCTGATCTCGAAACCCTGGCGTCCGGCGTACCCAAGTGCGTTTCCGCCCCTATCCTCGATCTCGGCCCCCTCGCTTCATCACCGCTTCAGAAGCTCGGCCTGAAGCAAGTCAAATAGCCCGGCTTGAGTTGGCCGCTTGCGGCGCTCCGGCGTGCCTTGGGTGATGCACAGCGCCGTTGTCGGGGTTTGCTGCAGCCTGCGGCTACAATTTGTCCATGCCCAGCCCTGATCTCGCGTCTCGCCTGCTACCTGTCTTGCGTGCCTGTGCCGGCACGCGTTTGTGTGTGGCGTATAGCGGCGGCCTTGATTCCACTGTTCTGTTGCATCTGCTGGCCCGCCTTGCTCCTGAGGCGGGCTTTGTGCTTTCTGCGCTCCATGTTCATCACGGTCTGAGCCTCCGGGCCGATGACTGGGTGAAGCATTGCGAGGCAGAGTGTGATGCCTTGGGTTTGCCCTTTCGCGTCGAGCGCGTGGTGGTAACTCTTGATGCGGGGCGGGGGCTTGAGGCCGCGGCGCGCGAGGTGCGGCATGCGGCATTTGCCAGTGTGGAGGCTGACTGGGTGGTGCTCGCTCATCATGCGGACGATCAGGCGGAAACCCTCTTGCACCGGCTTGTGCGTGGTGCTGGGGTGGCAGGGGTTGCGGGCATGCGCGAGCGTGATCCGGCGCGACGCTTGTGGCGCCCCCTGCTGGCCGAGCCACGCGCCGTGCTGCTCGAGTGGGCGCAGGCTGAGGGTTTGCGCTGGATTGAGGACGATAGCAATGCGGATGGCCGCTTCATGCGCAATTACCTGCGTCATTCTGTGCTGCCTGCGCTGAAGGCGCGTCAGCCGGCCGTAGAGCGCTCGTTGGCGCGGGCGGCGGCGCATTTCGCGGAAGCTGAAGATCTGCTGGGTGAGTTGGCAGTGCTGGATGCTGGTGTCGTGAGGCTTGGGCTGCCTGGCTCGCGCTCAGGCTTGCGTGCGTTGAGTCCGGCGCGGGGGCGCAATCTGCTGCGTTACTGGCTGCGCGAGCGGGGGGAGCAAGCGCCGGATGCGGCGCGTCTGGCGTCTGGGCTGCGGGCCTTGCGCGGCGAGGCGCCGGTACGCGAGTGTTTCGGCGACCTGGCCTTGTGTGCCTATCGCGAGCGGATCTGGACCGAATCTGCACGCTTGATGTTTCCTGCGCCGCAGCCATGGGTGGGGGAGGCAGAAATGCCCTGGGCTGAGGGGGGGGTGCGCTTTCTGCCGATATCTGGGGCGGGTTTGCGTCTTGATCCGGGCAGTCAGTCCTTACTGCTGCGGAGCCGGTGCGGTGGTGAGCGTCTGCGTCTGGCAGAGAATCGTCCGACGCGCAGTTTCAAGGTTCTGTGTCAGGAGGCTGATCTGCCGGTCTGGTGGCGTGAGACTCTGCCCCTGTTGTGCTGCGGGGATCAAGTGTTGTGGATCGGTGGGGTGGGGGCAGCAGCAGGCTTTAGCGCTTTGCCGGGAGAAGTGGGCTGGCGCATCGAGTGGCGGGGGCCGGATGGGCGCTGGCGGGGTTGATCAGGCGTCCTTGTCCTCGGTGCCGATGGGTAGATAGAGGTAGAACAGGGTGCCGCCCTCGGCTGCCGCTTCAAACCACAGTCGACCATTGTGCTGCTCGGCAATCGAGCGGCAGATCTTGAGGCCCATGCCCATGCCTTCGGGCTTGGTGGTGAAGAAGGAGTCGAACAGGCGGTCGGCGATCTCGGCTGGGATGCCGCTGCCTTGATCCTGCACGACCAGCCGCACGCCTTCGCCGCTACTTTCGCTTCGTACGCGCAGCAGGCGCTCTGCTTCCGGGGTGCCACGCATGGCGTCCATGCCGTTGCGCAGCAGGTTCACCATGACCTGCTCGACCATGACGCGGTCGCCAATGATTTGGGGGAGGTCCATGGCCAGTTCGACCTGCAGGCGAACCTTGCGGCGTAGGGTTTCGGCTTCGAGCAGGCCGGTGGCTTCTAGCACGGCCGCATTTACGTCCATGCGGTCACGGCGCGATTCGGAGCGGCGCACGAAACCGTAGATGCGGTGGATGATCTTGCCGGCGCGCTGGGCCTGGTGATTGATCTTGCCGAGTACGTCGGTGAATTGCTTTTCGTCGTAGCGGCCGGCTTTCAGTGCATTCAGGCAGCCAGCACTGTAGCTGGCTATGGCTGAGAGCGGCTGATTCAGTTCGTGAGCCAGGGTGGAGGCCATTTCTCCCATTGTGACGAGGCGGGCTGTGGCCTCCAGCTGCTCCTGCTGATCGCGGGCCAGGGCTTCGGCGCGCTTGCGTTCCGTGATGTCCAGCACTGAGCCCATCCAGCCGCTGTGGTGGCCGTCGGCGTCGATTAGGGCTGCTTCATACAGAAGCACATCGAGCACATGGCCGTCGCGATGTTGGAAACGCAGCTCCCGCGCACGCGCGGGCTCTTCGCCGATGCTGGCGGGCAGGGGTTCGCTGCTGTCTTCAAACCAGAAGGGCATCGGCGCATTCAGTCCGACGAGCTCATCTTCGTTCCAGCCCACCATGCGGCAGAAGGCACTGTTGACGTAGCTGATGCGTCCAGAGAGATCCCGGGCGCGCAGGCCGACCAGGGTGGATTTCTCCATGGCGAGGCGGAAGGCATGTTCCGCACGCAGGGCCGCTTCCGTGTCCTGCAGGCGCAGCACCCGGGTGCGCAGCATCCACAGACTCCAGATCAGCACGACCGTAAAGGCCAGCAGCACCGCGACCACGATGGAAGGCATCACGCGGGTGGTGTCGCGGTAGCTCTCCACGCGGATGCCCAGGCCGCCCATGCGGTCGAAGCTCACGCCGAAGGAGATGTTGTTGGCGGCACTGGCCTGGGTCGAGCTGGCCAGCTCGTCGCTGCCGTCATCGGTGAAGGAGATCCGGTAGCGCTCGGCAAACCACCATGGGACGTGCTTTTCGAGCACGCGGGAGAGCGAAAAAATACCTACGGCGTAGCCATTGAAGTCGTTGGCGCCAAATATCGGCAGAACGACTTCCACAGCCCAGGAACCGTCCTTGAGTCGGAAGGGGTGGTCGTAGGTTGGCCGGTTCAGGGTGCGGGCGCGTACCACGGTGAGGTTGTGTTCTTCGCTGACCTGCACCGGCGCGGCGCTGGCGGGCAGGGTGCTGAGCATCTCGCCATCGGAGTTGAGCCAGAGAATCGCGCTGAGGCCTGCGTCCCCCTGCAGGAGCTCGCGGACCTTGTCCTGCGCCGCTTCTGTGTGCAGTTCGCCGCCGGTGCCGAACTGGTTGCCGATCTGACCTAGCTCATCCACCGTGCTTTCGAAGTGGTAGCGTAAATTCTGCTCCATCCACAGGCTGTCACTGACCAGCGCAGCGCGGCGCTCCTCGCGTTCCTGGGCGAGGCCTAGCCACAGAAAGAGCGAAATCACGGCAACCAGTGCGGCGATAGCCAGGATAGGGAGACGCCAGAACCAGGTGCCGGTACGCGGGATTGGAGGTGTGGAGGGGGGCAAGGTGGGGCTGGTCATGCGCCAATCTTAGCCCGGGTGAGGCTTGATTTGGCAGTCTGGCTGCCGGGGCGGGGCGTCTGCTGATAAAATGAACGGTTTTGACAACAATAACTTACCAACAGCCCATTAACAGGAGAGAAGTAAATGGCTATCGAACGTACCCTGTCCATCATCAAGCCGGATGCCGTCGCCAAGAACGTGATCGGCAAGATCTATCAGCGCTTTGAGGATGCTGGCCTGAAAATCATTGCTGCCAAGCTGGTGCAACTTTCCGAGCTCGAAGCCGGTCAGTTCTATGCCGTGCACAAGGAGCGCCCCTTCTTCAAGGATCTGGTGAAGTTCATGATCTCCGGGCCGGTGATGATCCAGGTGCTAGAAGGCGAAGGTGCCATCGCCAAGAACCGCGAACTGATGGGCGCGACTGATCCGAAGAAGGCTGACGCCGGCACCATCCGTGCCGACTTCGCTGATTCGATCGACGCCAATGCTGTGCATGGCTCCGATGCCGCTGAAACTGCCGCCGTGGAAGTGGCTTTCTTCTTCCCCGGCATGAATGTGTATAGCCGTTAAGTAGTTCCCGCCCGGCGCAGCCCGCGCCGGGCACTGATGTGAAGACTCATGCAGAACCTCCTCGACCTTGATGCCGATGCCCTGATCGCTTGGTTCGCCGAACGCGGCGAGAAGCCATTTCGCGCCCGGCAGATCCTGCGCTGGATCCACCGTTTCGGGGAGACCGACTTTGATGCCATGACGGATGTAGCCAAGAGCCTGCGTGCATTGCTCAAGGAAACTGCCTGCATCCAGCCTCCAGTGCCGATCCGTGACAACCTGTCGACCGATGGCACACGCAAGTGGCTGATGGATGTCGGCAATGGCAATGCGGTCGAGACCGTGTTCATTCCGGAAGCTACCCGCGGCACCCTGTGCGTGTCCTCGCAGGCGGGCTGCGCACTTGACTGCGCTTTCTGCTCCACGGGAAAACAGGGCTTCAACCGCAACCTGAGTGCGGCAGAAATCATCGGCCAGCTGTGGCTGGCCAATCGCCTGCTGGGCGCCGAACCCAATGGCGAGCGCATCATCAGCAACGTGGTGATGATGGGCATGGGTGAGCCTCTGGCGAATTTCGACAGCGTGGTATCAGCGCTCAAGCTGATGCTGGATGACCATGCGTATGGCCTGTCGCGCCGTCGCGTGACAGTATCCACCTCTGGCATCGTGCCAGCGATGGATCGCCTGCGCGACGAATGCCCGGTGGCGCTAGCCGTATCGCTGCATGCACCGAACGATGCGCTGCGCGACAAGCTGGTGCCGATCAACCAGAAGTATCCCCTGAAGGACCTGCTGGCCGCGTGCAACCGTTATCTGGACAAGGCGCCGCGTGATTTCATTACCTTCGAATACATCATGCTTGAAGGTGTGAATGACGGTGACGAGCACATCCGCCAGTTGATCGATATTGCACGGGAGGTGCCGTGCAAGTACAACCTGATACCCTTCAACCCTTTTCCGGACTCCGGCTTTCATCGCTCGTCGGGTCCAGTAGTCCGTCGTTTCTCGCAACTGCTCAATGAAGCCGGTATTGTCACGACCACGCGCAAGACGCGCGGGGATGACGTCGATGCTGCTTGTGGCCAGCTGGCCGGGCAGGTCAAGGACAAGACGCGCCGGACCCAGAAACGTGTAGTACCCATCCAAGAGGTGCGTTGATGCTCAACTCTGTACGCTGTTCCGTTTTGCTGCTGGCTTTGTTTGGCCTGCTTTCTGGTTGTGTGGCAGGCTTGCCCATCGGTGGTGATGCTGAGTCTGACCGTCCTTCTGCCGAGCAACCGGCCACTACTGCGGCTCGGCGCTCTGCCAAGTTGCACGTCGAGTTGGGGCAGGCTTATCTGCAGAGCGGGCGCAACGGCGTAGCGCTGGATGAGGCGCGTGCCGCAATCGCTTCGGATTCGGCCTATGCACCAGGCTATCTGCTGCAAGGCATGGTGTATGCCGCTCAGGAGCAGTATTCACAGGCGATTCCTGGTTTCGAGCAGGCTTCCCGCCTGGCGCCAGGAGACCCTGAAATCGCTAATGCCTATGGCTGGTTCCTTTGCTCGCAGGGACGTGAGTCTGAAGGTCTGCCGCGAATTGAGCAGGCTGCACGCAACCCCTACTACGCCACGCCAACGCGCGCGTGGACCAATGCAGGTCTGTGCCTGCTTCGCCAGAAGAATATCCCTGCGGCGGAGGAGCGCTTCCTGAGGGCCGTTCAGACCGACACGGCCAATCTGCAGGCCTATTACTACCTGGCAGATATCGCCTATCGCTCCAACCGCGACCTACGTGCCAAGGAGTGGATGGACCAAATTCTGAAGCAGATGAAAAACAGCAACGTTGAGATCCTGTGGCTCGCCGTTCGCATTGAGAACCGTCTGGGCAATCGCAGCACAGTCGCCGATCTGGGCTCGCGGATGCGCAAGGAGTTTCCGGGCTCCAACGAATATCAGTACTTTCTGCAGGGGAAGTTCGAGTGAGCGAGCAGATTCAGGAGGCGGCGCAGACCGCTGCAGAGAGCCTCTGGACCCAGTTGCGCGCGGCGCGTGAAGCGCGCGGGCTCTCCCTTGGCCAGGTTTCCGATCAACTCAAGCTGACTGTGCGTCAGCTAGAGGCGATCGAGCGTGGTGATCTCAGCGCCTTGCCGGGCAGCACCTTTGCCCGTGGTTTTGTGCGTAACTACGCGCGGTTTCTGGGCTTGGATGCAGAGATTTTCCTGCGCGCCGGTGAGACCAATGAGGCGCCGGTCGTGGCCGAGCTGCCTGAGCAGATGATCACTCCCAGCCTGGGGCGCATGCCTTCACCGGGCAATCCGCGCTACTCGGCGTTGCCGATTGCAGCATTGGTGCTGGTGCTGGCCGTGGTGCTTGGCGCAGGCTGGCATTATGGCTGGCTCGAAGCGCGCGAGGAAACGGCGCTGCTTAAAGCGCCGCAGGAAGAGGTTTTCGTGCCTGTGGTTGAAGTGTCGCCTGTCGTCAGCGAGCCTTTGGTTGCGAGCAGTGTGCCTGCCCCGCAGCTCGAGGCGAGTGTGCCGGTGAGTGTGGTGGCTGCCGTCGTGCCGATGGCGCAGAGCGCGCCCCAACCGGTGATGCTGCCAGCTCAGTCAGTACCGCCGGCTACGCCGCCAGCGGTGCAGAGTGCTCCTGTGCGCGTGACCCCGTCCGTTCCTGTGGCGATAGCTCCGACGGCGTCTGGGCCCGCCGTGGGTGGTCTGCCGCGCATGACGCTGAGTTTCGAGGGTGACTCCTGGGTTGAAGTGCGTGATGCCAGTGGGCAGATCGTCTTCTCCCGTCTTAATCAAGCTGGTGGTGTCCAGGAGGTTCAGGGACAGGCTCCCTTCGATCTGGTCATTGGCAATGCTGGCAAAGTGAAGCTCTCCTGGAAGGGCCGACCGGTCGATCTGGCTCCGCTGATTCGTGGCGATGTGGCCCGTGTGAAACTGCAGTAAGAATCTCTGATGTCGCAAAATTCCACTTTTGCCGGCGCTCTGGGCCGGCACCCGACTCGTCTGGTTCGCATTGGCCGTGTGCAGGTCGGCTCGCAAGTGCCGATCGTGGTGCAGTCGATGACCAATACCGATACGGCGGACCATGTCGCGACAGCGATTCAGATCGCCCAGCTGGCGCGCGCAGGCTCGGAGCTGGTTCGGATCACCGTGAATAACGACGAGTCAGCCAAGGCTGTACCGAAGATCGTCGAGCAGTTGGCGAAGATGAATGTGGAGGTGCCGATCATCGGTGACTTCCACTACAACGGCCACAAGCTGCTGACGGACAATCCTGCCTGTGCCGAATTGCTGGCCAAGTACCGTATCAATCCCGGCAACGTGGGGCAGGGCCAGAAGCGTGATGTGCAATTTGCGCAGATCGTGGAGCTCGCCTGCAAGTACGACAAGCCGGTGCGCATCGGTGTGAACTGGGGCAGCCTCGATCAGTCTGTGCTGGCGCGCATGATGGATGCCAACGCGCAGCGAGCGGAGCCGTGGGATGTTGGTGCGGTGATGCGCGAGGCGCTGATCGTGTCGGCGCTCGAATCTGCGCAGGCGGCTGAAGACGTGGGCATGGCGGGTGATCGCATCATCCTGTCCTGCAAGGTTTCCAGCGTGCAGGATCTGATCGCCACCTATCGCGAGCTGGCCCGTCGCAGCGATTACCCGCTGCATCTTGGACTCACTGAAGCCGGCATGGGCAGCAAGGGCATCGTGGCCTCAACCGCTGCGCTGGGCGTACTGTTGCAGGAAGGCATTGGCGATACCATTCGAGTGTCATTGACCCCTGAGCCGGGCGGTGCCCGCACCCAGGAAGTCATCGTGGCGCAGGAAATCTTGCAGAGCATGGGTTTGCGTGCTTTTACGCCGATGGTTACCGCCTGCCCGGGCTGTGGTCGCACCACCAGCACCTTCTTCCAGGAGCTTGCGCAGAGCGTGCAAAGTTATGTACGCGAGCAGATGCCGGTGTGGCGCGACCAGTATGATGGGGTTGAAAATCTGACCCTTGCGGTGATGGGCTGCGTGGTCAATGGCCCCGGCGAAAGCAAGCATGCCAATATCGGTATTTCCCTGCCAGGCACTGGCGAGACGCCGGCTGCTCCGGTTTTCATCGATGGCCAGAAGGCCATGACCCTGCGTGGCGACAATATCGCCCATGAATTCCGCGTCATCCTCGATGAGTATGTCGCCACCAAGTATCCGAAAAAGATCCAGTAAATGAGTACCAAACTGCAAGGCGTGCGTGGCATGAATGACCTGCTCCCCGAAGAGGCGGAGCGTTGGGAGGCGTTCGAGGAAATTGTTCGTGACTGGCTGCGGAGCTATGGCTATCGGCCGATTCGCACTCCGATCGTGGAGTACACGAAGCTGTTCTCGCGCGGCGTTGGCGAGCACACCGACATTGTCGAGAAGGAGATGTACTCCTTTGAGGATCGTCTCAACGGCGAACACCTCACCCTGCGCCCGGAAGGTACTGCCTCCTGTGTGCGCTCGGTGATCGAGCACAACCTGATTTTCCAGAATCCGCAGCGCCTCTATTACAGTGGCCCGATGTTCCGTCACGAGCGTCCGCAGAAGGGGCGCTATCGTCAGTTTCATCAGGTCGGTGTGGAAGCCCTGGGTTTTGCCGGCCCGGACGTGGATGCTGAGCACATCGTGATGTGTCGTCGCCTGTGGGATGACCTCGGGTTGGACGATGTCGAACTTCAGCTCAATTCCCTGGGGGATGCGGCCGAGCGCGCCACACACCGCACTGAGTTGATCGCCTATCTGGAGAAGTATCAGGATCAGCTGGATGAAGATGGCAAGCGTCGCCTCTACGCCAATCCACTGCGTGTGCTGGACACCAAGAATCCGGCGCTGCAGGAGATCGTCGAAGCCGCACCCAAACTCATCGAGTATCTCGGTGAAGCATCTCTCAAGCATTTCGAAGCCGTGCAAGCCTTGCTGCGCGAGGCTGCCGTGCCTTACCGGATCAATCCGCGAATGGTGCGAGGGCTGGACTATTACAACCGCACCGTGTTCGAATGGACGACTACTCGCCTGGGCGCTCAGGCCACTTTCTGCGCCGGCGGTCGTTACGACGGTCTAATCGAACAACTCGGCGGCAAGCCGGCTCCGGCCTGTGGTTTCGCGATGGGCATGGAGCGTGTGATGTTGCTGTGGCAGGAAGGCCTGGATGCCGGCCCGCTGGTGAGCCCCGATGTGTACGTGGTGCATCAAGGAGAGAAGGCTGCGCCCTTTGCTTTCCGCAGTGCCGAACTGCTGCGTAGCGCGGGCTTCGCGGTGGTGTTCCATTGCGGTGGTGGCAGCTTCAAATCGCAGATGAAGAAGGCCGACGGTTCAGGTGCGGCGTATGCCGTGATCGTGGGTGATGATGAAGCAGCGGTCGGGCAGGTGGCGCTCAAGCCTCTGCGTGGAGAGGGCGAGCAGCAGGCGGTAACGCCCGAAGCGCTCGTTGAATTGCTGGCAGACCGCCTTTACGGCGAGTGAGCCGGGCACGGACAGAATCAATCAAGAGACGGAAGACGGAACATGGCAGCTTACGATCTGGAAGAGCAGGAACAGCTTTCGGCCATCAAGGCCTGGTGGGAAAAGAACGGCAATATCGTGACGGGTAGCGCGCTGGCGTTGGCGCTGGTCGTGGCTGGCGTGCAAGGCTGGCGCTGGTATCAAGGCAAGCAGGCGGCTGAGGCTGGTGGCCTCTACAGTGCCGTGAGCCTTGCCGCGCAAGCCAAGGATGTGGGCAAGGTTGGCGTGCTGACTGACGAGTTGGTCGCCAAGCATGGCGGCAGCGTGACGGCTGAGCTGGCTGCTTTGCAAGCTGCACATACCGCACTTGAAGCGGGGGACGCCAAGACTGCCCGCAGCCGTCTCGAGTGGGCTGCTTCCAGCAAAGCTGATCCTCTGTTGCGCGATGTGGCCCGCCTGCGACTGGCTGCGCTGCAAATCGATGCCAAGGAACTTGAGCCGGCGCTGGAAACCCTCAAGGCTGAGCCCAATGAGGCGTATCTGCCGCGATTCGAAGATCTGCGTGGAGATGTCCTGTTTGCCCAAGGCAAGACGGCGGAGGCGCGCGCTGCCTACAAGCGCAGCGTTGAGGCCGCGTCCAAGGCGGGTGAGCAAACGACCTCTTTCCGCAATCTTGTGCAGATCAAGCTGGATGCGCTTGGAGGCGCCTGATGAAACTGCGAGTGCTGGCCGCCCTGGCCCTGAGTTCTAGTCTGAGTGGTTGCTTCCTGTGGTCATCAGATCCCGGGCCCAAGCCTTCGCCGCTGCCCGTTTTCAAACAGACGGGCGAGCTGCGCGAGCAGTGGACCGCTTCCTTGCCGGAGATCGGCGACTCCCTGCTGAGCCCGACGCTTTCTGGTGGCAGTGTCTATGCTGCCGCCCGCAAGGGCCAGCTGGCGCGTTTCGATGCGGCCGGGCGTGAAGTCTGGCGGGTCAAGACGGCGCCGCGCCTCTCCGGTGGCGTGGCTAGTGATGGCAATGTGGTGGTGGTGACCAGTAGTGATGGCGAATTGCTTGTCTATGAAGCAGACAAGGGCAGCTTGCGCTGGAAGACTACCGTGGGCGGCGAAGTGCTCGCCTCCCCTCTGATTGCCGAAGATATGGTGGTGGTGCGGATTGGCGACAATCAACTCGCCGCATATGGTGTGAGCGACGGCAAACGCCGTTGGGTCTATCAGCGCGCTCAGGCCTCCCTGGCCTTGCGTGCGCCGGTGGGATTGGCGCGTTCGGGTGATGTGTTGTTTGCCGGTTTTCCGGGCGGCAAACTGCTGGCGCTGAGTCTCGCCAGTGGGGTGCAGCGCTGGGAGGCTACGATTGCCCAACCCAAGGGCTCCAACGAGATTGAACGCATGGCGGATGTGGTGGGCGATCCGCTGGTGCGCGGCGATCAGGTCTGTGTGGCTGCTTTCCAGGGGCGTGTTGCCTGTGTGGATCGCAGCAATGGCAGCCTGCGTTGGGCGCGTGACTTTTCTTCGGCCAGTGGTATTGCCGCGGATGCCGGCAGCCTGTATTTCGCCGATGCAGGCGACACTTTGTATGCCCTCGATCTGGCTTCTGGTGCTAGTCAGTGGAAGCAGGACAAGCTGGCCTATCGGCGCCTGACCCGTCCGGTACTGGTAGGCGACAAGCTGGCCGTGGCGGATGTACAGGGCTATGTCCATGTAATTGAAGCGCGTTCTGGAGAGTTCGTGGCCAGTCGCCGCGTGGATTCGTCCGGGGTGCGTGCCCTGATGCAGACGCTGCCCAATGACGGGATGGCGGTGCAGGCCATCGATGGCGACCTTTACGCCTTGAGCCTGCGGAAGCAGTAAATCTGGAGTTGTTGTGAAACCTACGCTGGTGCTCGTGGGCCGACCCAATGTCGGCAAATCCACGCTTTTCAATCGTCTGACCCGCACCCGCGACGCGCTGGTGGCGGATATGCCGGGTCTGACCCGCGATCGCCACTACGGGATTGGCCGTGGAGGCTCGCGCCCCTATCTGGTCGTCGATACAGGCGGTTTCGAACCGCTGGCCAAGGAAGGAATCGTGGCCGAAATGGCCCGTCAGGCCGAGTCCGCCATCGCCGAAGGCGACGCCTTGCTGTTTATCGTGGACGGTCGTGTCGGCTTGACGCCGCATGACAAGCAGATCGCAGACACGCTGCGCCGCTCGGGTCGCCCGGTGTTCCTCGCTGTAAATAAAGGCGAGGGCATGAATCGCGACACTTTCAGTGCCGAGTTTCATGAGCTGGGCTTTGGTACGCCGTATGTGATCTCCTCTGCGCATGGCGAGGGCGTTCGTCAGTTGCTGGATCTGGTGCTGGATAGTTTTCCCAAGGACGCAGAGCCTGGGGATGATGACGAGGCGGGCCCCAGGGTGGCCATCGTCGGTCGTCCCAATGTGGGTAAATCAACCCTGATCAACGCCTTGCTGGGCGAGGATCGCGTGATTGCGTTTGATATGCCCGGTACTACGCGTGATGCGATTGCCGTGCCTTTCGAGCGCAACGGCAAGGCCTATACCCTGATCGATACGGCTGGCCTGCGTCGCCGTGGCAAGGTCTTTGAGGCGATCGAGAAATTTTCGGTGATCAAGACCTTGCAGGCGGTGGAGGAGGCCAATGTTGTTGTGCTGGTGCTCGATGCTAGTCAGGACATCTCCGATCAGGACGCCCACATCGCCGGCTTCGTGCTTGAGGCCGGCCGCGCCCTGGTGCTGGCGGTGAACAAGTGGGACAGCGTCGACGACTATCGTCGTGAGCGGATCAAGGCTGAGATTGCCCGCAAGCTCTACTTCCTCGATTTCGCGCGCCACCATTACATCTCGGCGCTAGAAGTGGTGGGTATCGGCCCATTGCTCAAGTCGGTGGATCTGGCCTATGCGGCGGCGATGATCAAGCTGGCCACCCCCAAGCTCACGCGTGCTTTGCAGACCGCGCTGACCAAACAGCAACCGCCGCGCCACGGGGTGTATCGTCCCAAGATGCGCTACGCCCACCAGGGCGGTCAGAATCCTCCTGTGGTGGTAGTGCACGGCAATGCGCTGGAGCATATTCCTGACTCCTATCGCCGCTATCTTGAGCATCATTTCGTGGAAACCTTCAAGCTGCAGGGGACCCCGCTGCGCATCGAGTTCCGCTCGGCGCACAACCCCTATGCGGACAAAGACTATCCTTGATCGTGTGCTATTGATCGTGCGGAAGTTCTGCTAACCTTTCCCCTTTGGCCAGTGCCCTTTTTCCCGCACGCTGTGCTTCACTGGCCGAGCTTTTCCAATAACAATATTTCTGAGGGCCAAAAACCATGAGCAACAAAGGCCAGATGCTGCAAGACCCCTTCCTGAATACCTTGCGCCGCGAGCACATTCCGGTCTCGATCTACCTCGTCAATGGCATCAAGCTGCAAGGCCATATCGAGTCTTTCGATCAGTATGTGGTGCTGCTGAAGAACACGGTCACCCAGATGGTGTACAAACACGCCATCTCTACCGTGGTGCCGGCCCGTGCTGTGTCCATTCCGCACGAAAATGCGGGTGATGCGCCTGCCGCACCGAAGGAATGAACGCCTGCCCGCATGGCGGGCAGCGGTTTCTCTTAATACCCTGATCCGGGTGCAGCCTGAGGTTGCACCCGGATTTTTGCCTGTGCCTCCGCATGTTTGATCGCCCCGCTTCGGAAGGAAATCGCGCCGTCCTGGTGCAGCTCGATTTTGGTGCGGGGGGGCTAGCTGAATGTCTAGCTGAGTTCCAGATGCTGGCGGGTTCGGCAGGCGCTGAAACAGTCGCCATCATTCAGGGCCGGCGCAGGGCGCCCGATCCAGCCCTGTATGCGGGCTCCGGCAAGGTTGACGAAATTGCTGCCGAAGTCCTTGCATCCGGGGCTGATATCGTGATCTTCAATCATGAATTGAGCGCCGGGCAGCAGCGTAATCTTGAGCGCGTGCTGCAGCGTCGGGTCATTGATCGCACGACCTTGATCCTCGATATCTTTGCCCTGCGTGCCAAGAGCCATGAGGGCAAGCTGCAGGTGGAGCTGGCCCAGTTGGAGCATCTGGCGACGCGCTTGGTGCGTGGCTGGACTCACCTTGAGCGTCAGAAGGGGGGTATCGGTCTGCGTGGGCCGGGTGAAAAGCAGCTCGAAACCGACCGCCGCCTGCTCGGCAAACGCGTTGCCCTACTCAAGGAACGACTGCGGCAGTTGGAGAAGCAACGCAAGGTACGGCGCCGCTCAAGGGAACGCAGTGAGGTGCCTGTGGTCTCATTGGTTGGTTACACCAATGCGGGCAAGTCCACCTTGTTCAATGCGCTCTGCAAGGCCGGTGCTTATGCGGCCGATCAGCTTTTTGCCACCCTCGACACGACTTCACGCCGCGTCTATCTGCATGATGCACAACGTCATATGGTGCTCTCGGATACCGTGGGTTTCATCCGCGACTTGCCGCACTCGGTCGTGGCTGCGTTTCACGCCACGCTAGAAGAAACGGCACAGGCAGATCTGTTGCTGCATGTGGTGGATGCATCCTCGGCGGATCGCGAAGCGCAGATTGATGTGGTCAATGAAGTGCTGACCGAGATCGGCGCGGGCGACGTGCCGCAGATCCTCGTCTGGAACAAGATCGACATGACGCATGGTGTGCCGACAGTGGAAGAGGATGGCTATGGTAAAATCGAGCGCATTTTGCTCAGCGCCCGCACGGGCGAAGGGCTGGATTTGCTGCGCAACGCGTTGGCCCGCCAGCTCTTCCCGATCATGATTGCCGGTGAGGCTTCAGAGCCGCCGGCTTCCCCGATGGATGACTCAGACCAGGCAGACTCATGATTACCGGACTACTCATGTCAATCAACGATCCACGCTGGGGCAACAACAGCCAAAGCGACGACAAGCAGGGTGAGGGCAAGCGCGGCGATGAGCAGGGGCCGCCAGACCTTGAAGACATCTGGCGCGACTTCAACAATAAGCTCAGCGGCATGTTCGGCAAGCGTTCGGGCGGGGGGGGCAGCAATACGCCGCCACCGGCGCCGCTGAATCCGCGTCAGCTCGGTGGCGGCGTGGTGCTGGTTGTTCTGGCTGCGGCGGCTTTGTGGCTGGGAAGCGGGTTTTACACAGTCGATGCCAGCCAGCGTGGCGTGGTGTTACGTTTTGGCAAGCTGCAGGAAATCACCAATGAAGGTTTGCGCTGGCACTTGCCATACCCCGTCGAGGCGGTGGAATTGGTCAATGTCACGCGTGTGCGCACGGTGGAAGTCGGTTTTCGCGCCAACGACCGGTCCAAGAATCTGCATGAGTCGCTGATGATCACGGATGACGAAAACATCGTGAACATCCAGTTTGCCGTGCAGTACACGCTGAGCGATCCGGCGGAGTTCCTGTTTGCCAACAAGGATGCGGATGTCACCGTGAAGTTGGTAGCGGAGGCGGCTATGCGCGAGATCGTAGGCAAGAGTAAGATGGATTTCGTGCTCTACGAAGGGCGCGAGGCTGTTGCCAAGCAAGTTCATCTGATGATGCAGAAGGCGCTAGATGAATACCGCTTCGGCCCTTACAAAGGCAGTGGCGTGTTGATCAGCAAGGTGACTATGCAGAATGCTCAGCCGCCCGAGCAGGTGCAGGAGGCTTTCAATGATGCCGTCAAGGCGGGGCAGGATCGCGAACGCTTGAAGAGCGAAGGCCAGGCCTACTTCAACGATGTGGTGCCGAAGGCTGAAGGGACGGCCGCGCGTCTGCGTGAGGAGTCCAAAGGCTATGCCCAGCGCGTGGTGGCTCAGGCGGATGGCGATGCCAGCCGCTTCAAGCAGATCTTTGCCGAGTACTCGAAGGCCCCGGAAGTTACGCGCAACCGCATGTATATCGATGCGATGCAACAGGTCTATAGCAACACCACCAAGGTGCTGGTGGACTCCAAGGGCAATGGCAATCTGCTCTACCTGCCGCTCGACAAGCTGATCCAGAACGGAGGTGCCGCTCCTGCTGCAGCTGTCGATGCCGCCGTGCCGGCGAGCAAGCCGGTTGTCGAGACGCCGGCCGCTGTGCCGCGTCAGGAGCCGGATCCTCGCAGTCGCGAGGCCCTGCGTTCGCGTGAAAGGGAGAGCCGCTGATGAATGCCCGTTTGCCCGTGATTTTTGGCGCACTGCTGATTGCAGTCGCCGTGCTATCGATGTCCATCTTCACCGTGGATCAGCGCAAGTACGCGCTGGTCTTCCAGTTGGGGGAAATCAAGCGTTTTGAGACTGAGCCTGGGCTGAAATTCAAGCTGCCCATGATTCAGGATGTAAAGTATTTTGATCGCCGTATCCTGACACTTGATTCACCCGAGTCCGAGCTCTTCCAGACGGCAGAAAAGAAGAACGTGCTGGTTGATTCCTTCGTGCGCTGGCGCATCAAGGATCCGGCCGTGTTCTATCGTGCCTTTGGGGTCGAGGAGGTGCGTGCCAATACGCGTCTTGAGCAAACAGTGAATGCCGTGCTGCGTGAGGAGTTCGGCAAGCGCCAGGTGCATGACGTGATTTCTGGTGAGCGTGAAAAACTCATGGATGCGGTGCAGGCCAAAGCTGCAGCAGATTCCGTACAGTACGGCGTGGAAATTGTCGATGTGCGTGTCAAGCGCGTAGAGCTGCCGACTGACGTGAGCGAATCCGTATTCCGTCGTATGGAGGCCGAGCGCAAGCGTGTGGCCAACGAGTTGCGTTCCACCGGTTCGGCCGAGGCCGAGCAGATCAAGGCGGATGCGGATCGTCAGCGTGAGGTGGTGATTGCGGAGGCCTACCGCGATGCTCAGAAGATAAAGGGCGAGGGCGATGCCAAGGCGGCCGCGATCTACGCAGAGGCATTTGGCCGCAGCCCCGAGTTCTATCGTTTCTGGCGCAGCATGGAAGCCTACAAGCAGACTTTCCGCAGCAAAAGCGACATGCTGGTCGTTGACCCGTCTTCCGATTTCTTCAAGTACATGAAGAGCGGTGGCGGCAAGGACAGCGGCAAGTAAGCATGCTGCGTTATTTTCTGGCCGCACTGGCTTTGATGCTGGTGTTTGAAGGCCTTGTCCCCCTATGCGCGCCGGCTGCCTGGCGCGCCACCTTCCAGCGCATTACCCGCTGGGCAGACGGGCAGATCCGCTTTGCGGGCATGCTCTCTCTGCTCACCGGGGCGCTGCTCTTCATCCTGGTTTACTGATTCCTATGGCTTTGCCACGCTGGGCGCTGCCCGAATATTTTGCGGACGTGCTGCCGGTCGAGGCGCAGGGCATTGAGCACCTGCGCCGCGTTCTGCTGGACGAGTTCCGCCTCAACGGCTATCAGCTCGTGATTCCGCCGACGGTCGAGTATCTGGACTCGCTGGTGTCCGGTACAGGGCGTGACATGGATGACTCCATGTTCAAGTTCGTCGACCAAATCTCCGGTCGCACGATGGCTTTACGCGCCGATACCACGCCGCAGGTCACGCGGATCGATGCCCATTTGCTGAATCGTCAGGGCGTGACCCGCCTGTGCTACTGCGGGCCTGTGGTGAATGTGCTGCCGCGTTCAATGACTGCATCGCGTGAGCCGCTGCAGATCGGCGCCGAGCTGTACGGCCACGACGGAATCGAGGCGGATGTTGAAGTGTTGCGTCTTCTGGCGCGCACGCTGGCGCTGTCCGGTGCTCGCGCCAGCCGTATCGACGTGGGGCATGTAGGCCTGTTCCGTGCCCTGGCTGAATTGGCGGGGCTGGATCGTGAGGCAGAAGAAGTGCTCTTTGGCATCCTGCAGGCCAAGGATGTACCGGCGCTGCGTGATTTCACCGCCGCCATGGCTGAGCCTGCGCGCTCCGGTCTGCTTGCCTTGCCGGGGCTGTATGGTGATGCCAATGTGCTGCTGCGCGCACGTGATGTGTTGCCGGGCGTTGCCGGTGTGCACGCCGCGCTTGATGAGTTGCTGCACTTGGCCCGTCAGCTGGGGGATCTGCCGCTGAGCTTCGATCTTGCGGATTTGCGCGGTTATCACTACCACACTGGGTTGATGTTCGCGGCCTACTGCGGCGCATCACCGACTGCGGTTGCTTTGGGTGGTCGCTATAACGAAGTGGGGCGTGCCTTTGGCCGCGCCCGTCCGGCGACAGGTTTCAGCCTCGATTTGCGCGAGCTTGCTGCGCTTGGGGCAGGCGTCGGTATGTTGGGCGCCATTCTTGCCCCTCTGGATAATTCGGCTGAGCTGGCAGCGTGCGTGAGCGCGCTGCGTGCCGGAGGGGAGGTCGTGATGCAGGAGTTGCCGGGGCATACGGGCTCGTGGCGTGAGGCGGGCTGTGATCGCCGCATTGTTTTGAAGGATGGCGCCTGGTGCGTCGCCGCTCTGGAAGACTGAGGAAGAATCAAATGGCAAAGAACGTAGTGGTCGTCGGCACGCAGTGGGGCGATGAAGGCAAGGGCAAGATCGTCGACTGGCTGACTGACCATGCGCAGGGCGTGGTGCGTTTTCAGGGTGGTCACAATGCTGGCCACACGCTGGTGATCGGTGACAAGGAGTACAAGCTCAATCTCGTGCCCTCGGGCATCGTGCGCGAGGGTGTGCAGTGCTACATCGGTAACGGCGTGGTGCTGGATATCCATCACCTGCTTTCCGAAATCGCGATTCTTGAGAAGGATGGTATCGAGGTGCGCTCGCGCCTGAAGGTCAGCCCTGGCTGTCCGCTGATCCTGGCTTACCACTCGGCGCTGGACAAGGCGCGTGAGGCCAAGAAGTGCGCGGCCGACAAGATTGGCACGACCGGCAAGGGAATTGGCCCGACTTACGCCGACAAGGTTGCACGTCGCGCCCTGCGCGTCTATGACCTGTTCAACCCGGAGCGCTTTGCTGCCAAGCTGCGCGAAGTGCTGGACTATCACAACTTTGTGCTGACCCAGTATCTGGGCGCCGAGCCTGTGGACTTCCAGACCGTGTTTGATCAGGCCATGAAGGACGCCGAGGCCATTCGCCCGATGGTGTCCGACATTTCCGACGATCTGTACGCCGCCAACAAGGCAGGCCAGAACCTGCTCTTTGAGGGTGCCCAGGGCACCTTGCTGGACATCGACCATGGCACCTATCCGTTCGTGACCTCGTCGAACTGCGTCTCTGGTCAGGCGGCTGCCGGTGCGGGCGTCGGTCCGGGCATGCTGCACTACGTGCTGGGCATCACCAAAGCCTATTGCACCCGTGTGGGTGGTGGTCCTTTCCCGAGCGAGCTGGATATCGAGACCAAGGGCACGCCGGGCGAGCAGATGTCGACCGTGGGTCGCGAGTTCGGCACGGTGACCGGGCGCAAGCGTCGCTGCGGCTGGTTTGATGCGGCAGCGCTGCGTCGTTCGGCGCGCATCAACGGACTGACGGGTCTGTGCATCACCAAGCTGGATGTGCTGGATGGTCTGGATGAGCTGAAGATCTGCACAGGCTACATGCTGCACGGCAAGAAGATTGAGCTGCTGCCGATCGGCGCGGACGATGTGGCCGCCTGCGAACCGATCTATGAAAGCATGCCGGGCTGGAAGAGCACGACCTTCCGCGTGAAGCGCTGGGAAGAGCTGCCGGTGGAGGCGCAGAACTATCTGAACCGCCTTGAAGAAGTCTGCGAAGTGCCGATCGCGATCGTGTCGACCGGCCCGGAGCGCGATGAAACAATCCTCAAGCAGCATCCGTTTGCTGCCTGATCAAAAAAGAAAAGGCCGGCGTTCCCGCCGGCCTTTAACATTCTGCAATTCAGATTCAACCCGATTTTTAATTCATACCGACGAGTAACATTTGACGCAACATTACGCATCCGGCGCACAAAAGAAAAAAGCCAGCTCGATGAGCTGGCTTTCCTCTGCGAATCTGGTGCCCAGGAGAGGACTCGAACCTCCACACCTTGCGGCACTAGTACCTGAAACTAGCGCGTCTACCAATTTCGCCACCTGGGCAATTCACTGCATAAGCAGCGAAGACCGGCATTATAGAGAACTGAACGAATGAGTCAACAGGAGAACAAGAAAAACATGAAAAAACCCCGTGTATCCAAAATCCGCCGCGCCGATCCCTTCTTTACGCGTGAGGCAGAGAAGTACGAATTCCCGCTGCCGTCGCGCGAGTACATCGAGCAGATCCTTGAGCAGGCCGGCTGCCCGCTGTCCGGCGAAGAGCTGGCGACAGAACTGGAGATCCTGCCCGAGGAGAGCGAACACTTCGCTCGCCGCCTGGGCGCCATGGAGCGCGCCGGGCAGTTGATGCGCAATCGGCGTGGCAGTTACATCCTGCCAGACAAGGCCGACCTCATGGGCGGCCGCGTTGAAGGCCATCCGGATGGCTTCGGCTTCCTGGTGCCGGACGATGGCAGCCCCGATCTCTTCCTCGGCCCGCGCGCGATGCGTGAAGTGCTGCATGGCGATCGGGCGCTGGTGCGCGTGATCGGTGTGGATCAGCGCGGTCGTCGCGAAGCCAAGATCATCGAAATTCTGGAGCGCGCGAATACCCGTCTGGTGGGCCGCGTGAAGGTCGAGGCGGGTGTCGCCATGGTGCTGCCGGAAAACCGGCGGATCAGCCAGGGCATCCTGTTGGCGCCCGGCGGCAAGATCAAGCCCAAGGCGGGACAGGTGGTGACGGTTGATCTCCTTCAGCAGCCCACCCAGCACAGCCAGCCGATCGGCCAGATCATCGAAACCTTGGGCAACTATGCCGATGACGGCATGGAGATCGAAATCGCGCTGCGCAAGCACGACCTGCCTTTCGAGTTTTCGGAAGAGGTGAAGGCGGAGGCCAAGAAGCTGCCGGATGTGGTGCGCAAGAAAGACTGGAACTGGGAGGGGGGCGTGCGCGAGGACATCCGCCACCTGCCACTGGTGACCATTGACGGTGAGACGGCCAAGGATTTCGATGACGCCGTGTACTGCGCGAAAGATGGCCGTGGTTATCGCCTGCTGGTGGCGATTGCCGACGTGAGTCATTACGTGACGCCCGGATCGGCGCTGGACAGCGAAGGGCTGGAGCGCGGCAACTCGGTGTATTTCCCGCGCCGGGTGATTCCGATGCTGCCGGAGAAAATCTCCAACGGCTTGTGCTCGCTGAATCCGCAGGTGGAGCGCCTGTGCATGGTGTGCGACATGTCGATCAACGCCACCGGCGCGATCAAGGCCTATCGCTTCTATCCGGCGGTGATGTACTCGCATGCTCGCCTGACTTACAACAAGGTTGCGGCAATGCTTTACGGTGATGCAGAAGGCCGCAAGGATGAAGCCTTGCTGGCTGAGCATGCGCCGCTTGTGCCGCACCTGGAAATGCTGGATGTGCTGTTCCGCATCCTTCTCAAGGCCCGTGCCAAGCGTGGTGCCATCGAATTCGAGACGGTCGAGACCAAGATGGTTTTCGATGCTGAAGGCAAGATCGAGCGCATCGTGCCGGAGGCGCGCAATGATGCGCACCGTGTGATCGAAGAATGCATGCTGGCGGCCAACGTCTGTGCCTCCGAGTTTCTGCAGAAGCACAAGCATCCGGCCTTGTACCGGGTGCATGAGAGCCCGACCGTGGAGAAGCTTGAAAAGCTGCGCGAATTCCTCGCTGAGTTCGGGCTCGGTCTGGGCGGTGGCGAGTCTCCGCGGGCGGCAGATTTCGCCAAGGTGGTCGACAAGATCAAGGAGCGTCCGGACGTCCAGCTGATCCAGACGGTGATGCTGCGCTCCATGCAGCAGGCGGTGTATAGCCCGGAGAATGTTGGCCACTTCGGTCTTGCCTACGACGCCTACACCCACTTCACTTCACCAATCCGGCGCTATCCGGACTTGCTGGTGCATCGTGCGATCAAGGCGGTGCTGTGCGGGAGCAAATACCAGCCCGCCAGCGGCCCGGTCGAGCTGCTCAAGGACACGCGCCGTAAAAAAGGTGGCAAGCAGCCAGACGAGGCTTTTGCTCGGGCAGCACGTGAGGCGGAGAAGAAGCGCGCCTCTGCAGCCAAGAACGGTATTTGGGAAGACATCGGCGTGCATTGCTCGCAGACCGAGCGGCGCGCCGACGAGGCCAGTCGCGATGTCGAAACCTGGCTCAAGTGCTATTACATGCAGGATCGGATCGGTGAGCAGTACGACGGCGTAGTTACGTCGGTCACCTCTTTTGGTATCTTCGTGACCCTTGACGATCTGTTCGTCGAAGGTCTGGTGCATATCTCCGATCTCGGGGCGGACTATTTCCACTACGACGAAGCCCGTCATGCCTTGGTTGGTGAGCGTAGCGGACAGCAGTTCCGTCTCTCGGACCGGGTCAGTGTTGAGCTCGTGCGGGTGGATCTGGAAACGCGCAAGATCGATTTCCGGCTGATTGAGGGCGTGGCACGCGCCACCGAACGCGTCGGTAAGACCGCGCGTGAGCGGGAGCGTCAGGTGGAACCGCAGCAGGCCGAGCGGCAGGTGCCGGAGGTTGTGCCAGCGCGTAAGCCCGCCCGCCCGGCCAAGCCCAAAGCGGTTGTGCCGGAGCTTGTCAGTGAGGACGAACCGGTGAGCTGGCGTGATCTGGCAGGCGTGCCGTCCTCTCCGCTGGAGAGTGTGAAATCCGTGCTGCTGGGCGGCTCTGGCAAGCGCAGTACGGCAGCCAGGCCTGCGTCGGCAGAGCGCAATACGAATTCAGGTGCCGGCCGCGGCACCGCTACTGCCAACAAGAAAGGAAGCCGTCGTGGCTGAGTCGCGTTTCATTCATGGGTTTCATGCCGTCGCTGCCAAGCTGCGGGTTGATCCGGAATCCATCCTCGAAATCCATGTTGCCGCCCAGCGCGGTGATGCGCGTGCGCGCGATCTGCTGGCCAAGGCCGAAGCGGCCAAGGTGCGGATCATTCCGACCGATGCTGCCCGGCTTGATGGCATGGCCGGCACGCATCGCCACCAGGGTGTGGTGGCAAAGATTGATCCGCGCCACAAGGTGCTGCACCTCTCGGACATTCTTGAAGACCTGACCGAAAATGCCCTGATCCTGGTACTGGATGGCATCACCGATCCGCACAACCTGGGTGCCTGCCTGCGTGTGGCGGATGCGGCCGGCGTGCATGCGGTGATTGCGCCGAAGGATCGTGCGGTGGGCCTGAATGCCACGGCGATCAAGGTGGCGAGCGGCGCCGCGGATACCGTGCCTTACATCGTTGTGACGAATCTGGCGAGGACGCTCCGCGAGTTGCAGGACGCCGGCGTGTGGTGCATCGGCGCGGCAGGCGAAGCGACGAAGACGGTCTACGAAATCGACCAGAAGGGGCCAGTGGCTTGGGTGCTCGGTGCTGAGGGCGATGGCCTGCGCCGCCTCACCCGCGAGACCTGTGATGAACTGGCGAAGATCCCGATGCATGGCTCGGTCGAAAGCCTCAATGTGTCGGTCGCTTCTGGTATCTGCCTGTTCGAGGCGCGGCGGCAGAGGGGGGCTTGAGCCGGGAATTCTTCGGCTTTGAGCAAAAGAAAGCCGCCACGGACTGAATCCGGGCGGCTTTTTTTTGCGTAGAGAAGGGGCTCAGCACTCGAGTTTGGGCGGATATTTTTTCGCGTTCAGCTCAATCTTGTTGCGTACGGCTGCATCCAGATCGATGCCCAGTACCATGGCCAGGCGCATCAGATACAGGAAGACATCAGCCACTTCCTGGCGGACGTGCTCAGCTTTCTCGCTCTCCATGATCGTCGCGGCTTCAGCGTCAGTTCGCCACTGGAAAATCTCGGCCAGTTCGCCGACTTCGCCGGTCAGTGCGAGGATCAGGTTGCGCGGATTGTGGTACTGATCCCAGTCGCGGACACGGGCGAATTCGGTCAGTACGGACTCCAGCCGTGCCGTATCAAGGACTCGCGACTCAGAAGGTGTAGCCAATTTGCAGCTCCTCGGGTTCCAGGCGCTCAAGCAGGCGCAGCAGGGGTTTCAGTTCGCGATAACGTCGGCAGGTGGCTTTCAGATAGAGCATCACCAGCGGCATGTCTTTCAGATAACCGTCCTTGCCGTCGCGATGATAGAGGCGGGCAAAAATGCCCAGCACCTTGATGTGGCGCTGGGCGCCCATGAATTCGTAGTCGCGATGGAAATCGTTGAAGTCCGGCCGCACCGGCAGGCCGAGTTGGCGACCGATTTCCCAGTAGCGCACCAGCCAGTCCAACGTCTGTTCTTCGTCCCAGTGGATGTAGGCATCCTTGAACAGCGAGGCCAAGTCGTAGGTGAGCGGACCATACACGGCATCCTGGAAGTCCAGTACGCCCGGATTGGGGCTGGAGGCCATCAGGTTGCGGCAGTGGTAGTCACGATGTACGAAGACTTGAGGCTCGGCGAGGTTGACCGCCATGATGGTTTCGAAAACCTTCAGCAGCTCGGCCATTTCTGCGTCGCTAAGACTCACGCCCTTGTGGCGGGCCACATACCATTCCGGGAACAGCATCAGTTCGCGCAAGAGCAGGGCGTGATCGTATTCGGGCAGCACGCCGGGGCGGCTGGCGCGCTGGATGGCCGCCAGGGCGCCGAGTGCGTCGGCATACAGTTCGTTGGCATTGGCGGGTGTGAGCGCTGAGAGGTAAGTGTTGCCGCCCAGATCGGAGAGCAGCAGGAAGCCTTGCTCCAGATCCTCGGCGAAAACCTCAGGCACATGCACGCCGGCGTCGTGGAAAAGACGCGCTACCTTAAGATAGGGGCGACAGTCCTCATGGCTGGGCGGCGCATCCATGACAATGTGGGTGCTGCCATCCTCGAGCGTGGCCCGAAAGTAGCGGCGAAAGCTGGCGTCGGCCGAGGCCGGGGCAAGGCTGAAGCGCTTGCCGGGCAGGCATTTCTCCAACCAGGCGTGAATTTGTTGCAGACGTTCCAAGTGAAGGCTCCGGTGCTGGTGCTGTGCTCATGTAAAATGCCCGGCAATCTTAGCAAACCCGCCCGGCTCTCCTTGCCGGATTCTTTGATCTGCTGCAGCAAGGCTTTCATGGAACGAACCCGAGTCATGCATCAGGACCTGCCCCTCCGGCGCCAGCTGGTGATCGCTGTGTGGGCGGCCATGCCCTTGCTGGCCAACGCACAGACCGCTTCGACCCCAGAAGCCCGGCCCAGTACCACCGTACTGCGTCCGGTCATCGAGCCTGGCGCAACCCAATCCACCCCGGGCAGTACCCGTATCGACGCCGAGAAGATCGATGGTGTGGACCAGGTGCGGTTGAATGCCACCAACAACGTGCGCCTGCAACGCGACAATCTGCTGCTGAACAGTGATCGCCTGTTGTTCGATCAAGTCAGCAACGAGGTGTTTGCAGAAGGCAACGTCAAGCTCAAGCGTGGCGATGACGAGATCGAAGGGCCGAAAGCCCGGGTGAATCTGGACACTCTCTTTGGTGAGTTCGAGACGCCGTCCTATGTTCTTCAGCGGCAGCGGAAAGTGTCGGTCTCGAGTGGCCGCAACGCTCAGTCTGATGGACCGGTCACGCAGATCGTGCGTGGCACAGGCCAGGCTGACCAGCTCATGCTGGAGGGCGAGAACCAGTACCGCATGAAGAATGCGACCTACACCACCTGCCCGGCACCGGACCCCTCCTGGTATCTGCGCATGAGCGATCTGGATCTCGATTTCGATCGCGACAAGGGCGAGGCTACACACAGCTCACTGGTCTTCAAGGGCGTGCCGATCGCATATGCGCCGTGGATGGACTTTCCTTTGTCCGGCGGGCGCCAGTCCGGCATCCTGCCGCCAACCATCGGCGCCACCAGCAATACGGGCTTTGATGCCTACCTGCCGTATTACTTCAATCTTGCCCCCAATTACGATGCCACCTTCGCGCCGCGCTGGATGAGCAAGCGTGGCCTGCAACTAGCGGGTGAAGGGCGCTACCTGACGGGAGTCAGTACCGGCACACTCAAGGCAGAAGTCCTGCCGGAGGACAAGGAAGACAAGACCAGCCGCTCGCTGGCCAGCTGGCGTCACAATCAGAATCTGGGCAATGGTTTCACCGCCGACGTGGATGCCACGCGGGTATCCGATCGCACCTACTTCGATGATCTGAGTTCCCGTGTCACGGCAACTTCGCAATCCACCCTCTTGCAGCAGGCTACGCTCGGCTACAACAGCGGATCCTGGCTGTCCGGCAACCTGCTGGTGCAGCGCTATCAGGTTCTGGAGGGGGCGTCTCCCTACAACCGCCAGCCCTCTCTCTCCTTGACGGCACGCCAGCCGGATTTCCACGGCTTCGCCTTCACCCTGCCGATGGAGTACACCAGTTTTTCGCACTCCACGCCGGTGTCGGGAACCACCCAGACCCAGCCGGACGGGCGCCGCACCGTGGCCTATCCGCAAGTGTCCTACCCGATGGAGAGCTCGTCCTCTTTCGTAATCCCGAAAATGGGCCTGCATGCCACGCGCTACAACGTGGACCGCACGACCACCGACGGTCAGGCGGCCATGCGGCGCCAGGTGCCGATCATGTCGCTTGATTCCGGCCTGATCTTCGAGCGCGACACCCAGATCGGCGATACGGCTCAGGTCCAGACCCTTGAGCCGCGCCTCTACTATGTGAAGGCGGCCTATCGCGACCAGACTGAAATCCCGGTCTTCGATACAGCCAAGGCGGACTTCAACTTCGCGCAGATCTTCTCCGAGAACACCTACTCGGGGAGCGACCGGATCGCGGATTCCAACCAGCTGACCGCCGGTGTGCAGTCGCGCATGATCGATGCCTCCAGTGGTGAGGAGTGGTTGCGCGCCGCGCTGGCCCAGCGTTACTACTTCGCGGATCAGCGTGTTTCCCTGCCGGGTGAAACCCTGCGCACCGGCAGCACGGCCAACCTGCTTGGCGGTGTGGCGGGCCGGGTGCATAGCGATCTGTGGGCCGAAACCGTGCTCCAGTACGATCCGCGCGTAGGGCTGTGGGAGCGCGCGGTGACTGGCTTGCGTTACCAGCCCGGGTTGTCCAAGGCCCTGTCGGCGAGCTACCGCTATCAGCGTGACCAGTTCCGCAGTGTTGATGTGTCCGGCCAGTGGCCCCTGTGGGGCGGCTGGTATGGCGTGGGCCGCTATGATCGCAACCTGCGCGATCACCGCACCAGCGAGATCATCGCCGGCCTGGAGTACAAGGCCGATTGCTGGGTCTTCCGCACGGTCTGGCAATCGCTGGTCACCAACGAGAATGAGAAGAACACCTCGATCTTCCTGCAGATCGAATTCAACGGTCTGGCCTCTGTGGGGTCAAACCCGGTCAACCTGCTCAAGCGTAGCGTGAGCGGTTATGGCAAGATCAACGATCCCGGCGTGGGCGACCCCAAGTTCGGGGATTGATGCC
The DNA here is from genome assembly GCF_002855595.1 of Uliginosibacterium sp. TH139. Classification (NCBI taxonomy): domain Bacteria; kingdom Pseudomonadati; phylum Pseudomonadota; class Betaproteobacteria; order Rhodocyclales; family Zoogloeaceae; genus Uliginosibacterium; species Uliginosibacterium sp. TH139. The sequence continues at coordinate 660,614 of NZ_PKRR01000002.1, read as the reverse complement.
CGCCTGAACCCGATTTCCTGAGCATGTCCGGAACCCCCATGAAGAAGTCCATGTTTCGAGCCGCATTGGCTCTCGTCCTGCTGCCCTTGTGCGTGCAGGCTGCCGAACTCGACCGCGTGGTCGCAGTGGTGAATGACGAAGTCGTGCTGGCCTCCGAACTGCGTGCCCGTATTCAACAGGTGGAGCGCCAGCTCGCCGGGCAGGGCACGCCGAAGCCTGCTGCCTCGCAACTGCGCTCGCAGGTGCTCGATCGCATCGTGATGGAGCGCTTGCAACTGCAGATGGCCAAGCAGCGTGGTCTCAGTGTGGATGACGTCACACTGGATCGCTCGCTGCAACGGATCGCCGAGCAGAACAAGATTGCGCCGGCCGAACTGAGCAAGGCCGTGACCAAGGAAGGGCTGGACTGGCAACAGTTCCGCGAAAACATTCGCAACGAAATCGTCATGGCGCGCCTGCGTGAGCGTGAGGTGGATGCGACGATCACTGTGACGGATGCTGAAGTGGCTGCCGTGCTGCAAGCCACGGCGCAGGAAGCCAAGGGCCAGGAATACCAGCTGACCCACATCCTGCTGCGCGCGCCGGAAGCGGCAACCCCCGAACAATGGATGGCGCTGGGCAAGAAGGCGGAAGAAGTCATGCGCCAGATCCGTGCCGGTGAAGACTTCCGCAAGCTCGCCGCCACCTACTCCAATGCCCAGGATGCAATGCAGGGCGGCCTGATTGACTGGCGCAGTATTGAAAGCCTGCCGCCCCTGTTTGCCGACCGAATGGGCGAAATGCAGAAGGGCGACGTGAGCAAGATCCTGCGCAGCCCGGTAGGCCTGCACATCTTCAAGCTGCTGGATGTGCGCGCCAAGGCTGAAGCCAAGGTCGAGGTGGAGCAGACCCACGCACGTCACATCCTGATCCGTACCACCGACGTGGTCGGCGAAGCCCAGGCCATTCACCGCCTCGAAGATCTGGCCGAGCGCATCCGCAACGGCACCGATTTCGCAGAAATGGCCAAGGTTCACTCCTCCGATCTGACCTCTGCCAAGGGCGGCGATCTGGGCTGGCTGAACGCTGGCGAAACCGTGCCGGAATTCGATCGCGCCATGAATGCCCTCAAGCCGGGCGAACTCAGTGGTGTGGTGGCCAGCCCCTTCGGCTGGCACCTGATCCAGGTGCTTGAGCGCCGCAAGATGGACGTCACCGCTGACCAGCGCAAGTTTGCCGCGCGTCAGGCGGTGCGCGAGCGCAAGATTGGCGATGCTGCTGAAGAGTGGCTGCGCCAGGTGCGTGATACTGCCTACGTCGAAATCAAGCCTGAATAAGTTTCAAGGGGTCGTTTGCATGGCATCGAAACGCCCCGTGATCGTGATCACCTCCGGCGAGCCCGCCGGGGTGGGGCCTGAGCTCTGCGCAGCGCTGGCGCAGCGCGAGTGGCCGGTACGCATTGTGGTGATCGGTGATCAGGCCCTGCTCGCGGAACGCTGCCCCGGCATCGCCTGGCAGCCTTACGCTGCCGGCGTTGAACCCGTAGCGCGTGGGCTCGAAGTGCTGCATGTGCCGCTTGCCACGCCTGCCGTGGCTGGCCAGCTTGATGTGAGCAATGCCCGCTATGTGCTGCAGACCCTCGATTGCGCCATCGCTGGCTGCATCAGTGGCGAGTTCGCCGCCATGGTCACCGCGCCCGTGCAGAAAAGCGTCATCAATGACGCAGGCATTCCCTTCTCCGGCCATACCGAATACCTCGCCGAACGCACCGGTACGCCGCGCGTCGTGATGATGCTGGCCGGGCAGTACGGCTCCGAGCCGCGTCCGTGGATGCGGGTGGCGCTCGCCAGTACCCACCTCGCACTCAAGGATGTGCCGGCTTTCGTCAGCGCAGAAGAGCTTGAAGCCGTGCTGCGCATCCTGCACACCGATCTGCGCGACAAGTTTGGTCTCGCGACGCCGCGCATTCTCGTTGCCGGCCTCAATCCACATGCGGGCGAGGGCGGTCACATGGGGCGTGAAGAGATCGACATCCTCAATCCGGTGCTCGAGCGCCTGCGCGCCGAAGGCATGCAACTCATCGGACCGCTGCCGGCGGACACCTTGTTCACCCCGCGCCAGCTCGCGCGTGGCGATGCTGTGCTCGCCATGTATCACGACCAGGGCTTGCCGGTGCTCAAGTTCGCCACCTTTGGCGGCGGCATCAACATCACCCTGGGCCTGCCCATCATCCGTACTTCGGTGGATCACGGCACCGCTCTCGACCTTGCTGGCAGCGGCCGTGCCGATCCGGGCAGCCTGTTTGCCGCGGTCGATTGCGCGCTGGCGATGATTGCCACGCAACCCTGAACCCGTCATGAAACACCTGCTCTCACTTGCCAGCCTCCTGTTGCTGGCCGCCTGTACTTTCGGCAACACCCGCCCCGAGCCTGAAGTGCCGCGCCCGGTGGCGTCTGCGCCGGTTGCCGTCGTGATGCCACAGCCCAAGCCGCGCCCCAAGGTGGCGATCGCGCTCGGCGGCGGGGCTGCGCGTGGCTTCGCCCACATTGGTGTGATCAAGGCGCTCGAAACCCAGGGCATCGTGCCGGATATCGTTGTCGGCACCAGTGCTGGCAGCGCGGTGGGCGCGCTGTATGCCGCCGGGAACGATGCCTTCGCGCTGCAGAAGCTCGCCTTCCAGATGGACGAAAGCGCCCTCACGGACTGGGCCATTTTCGAGCGTGGCTTCCTCAAGGGCGAAGCGCTGGAGAAATTCATCAACCAGCAAGTGGCCGGCCGGCCGATCGAAGGCCTCAAGCGCAAGTTCGCGGCGGTGGCCACCGATCTTGCCGAAGGTCAGCCAGCGGTATTCGTGACTGGCAACGTGGGCACCGCCGTGCGCGCCTCGTCCGCAGTGCCGGGCGTGTTTTCGCCGGTCGTGATCCGCAGCAAGGAATACGTCGATGGCGGCCTTACCAGCCCGGTGCCGGTGCGCGCCGCACGCCAGCTCGGTGCCGATATCGTGATCGCGGTCGACATCTCCGGTCGTCCCTCCGGCAAACGCAATCAAGGCAGCGTGGACATCCTGCTCGACACCATCTCCATCATGGGCGTGAGCATCGGTGGCTTCGAATTGCGCGATGCCGACGTGGTGATCCGCCCGGATACCAGCGGCCTGCCGCTCGCCAACTTCCAGCAACGCCACGAAGCCATCCTGCGCGGCGAGCAGGCCGGCTTCGCAGCGGTACCGAAGATCAAGGAAAAGATCGCCGCGCGAATGTAGGGATCGGGCGCCACGTGGGGGGATGCGGCTGAAGCCGCACCTACGAAGTTCATCGGGCAGGTTTTGATTTTGTAGGGCCGGCTTCAGCCGGCGGGGCCCGGGGTGGTGGTGGTCATGTGGCTAAAGCCCCACCTACAGAACGCGTCGAGCCCTTGTATGCGGCTAAAGCCGCACCTACGAAATGCATAGGGCCCGGGGTGGAGTGGGCTTTGCTGCTGAGCCCGGCTGCCGCACAACTACGGCCTGTAGCGTCGGGCAGGGTAGAATCCCGCCCTGATCACCAAGGATTTCCAATGCCTCAAGGCCACATCGCCCGCAAACGCTTCGGGCAGAACTTCCTCTCTGACCCCAACATCATCCGCCAGATCATCACGGCGATTGCGCCCAAAAAGGGTGAGCACATCGTCGAGATCGGGCCGGGCCTGGGCGCTATCACCGTGCCACTGCAGGCGGGTTGTGGTCACCTGCATGTGGTCGAGATCGATCGTGATCTGATTGCCCGGCTCAAGGAAACCTGGTCGCCGGCGCAGATCACCATCCATGAAGGCGACGCACTCAAGTTCGATTTCAGCACCTTGCCGGCACCGCTGCGGGTCGTCGGCAATCTGCCCTACAACATCTCCACGCCGCTGCTGTTCCACTTCGCCAGCTATGCCGAGCGCGTACGCGACATGACCTTCATGCTGCAGAAGGAAGTCGTCGACCGCATGGTGGCCGAGCCTGATACCGAAGCCTACGGCCGCCTCTCGGTGATGCTGCAATACCGCTTCAGCATGGCCAGCCTGTTCGATGTGCCGCCCACCGCCTTCAAGCCGGCACCCAAGGTCACCTCGGCCATCGTGTACATGCAGCCCAAGCCCGCCAGCGAATGCGCCTGTCGCGATGAAGCCCTGCTCGGGCGCATCGTGACCGCCGCCTTCGGCCAGCGCCGCAAGACGCTGCGCAACACCTTGCGCGAGCTATGTTCAGACGAAGATTTTGTCGCGCTGGGCATCAACCCACAGGCGCGCGGCGAAACCCTCGGCGTAGCCGAATACGTGCGCATGGCCGACTACCTCTCCGCTCGCGCGGAATCAGCCGGCGCGTGAAATAGTTCCAATCCTTTTGCGGCACAGCGTGGCATTCTCCAGACCAACAATCCGGGGAAACACCCACAATGAGAACCGCAGCCTCCTTCTCCTGGCTGGGGCAGGAAGATAGTCTTCGCAGCCGCTATCCCCTCGTCGGGATCGTCGAAACCCTGCTCGGCCCCAGCATCGCCGTGCTCAGTCTGGCCGCCAGCGTAGCCTGGTTCGGCCAGAGCTTCGACCGCCATTATCTGGCGCTCTCGCTGATGACCTTCCTGCTGCTCTTCCCGGGCATCCTGCGCATCTCCGAAGACCGCTGGCGCATGGCCGGCAAAGCCGCGCTGGCCTGGCTCACGCTGTGCTTCACGCTGCTCGTGTTCGGCCACTCCACCGGCTATCTGCATTACTACCATCAGGGCGTGATCGCGGTCTGGCAGGTCGGTACCTTGCTTGCCTTGCTGCTCGCTCACGAAGCCGCCCGCCAGATGCTCAAGCGCGTACTCGCCAGCAACCAGCGCAGCGCTGTGATCATTGGCGGCAACGATACGGGCGTTGAGCTCGCCCGCCATTTCGAAACCGACCGCTACGCCGGTATCCGTTTTCGCGGCTTCTTCGATGATCGTCCGCGCGAACGTATGAGCCCGCGCTCCGCAGATCTCCCGCTGCTCGGCACCGTCAGCGAGCTGGGGCAATTCGTCAAGGCCCAGGGTATCGACCAGATCTACATCGCCCTGCCCATGGCCTCCCAGCCACGCATCCTCGCGCTGCTCGATCAGCTCAAGGACACCACCGCCAGCATCTACTTTGCGCCAGACCTCTTCGTCACCGACCTCATCCAGGGCCGTGTCGAGCAGATCGGTGGCATGCCCGTTGTCGCCGTGTGCGACACCCCTTTCCGGGGCATGAATGGCGTGATCAAACGTCTGGAAGACGTGATCCTCTCATCCATCATCCTCGTTCTGATCTCGCCGGTGCTGCTTGCCTGCGCGATTGCCGTGAAGCTCTCCTCTCCTGGCCCGATCATCTTCAAGCAGCGCCGTTACGGCCTGGATGGCAAGGAAGTGCTGGTCTACAAATTTCGCTCCATGACGGCCACCGACAACGGCTCGGTCGTCAAGCAAGCCACCAAGAACGACGCCCGCATCACCCGGGTCGGCGCCTTCCTGCGCAAAACCTCGCTCGACGAACTCCCCCAGTTCATCAATGCCCTGCAGGGCCGCATGAGCATCGTTGGTCCGCGCCCGCACGCCGTGGCCCACAACGAGGAATACCGCAAGCTCATCAAGGGCTATATGGTCCGCCACAAAGTGCGGCCCGGCATCACCGGCTGGGCGCAGGTCAATGGCGCGCGGGGAGAAACCGACACGCTCGAGAAAATGGAGCGTCGCATCGTCCTCGATCTCCACTACCTGCGGCACTGGTCGCTCGCGCTGGATCTCAAGATCATCCTGCGTACGGTAGGCCTCATGGCCAAGGACGAAACCGCCTACTGAACACCACGGTTTCGACCTTCTAGGGCCGGCTTCAGCCGGCGGGGCTCGAGGTGCAGGGGGCATGCGGCTGAAGCCGCACCTACAGCGGTCATCGGGCCGGTGGTTGGGGGGGGGGAGGGCCGGCTTCAGCCGGCGGGGCCTGGGGTGGAGTGGGTTTATGCGGCTAAAGCCGCACCTACGGAGGTCACCGGGCCGGTGGGTAGGGGTTTGTAGGGCCGGCTTCAGCCGGCGGGGCCTGAGGTGGAGTGGGTTTATGCGGCTGAAGCCGCACCTACAGAACGCGTTGGGCCATTGTTTGCGGCCCAAACCGCACCTACGAAAACCACCGCACTTGCGCAGGTAATCTAGGGTGCAAGGCGAATGTGAAATGCCTGTCCGTCACAGAGCCAGGGCATGATCTTTGCATCGTACACTCCACCTCTCTTGCCCTCATGCCATCTGCTGTGCTCACACTCATGCCCAAATTCCTTCGCCTACTTGCCGCCTTGGCAGCTCTGGCAATTGTCCTCGGGCTTTTCATCGGCGGGGCTCAGCCCTATGCCGTTGGGCTCTTCACTCCACCGTGGGATAAGGTCGCCCATGCCACCGTCTTTGCAGGTTTTGCCTTCATCCTGCATGCCGGCATTGGCTGGCGCTGGGGTTGGGCCGTACTCGCCGCGCTCGCCCTGGGCTCAGCGGACGAACTGCACCAGATCTTCCTGCCAGGCCGCCAGGCAGGATTCGACGATCTTGCTGCTGATCTCATCGGCGCTGCGCTTGGAGTCCTCCTGGCGAGCATCCTCAAGCAACAGATCCGGGCGCGGCTGTAGGGCTGGCTTCAGCCGGCGGGGCCCGAGGTGGAGTGGGCTTGTGCGGCTGAAGCCGCACCTACGGAGATCATCGGGCCGGTGGTTGAGGGGTTTGTAGGGCCGGCTTCAGCCGGCGGGGCCCGAGGTGGAGTGGGTTTATGCGGCTAAAGCCGCACCTACAGAGATCGTCGGGCTGGTGGTTGAGGGGTTTGTAGGGCCGGCTTCAGCCGGCGGGGCCCGAGGTGGAGTGGGTTTATGCGGCTGAAGCCGCACCTACAGAGATCATCGGGCTGGTGGTTGATGGTTTTGTAGGGCCGGCTTTAGCCGGCGGGGCCTGGGGTGGTGCAGGGGGCATGCGGCTGAAGCCGCACCTACGAAATACAGGGGCCCGAGGTGGCGTGGGTTTATGCGGCTGAAGCCGCACCTACAGAATGCGCCGGGCCCTTGTTTGCGGCCCAAACCGCACTTCTTTGGCCCCCCGCCCCTGTGGGTGTAGCTGTTTTGCGGTGAGCTGGGAGCCTGTACTTTCCTCCCGTCTGCTCGTGTTCGCCGAAAGGTCTTATGCCTTACACCCATCTACGCAAAGGGCGTTTTTCCGAAGCGGGGCGCGTTTATCTCGTCACCACGGTTACTGAATCACGACGACCTGTGTTTGCCGATTTTCAATCCGCCCGGATAGTCGTACGAACCCTGAAAACCTTGCATGAGCAAGCTTTGGTCAGTTCGCTTGCGTGGGTAGTAATGCCAGATCATCTGCACTGGCTCTTCGAGCTGAGTCAGGAAGTTGAATTGAGCGATGTAATCCGGCACCTGAAGGGCCGGAGTGCAAGGGAAATCAATGCCATCCATGGCACACGCGGCAAGGTTTGGCAGCGCGCATTTCATGATCACGCCGTACGTACCGACGAGGACCTGCAGGGTGTGGCTCGGTACATCGTTGCCAATCCATTGCGCGCAAATCTGGCAAGCGAAATAGGGGCCTATCCGCATTGGGATGCCGCCTGGATTTGACTCTTGGGTAAGAGGGGTTATGCGGCTGAAGCCGCACCTACGAAATACAGGGGCCCGAGGTGGAGTGGGTTTATGCGGCTGAAGCCGCACCTACAGAGACCATCGGGCCGGTGGTTGAGGGGTTTGTAGGGCCGGCTTCAGCCGGCGGGGCCCGTGGTGGAGTGGGCTTGTGCGGCTGAAGCCGCACCTACGAAATACAGGGGCCCGGGTTGGAGTGGGTTTATGCGGCTGAAGCCGCACCTACAGAGATCGTCGGGCCAGTGGTTGAGGGGTTTGTAGGGCCGGCTTCAGCCGGCGGGGCCCGGGTTGGAGTGGGGTTATGCGGCTGAAGCCGCACCTACGAAATACAGGGGCCCGAGGTGGAGTGGGTTTATGCGGCTGAAGCCGCACCTACGAAATACAGGGGCCCGGGGTGGTGCAGGGGTCATGCGGCTAAAGCCGCACCCACGAAACGCGTCGGGCCCTTGTTCGCGGCCCAAGCCGCACCCCCACAGAACGCGTCGTGCCCTTGCTTGCGGCTAAGTTGCACCGATGGGATGCCTCCGGCCGGCTCGCGCTGCACCTCTTCAGGCCATCACGTTGCGTTCTGCCCCGCTGCGGTGCCTGCCACTCGGTCATCCCTTTCCCCAAAGGGCATATCCCCCTAAAAATCAGCAGCTTCCGTTCGCCGGGCTTGAGTCGCGAATAACTTCGAGGCTGTGACATTTTTCGCATTGCAGTGCAAAAAGATCGGGCTCTTTGCGTGAACCGAGAACCACTTCTCACGCATCCGCAACACACCCCCCGTAACATCCGCACAAACCCTGATTACGCACATTGGGCGAGATCAAAGGAGCGTGATGCAGAAGCGATGAGCGTAGCCAGTGTGCATGTTTATTGCTCTGCACAAAGCAACACAGAACAGAAATCAGCACTACCCCCGGGGAACACCATGACTCTCTATATCCGTTGCGCAGTGGTTTGCCTGGCCAGTCTGGGGCTCATGCTCTCTTCTGGCTTCATGGCAGGCCAACAGGATGCACCCAGCACGATCGCAAGCGCCGAGCCGCTTGCTGCCGCTTCGGCTGCTTTGGGGGACACGGCCCTGAGCGATCTGGCCGTGCTCAAGGCTCGTAGCAACTGAGAGGTAACAGCGCCGGGCGGCGGCATTTGGCCCGGCCTTTGCATGGCTTTGAAGGTTTAGCCATCTCCCTGAGCCCAGTGCTCCAGGCTTCTGGCCGATAATCAGGCCTTCACAGCTTTCAGGAAAACGTCGCCATGCTTCAGCCTGTCATCCTTTCTGGTGGTTCCGGCACCCGCCTGTGGCCTGCCTCGCGTGAAACCTACCCCAAGCAGCTGCTGCCGCTGACGGGCCCTGAATCCCTGCTCCAGATCACCGCGTGCCGCCTCGAAGGCTTCGCTGCCGAGATTGCCAAGCCGATCGTCGTCACCAACGAAGAGCACCGCTTCATCATCGCCGAGCAGATGCGCCAGATCGGCAAAGGCTCGGATCGCATCGTGCTGGAGCCTGCCGGCCGCAACACGGCCCCCGCCATGCAGCTCGCCGCGCTGGTCGCCACCCAAGAAGGGGGCGACCCGATCCTGCTCGTGATGCCTGCCGACCAGATCGTCACCAACACCCCCGCCTTCCTCGCCGCCATGGCTGAAGGCCTGCCGCAAGCCGAAGCGGGCGCGCTGGTCACCTTCGGCATCGTGCCGGACCGCCCCGAAACCGGCTACGGCTACCTGCGCACCGGCGAAGTGATGCCCGGTGCAGCCAGCGCCCGCAAGCTCGCCGCCTTCGTCGAAAAGCCCGATGCCGCCCGCGCCGCCGAATACGTCGCCAGTGGCGACTATCTGTGGAACGCCGGCATCTTCATGATGCGCGCCAGCGTCTGGCTCAAAGCCCTCGCCACCCTCCAGCCCGCCATGGCCGCCGCCTGCCAGAGCGCAGTGGAGGGCGCCAAGCGCGATAGCGACTTCATCCGCGTCGACAAAACCGCCTTCATCGCCTGCCCGTCCAACTCCATCGACTACGCCGTGATGGAGCAACTCGGCGCTCATCCCGAACTCGGCCAGCCCGTCGTCGTTCCCATGGACGCCGGCTGGAGCGACGTCGGCGCCTGGGATGCCCTCTGGAGCGTGAGCACCAAGGATGCCGACGGCAACGCCACCCAGGGCGACGTGATGCTCGAATCCACGCAAGATAGCCTCATCTTCGCCCAGAGCCGCCTCGTCGCCACTGTCGGCGTCAAGGATCTGATCGTGGTCGAAACGCCCGATGCCGTGATGGTTGCGGACAAATCCCGCGCTCAGGATGTGAAAAACATCGTCACCCGCATCAAGGCCGAGGGCAAAACCCTCGCTGCCAGCCACCGCAAGGTCTACCGCCCCTGGGGCTGGTACGACAGCATCGACATGGGCCCGCGCTTCCAGGTGAAACGCATCGTCGTCAATCCCGGCGCCACGCTCAGCCTGCAGATGCACCACCACCGCGCCGAACACTGGATCGTTGTTTCCGGCACCGCCGAAGTGGTGAATGGCGAGAAAACCCTGCTGCTCGGCGAGAACGAATCCACCTACATCCCGCTGGGCCATGTGCACCGCCTCGCCAACCCCGGCAAGCTGCCGCTGGAGATCATCGAAGTCCAGTCCGGCTCCTATCTGGGTGAAGACGACATCGTGCGCTTCGAAGATACCTACGGCCGCAAATAATTCCTGCCCGGCAGCGCATGGCCTGCCGGGCCGCAATTTCCAATTTCAGATACTCCGCATAGAAAGAGACAGAGCATGAGCAAAAAAGTCGCCCTCATCACCGGCGTTACCGGCCAGGACGGTTCCTACCTCGCCGAATTCCTGCTCGAAAAGGGCTATGAAGTGCACGGCATCAAGCGCCGAGCCTCGTCTCTGAATACCCAGCGCGTCGATCACATCTACGAAGATCCGCACATCGAGAATGCCCGCTTCAAGCTGCACTACGGCGATCTCTCCGATTCCTCCTGCCTCACCCGCATCCTCAGCGAAGTGCAGCCGGACGAGGTCTACAACCTTGGCGCCCAATCCCACGTAGCCGTGAGCTTCGAAGCCCCCGAATACACCGCCGATGTGGATGCCATGGGCACCCTGCGCCTGCTCGAAGCCATCCGCTTCCTCGGCCTTGAAAAGAAAACCCGCTTCTACCAGGCCTCCACCTCCGAGCTGTATGGCCTGGTGCAAGAAATTCCCCAAAAGGAAACCACCCCCTTCCACCCGCGTAGCCCCTATGCGGTCGCCAAGATGTACGCCTACTGGATCACCGTGAACTACCGCGAAGCCTATGGCATGTACGCGTGTAACGGCATCCTCTTCAACCACGAATCCCCGCGCCGGGGCGAAACCTTCGTCACCCGCAAGATCACCCGTGGCCTCGCCAACATCTCGCAAGGGCTGGAATCCTGCCTCTACATGGGCAACATCGATTCCCTGCGCGATTGGGGCCACGCCAAGGATTACGTGCGCATGCAATGGATGATGCTGCAGCAGGATCAGCCCGATGATTTCGTGATCGCCACCGGTGTGCAATACAGCGTGCGCCAGTTCATTAGCTGGAGCGCCGAGCACCTGGGCGTGAAGCTGCGCTTTGAAGGGCAGGGCGTGGACGAAGTCGGCATTGTTGAAGCCATCACTGGCGACAAAGCCCCGGCCCTCAAGGTGGGCGATGTGATCGTCAAGATCGATCCGCGCTACTTCCGCCCGGCTGAAGTAGAAACCCTGCTCGGCGACCCCAGCAAGGCCAAGCAAAAGCTCGGCTGGACGCCTGAAATCACCGTGCAGGAAATGTGCGAAGAAATGGTCGCCGCCGATCTCGAAGCCGCCCGCCGCCACGCACTCTTGAAGACTCACGGTTTCGACGTATCGGTATCAACCGAACGCTAAACCCCTTACTCGCCACTTCAGCAAACCGAAATGGCGAAGCGCCTCACCGAAGCCCGCGTATCCCACAAAAACGGACCGCGGGCTTCTGCATGAAAGCAGGCCAAACCCTGTAGGTGCGGCTTCAGCCGCACAAGCAGAACGAAACAAATAAACCTGTAGGTGCGGCTTCAGCCGCAAAACCCAAGCAACGAACTCTGTAGGTGCAGCTTCAGCCGCACAAGCAGAACGAAACAAACAAACCCGTAGGTGCGGCTTCAGCCGCAAAACCAGAACGAAAGAAACCAACCCGTAGGTGCGGCTTCAGCCGCAAAAACCCAAGCACCAAACCTGTAACTGCGGCCTCACCCGCACAGGCGAAACGAACCCGCCCCGCCGGGCACGTCGAAACGCGCAACCTGAAACTGAACCACACATGAGCACACAGGAAAAAATCTACGTCGCCGGCCACCGTGGCATGGTGGGCTCCGCCATCGTCCGCCAGCTTCAGGCCCAAGGCCACACCCACATCATCACCCGCACCCACGCCGAGCTGGATCTCACTGATCAGGCTGCCGTGCGCGCCTTCTTCGAAGCCGAAAAACCCACCCAGGTCTACCTGGCTGCAGCCAAGGTCGGCGGCATCTACGCCAACAACACCTACCCGGCCGATTTCATCTATCAAAACCTGATGATCCAGGCCAACATCATCGAATCCGCCTACCGCACCGGCGTACAGAAACTCCTCTTCCTCGGCTCCAGCTGTATCTACCCGCGCGCCGTGCCTCAGCCCATGCGTGAAGATGCCCTCCTCACCGGCACCCTGGAGCCCACCAACGAGCCCTACGCCATCGCCAAGATCGCCGGCATCAAGCTCTGCGAAAGCTACAACCGCCAATACGGCGTGGATTACCGCAGCGTGATGCCCACCAACCTCTATGGCCCCGGCGACAACTACCACCTCGCCAATAGCCATGTGCTGCCCGCCATGATCCGCAAATTCCATCTCGCCAAACTCGCGATGGAAGGCGATCTCGCCGGCATCATCGCCAACGAGCAAAAGCACGGCGAAATCCCGAAAGACATCAAAGCCATGATCGGCCTCGATGCCGAGGCGCCGATTACCGCGTCCTCAGTGATCAGCCCCCGGCCGGCCGTCACCCTCTGGGGCACCGGCACCCCCTACCGCGAATTCCTGCATGTAGACGACATGGCCGCCGCCAGCATTTACGTGATGAATCTGGACGACGCCACCTACGCCGCCAACACCAGTCCGATGTGCAGCCACATCAACGTGGGCTTTGGCTCGGATATCACCATTCGCGATGTGGCCAGCCTCGTTGCCAAGGTGGTGGGTTATCAGGGCCAGATTGAATTCGATGCCACCAAGCCGGACGGCACGCCGCGCAAGCTCATGGATAGCGCGCGATTGAATGCGCTGGGGTGGAAGGCGGCGGTGGAGCTTGAGGAAGGGATCAGGAGCGCGTTCGAAGCGTATCGAGCATGAATGATTCTCGCCAGCACTCAGCGCGCCGAGCAAGTTGCTGCCTACAGGGAGCCTCAAATGCGATTGCGTGGAAATACCGGCCGCACTAGAAGAGATCGGCGCCGTTGGTGCGTCCGACAACAGTAAAAGTATTATGGCTTGAGCCCCTCCCTAGCAATTGGATTGGCTGGATATTTTTTCGTACTGATTTTAATTGAGAGATAAATGAGAGAGCCTTGGATAGATTTTGGTAAATCCCTAGGGATATTACTAGTTGTTGTTGGGCACAATCCTTATGTCTGGCTGCAGCATCCGGAGGTTTACAAAATAATTCTTTCGTTTCATGTGCCGCTGTTTTTTTCTTTATCGGGCGCCACCCTTAACCCTGAGGAATCGCTGAAGTCTGTTTTTGGGCGTGCCGCATCGTTGATTTGGGTTTACGTAGCATGCGCTTTGTTATCACTGCCCTTAGTTGCGGGCAGAGGAGATGCTGCCAACGCATCACTGTTTGATCTATTGCTTGGGATTTTGTATGGAACGGGGCACACGATGCACCCAGGGCCGCTTTGGTTTTTGCCTGCTCTAGCGCTTTGTCTTATTTTTACTTGGGCTGTTTTGCAGTGTTTTAGATTGTACTTGGTGGGTAGGAGTGCTCGGCGTTTCGCCTGCATTGCTGTTTTTGGCTTGTTGGTCGCCACGCTAGGAACGTTCGCCGTTTCACAGTTCGGTTTTCTGATTACTGATAGCTTTGGCTGGGGGAGTTGTAGGTCGAGTGGGTGTTTTTGGAGCTTTGATCTAGTACTAGTCGGATCTGGGTTTGTAATTTTTGGTTATGCGTTAAAGGCGATATTTGCCGCTAATTCAGATTTGGCGAGCTTTAGAGCTTTGTTTGTTATTGGTGTGACGTTTGCGTCATCCTATTTATATTTTTCGCCAAGTGTGGATATTGATAGCCGGAGAATGATTCCACTTGGTGGAGCAGTAGTTGTGGCTGCACTCGGGGTCGCTTTTGTTTTTTCTTTGTTGAAAACAATTCCGGTAAAAAATCGTATTTTTTTGGCTATTGGGTCCGCTACTCTTCCTGTCTTGGCTAGCCACCAATTCATCCAAAAGAAAGTTCTTATTATTTTGTCTGGCGATTTTAATGGAGCAGGATTTTTTGAGTTTGTTATTTCTGTTTTTTGTGCTGTCTTTGTTGCGACCGTGTTCAATGTTTTGATTGCGAAAAAGCGGGTTGTTGGGCAGATTGTCTTTTATCCAAGAGAGTTTTGTTTTTGGAGAAGGTTTTTTAATAAAGGGTGTGTGCGGTGAGCGTAGGAGCAGTGCTTGTTGTGCTTGAACAGGTGTTGTGGGCGTTTTCTGGGCTTTTTTTGTCAGTCTTGCTGTTTAGGTCGACGGGGCGAGCCGATTATGCTTTGTTTGTGACTCTTACTGCCGCCGCTACACTTTTCCAGACGCTCCACAATACATTTGTTATTGAGCCGATGCTGATTGAATTTAGTGACCGCCCGCAGGAGTTTGACTTTATATCGGCCCTAGTTTTTTCTGTTTTTTCTTGGATTTTGTTTTCATTTGTTGTCGCGATGGTTTACCCGGATTGTTTTGAAAACAAAACAATTTTTCTAGAGTTTTCTCTGGTGGGGTGGGCTGTTCCGTTGTTTTGGATGTATCGTCGCTATCAGATGATGAGCGGCGATGGAGCAACGTCTGTTGTGACGACCTTTTGCTTTTGTGCGATTATTATTCTGTCTTCTTTTGTGGCCTATCTCATAGGGTTTCTGGATGCTGCTCTAGCTTTGTTTGTTAACTATGTCTCGGCAATTGTATGTGCGGGAACGGGTTTGTATTTTGGCCGGAAAAAGCTGAAAGCGAAAACAAGGTGGAGTAGCGTTGTTTGTCTTGTAAAAGAAGGGTGGCGGATTGCCCCGTCTTCTCTTTGCATGTGGGTTCAGTCCGGCTTTGTATTTTTAGCCATGCCTTTTTTTTCGTCCCCTGTCGCGCAGGCTATGTTTCGTGCAGAGTACAACATGGTTCTTCCTGTTGCTCAATTTAATTCAACTCTTTCGACGTATTTGCTTAATGCGTTTTCTCTAAATAGATCGAGAGGTGTTTTGGCTGGGTTTGGTAGTGCGAAAGGGCTTCTTGCGGCTGTTTTTTTTGTGAATTTTTTATATTCGATGGCGGTTATATTTTTTGGCGATATTGTTTTCAGGTTTGTTTATTCTTACCCGCTTAGAAGTCCTTTTGCTATTTCTGTTCTTATAGTTTTATGCAACTTTTTTATGTTGTTTATTTTTATTTTTGGGGCGATTTTGAAAGGAGCGGGGGTTGTCCAGGATATGCCTGTTGTAGGCTGGGTGTCTAATTTTTTGATGGTTGTGGCTTCTCTGCTGGTTTTGAAGTCTGGCGGCCTTTACTCTCCTTATTTGGCGATGATTGTTAATTGCGTGGTGCTTTTTTGTTTGTATTTTTTTGCCTTTTTTGTGAGTCATCAAGCAAAAAAATGAGTTTCATTTGATAGGTGAATTTATGCCCGCGCAGCCAAGTTTTTATCAAAAGTCTTTTGTTTGTCTGGTTTTTTTATTTTTGTTGTTGAATTATGGTCTTCAGGTCGTTCAGGTTGCCTTGGTGCCTTTTGGGGAGGTTTTGCTGGCTGTTGGGGCGGTTGTTTTTTTTGGTAGATTGGGCTTGATAGTAGAGTTTGTTTTTGAACGAGAGTTTTTGTTTCTATTGTTTTTTTGGGTTGTTGGTTATTGTCATCTTGTTTTTGATGTTCCTGAGTATGGTTTTTGGGCAATAAGAGACTCAAGTCATCTAATAGAAACTTCGGCGATTTTGTTGGGGTACTGTATTCCTGTTACATGCTTCGCGTGGTTCGCAAGGAAAGCCAAGTGGTTCGGGATGGCTGTTTTGCTCTACGCTGTGCTCTATGTTTTTAGAGATTACGTTTTGCCATTTCTTCCCTCTATGACAACGAGCGCGGGGGCTGAGACGACTATTTTTTCGTATGTTTCTACCGCGTCATTGTTAATGGTGGTGGCTTTTTATTTGATCGTTGGAAAAAATGAAAATGAAGGAGTGTGGCCTGTCGTGATTTTTGGGCTTGTTTTTGCATACACTGTTGTGGTTTTTCAGTCACGAACGACTTATATACAGTTTGCTCTTCTTTCTATCTACGTCGCCTGGAGAAAAAAAGGGGCAGCAGTTTTGATTGCCAGCGCTGTTGCTGCAGGCTTGGCAGGTATTTCTGTTTTGTCTTTATTTGATCTTGAATCGCTGTCAAGACTCGGGGTGCGCTTTGATCTGAGTGTCTTGATGAATCATATTTACGCCATTACAGGCGCCCCCTCAGAGGGTTTTGATGATGCAGCGGCCGGGGTGGGGCATCGCACTGACTGGTGGATAAATATATGGAATGTTGCCGTGAACGATTGGCGCGTTTTTTTGTTTGGTCAGGGTTATGGAGAGCCTTTAATTGATTTTGTTCTGGCCGGGGATGTTGTGGTTAGAGAGCCACACAATTCTTATGTGTCAGCGTTTGGGCGGCTAGGGGTGGTGGGCTTTTTTTTGATTGTTCTGTTGCATTCTTTTTTGTATTTTAGGGGTGCGGTGGTGGTTGGGCGGCTTAAAAGGTGCTCAGGTCAGTTTGAGTCTTATTTGCTTAAATACTGCGACATAACGATTATGACTTTGATCTGTATAACAGCTTTTTCTCTTGGTGAAGACGGGATGGAAAAGCCATTTTTTGCAATACCGTTTTATGTGTTTTTTGGGACTTTCTTTAGAGTCAATGTTTTTTTGGCGAGGGGGCGGGTGTGAAGATTCTATTGTCGGCCTTTGCGTGTGATCCGAAGATGGGGTCTGAGCCGTATGTTGGTTGGAATTGGCTAAAAATATCATCAAATATTGGGCGGGTTTGGGTTGTTACAAGATGGCAGCACAAAAGTAATATTGAAGAAAGGCTTTTGTCTGAGGGGATTAAGGGTGTTCAGGTTTGTTGTTTTGATGTTTTTGGTTTTTCAGGACTCGACCATAGAGCGCCCGGCATAAAGGTTTACTATGTTGCGTGGCAATTTTTTGCGTTTTTATATGCGTTGACGTTGCATGTTAGAAATGGTTTTTGTGTGGCTCATCATGTGACTTATAACGCGATGGACTTTCCCGGGTTGATGTGGCTTTTGCCTCGGTGCAAATTTATTTGGGGCCCCGTGGGTGGTGGGCAAACCCCTCCTGCGATGGCCAAAGGAATTTATGGAAAATCTTGGAGAAAAGAAATAGTCCGTGCGTGGATGAAAGAAGGGGTTCGATTTAACCCGTTTGTGAGGTTGGCGGTTAAGCGCTCATCGCTTGTGATGTTTGCGAATGATGAAACTCGGAGAAGGTTTGATGGTTTTTCTATCCGGAGTGCCGTTAATGTATTAGAGACGGCGGTTCAAGATGCCTCAATTGGTCAAGGGCGAGATATTTCTGCTCGCAATAATATTAACGTTGTTTGGGTTGGGCGGGTTGAGGCGCGAAAGGCTTTGGGTGTCGCACTGGACGCTGTCGAGGAATTTTTGAAAGTAAGGCCTGATATTTCTATTTCTTTAATGGTGGCAGGGGATGGGCCAGACTTAGATTTTTGGAGGGGGAGCGTGAAGGCGCGGCCCGATCTTCAAGCGGTTGTTAGGTTTTTGGGATCTGTTGACTATTCTGAAGTTAGTTCGATTTATAAAAAGTCAGACGTTATGCTTTTTACAAGCGTACAAGATACTTCTGGTAACGTTGTTTTGGAGTCTATGAGTAAAGGCATTCCTGTTGTCGCGATTGATCATCAGGGGGCTGGAGAGATTTTGAGGGCAGGAGGAGGTGTTTTGGTGCCTCTTGGTAGTTATCTTGAGGTCGTCAAAGGGTTTTGTGATGCATTGATTGGTTATGCTGAGGATGCTGACTTGTATCGTCGTCATAGCCTAGAGGCTGTGGGTGTGATGAGGACGAGTTTTACTTGGGAGGCAAAAGAAGCGTTTTTGAAGAGGGTTTATGATGAGATTTAGTCTTAGACAGGCTATTTTTTCAAAAATAAGAGTGCTTTTTTTTAAGCTAAAGTCCCCCGGTTTGGTGGTTGGAGAGAATGTATATATTGGGCGCAGTTGTTCGATTACTTCGATATATTCTCTTTGTGTTGGCAGAGACGTGTACATTGGGAAAAACGTCACGATTGAGGTGGAAGGGTCTATTGGTTCTGGTTGTTTGATTGCAAACAATGTCGGTATTGTGGGCAGAAGGGATCACGATATTAATAGCTCTGGATTGATATTCCATGCACCAACGGTCAGAGAGGTGCGCGCCTTGTCGTTGCACACAAAAATAGAGAGTGGAGTGTGGATTGGGTTTGGAGCGATAATTTTGTCTGGTGTCACCGTTGGCGAAGGTGCTGTTGTTGCGGCCGGGGCCGTAGTCTCGCGCGACGTACCGCGAGGAGCAATAGTCGCGGGTAATCCTGCCAAAGTGGTTGGGTGGAGGAAGGTGGATAATGCTTAGCAGGCTGGTCGTAAATGTTTTAAATGCATATTTGGACGTAGTTGACTGGACTGCAGCCATTGCTCGCATACGTTCATGGGCAACGGAACGCGAGAGCCGCTATGTTTGTATCGTGAATGCGCATTCGGTGGTGACGACTGGTCAGGACGCAGCCTTTGGCAAGGTGATCCGCGAGGCGGATATGGCCACGCCCGACGGCGCACCGGTCGCGTGGATGATGCGCAAGCTGGGGCATCCTGCGCAGGAACGCATCAACGGCCCGGACCTGATGTGGAAATATTGCGAAGCGATTGCCGGGTCAGAAGAGTCGATCTATCTGTTTGGTGGCATGCCCGAAACGCTGGATGTTTTGCAGAAGGTGCTGGCCTTGAAGATGCCGGGCCTGAAGATCGCCGGTGCGTATTCGCCGCCTTTTCGCGCTGCGACCCCTGAGGAGGATGCCGAGATCGTTGAGCGCATCAATGCCTCAGGCGCTGGCACCGTGTGGGTGAGCCTGGGTTGCCCGAAGCAGGAAAAATGGATGGCCGCGCATCGTGGCCGGATCAATGCGGTGATGATCGGAGTGGGCGCGGCTTTTGATTATCACGCGGGCACGATCACTCGGGCACCGCTGTGGATGCAGCGCAATGGCCTGGAGTGGCTGCATCGTTTGTGCTCTGAGCCCCGACGTTTGTGGAAGCGCTATTTCGTGACGAATACGCTGTTTATTCTTGGTGCCGCCAAGCAATTGTTGGGGGTATCCGGGCGTACATGACGCCGCGGCATTGACCTGTGCCCGTTACGGGTAGGGCCGGCTTCAGCCGGCGGGGCCCGAGCTTGAGTTGGGGCACATGCGGCTAAAGCCGCACCTACGGGGCCTATCGGGCTGGGTTGGGTTGTGTAGGGCCGGCTTCAGCCGGCGGGGCCCAGGTTGAGTTGGGGCTTATGCGGCTAAAGCCGCACCTACGGGGCCTATCGGGCTGGGTTTGATTGGTTGGTCGACCTGTGCCGGCGGCGTGCTTCAAAACTGCCCCTTGGGGTGGAGCGATTGTGGTGCGGGTGGGCTGTTTGTGCGCGATTTTGAGGCGCGAGCGCTGTATGAGGCTTGCGTGGGCGTGAATTTCGTCACGAATCGCCCTTTGCCTGTGCATGGCTTGGTTTGTGCTCTGAAGCGTGTCATGGGTGCCGATGCCAATTGACTGGATGTGTGACTTTTGCCCTGTCTGGTGAAAAGTTGAGCCCTGTCAATACGGTGTGATCGGTATACTTCGCAGCGTTTATGGTCCGAATTTGATACAGGGGGATGAAATGTCCGTAATGAACAAGATTTCTGTGCTGGCCTTGGCGCTGGCAACCATGGTGAGCGGCGCAGCTTTCGCGCAGGGCGCTCCGAAGGCCCCCAGCGCTCTGGGTGCCAAGGCGGCCGCTCAAGTGAAGGCTGGCAAGACTGCTCAACAGATCGCCGAGGCGCTTAAGGCTGACGGCGCTGATTCCGGTCAGATTGCTGCGGCTCTGCTGGAAGCTGGCGTGCCGCCGGCTCAGGCTCAGGCCGCGATGGTGAGTGTTGGTGTGCCGGCTCAGGAGGCCTCGACCGCACTGGTGTCTGCGGGCGCTGACCCGGTGGCTGTGGCGGGTGGCCCGACGGCTGCAGGCCCGAACTCTGGCGCCCAGCAGGCTGGCTCGGGTGAAGCTGCAGGCGTTGCTACTGGCAATACCCCGGCCCCGGCCCTGACGAGTTCCGGCAGCAGTGGCGGCGGCGGCGGTTCCAGCCGCATCTGATTCTTCGCGATGCCGCGTAAATGGCAGCTACGGCTGCCATTTTCTTTGGCTGTTTGCGTAGCTGGCGTGTTTTTGTAGGGCCGGCTTCAGCCGGCGGGGCCCGAGGTGCTACGTGGGGCGTGCGGCTGAAGCCGCACCTACAGAAACCATCGGGCTGGTGGTTGAGGGTTTTGTAGGGCCGGCTTCAGCCGGCGGGGCCCGGGGTGTTACGTGGGGTATGCGGCTGAAGCCGCACCTACGGAGATCATCGGGCTGGTGGTTGAGGGTTTTGTAGGGCCGGCTTCAGCCGGCGGGGCCCGGGGTGTTACGTGGGGCGTGCGGCTGAAGCCGCACCTACAGAAACCATCGGACTGGTGGTTGAGGGGTTTGTAGGGCCGGCTTCAGCCGGCGGGGCCCGGGGTGCTACGTGGGGCATGCGGCTGAAGCCGCACCTACAGAAACCATCGGGCTGGTGGTTGAGGGGTTTGTAGGGCCGGCTTCAGCCGGCGGGGTTCGAGGTGTTACGTGGGATATGCGGCTGAAGCCGCACCTACAGAAATCATCGGGCTGGTGGTTAAGGGGTTTGTAGGGCCGGCTTTAGCCGGCGGGGCCCGAGGTATTACGTGGGATATGCGGCTGAAGCCGCACCTACGAAATACATGGGGTCTGGGATGTCACGTGGGAATCACCTGCGGGGCGGGTTTCTGTTTTTGGGTGGATTGATCGGTACCGGATTGCATGGCGGCATGGCTTGAGCGGGTGGAGGGCTGGGCGTTTGTGGCGTTGCTGGGCGTGCTGGCCTGGGCGCCTGTGCCGCTGGCGAGCGCGCGCACCTGGGCGCTGGGGTTTTTGGTGCTGGCTTTGCTGGGTGTGCTGGCGCTGGTGGTGCTGGTGCTGGCTTTGCGCGGTGATTCTGTTTGGGCACGCCTGGGGGCGGGCAAGTGGCCGCTGGGCTGTATCGTGCTTTTCGGGCTGTGGGTGGCTGGGCAGCGTTTGCCCCTGATGGGCAATGCGCCGATTTCTGCGGAGCTTTTCAACAGCCTGCAATACTTGATCCTGACCATGGGCTATGCGGCAGCGTTTGCGCTGGTGCTGCTAC
Source organism: Uliginosibacterium sp. TH139 (assembly GCF_002855595.1). Taxonomy (NCBI): domain Bacteria; kingdom Pseudomonadati; phylum Pseudomonadota; class Betaproteobacteria; order Rhodocyclales; family Zoogloeaceae; genus Uliginosibacterium; species Uliginosibacterium sp. TH139. The sequence continues at coordinate 639,302 of NZ_PKRR01000002.1, read as the reverse complement.
TGGTGAATTCGGAGCGGCGGGTGATGTGGCTGGCCGGCACGATTCTGGGGGCTGGGGTGCTGCAGGCTTTGGTGGCGATCGCGCTGTTTGCTTCGCGTGCCGAGCACATTTATCTCTTCATGCCTTACCAGCAAGGCAGCCGGGCGATGGGTACCTTCGCCAATTTCGATCACCTGGCGGGCTATATGCAGTTGTGTATTGCGGCCGGGGTGGGGGTGATGCTGGCGCGCATGGGGGGCTCGGGTACGGCACCGAACAGACGTCAGCGGCTGGTGGCTGTACTTAAGTTCATGCTCTCGGGAAAGATGTTGGTACGCCTGATGCTTGTGATCATGGTGATCGCGCTGGTGCTGACTCGCTCGCGCATGGGTAATGTGGCTTTCTTCTCATCCCTGTTGCTGGTGGGTGGGTTGGGGATGCTGAATAATCCGCGCCTGCGCAAATCGGCTTTCTGGCTGGTGCTGAGCCTGATCGTGGTGGATGTGGTGATTGTGGGGCAGTGGGTGGGGCTGGATCGGGTGGTGCAGCGCCTGCAGAACACGGCGGTGGAAACCGAGCATGCACGGGGTGAGGAAACGCTGGCGCAGCGGGCGGAAACGCCGATACAGGCCTTGGGTATGGTGATGGAGCGGCCTGTGGCGGGGTTTGGTGCAGGCAGTTTCTATACGGTGTTTCCACGCTTCAAGAGCGCGGACAAGGAAGGCTTCTGGCAATACGCGCACAACGACTATGTGCAGATCGCTGCCGAAACGGGTTTTGTGGGGCTCGGGCTGCTGGCGGCGGCGGTGCTGCTGACGATTGGCCGGATTGCGCGTTTGTGGAATGAGCGGGAGTCGCGCCTGAATCGGGGAATGGCGTTTGGTGTGGCGATGGCGATCTGTTGTTTGCTGATCCACAGCTGGGTGGATTTCAACCTGCAGGTCCCTGCTAACGCACTGACTTTTAGCGCTCTTTTGGCTTTGGTTTGGGTATTAGTTCCGCGCCAAGCGGGCAGAAATCAGCGATCATCGGCGTGAGATCTGCAGCGCAGCAAAAAAAGTGATCGCGGCAATGGGATCAACAAAAATTGACTCGGGGGTTTGTATGAAACACAAGCAACTTCATCTGGTTATGAGCGCTCTGTTTGCCTTGACGGCAACGGGGGTGTGGGCGGCTGGCGAGGCGGACACGATTCCTGCTTCTTCGCGCGCCGTGCCGAATTCGGCCAATGTGCTGCCGGGCAATGTGTTTGAGTCCGGTGGTGTGCCGGTGGCTGCGGGTCGTTCGCAGCAAGCCCTGAAGGTGGCTGATGGCCTTAATGTCTATGCAGATGCCCAAGCCTCTACGGGTTATGACAGCAACGTGACCATGGCAGGCAAGGGTTCGGAGCCGGGCTCGGCTTTCTACCGCATTCGCCCGACCGTGACCGCCGAGACGCGCTATCGCGAAGATCGTTACACCTTGGGTTACAAGGGTGACTTCGTGCATTACCCGAATTTCGATCCGAACAGCCTTGCTCAGAATGATGTGATTTTCCAGGCACAGAATGTGTTCAGCTCGCGTGCCGCGATGGCTTGGGGGGCTTCGAGCGGTGATCACTATGATCCGATCGGCTCGACTGACCGCAGCATCGGCAATCAGACGGCTGACCACTATCGCAGCAAGGCGGTGAGTGCCACCTTCCGGTACGGGGCTGAAGAGGCTGCCGGCCGTGTGGAAATGGATGCGGGCTGGGGCTCCAAGCGCTACCAGAACAATCGTGCGACCACCGAGTCGGCGGATGTGGACAACACCAATGTGGGCGCTCGCTTCTACTACCGCGTGATGCCCAAGACACGCCTGATCGCTGAGTATCGCCGTACCTATTTCGATTACACCAACGACACCAGCCTGCTCTCCAACGATGACACCCGTTACCTGCTGGGGCTCTCGTGGGATGCTTCGGCTGCGGTGACCGGCACGATCAAGGCAGGCCAGCAACAGAAGAACTTCGATACCAGCATCCGCCAGGATTACCTGGGCCCGACCTGGGAAGCTTCGGTGCGCTGGAAGCCGCTGAGCTATTCCTCGTTTGACCTGATGGGTGGCCGTTCCGCCAACGATCCGGATGGTTTCACCGGTGTGCCGATTGCCAAGAGCGTGTCGCTGGGCTGGAACCACGACTGGAAGAGCTATCTGCACAGCAAGCTGTCGGCTGGCAAGCTGGATACCAACTATCGCAACACCAACCGGAAGGATGACGAGTACGTCTATTCCGCTGCGCTGATGTATGACGTGCGCCGCTGGTTGGGCGTGGGTCTGGAATACACCTTCTCGCATCGCGATTCGACGGTGGATACCTATGACTACGTGCGTCGCCTGAGCATGCTGAAGGTGGAAGCTTCGTTCTGATAGCCGGGCAGATTTTGATTGTGTAGGGCCGGGTTGGGTTATGTAGGGCCGGCTTCAGCCGGCGGGGCCCGGGTTGGCATGGGGCACATGCGGCTAAAGCCGCACCTACAGGGCCTATCGGGCCGGGTTGGGTTGGTAGGGCCGGCTTCAGCCGGCGGGGCCCGAGCTTGAGTTGGGGCGCATGCGGCTAAAGCCGCACCTACGGGGCCTATCGGGCTGGGTTTGATTGGTAGGGCCGGCTTCAGCCGGCGGGGCCTGAGCTTGAGTTGGGGCGCATGCAGCTAAAGCCGCACCCACAGGGCCTATCGGGCTGAGTTGGGTTGTGTAGGGCCGGCTTCAGCCGGCGGGGCCCGGGTTGAGTTGGGGCTTATGCGGCTAAAGCCGCACCTACAGGGCCTATCGGGCTGGTTTTGATTGTGTAGGGCCGGCTTTAGCCGGCGGGGCCCGAGCTTGAGTTGGGGCACATGCGGCTAAAGCCGTACCTACGGGGCCTATCGGGCTGGTTTTGATTGTGTAGGGCCGGCTTCAGCCGGCGGGGCCCGAGGTGGTGTGGGGCACATGCGGCTAAAGCCGCACCTACGGGGCCTATCGGGCCGGGTTGGGTTGGTAGGGCCGGCTTCAGCCGGCGGGGCCCGAGGTGGCATGGGGCGCATGCGGCTAAAGCCGCACCTACAGTGCCTATCGGGCCGGGTTGGGTTATGTAGGGCCGGCTTCAGCCGGCGGGGCCCGGGTTGAGTTGGGGCTTATGCGGCTAAAGCCGCACCTACAGGGCCTATCGGGCCGGTTTGGGTTGTGTAGGGCCGGCTTCAGCCGGCGGGGCCCGAGCTTGAGTTGGGGCGCATGCGGCTAAAGCCGCACCTACGGGGCCTATCGGGCTGGTTTTGATTGTGTAGGGCCGGCTTCAGCCGGCGGGGCCCGAGCTTGAGTTGGGGCACATGCGGCTAAAGCCGCACCTACAGGGCCTATTGGGCCGGTTTGGGTTGTGTAGGGCCGGCTTTAGCCGGCGGTGGTCAGCGGGCATGCACCTGCATGATCGCGCGATTGTATTTCTTGAATGGCCGCGCCGGCAGGCGCGGTTTATGCTGGCGTTGTGAGCGAGGGTTGCCAGCCGGCAGCCCTTGCGTCTGGTTCGATTGGAGAGACTTGATGTTCTTGCGCGTTGTGAGCCTTGTGCTGCTGATGTTCTGGAGTGCGCTGGGCCTTGCTCAGGCACCTGCGGCCGAGCCTGCGTCCGTTTCGAGTTTTCTCTCTGCTTACCGTCTTGGTGCAGGCGATGTGATTTCGGTTCGCGTCTTTGGTGAAGAAGATCTGAGCCGCGAGAAGATTCGCCTGACCGATAGCGGCTCGATTTTCATGCCGGGCCTCGGTGAGCTGGCGGTGCGTGGCAATACGCTGGGCGAAGTCGAACAGAAGGTGGTGGAAGGCCTCAAGGGCCGCATCCTGGTGAATCCGAAGGTGTCGGTTTCTGTGGATGAATATCGCCCGTTCTTCATCAACGGCATGGTGGACAAGCCCGGTGGCTATCCCTTCCAGCCTGGCCTCACGGTGCGCAAGGCGGCTTCCCTGGCAGGAGGCTTCAAGGAGCGTGCTTCGCTCAGCAAGCTTTTCCTGATTCGCGGGGATGATCCGCAACAGCGCCAGCTCAAGGTGGATCTGAATACCTCGGTCTATCCGGGCGATATCGTTACGGTGGAAGAGAGCTTCTTCTGATTTCCGGCTGGCTTGCACCGCAACCGCCCTTGTCTTTTGGTCGTTCCCGAACATGAATCAACATACCCAATCCGTTTCCGAATCCGAGCAGGGCTTTACTGCGCTGGGTGGTGGCTTGTCTGAAGAGAGCAAGCTTGAGCTGCTGGAGTACTGGCGCAGCATCACCAAACGCAAGTGGGCGATCCTTGCGCTGGGCCTGGTGGTGGCCGTGCTGGCGGGGGCCATCGTGTTTTCGATTACCCCGGAATATCGGGCCACGACGACCGTGCTGATCGAACAGGGCAAGCGCAAGGTGCTCTCGATCGAGGATGTGTATGGCGGTGCTTCGCAGGAGAAGGAGCATTACCAGACTCAGGTGGAGATCCTGAAGTCCCGCGAGGTGGCAACCCGCGTGGTGCGCGGCCTGCGCCTGTGGGAATACCCGGAATTCGATGTACGCAAGCCTGACGATAGCGTGATCGGCAAGATCAAGAGCGCGCTGGGCATCCAGAAGACGGAAGCCACCTGGACTGAGGACAAGCTGGTGGATGCCGTTGTGGCGGCGTTCTCTGCGAAGCTGTCGGTGGAGCCGGTGCGGCTGAGTCAGCTGGTGAAGGTGAGCTTCACGGCCGAAGACAAGAAGCTGGCTGCGCTAGTGGCCAATACGGTGGCGGATTCCTATATCAGCGCTGACCGTGAAGCCAAGTTCAAGATGACCCAGCAGGCCAACAACTGGCTGCAGGAGCGCACTCAATCGCTGCGCGACAAGCTGGTGAGCTCGGAGCAGGCCCTTCAGGCTTATCGTGAGAAGGCCGGGATCGTGAGCCTGTCGGGCTCGGCCCAGACCATGATCGGTCAGCAGATCGGTGAAGTGACCCAGCGTCTGGTCGAGGCCAAGGCGCGGCGTGCCGAAGCCGAGAGCGCTTATGAACAGATGCGCTTGGTGAAGGACGGTGACTATTCCTCGGTGCCGGCGGTGGTGCGTAACCAGGCCGTGGGTGAGGCCCGCAAGGCCGAGGCCGCCGCCAGCCAGAAAGTGGCTGAATTGCAGCAGCGTTATGGCGCCGAGCACCCGAAGATGGTGCAGGCGACTTCCGAACAGAAGGCGGCCAAAGACAACCTGATGCGCCAGATGCAATCGGTGGCGGCCAGCTTGACGCGTGAGTACGAGTCGGCCAAGGCTACTGAGCGTGCGCTGGAAGGCGCGCTCAATTCGGCGCGTGGTTCGGTGCAGAACGTGAACCGCCAGGAGTTCCAGCTGGGTGTGCTTGAGCGTGAGGTGCAGACCAACAAGCAGCTCTATGAAATGTTCATGAACCGCGCCAAGGAAACCCACGAAAGCAGTGATCTGCAAAGTGCGGTGGCGCGCGTGGTGGATGCTGCGGTGGCGCCGATGTTGCCGGTGAAGCCCAAGAAGGGGCAGGTGATTGCGATTGCGCTGGTGCTGGGCCTGTTCGCCGGCGTGCTGGTCTCCCTCCTGCTGGACAAGCTCGACAACACCGTGAAGGGCATCGAGGATGCGGAACGCCGCTTCCAGTTGCCGGTACTCTCTGCGCTGCCCGAGCTGGGTGCGCAGGCGGGCAAGAATGCCATGACGATGTTCATCGATAAGCCGGAGTCCCATCTGGCGGAGGCGGTGCGCACCGCGCGGACCGGCGTGCTGCTTTCCAACCTGGATGCGGCTTGCCGGGTGCTGGTGGTGACTTCGAGTGTGCCGGGTGAAGGCAAGACCACCGTGGCCTCCAATCTGGCTTTGGCCCATGCCCAGACCAAGCGCACGCTTCTGATTGATGCGGATATGCGTCGCCCGCAGGTGGCGCGCCGCTTGGCGCTGCCGCCGGCTGCGCGTGGCCTCTCGGCTTTGGTCGCAGGAACGGCAAGGCTGGAGGAGTGCATCCACAGCATCAAGGGTTCTTCGCTGGCGGTGATGCCGGTGGGCGAAGTGCCGCCGAATCCGGCCGAGCTCTTGCTCTCGCAGCGCTTCCGCGAAACCTTGGAAGTGCTGGCCAAGCACTACGAAGTGATCATCATCGATTCGCCGCCGGTGGAGCTGGTGAGCGATGCGCTGGTGATTGCACCGCTGGCGACCAGTGTGGTGTACGTGGTGCGGGCGATGGAAACGCCGTATCCGCTGGTGCGCAAGGGCCTTGTGCGTCTGCAGCGCTCTGGCGGGAATTTGCTTGGCGTGGTGCTGAACCACCTGGACTTCAAGAAGGCCCAGACGTACTACGGCGAGTACTCGGGCTACGGCAAGGATGGTTACGAGGGCTACGGCTACTCGCAGAAGACAAAAAGCGCAGCCTGATTTCGCTGCGGGCGGTTTGACAAGATGCCCGCGTAAGCGGGCATTGCGGTTTCTGGCGGACTGAAATGCCTCGCGCAAGAGCTGCCTTGAGTTCTGTCATTCCCGCGCTGGCGGGAATCCAGTGTCTTTTAGAAAGTGGTGGCAATGACGCATCCGTGTTTCCTGCGCCACGAACAAATGATGTGCATCGCCAATCGGGTAGCTGTTTCCAGATGATCGACATTCATTGCCATTTGCTGCCGGGTATTGATGATGGCCCAGCGACACCGGACGAAGCGCTGGCGCTGGCACGTGCCATCGTGGCCGACGGGATTCGCCATGTGGTGGCGACACCGCATGTGTTCCCCGGCCGGTTCGACAATCTGAAAGCAGGCATCGAGCGCGAATTTTCGCTGTTTCGTGATTTGCTGCGTTTGCGCGGTATCGAGCTGGGCCTCTCCTTCGGGGGCGAGGTGCGTCTGTCGCACGAAGTGCTGGAGCTGGTTCAGCAAGGCCACATCCCGTTCCTTGGCCACTGCGAGGGCTATCACACCATGCTGCTGGAGCTGCCGGATGCGCAGATTCCACTGGGCTCGGTGAATCTGGTGCGGCATCTGGTTGGCATGGGCATCCGCCCGGTGCTGGTGCACCCTGAGCGCAACAAGGCGATCATGGAGAAGCCTGATCGCGTCGGCCAGTTTGTGGATGCCGGCTGCTATCTGCAACTGACGGCTGCTTCGCTGGTGGGGCAGTTTGGCCCGCGCGTGCTTGCGGCGGCAGATTTCATGCTGCACGAGGGCTGGGCGAGTGCGATTGCCAGCGATGCGCACAATCTGCAGGGCCGCCCGCCCCGCATGCGGGAAGCCCGCGCCGTGCTGGAGCGCCGTTTCGGGGTTGCCTTGGCGGATGAATTGAGCATTCATGGCCCGGCGCGCTTGTGCGGCATCGAGCTGGGCGGGGAGCTTGGTCATGCCGCTTGAGCGCCGCAAACTGGGCAATTGGCTCCTGATTTGTTTGATCCTGCTGGCAGTCGGTTGGGGCATGTGGCAAGGCCAGCGCCTGATGCGGGGTGATTTCAGCGCGATTCAAGCGCGTTACCGGATTGATACCTGGGTTGCAGGTAGCGCGAAGTGGACGGTGCCAGAGTGGGTGCAGGCGCGCGATGATCTGCTGGCTGCGGCGGAGATCATGCCGGACAACCCGCTCACCTTTGATTACCTGGGCATTCTGAACACCTTGCGTGGCCAGCGCGGCTGGAATGAGCCCAGCCTCCGGAAGGGCTATTTCGGCGAGGCGATGGGTTACCAGCAGACCTCTCTGCGCCTGCGCCCGCAGAACGGTGCGGCCTGGTCCAACCTGGCGCTGAGTTTTTACGCCCTCGGTGATCATGCTGGGGCTGCTGCGTCATTGGAGCAGGCCTTGAAGTACGGGCCGTATGAACTGGGCGTCAAGAAACTCTCGGCGGATCTGGTGCTGGCGATGTGGCCGGATATGCCACCCAGCCTGCAGCAATGGGTGCTGGCGCTCTATCGCACCAGCCAGCCCTGGGAGCGCCAGGAGCTGGAGAGGCTGGCGAAAAACTACGGTCATCCGGATGTGTTGAAGTGAGACACGCAGATTCATTCCCTTGTGCGTTGTCGATGAGTGGTGGCTGGCGTCGTACGGTTGCCGCAGGGGCATGTCTTTCGGTGTGTTGTTGTCGTGGTTTAATACGGCCATTTTTGAGGGCTGGCGGAGTTTTACAAGGCTCGGAGATCACGTCGTGAGCATTCTTGCCACCCGCGGAGCAGGCTGCATTGGCAGTGACTTCGTGCTTGAGTGGCGTACGCGAAGTGAGGGGCTGTTGGTGAGCCGGGAGAATCGGGGCCGCGCTGGCCGGCTCGAATTTCTCAAGGGCCTGCAAGGGCGTGAGCACCATGATTTCTTGCTGGGCGTAAGCCCGAGCCCGAGCCGCGATTGCCCGACGTTTGCCATGCGCCTGCGCATCGATATTCTTTGCGAAAGACTTCCGCGATGACCGCAGCACTCACTCACAAGCCCCGTAAAGGCATCATCCTCGCCGGTGGCTCCGGCACCCGTCTGCACCCGATTACGCTCGCTGTTTCCAAGCAGCTCGTGCCGGTGTACGACAAGCCGATGATCTACTACCCGCTCAGCGTGCTGCTGCTGGCGGGCATTCGCGACATCCTGATCATCTCCACCCCGCAGGACACCCCGCGCTTCGAGCAGCTGCTCGGCGACGGTAAAGCTTGGGGCGTGAATTTCGAGTACGCCGTGCAGCCCAGCCCGGACGGGCTGGCACAAGCATTTATCATCGGCGCCGACTTCGTGGGCGACCACCCCTCGGCTCTCGTGCTCGGCGACAACATCTTCTACGGCCATGATCTATCGGCCCGGCTCAAGGCCGCCGATGCGAACCCGACGGGTGCCAGCGTGTTTGCCTATCCGGTGTCCGACCCCGAGCGTTACGGCGTGGTCGAATTCGATGCGGAAGGCCACGCGATCAGCCTCGAAGAGAAGCCTAAAGCCCCGAAGAGCCGCTATGCCGTGACGGGCCTCTACTTCTACGACCAGCAAGTCGTCGAGTTCGCCCGGAACCTCAAGCCCTCCGCGCGTGGCGAACTGGAAATCACCGATCTGAACCGGATCTACCTCGAGAAGAACCAGCTCGATGTGCAGATGCTGGGCCGGGGCGATGCTTGGCTGGATACCGGTACACACGACAGCCTGCTTGATGCTGGCCAGTTCATCCAGACCCTGGAGAAGCGTCAGGGGCTCAAGGTGTGCTGCCCGGAAGAGATCTGCTGGCGCAACGGCTGGATCAACAATGCCCAGCTCGAAGAGCAGGCCAAGCGCCTGGGCAAGAGTGGCTACGGGCAGTACTTGCTGCAGATTCTGAACGAAACGATTTACTGAAAAATCTTGAACACAAGGAGCGTGTGATGGCAAAGGCAATGATTCTCGCAGCGGGGCAGGGCACCCGTGTTCGTCCGCTGACCAAGGATATTCCCAAGCCTATGGTGCCGATCCTCGGCAAGCCGGTGCTTGAGTACATCATCGAGCACCTCGCGCGCTACGGCGTGAAGGAGATCATGATCAACGTGGCCTTCATGCACCGCAAGATCGAGGAGTATTTCGGCGATGGCCACCGCTGGGGCGTGGAAATCGGCTACTCCTACGAGGGCGCCTACGAGCACGGTGACATCCTGCCCAAGCCGATCGGCTCGGCCGGCGGCATGAAGCACATCCAGGACAATTCCGGTTTCTTCGACGAAACCACTCTGGTGCTGTGCGGTGATGCGATCATCGATCTGGATATCGGCGCCGCGCTGCACGAGCACAAGACCAAGGGCGCGATTGCTTCGGTGGTGACGCTGGATGTGCCGCTGTCCGAAGTGAAGAACTACGGCATCGTGGTGGCCGACGAGGAAGGCAAGATCATTTCCTTCCAAGAGAAGCCCAGCCCCGAGGAGGCCAAGAGCACGCTGGCTTCCACCGGTATCTACATCTTCGAGCCGGCTGCGCTCGATCTGGTACCGTCAAACACGGTGTATGACATCGGCTCTGAACTCTTCCCCTCGTTGGTCGAGAAAGGCCTGCCCTTCTTCGCCCAGAACCGCTTCTTCAACTGGATCGATATCGGTCGCGTAACCGATTACTGGACCGTGCTGCAGCGCGTGTTGCGTGGCGAAGTGGCGCAGATGGACATGCCGGGCAAGGAGGTGCGCCCGGGCGTGTTCGTGGGTCTGAATACCCATATCGACTGGGACAAGGTGCACATTGAGGGCCCGGTCTATATCGGCTCCAGCGTGAAGATCGAGGAAGGCGCCACCATCATTGGCCCGACCTGGATCGGCCATGGCTGCCATATTCGCAAGGCCTCGACCGTAGTGCGCAGCGTGCTCTTCGAATACACCCGCATTGGTGCCGGCATGACCTTCGCCGAGATGATCGTCTCGTCGCGTTACTGCGTGGATCGCACCGGCCATACCGTGTATGCCGGGGACGACCGCACCATCCTGCGCTGGGGCGACGCGCGCGCCTGATGACCGAGGCTGCCGCTCACCCTTTCTCCCGCCTGGCGCCCGACCTGGTGCTGGATGCCATCGATGCCACCGGTCTGCGTACGGACGGCCGGCTTTTGGCGCTGAACAGTTATGAGAACCGGGTGTATCAGGCCGGGGTTGAGGACAGTGGTTTCGTGGTGGCCAAGTTCTACCGGCCCGAACGCTGGACGGACGCGGCCATTCGCGAAGAGCATGCCTTCACGCTCCAGCTGGCCGAGCAGGAGGTTCCCGCCGTGCCGCCGATCGTGCTGCCGGATGGCGATACTCTGGCCCGGCATGAAGGTTTTCGCGTGGCCGTGTTTGAGCGACGTGGTGGCCGCAGCCCGGAACTGGACGATCCGGCCGTGCTGGAGTGGCTGGGGCGTTTCATTGGGCGAATCCATGCCGTGGGCGCGACCCGCAGCTTTGAGTATCGCCTGACGCTGGATGCCGTGAGCTGGGGTGAGCAGCCTGCTGCCTACGTGCTCGATTGCCCGCATCTGCCGGCTGATCTGCGCGAGGCGTACCGCAGTGCAACGAGCACCGCGCTGGATCAGGTGCGGCGCAGCTTCGAGCGCGCAGGGGACGTGAAGACCTTGCGTCTGCACGGTGATTGCCATCCGGGTAATGTGCTGTGGACCGATGCCGGGCCGCACTTTGTGGATTTCGATGATGCTTGCACCGGGCCGGCTGTGCAGGATCTGTGGATGCTGCTCAGTGGCGAGCGTGGCGAGATGACGCGCCAGCTCTGCGATCTGCTTGTGGGTTATGAGGATTTTGCGGATTTCAATCCGCGTGAAGTGAGTCTGATTGAAGCGCTGCGTACACTGCGCATGATTCATCACGCGGCCTGGTTGGCGCGACGCTGGGAAGACCCGGCTTTCCCTTCAGCCTTCCCGTGGTTCAATACCCGGGCTTGGTGGGAGGAACACATTGGTAGTCTGCGCGACCAGGTGCCGCGCATGACAGAAGAATGGCATTTTTGAGGGCGTTGCAATGAATGTGATCAAGGGCGAAATGGAAGGCCTGCTGATTCTCGAACCGAAGGTTTTCGGCGATGAGCGCGGTTTCTTCATGGAAAGCTTCAATGCGAAAACCTTTGCTGAGGCTACGGGCCTGAAGCTGGATTTCGTGCAGGACAATCACTCCCGCTCCGCACGCGGGGTGCTGCGTGGCCTGCACTATCAGCTGCAGCAACCGCAGGGCAAGCTGGTGCGTGTGGTGAGTGGCCGGGTGTGGGATGTGGCGGTCGACATGCGTCGTTCCTCGCCCACTTTCGGCAAATGGCAGGGCGTCGAGCTCTCCGCTGAAAACAAGCGCCAGTTCTGGGTGCCGGCGGGCTTTGCCCACGGCTTCGTAGTGCTGTCTGAATCGGCAGACTTTCTCTACAAGACCACCGATTACTACGCGCCCGAGCATGAGCGCTGCCTCGCCTGGAACGACCCGATCGTGGGCGTGGACTGGCGCTTGGGTGACATCGTGCCGCAGCTCTCTGGCAAGGACCAGCTGGGGTTGAAGTTCGTGCAATGTGAAAGCTACGCCTGAGGACTGAAAGCATGGCAACCGTACTCGTCACCGGCGGCGCCGGTTATATCGGCACTCATACCTGCGTGGAGCTGCTGGCCAGCGGGCATGAGGTGATCGTGATCGACAACCTCTCCAACAGCAAGGTGGAGGCGATCCGCCGTGTCGAAGAGATTGCGGGGCGCAAGTTGCTGGCGTTTCATCAGGCGGATGTGCGTGATCAGGCCGTGATGCGCCGGGTGTTCCGCTCGCAGCCGATCGACGCCGTGATTCATTTCGCGGCGCTGAAGGCTGTAGGTGAGTCGGTAGCCAAGCCGCTGATGTATTACGACAACAACATTGCGGGCACGGTGGCGCTGGCCGAAGTGATGGCTGAGTTTGGTGTGAAGACCCTGGTCTTCAGCTCATCGGCGACGGTGTATGGCGATCCGGCGACGGTGCCGATCCGTGAGGACTTCCCGACCGGCCCGACCAATCCCTATGGCCGCACCAAGTGGATGATGGAGTATGTGCTGAGCGATCTGGCCGCCGCCGATCCTGAGTGGCGGGTGGCCTTGCTGCGCTACTTCAATCCGGTCGGCGCGCACCCCTCAGGGCGCATCGGCGAGGATCCCAATGGCATTCCGAACAACCTGATGCCGTTTGTGTCGCAAGTGGCGGTGGGCAAACGGGCAAAGCTCGCGGTGTTCGGTGGCGACTACGCCACGCCGGATGGCACGGGCGTGCGCGATTACATCCATGTGGTCGATCTGGCTGTGGGGCATGTGCAGGCGCTGGAGTACCTGGCGCAGAAGCAGGGTGTGCTGACGGTGAACCTCGGCACAGGGCAGGGCTACTCGGTGCTGGACGTGGTCAAGGCCTTCGAGAAAGCTTCCGGTAAGCCGGTGCCCTACGAGATTGTGGCCCGCCGGGCAGGGGATATCGCCCAGTGCTATGCGGACCCGGCCATGGCGGCCGAACTGCTGGGCTGGAAAGCCAAGCGCGGCATTGAAGAGATGTGCGCGGACTCCTGGCGCTGGCAAAGCGGCAATCCGGATGGTTACGCCTGAGGTTTTCAGGCAGGCAAGCAAAGGGCGCCGACGGCGCCCTTTGTGTTTTCTGGACTCGCGTTCAGCCGAAACTGAGGGTGTCGGCAAAGGCCACGGCCTGCAGCAAGGCGGCGGATACCTGCTGCACGGTGAGGCCCAGCGATTCGGTCTGGGCTCGTAGCTGATCCGGCATGAAGCCCTCGGATGCAATGGCCAGCTTGAGCAAGGGGGCGTACAGGCCTTCGCCCTGCAACAAGGCTTCGTGGATCGGCTCGGGCAGGGTCATCTGCTCCAGCACGACGCCGATCTCGGAGCCGAGCAAGACATCCAGCAGCGAGAAGGCGCCGGTGATGAAAAGGTTGTCGAGCTGGTTCTTGTCGAAGAACTGCTCGCCGAGGATTTCCATCATCCGTCCGCGCGCGATCGCCGCCTGCATCACGGCCGGTGCGGCGGGGTCATTGCTGGCCGAGACCAGCAGCAGAGATAGCCACTTGTTGAGCCTGTCACGACCAAGAATGGTGACTGCATGGCGGAAGGACTGCACCTCCACCATCAGCCCGAAGCCGGCCGAGTTGATGTATCGCAGCAGCTTGTAGGGCAGGGAGACATCGCGCTTGAGGGCGGTTTCGATCTCGCTGATGTCGGAGTCATTACGCACCAGATTCAGCAGATGCACGATCTGCGCATGCGAAGGGGCGAGTTGCTTGGACGGGGTGACGCCCTTCAGGAAGAACCAGCCCGCCGCACCGGTGTAACCAGCGGTGACGGCACGCTCGAAGGCCGGCACGTCGGCCAGTCCCCAGGCCAGCGGCAAACCGGGCGCATTGTGCGGGTTGGGGACTTTGTTGATGTCAGCCAATGCAAAGCGGCAATCGATACCTTCCGGCCATGCCGTACCCGGCTGATACCAGGACAAGGCCAGTGGTGTGCCGGCCTCGGCAAAGCGGCCGACAAGCTCCTGGATCTGGGTGTATTGCAGGGCCGGTGCCGGGATCTCGATCAGGGTGTTGTCCGGTGGAGCCCAGCCGAGCAGGTCGGATGAGGGCACCAGGCGGCCGAAGCTGATGAAAACCGGGTGGACTGCGGGCCAGTGCGGGCGCAGGGCTTCAAGGGCCTGCACGGCCTGTGTGATGTTGGCCGCATGCACGATGATGCGGTTGGCGGTGATGGCGCGTTGCTGATTGACGATGGGCTCGCGGGTAATCAGTACTCCGGTGCTCATGATGCGGGCTCCCTGCTATGTGCTCTGGTCTAGCCGCCCTGCGCCAGTGCGGGGTTACATCATGTTTGCGGGCTGGCGGCGAAGGTGAAGGCGTCTGCGTAGAAGTCGGTTAACGGCAGCGCACAGCGTTCACTGAAATCCTTTTTGGCGGCTTCGATCATGGCCGGTGCGCCGCAGGCATAAACCTGATGTCCTGAGAGATCCGGCAGGTCTGCCATCACAGCCTGATGCACGAGGCCGGTGCGCCCGCTCCAGCCCTCTGTTGCGTCGGAAATGACCGGCACGTAGCGGAAATTGGCCAGTTGGCGTTCCCAGCTTTGGGCCAGTTCATGCAGGTAAAGGCCGCCGGGGTCGCGGGCGCCCCAGTAGAGCGTGGCCGGGCGGCCATTGCCGTGGTTCAGCATGTGTTCGACGATGGCCTTGATCGGCGCGAAACCGGTACCGCCGGCCAGGAATACCAGCGGTTTGTGGCCGCCTTCTTCCGGCGCCTCGCGCAGGAAGAAGCTGCCCAGCGGGCCCTCAATGCGCAGGATGTCGCGCTCCTTCATGGCCGTGAAGACGTGGCCGGTGAATTGCCCGCCTGTGATCAGGCGCACATGCAGTTCGAGGGTGTTGTCCTCGTTCTGCGCATTGGCCACCGAGAAGCTGCGACGCTGGCCATCAGCGAGCAGGAAGTCGATGTACTGACCGGGCAGGAAGTGGAAGGTGTCGCTCGGCGGCAGGCGCAGGGTCAAGCGGATCACATCGCTGGCGAGTTTTTCCAGGCTCTGGACGCGGCAGGGCATCTTGCGCACCGGGATGTCGTGCGCCGAGCGTACGTCGCGGCATTCGAGCACCAGATCGCTGTGTGCGTGGGCGCAACACATCAGGCTCAGGCCCTGGGCGCGTTCGGCTTCGGGCAGGGTGGTGAGCGGGCTGCGGCCGTGATCCACGCTACCGGCCAGTACCTTGGTCTTGCAGGCGCCGCAGGCGCCGTCACGGCAGCCATAGGGCACCATCAGTTCGGCATCGAGGGCGGCTTGCAGGAGGCTGGTGTCGGCATCGGCCGCGAAGCTGCGACCACTGGGCTGGAGCGTGACCTTGAAGGACATGGGGGCGTTGGGGACTGAGTAAAATCGGATCCCTGAATTATCGCCCAAGCCGTGCAGAAATGAAGGCGTGAGCCGCCGGGTGATCTGGGATAATCCGGGCATGGATCGTCTTCTCATCATCGGCAGTGGCGACGTGGCCTTGCGGGCCATGCCCTGGCTGCGTCAGCGCTTTCGCGTGTATGCCCTGGTGCGGCGGGCCGAAGCAGCTGCGCAGTGGCGCGCTGCCGGGGCTATCCCTGTGCCGGGCGATCTGGATGCTGCTGCAAGCCTGCGCCGCCTTGGCGGGCTGGCTGATGTCCTGCTGCATTGCGCGCCACCGCCGGAGGGCGGCCAGGATGACCCGCGCATGCGTCGTCTGCTGGCCGCCTTGCAGCAACGCGGGCAGGGGCCGCGGTGCATCGTGTATGTGAGCACCAGTGGTGTGTATGGGGATTGCGCAGGCGCGTGGGTCGATGAATCGCGCCCCTTGCGTCCGGCCACCGCACGCGCGCGTCGTCGGGTGGCCGCCGAGCGGTGTTTGCGGGCCCATTCCATCGCTAGCGGCTGTGCCTTGCGCGTCCTGCGCGCGCCCGGCATCTATGCGGCCGAGCGTCTGTCGCTGGCGCGCCTGCAGCGGGGAGACCCGGTGCTGCAGGCGAGTGAGGATGTATTTACCAATCACATCCACGCCGCCGATCTGGCACGCGCTGCCGGGCTGGCCCTGTTCCGTGGTCCGCACCTGCGCATCTTCAATGTGTGCGACGATTCGCAGCTGGCAATGGGGGATTATTACGACACAATGGCCGATATTTTCGGTCTGTCGCGCCCGCCGCGTCTGAGCCGAGCCGAGTGCGCGCAACGTCTCTCCCCCGTGACGCTGAGCTTCATGAGCGAGTCGCGGCGTCTCGATAACACCCGCATCCGCCGCGAGCTGCGCTGGTCGCCGCGCTTCGCCGATGTGCGTGATGGCCTCGCGGCTGCCTGTGCCGAACTTCAATCTCAAGGACAATGACATGTGGTATCCGTGGCTCAAGGCCCTGCACGTTTTCTTCGTCATCAGCTGGTTTGCCGGCCTTTTTTATCTGCCGCGCATTTATGTGAATCTGGCCGCCGTGCCGCTTGAGAACAGCAGCGAGTACGCGCGCCTGCTGGGGATGGCGCAGCGCCTCAAGCGCTTCATGCTGCCCTTGATGCTGGGTACCTGGATTTTCGGTGTGGCGATCACTTTCACGCTCGCCGGGCCTGCTTCCTGGTGGAGCCAGCCCTGGCTGCATGTGAAGTTGCTGCTGGTGCTGGCCCTGACCGGTTATGACGGTTTCTGCAGCAAGCTGCTGCGTGAGTTCCGCGAGCAGCGCAATACGCGCAGCCATGTCTGGTACCGTTGGTTCAACGAAGTGCCGGTCTTCTTCCTGTTGGCGATCCTGATCCTTGTGATCGTTCGTCCTTTCTGAGCTGTTCCCATGACTGAAACCTTTTTCGCCCCTTGCCCGCGCGGCCTTGAACCCCTGCTTGCCGAAGAATTGCGCGCCTGTGGCGCCACGCGTGTGGAGCCCACCCATGGCGGGGTGGCCAGCGAGGGCGACTGGGCCTATGCCTATCGCGTGAATCTGGAGAGTCGTCTGGCCACGCGCCTACTGTGGAAGGTGGGCTTCACGCGCTACCGCAGCGAGGAGGAAATCTACCGCCTGGCCAGCAGCGTGGCCTGGGCGCGCCACTTCGACACGATCAATACGATCCGCATCAATGTCACCTCGATCAAGTCTCCCCTCAAGAGCCTGAACTTCGTCACCCTGCGCATCAAGGATGGCATCTGCGATCACTTCCGCGCCATCAAGGGCGGGCGGCCGGATGTGGATACGCATAGCCCGGACATGCGCATTCATGCCTTTCTGGACGAGCAGACCTGTACGCTCTACCTCGACACTTCCGGTGAGCCGCTCTACAAGCGTGGCTTCAAGCGTGCCAAGGTCGAGGCGCCGCTGAAGGAGAACCTGGCGGCCGGCATTCTCAAGCTCAGCGGCTGGCAACCGGGTCAGACCCTGCTTGATCCAATGTGCGGCAGTGGCACCTTCCTGATTGAAGCGGCGCAGATGGCGCTCGATATTGCACCGGGGCTGGGGCGCCATTTCGCTTTCGAGAAGTTTCGCCAGTTTGATGCCGAACTCTGGCAAGGCATCCGCAAGGCCGCCCAGGCGCGCCAGCGAACGGCAGACAATCTGCCGATCTTTGGTGCAGACATCGATTCGCGCCAGGTCAGCAACGCAGAGGCCAACCTCGAAGCTGCCGGGCTTACCGGCAAGGTTGAACTACTGGTGTGTGATGTGCTGGATCTGGAAGCGCCGGATGACGCTGGCGTACTGGTCAGCAACCCGCCTTACGGCGTGCGTCTGTCCTCCGGTGACGAACTTTACGACTGGTATCCGAAGCTGGGTGATGCGCTCAAGCGTGGCTTTGCCGGCTGGAACTGCTACTTCCTCACGGCCGATCTTGAGATGGCCAAGCGCATGGGCCTCAAGGCTAGCAAACGCACCCCACTCATGAACGGGGATCTTGATTGCCGGGTGTTCGAGTTCAAGGTGGTGGCGGGACAGAACCGGAGCTGATCAGGCCTGCCGGGCTTGCCATGTGCCGTTTCTGCCACATGACGTAGGGCTGTTCGAGGAGCTGAGCCAGCAGCGCATAGACCAGCACCCCGAACAGCAGCTCGCCGCCCGGGGGGCTGGTGCTGAGCAGCACTGCAACCCCGGCAAAGCGCTGCGAGCAGCTAATGGCCAGGGCCGCACGATCCTTCGGCGCCGGGCCACCGAGCAGATGGCCAATAGCGATCGAAGCTGTGAAGAGCAGCGTCAGGGCCAGCATGTTCGTGCCGTTCAGATCCGCGAACAGGTGCCACTGGGTGCCGAGTACGCACACCACCAAAGCCAGCAACAGCAGGCTGCCGATCCTGATCATGCCTTGCGAGAGGCGCTCGGCAAAGGCTGGACGCAGACGGTGTAGCAGAATGCCGCACAGCATCGGCAGCAGGTAGGCCCGGGCCATTACCGAGAATACCTGCAGGGCTGGCGGTTCATGTTCCGGGTGGGCTGCGAAATGAATCCAGAGCGGCAACATGAAGCTGGCGCACAACACCGAGTTCAGCAGCAGGCCGAAGGTGAAAGGCGAATGCTCCAGCCAGTGAAGCTTGCGTGGCAGTAGCGGGACGCCGGACGAGGCTGCCAGCACGATCAGGGTTGTGGCAGCTGCTGGAGAGAGGGGGAGCAGGCGGGTCAGCAGCACGGCCACCAGCGGTACACACACGAACATTGCGAAGCCTGCCCTCAGCGCCTGACTTCGCTGGCGCCAGAAGCTGGCAAAATCTTCTGGATGGATCGAGAGCCCCAGCGCAAATGCCATGCCCATGATCAGGAACTGGATTCCGGGGAGCAGGGCGGATATCAGCATGCGTGCGCCGTCGTCAGATAAGGAAAAGGCCGCAACGGAGTTTTCCGGGCGGCCTTGTCATGTGCAAGCAGATTGCGCTCAGATGATGTCGAGATTCTGCACGCCCGCGAGCAGATCCTTGTCTGCGTGCTTGCTGTTGAGCTTGATCTGCAGGCGCAGATCGTTCACCGAGTCGGCGTTGCGCAAGGCATCCTCGAAGGTAATGAGCCCGGCTTCGTAAAGATCGAAGAGCGCCTGATCGAAGGTTTGCATGCCGATTTCGCGCGAGCGCTTCATCACATCTTTCAGCTCGGTCACTTCGCCCTTGAAGATCAGGTCCGAAATCAGCGGTGAGTTCAGCATCACCTCGATGGCGGGCACGCGGCCCTTGCTTTCCTTGCGTGGCAAGAGGCGTTGCGAAACGATGCCGCGCAGGTTCAGCGACAGATCCATGAGCAGCTGGGAGCGGCGCTCTTCCGGGAAGAAGTTGATGATCCGGTCGATGGCCTGGTTGGCGCTATTGGCGTGCAGCGTGGCCAGACACAGGTGGCCGGTTTCTGCGAAGGCGATGCCGTAGTCCATGGTCTCGCGGTCGCGGATTTCGCCCATCAGGATCACGTCCGGCGCCTGGCGCAGGGTGTTCTTGAGGCCGTTCTCCCAGGATTCGGTATCCAGCCCCACTTCGCGCTGTGTCACCACGCAGTTCTTGTGAGCGTGCACATATTCGATCGGGTCTTCGAGCGTGATGATGTGGCCGTAGGTGTGCTCGTTGCGGTAATCGACCAGGGCGGCCAGCGAGGTGGTTTTGCCGGTGCCGGTACCACCGACGAAGATCACCAGACCGCGCTTGGACATGGCGATCTCGCGGATGATCGGCGGCAGGCCCAGCTCTTCCAGCGTCGGGATGCGCGCCGCGATGGTCCGTGCGATCAGGCCGATACGGCCTTGCTGCACGAAGGCGTTCATACGGAAGCGGCCGATGCCGGAGGGCGAGATCGCGAAGTTGCACTCCTTGGTGGATTCGAACTCGGCGGCTTGCTTGTCGTTCATGACCGCGCGGGCGATTTCCTGGGTGTGCTGGGGCGAGAGGATCTGGTTCGACTGCGGCACGATCTTGCCGTCGATTTTGATCGCGGGCGGAAAACCGGCGGTGATGAAAAGGTCCGACCCCTTCTTGTTGACCATCAGTTTGAGCAGGTCCTGTACGAACCTGAGCGCCTGATCGCGTTCCATGCTGTCTCCGTAACTGCCGGGTGCCCCGGCCTTGCTTCAATGCGTTGAGGGCTCAGTTGCCCGGGAACAGATCCTTGTTGGACGCACGCACGCGGGCCTCGGCAGGCGAGACGATGTTGCGACGAACGAGATCCTGCAGGTTCTGGTCGAGCGTCTGCATGCCGTATTGCTGGCCGGTCTGGATCGAGGAGTACATCTGTGCAACCTTGTTTTCGCGGATCAGGTTACGGATTGCCGGGGTGCCGATCATGATTTCATGGGCGGCCACGCGGCCCTGACCGTCCTTGGTCTTGAGCAGGGTTTGCGAGATCACCGCGCGCAGCGATTCGGACAGCATGGCGCGGATCATTTCCTTCTCTTCGGCCGGGAATACGTCGACCACGCGGTCAACGGTCTTGGCAGCCGAGGAAGTGTGCAGGGTGCCGAACACCAGGTGGCCGGTTTCAGCGGCAGTCATCGCGAGGCGGATGGTTTCCAGGTCACGCAACTCGCCCACCAGGATCACGTCCGGATCTTCCCGCAGGGCGGAGCGCAGGGCGTTGGAGAAGGAGTGGGTGTCGCGGTGCACCTCACGCTGGTTGATCAGGCAGCGCTTACTCTGGTGCACGAATTCGATCGGATCCTCGATGGTGAGGATGTGCGCATACTGGTTCTCGTTCACGTAATCGACCATCGCTGCCAGCGTGGTGGACTTGCCCGAGCCGGTCGGGCCGGTCACTAGCACGATGCCGCGTGGCTGATCCGAAATTTCCTTGAAAACCTTGGGACAGTTCAGATCTTCCAGCGTCAGCACCTTGGAGGGAATGGTCCGGAACACCGCGCCGGCCCCCCGTTCCTGGATGAAGGCGTTGACGCGGAAACGCGCCAGGTTGGGCACAGCGAAGGAGAAGTCGCACTCGAGGAATTCCTCGTACTGCTTGCGCTGGCTGTCGTTCATGATGTCATACACCATGGCGTGCACATCCTTGTGCTCCAGCGGCGGCAGATTGATCCGGCGCACGTCGCCGTTCACCCGGATCATCGGCGGCAGGCCGGCTGAGAGGTGCAAGTCGGAGGCCTTGTTCTTGACAGAGAAGGCCAGCAGTTCGGTAATTTCCATGGTGAATTCGCTTCCCGGGATTCAAAAGGGGGAGTTCGGCACGACTGCTATACTTTTCGGCGCATTGGCACACGAAGTTGAATGGATTATATGCCCGGCATTGCCGAAAACCTGAAAGCTGTTTGTGCCCGTATCGACGCCGCCGGGCGGAAATACGGGCGTTTGGCTGGTTCGACCGGTTTGCTCGCTGTCTCCAAGACCTGGCCAGCGGCGTCCGTGAGGGCAGCTTTTGCTGCAGGCCAGCGGGCGTTTGGCGAGAACTATGTGCAGGAGGCGGTCGACAAGATGGCCGAGCTGCGGGATCTGCCAATCGAGTGGCACTTCATCGGCCCTCTGCAGAGCAACAAGACGCGGCTGGTAGCGGAGAATTTTGCCTGGGTGCATTCGGTCGACCGGCTCAAGATTGCCCAGCGCTTGTCCGAGCAGCGCCCGGAGGCCTTGTCGCCGCTCAAGCTGTGTCTGCAGGTGAATGTGAGCGGTGAGGCTAGCAAGAGTGGCGTGACGCCGGGTGAATTGCCGGCGCTGGCGGCCGCCGTGGCGCAGCTTCCCGGGATCGAGTTGGTCGGCTTGATGGCCATTCCGGAGCCCAGTGAGGATGAGGCCTTGTTGCGCAGCCGCTTCCGTCAGCTGGTTGGGTTGCGCGATGGCCTGCGCGAGCAGTTGGACTTGCCGCTGGAGACCTTGTCGATGGGCATGTCCGATGATCTGGAACTGGCGATTGCCGAGGGCTCGACGCTGGTGAGGGTCGGCTCGGCGATCTTTGGCACACGTCAGAAAAATCAATAACGAAACACGGAAACCACGCATGAAAATCACTTTCCTTGGTGGCGGCAATATGGCCTCTGCCCTCATTGGCGGTTTGCTCAAGCAGGGCTTCAGCGCTACCGACATTCAGGTCGTCGAGTTGTACGAAGCCGCACGTGAGCGCCTGCAGCAGGACTTTGGCGTGCGTGCCGTCGCGGCACTGGATGACGCGGCGCAGGCCTGCGAGGTGCTGGTGTTGGCGGTGAAACCGCAGCAGATGCGCGAGGCGCTGGCTCCGGTAGCCGGTAAGCTGGCAAATCAGCTGGTGGTGAGTATCGCTGCCGGTTTGCGGCTGGCTGATATCGGCCGCTGGTTGGGTGGCCATTCCCTGTTGGTGCGTGCCATGCCGAATACCCCGGCGCTGATCGGACAGGGCATGACCGGCCTGTTTGCCGATGCCAGCGTGAGCGCGGCACAACGCGCGGCGGTGGACCGCATCATGGCGGCCGTTGGCAGCAGTGTATGGGTTGAAGAAGAAGCACTGATCGATGCGGTGACCGCCCTGTCTGGCAGCGGCCCGGCCTATGTCTTCCATTTTATTGAGGCCCTTGAGGCCGCTGGCGAAAAGCTTGGCCTGAGTGCTGAGACGGCACGCCAGCTAGCCATCCAGACCCTGGTGGGCGCCTCGGCGCTGGCCGCTGCCAGCCCAGAAGCGCCGGCGGTGCTGCGCGAGCGCGTGACCTCCAAGGGCGGCACGACCGAAGCTGCGCTGAAGAGCTTCGCGGTAGACGGTTTCCTGCCCATGGTGGAGCGTGCGCTGACGGCCGCTGCAGCACGCGGCCACGAGCTGGGCGAGATTCTCGGCGCAGATACGAACTGAAAAGGAGCCGAACATGTTCTATGGAACTTTTGCCTTGATCCTGCAGACCGTGGCGGGCTTCTTCACCGCGCTGCTGTTGGTGCGCACGGTGATGCGCTTCCAGCGCATTTCCTTTGTCAGTCAGCTGGGCCAGTTCGTGCTGGCGACGACCAACTGGGCGGTGCTACCGTTTCAGAAATGGGTGCCCAGCGTGGGTAAGCTGGATCTGTGTTCGCTTTTGCCTGCCTGGTTGATCCAGGTCGCGGTGGTGCTGATATTGGGGCTGATGGCGGGCAGGGTCGAGCCCGTGAGTTTGCTCCTGTCGGCATTGGTGTTCGGCTTTCTGGGGCTTATCAAGGCAGCCTTGCAGATGTTGTTCTGGGTGGTGATCCTGAGCGCCGTGCTGTCCTGGGTGAATCCGCATTCGCCGCTGGCCGGGCCTTTGCACATGTTCACGCGGCCCTTCCTGGCGCCGTTCCGGCGTGTGATTCCGCCGATCGCCAATGTTGACCTGTCGCCGCTGGTGTTGCTGCTGGTCTTGCAGGTCCTGATGTTCTGGCTGCCCTGAGATGGCTGACTTGCCGGTCGCCGTAAGGCGTCAGCCGGACGGGGCCTTCACCCTGAGTCTGCATGTGCAGCCGGGCGCCAAGCGCACCGCGTTTGCCGGCCTGCACGGTGAGGCGCTGAAAGTGCGCCTTGCCGCGCCACCGGTAGAGGGCAAGGCGAACGCCTGCTTGCAGACGTTCTTTGCTGAAGCGCTGGGTTTGCCGAAACGGGCGGTGACTCTGCTCAGTGGCGAAACTTCGCGGCAGAAGGTGTTGCGCATCGAGGGCGCGGATGAATCTGCGCTGTTGCGCTTACTCAGTGAGAACTGATCAGCCGGCTTCGACGCGGTTTTTGCCCGCTTTCTTGGCGCGGTACATGGCCTGGTCGGCGCGCTCGATCACTGTTTCGATACTTTCGCCGGCTTGAACTTCCGCCACTCCAGCACTGAAGGTGATCAGCAGTTTCTGGTTGTCGTGCAGGAAAATGCGCTTGGTGAGTTCGCGTTGCACCCGGCGTAGCGCCGAGATGCCGTCATCCAGCGCGGTGTCCGGCAGCAGGATGAGGAATTCCTCACCACCGTAGCGGCCGGCCGAGTCCTGCGGGCGAATGGTTTCGCGGATGACCTGGGAGATATGTTTGAGGACTTCGTCGCCGGTCAGATGACCGAAGCTGTCGTTGAGTTTCTTGAAGTCATCTACATCAAGCAGGGCGATCGAGAGTTTGCTGCTGCGCCGCTTCATGCGCGCTAGCTCGCGTGCCACCATTTCGTCCAGCCCCTTGCGATTCAGCGCGCCGGTCAGCGGGTCGTGGCGGACCAACTCGCTGGCGGTCTCAAGCTCACCTTCAAG
Source organism: Uliginosibacterium sp. TH139 (assembly GCF_002855595.1). NCBI lineage: Bacteria > Pseudomonadati > Pseudomonadota > Betaproteobacteria > Rhodocyclales > Zoogloeaceae > Uliginosibacterium > Uliginosibacterium sp. TH139. Next base: position 615,320 of record NZ_PKRR01000002.1, on the reverse strand, counting down.
GCGGGAAATTTCGCGATTAGCCTGGTCGACGGCGATGCGCAGATGCTGCAGCTCGTCCTGCGAGTTCCGGGCACTGGTTTCGACCAAACGGGTTTCCTGCACGATGTCATCGATCAGCCCGGTGAGTTCCTGCAGGCTGCCGGCATGGGCCACCCGCTCGGCAAAAGCACTGACCTTGCTGTGGTAGTTGCCGGTGGCGTCCGCCAGCTCACCCAGGCGCAGCACAAAGTGGGCGAGCATTTCGCGCAGCTGGTTCTGCGCTTCGTTGAGGCTGCGTTTGAGGGTGCCTTGCTTGTAGATCACGTCGCGCAGGCGCTCGCCGAGCTCTTCAAGGGTGCTCTTGTCCAGTGGGCCGCGGAAGAGTTCCAGCAGCACCGTCATCTGGCCCTGCAGGTATTTGTCTTCAATGACCAGTTCGCTGATGTTCTCGATGATCAGCTGGAGCAGGTTCAGCAGGGCCTGACGGATATAGCTCTGGTCCTGCGCAACCCATTGCACCTTGTAGGCGAAGTTCTTCAGGCGCTCGCCGAAGGCTTCTTCCTCACCCGCGACCGGCTCGCGCAGCAGTTTGCCCAGGGCACTGGCTTCCTTGGCGAGCTCGGGGGTGTCGATCAGCAGCAGGCCGATGGCGCTATCCAGGGTGTCGGCCAGTAGTTTGCGCCAGGCTTCCGGCGCTGCATCGAGTCGTGCCGGTGTGCTGGTGGCGCGCTGGCGCGCGTTTTCTGCCTCGTCGTCGGGTGTTTCCGCACTGGCATTGCTGCTGGCAGGTAACTGGCTCCAGCCTTTGACCAAGCCTTGCAGGCGGGAGTAGAGCAGGTCGGGGTCGGCCGAGCTGCTTTCCATGATGCGGTTGAAGGCTTCCTGCTTGGTGACGCTGTTGAGGCCCATCTGGCGGCGCTCGATCTGTGCCAGCAGCTCACGGATCAGGCTTCCCCAGGCAAGCGGTTCGCTTTCCTGTTCTGTAAAAAGATTGATCAGGTGGCTGCGAAAACTGGCCCAGTTGTGTTCGGCAAAAGCGGCTTCAAACTGGCGCGCGAGTTTGAGCTGTTCCGGCGTGGCGCGCGGCAGCGCAGCTGCAATTTGGCGCAACTGGCGCTCGGGGAAAGGGTCTTCAGCCTGGGTGCCCGCGATCTCGTGGTAAATCTCGCGAAAATTCTCCGGAGTCGGCAGGCTGCGGCGCATGGCCAGCCGGCGTAGGGTTTCGCGCGCGATTTCGGAAGGGGAGTTGAATTCAGCCATGCTGTGTAGCGTTTCGCCCGCAGGCCGCCCTTATTCCACCAGCCCGTGTTTGAGCCCATAGTGGGTCAATTCGGCGTTGTTGCGCAGTTTCATTTTCTCTAGCAGGCGAGCGCGGTAGACGCTTACGGTCTTGACGCTGAGGTTCAGCTGCTCGGCAATTTGGGTGAGGGTCTTGCCCGAAGCGATCATGCACAGGGTCTGGTATTCGCGGTCGGAGAGTTTTTCGTGCGGCGGCTTGTCGAGGTCTTCGCCGATCGAGTTGGCCAGCTCTTCAGCCACGGCTGCGCTGACGAATTTCTTGCCGGAGGCGACCTGGCGGATTGCGGTGACAAGTTGTTCGGGCGCGCCCTGTTTGGACAAGTAGCCGGCTGCTCCCGCGCGCAGGGCGCGGATCGCGTATTGCTCTTCCGGGTGCATGCTGAGCATCAGCACCGGCAGCTTGGGGAACTCCTTCTTGATCAGCTTGAGCGAGTCGATGCCGTTGCGGTCCGGCATGGAGACGTCCATCAGCACGACGTCGTAAGTGTTCTCGCGGATCAGTTGCAGGGCCTTGATGCCGCCATCGGCTTCGCCGCTGACTTCGAGATCCTCGGTGTCGGAGAGGATCTGCTTGAGCCCCTGGCGGATGATGGCGTGATCGTCAGCGATCAGTACGTGAATTTTCCCAGTCATGTTCTTGTCCGTGTTGTCAGCTCGTGGTGAGCCCATCCACCCTGTTTACGGCAAGGTTATTGCCACCTTCAGTATATGCAGCCGTCAGTGGCGCGCGCAGGATGACAGTTGTACCACGCGGCTCGCGCTGCAGAAGCTCCATGTCTCCGCCCAGCCCTTTCAGGCGTTCGCGAATGCCACGCAGGCCGAAGGACTTGGGTTTGACCAGGTCCTGCTCAGTCAGGCCACGCCCGTCGTCACTGATTTCGAGCACGATGTCGTTCTCTTCCTGCATCAGGCGCACTTCGACCTGGGCTGCCTGCGCATGTTTGCTGACGTTGGTGAGGGCTTCCTGATAGGTGCGGAAGAGGGCAAGGGAGATATTTTCGTCGGTCTCGATATCGTGGTCGGCACACAGCACGGTGCAGGAGATGCCGGCGCGGTGTGAGTAGTCTTCGGCATAGCTTTCGATGGCGGCTGCGAGCCCGAACTCTTTGAGAATGCCCGGCCGCAGTTCGCGGGCCACACGCCCGGCGGTCGTGATGGCTTCGTCGAGCATCACCTCGATATCGTGAATGCGGGCCAGGGCAGCCGGTTCGGCCTGGCCCAGCTTGCCCGCCAGCAGCTTGGCCGAGATCTTGATGCCGACCAGGGTGCCGCCGAGCACGTCGTGGATGTCGCGGGCAATGCGGTCGCGCTCATCTTCCTTGACGCGCTGGAGGTGCTCGGAGAGTTCGGCCAGCTGGGAGCGTGAGGCGCGCAGCTCGGATTCGGCGACCTTGCTCTGGGTGATGTTCCACATGGCCCCCTCCCACAGCACACGGCCATCGGCCAGGGTGCGTGGTGAGCAGCGCATGTTGATCCATTTGATGTCCGCGCCTGGTGGCAGGATGCGCCCTTCCCAGTTCAGGGTGCCGCCGCGCGTGCCGGCTAGGCGCAGGGCGGTGTTGAGACCATTACGGTCGTCCGGCAGAACGAGATCCAGGAGCGGGTCGGGGCGCGACATCAACACGTCGGCGGGGATGCCGAGCAGCATCATGCAGGCCTCGCTGACATACAGGAAGGGCAGTCTACCGTCCTCCCCGAGAATCATCTGGAACAGCACGCCCGGGATGTTGGCAGCCAATGCGCGGAAGCGCTCTTCGTTGGCTTGCACGGCTTCGAGCGCCATGCGCCGCTCCTGGCGGATGCGTGCTTCGTGGCGTTCACGGTCGATCACGGGAGCGAGGCGGTCAAGTTTGTCCTTGCTGAGGTAGTCCTGGGCGCCAGCGCGCATCATGGCGCAGGCCGTCAGTTCGTCCATCATGCCTGAGACCACAATGAAGGGGGTGTCGGGGTCCGCAGCGAGTACGGTTTCGAGCGCTTCGAGTGCCGAGAAGCCGGGCAGGGCAAAGTCGGAGATGACGACGTCCCATTTTGCGCCTTGCAGCGCAGCGTTCAGCTCGGCGAGGCTGCTGACCTGGCCGGTCTCCAACTGGTAACCCTCGCGACGCAGGTGGCGGGCGAGCAGCATGGCATCGTTTTCGTCGTCTTCGACGAAGAGTACGCGCAAGGGCGCAGATCGCTGCGCAGACGACATAAGGCCTCCGGAATCCCATGGCGGGACTGGGAGCGAAGATAGCACGGGCAGCGATAGGCTTGCTGCGTGGATCTGATCCGAAATACCAGGCCTGATCGGGGCTTCCGCGGATGGCTTTGAGCTGCCGATGCACAGGGCAGTCGCTTCCCGAAGAATTTGATAACCATTGACTATCGAAACGTTTTGTTTAATAAATTAGATCTATTAATCCCAGCTCCTTAAGATGGCTTCTGTCGCTTCCGACAAACCCAATTTCAAGGAGCAAACCTCATGTCCTACATCAATTCCAGCGTCAAGCCCTTCAACGCCACCGCCTATCACAACGGCAAGTTCGTGCAGGTGTCTGACGCCGATCTGAAGGGCAAGTGGTCGGTGGTGTTCTTCTACCCGGCTGACTTCACCTTCGTGTGCCCGACCGAACTGGGCGACGTGGCCGATCTGTACCCCGAATTCCAGAAGCTGGGCGTTGAGGTGTATGCCGTGTCGACCGACACGCACTTCACCCACAAGGCCTGGCACGACACTTCCGACACCATCAAGAAGATCCAGTACCCGATGATTGGTGATCCGACCGGCACCATCACCCGCAACTTCGGCGTGATGATCGAAGAAGCCGGCCTGGCCGATCGCGGTACCTTCGTGCTGGATCCGGAAGGCAAGATCCAGATCGTCGAGATCAACGCCGGTGGTGTGGGCCGTGATGCGTCCGAACTGCTGCGCAAGGTGAAGGCTGCTCAGTATGTCGCCAGCCATCCGGGTGAGGTCTGCCCGGCCAAGTGGAAGGAAGGCGAAGCCACCCTGGCTCCGTCGCTGGATCTGGTCGGCAAGATCTGAGCGTAACAATGCTTTTGTAGGGCCGACTTCAGTCGGCCGCCCATGTGCGGTGTGCGACTGAAGTCGCACCTACGATATCGAGCAGTACGCCGGCCGCACTTGCGCAAGGCTTCCTCTCTCGCTGAAGCGGGTGTGGCCGGCATCTTTCCATCCCCCTCATCCCATCCCTGAGCCCATCGTCTCCGATGCGCTGAGGCATGGCATGAGTGCATGCCAAATGAATTCAACTGACGCAGGAGATCACCATGCTCGACGCTACACTCAAGACTCAATTGCAAAGTTATCTGACCCGCTTGCAGCATCCCATCGAACTTGTCGCCGCGCTGGATGACGGCGCCAAGTCGGCTGAGGTGCGCGAGCTGCTCGACGAGATCAGCGCGCTTTCCGACAAAATTACGTTGCTCGAAGATACGGATGCATCGCAGCGCAAACCTTCCTTCGCGGTACGTCGTGCGGGCTCGGATATGAAGATCCGCTTTGCCGGCATCCCGCTCGGCCACGAGTTCACCTCACTGGTGCTGGCCTTGCTGCAGGCTGGCGGCCATCCGCCAAAGGTCGAGGCTGATGTGATCGAGCAGATCAAGGCACTGCCGGGTCATTACGACTTCGAGGTGTTCATTTCCCTCACCTGTCACAACTGTCCGGACGTGGTGCAGGCTCTGAACTTGATGGCGGTGCTGAACTCCAATGTGCGCAGCACCATGATCGATGGCGCGCTGTTTCAGGCTGAAGTCGAGTCGCGTCAGATCATGGGTGTGCCGGCGATTTACCTGAACGGCGAACTCTTCGGTCAGGGCCGCATGACTCTGGAAGAAATCATTGCCAAGCTGGATACGAATTCTGCGGCACGTGATGCCGAGAAACTCAATGCCAAGGCAGCCTTCGATGTGCTGGTGGTGGGCGGTGGTCCGGCCGGCTCCGCTGCAGCGATCTATGCGGCGCGCAAGGGTATCCGTACCGGCGTGGTGGCCGAGCGTTTTGGTGGTCAGGTGATGGACACCTTGGGCATCGAGAATTTCATTTCGGTGAAGGCCACCGAAGGTCCGAAGCTGGCGATGGCGCTGGAAGAGCATGTGAAGGAGTACGGCGTCGACATCATGAACCTGCAGCGAGCCCAAGCCCTCAAGCCGGTGGCGGGCGGCGTGGAGATCACGTTGGAGAACGGCGCGGTGCTCAGGAGCAAGACGGTGATCCTCTCCACCGGTGCGCGCTGGCGCAACATGAACGTGCCGGGCGAGGCCGAGTTCCGCACCAAGGGTGTGGCCTACTGCCCGCACTGTGATGGCCCGCTTTTCAAGGGTAAGCGCGTGGCGGTGATCGGCGGTGGCAACTCCGGCGTGGAGGCGGCCATCGATCTGGCTGGCATCGTGGCACATGTGACCTTGCTGGAGTTCGACAGCGTGCTGCGCGCTGATGCCGTGCTGCAGAACAAGCTGCGCAGTCTGCCCAACGTGATGATCATCACCTCGGCGCAGACGACGCAGGTGACCGGCACCGACAAGGTCAATGGCCTGAACTACAAGGATCGGGTCAGTGGCGAAGTGCAGCACATCGAACTCGAAGGCATCTTCGTGCAGATCGGGCTGGTGCCGAACACCGACTGGCTCAAGGGCGTGGTGAATCTGTCGCCGCGCGGCGAGATCGAAGTGGATGCCAAGGGCCAGACCTCGGTGCCGGGCGTGTTCGCAGCCGGAGACTGCACGACGGTGCCCTACAAGCAGATCATCATCGCCATGGGCGAGGGGGCGAAGGCGTCGCTGTCGGCCTTTGACCACATCATCCGGGACGGCGCCCACTGAGTTGGGGCTGCTTGTTTGCGGGCGTGAACGCCAGTCGCTTCAGGCCTCGCAACGCGAGTTGTCGTAGGCACGCTTCTCGTGCAGCCAGCCTTCCCCTAGGGATGTCTGGCTGCAGACGCGCTGGCCTGTGGTCCGGCTTACCCACCAATACCAGGCTGCCGGAGCGGCGGTGGCCGGGGCGAGGCAGCCCAGGGCCAGCAGAGCCGCGAGAATGCGCTTCACAGCTCGAAATCCGCCCAGATCGCGGCGTGATCGGAGGCCTGGGTGGCGCGGTCCACCACTTCTGCGAAGCGCTCGCTTTGCTCGATCTCTGGCGAAAAAATGCCGCGCCGCTCGATGCCGGTGGCTAGCAGGCGTTCGCGCAGCGGCTGCGAGACCAGCAGGTAGTCGAGCCGGCTGCAGTCGTCCTTGAAGCGATGGGTCCAGGTTTCCTCAGGCGCTTTGTCGGTGGTCAGTACGTCGGTCAGGCCTGGCTTGCCGAGCAGGGCGGCGAGATTGCCCTCGGCCGGGTCTTCGTTGAGATCCCCCGCGACCACGACGCAATCGCGTTGCAGATCAAAGCGATCCAGATAAGCCGCCACATGCTCGGCCTGGATGCGGCGCCAGACGTTTTCCGGAGCCGGGTCCGAGGGGCGGCCCGGCCCCTTGCTCTTGAAGTGGTTGATCAAGAGCCACAGCGAGCGCCCATCGGGCAGGCCCAGTTCGTACTCGGCGCAGTCGCGTGCAAATACTGGATGCGGCTTGCCCGTGAGCGGCGAAATGAAGGTGTCGAAGACATGGGTGCGCATCGAACGCAGTGGCAGGCGCGAGAGCAGGGCGACGTCGATGCCGCGTGAATCGTTGCCATCGATGCACATTTGCACCGGGTAGGGACGGGTGAATTCGCTCAGCACGCTCTGGTTGAACTGCTGCAGGGTGGGGCGGTTTTCCACCTCGCACAGAGCGATCACCTCGGCATTTACGGCGCCGATCACGCGGGCGGTGTTGCGGATGCCTTCGTCTGGTGCGCTCATGCGCTGCCACTGCAGCCAGCCGACCCAGTCCGCTGCGCCCTTGGCACGCAGGCCCAGCAGCTTGCGGCCATGCATGGCGAGCAGGCGCCCGCGCATTTCATTGAGTACGAACCAGGGGTGCTTGGCGTCGCCGCGATGCAGGAAGTATTTCTGCACCAGTTGCAGGATGCGTTTGCCGGTTTCGCCCTCGTAGCTTTCCTCGCGCAGCAGGGTGGAGAGCTCCAGACCGTCGCTGAGCACATCGCTGCCTTCCGGCGAGTTCAGGGCGGCGGGCGGGGCGAACAGGTTCTGCGAGTTGTAGCTGGCGATGCGCAGGCGAGCCATGGCAGAGGCGGGGGAATGAAGACTCCCGCACCCTAGCACAGGCCCGTCAGAAGCGTGCGTACAGGGCCTGTTCAAACTCGGCAGCAGCAGGGCCGCCTTCGGAGGGCGCCCAGGGCGCTTGCTCTTCGGCAGTGATCGGCAGGTAGGGGCCGTCCTTGACCTCGAAGAACACTGAGCCGGCTTCGAGCGCGACGACACTGTGCCAGCAGCCCAACGGGATCTGCGCTCCGATGCACTGACTGTTGGCAGAGAGCAAGTAGGTGCTGGTGATTGCGCCGGATTCATCGAAGAACACCAGGCCCAGTCTGCCGCGCACCATGAGCAGGGTTTCTTCCTTGCCGGGCGCCAGATGGCGGTGTGGCCGCACGTAGCTACCGGGCTCGATGGCGTTGAAGAAACGCTGAGCCGGGGCTTCAAGGTTTGGGTGAAGATTGTGGTTCTGGCGCCGGCGTGGATTTTCACGGGCACGGACGCTTAGCGCATCCAGAAAGGCCTGATCGAAAAATCCGGCACTCATCCGCTTACTGATCGAAGCGGAAGGTCGCGCCGAAGTTCACATAGGGATTCAGGCGCAGACCACTGCCGGAGCTGCTTGGGTTCAGTCCGGTTGTAGGTGCTCCGCTACAACCGGGTGCCATGCCGCTGCAGTTGCCGGCCAGTGCAGTGCCAACTTCGGCAGAGAGAGACCAGCGATTCTGGCGAGCTTGGCTGCTTTGCCAGCTCAAGCCGAGAAAGGGGACGGCTGCCAGCTGGCTGCTGCGCGAGGAGGCTTGTCCTGAGGTGCTGGCGGAAAGATCATTCCAGCTGACACCAACACTGGTATGCACGCCCTTGGCCAGCACGGGGTAATCCGCGCGCAGGCTGTTGCGCACATTGGCCGCATCAAACAGGGGAGAGGACTGTGCTGCAGTGACTTCACCAGCGGCGCTGAAGCTGGAAAAGCTCAGGCGCAGCCCGCTTTCACCCGCTTGCTGACTCTCCGGCGTGTGCTTCAGGCGCAAGCCAGTCGCTTGAGCGTGGGCCGGCAGCGCTTGGCCTGCGAGGCACAACAAGGCGACGAGAAAGGGCAGGCGAAGCGAGCGCACGAGAAGGCTGGAGTTCGTTGAAAGGACGATTCAATTGTAGTCGGGCAGCTGGCGTGTTGGCAGGGCCGTGGGTGTAAAACCGGACGAAAGGATTGCAGCCTGTCGACAAGATGCTACACAGCAATATGTACGAAAGTGCTACTGGTAAATGATTTCCACGCTCTCGGGCGAGAGCCATTCGCGCAGGCCTTCAAGCAGGGGGTCTTCCAGACGAACGCGCCAGTTTTCACCCAGTGGCAACTCTCCTTCGGCGGCGCCATTGCGATAGCGGATGCGGATCGGGCAAGCGCCGTCATCGCGGCTGCCGCGATAGCCACCGAGCAGGTCCAGCAACTGGCGTACGGCGGCCGCGCCACCACCGGCCTTGGCGACCTCGCCGTTAATGGACAGGCGCAGCAGTCGGGCATAGCGGCCGCGCGCTTCACCCAGCGTGATCAGGCGTTCGGCGATCACGCGGAAGCCGCCGGTGAAGTCATCGTTGGAGACTTTGCCCTCGACGATCAGTACCTCGTCCTGATTGATCTTGCCCTTGCTGGCATCCAGCACTTCGGCATACACGGTCACGTCCAGCGGGGTGCTGCCATCGTCGATGGTGACGAAAGCCACCTTGCCGCGCGCGCCCATCTTGATGCGTAGTCCGGTCACCACGCCGGCCAGCATCTGTGGTTCGCGCTTGGGTTCTATCCGGGAGAGCGGCGTGCGGATGAAACGGCGCACTTCGGGGGCTGCGCTGTTGAAGGGGTGGCCGGAGAGGAAGAAGCCGATGGCGAGTTTCTCTTCCATCAACTGCTGCTTTTCCTTCCAGACACGCGCCTCGATGTATTCAGGCGCTATTTCGGAGGGGCCGTCGCCCATGTCGAAAAGCCCGCCCTGGCCCGCACTGGCGGCGGCCTGGTCGGCGGCTTCCATGGCTACGCCGACGCTGGCCAGCAGCTTGGCGCGATGCGGTTTGCCTTCCTCCGTTAGGGGGGCGATGGTGTCCAGTGCGCCAGCACGCACGAGTGCTTCGATCACGCGGCGGTTGGCTGCGCGGCGGTCGATGCGCGCGCAGAAATCAAAGATGTCCTTGAACGGCCCACCGGCTTCTCGCGCGGCGATGATGCTGCGCACGGCCGGCTCGCCACAACCTTTGACGGCGCCGAGGCCGTAGCGGATGGTCTTGGCGTCGGTGGGCTCGAAGCGGTAGTGCGAGTGGTTTACGTCCGGCGGCAGCACCACGATCCGGTTGGCGATCGTGTCTTCATAGAAGATCTTGACCGTGTCGGTGTTGTCCATGTCGGACGACATCGTGGCGGCCATGAAGGCCGAGCAGTGGTAAGCCTTGAGCCAGGCCGTGTGGTAGGTCACCACGGCGTAGGCCGCAGTGTGCGACTTGTTGAAGCCGTACTCTGCGAACTTGGTCATCAGGTCGAAGAGGTGTTCGGCCAGCGCCGGATCGTAGCCTTTCTTCGCCGCACCCTCGGCAATCGTGGCGCGGTGCTTGTCCATCTCCTCTTTTTTCTTCTTGCCCATCGCCCGGCGCAGCATGTCTGCGCCGCCCAGCGTGTAGCCGCCGATGATCTGCGAGATCTGCATCACCTGCTCCTGATACACGATCACGCCATAGGTGGGCTCGAGGCAGGCTTTCAGGTCCGGATGGAAGTAGTCGATCTCCTGCTTGCCCTGTTTGCGCAGGATGAAGTCGTCCACCATCCCTGAGCCCAGTGGGCCCGGTCGGTAGAGCGCGAGCACGGCAATGATGTCTTCGAAGCGGTCGGGGCCGAGCTTCTTCAGAAGCTTCTTCATGCCGTCCGATTCCACCTGGAAGATTGCCGTGGTGTTGGCGTCTTTCAGGATCTGGTAGGCGGCAGGGTCCGAGAAGCCCAGGCTCATCAGGTCCGGGCGCGAGCCGGTGAGCTTTTCGACGTATTTGAGCGCCAGCTCGATAATCGTCAAGTTGCGCAGACCCAGGAAGTCGAACTTCACCAGGCCAATGGCTTCGACGTCGTCTTTGTCGAATTGCGACACGGTCACTGCGTCGTCGCCGTCAGCCAGGTAGATCGGGCAGAAATCGGTGATCTTGCCCGGTGCGATCAGTACACCGCCGGCGTGCATGCCGACGCCGCGCGTCATGCCTTCGAGCGGCAGGGCCAGCTCCCACAGCTCGGAGACGGATTCGCCGTCCGCGCTGTCGTTCATCATTTCGTTGATTGCCGGTTCGGCTTCGCGCGCCTCTTCCAGCCCCAGCGGCTTGTTCTGTACCACCGGGATGGCTTTGGACAGGCGATCGCACAGGCCATAGGGCAGGTCCAGCACGCGGCCGACGTCGCGTACCACGGCCTTCGAGGCCATGGTGCCGAAGGTGGCGATCTGCGAGACGGCATCGTGACCGTAGCGCTGGCGCACATAGTCGATGACGCGGTAGCGGTTTTCCTGACAGAAGTCGATGTCGAAGTCAGGCATCGACACCCGCTCGGGGTTCAGGAAGCGCTCGAACAGCAGGGCGTAGGCGGTCGGGTCCAGATCGGTGATCTTCAGGGCGTAAGCCACCAGCGAACCCGCGCCGGAACCCCGGCCCGGGCCGATCGGCACGCCGTTGTTCTTGCCCCACTGAATGAAGTCCGCCACGATCAGGAAGTAGCCGGGGAAGCCCATCTGCACGATGGTGTCGGTTTCGAACTTGAGGCGGTCGTAATAGCGTGGGCGTTCCCGGTCGCGCGTGGCTTCGTCCGGGTAAAGCTCGAGCAGGCGTTCTTCCAGCCCGCGCTTGGCTTCGAAGACGAGGAAGTCGTCGAGGCTCATGCCGTCCGGGGTGGGGAACTGCGGCAGGTAGTTCTTGCCCAGCACCACTGACAGCGAACAGCGGCGGGCGATCTCGACCGAGTTTTCGAGCGCCTCAGGGATGTCGTGAAAGAGTTCGACCATTTCGGCCTGGCTCTTGAAATATTGCTCTTCGGTGAAGGGCTTGGGCCGGCGGGTATCAGAGAGGACGTAACCCTGGGCGATACACACGCGGGCCTCGTGGGCCTTGAAGTCTTCACGCTTAAGGAACTGCACCGGGTGGGTGGCAACGATCGGCAGGCTGGTTTCGCCGGCCAGATGCAGGGCGGCCTGTACGTAGTTTTCGTTGCCGGCATGGCCCGCGCGCTGCACTTCTATATAGAAGCTATCCGGGAAGCGTTGCGCCCAGTCCAGCGCCAGTGCTTCGGCAGCTTTCAGGTTGCCGGAGGCGATGGCCGCGGCGATATCACCTTGCTGAGCACCGGAAAGGCAGATCAGGCCCGAGGCGGATTCGGCCGTGAGCCAGTCACGACGGATTTCGGCTCGCCCACGGTGCTTGTTTTCATTGAAACCACGCGAGAGGATTTCGCACATCTGGCGATAGCCCTCGCGGTGTTTGACCAGCAGCAGCACACGGAAGGGCTTGTCGCGTTCGGTATCGTTGGTGATCCAGGCGTCCAACCCGATCACCGGCTTGATGCCTTTGCCCCGGCAGCCCTTGTAGTGCTTGACCATGCCGAACAGGTTGGCCAGATCCGAGATGCCCAGGGCGGGCTGACCATCTTTGGCCGCCGCCGCAATTACATCGTCGATGCGCGTGATGCCGTCCTCGATCGAGAACTCGGTGTGCAGGCGCAGGTGGACGAAGGCGGGGGCGTGGGGGGAGATCTCGGGCATCCGCTGATTTTACCCCGAGGGGGCGGCGCTTCGGCTTGTAAATGTACGACCCGGAGCGCCGTTCAGGTGGGGCTCCGGGTGTCAGGCCTTAGCCTCGGCGCAGGGCGCGCCACTGCTTGAGCAAAGGGGGCAGCACCAGCAGCAGGCCGGCGATGATCAGGATGGTGAGCGAACCGGGGCGGGTGAAGAATGTGGTGATATCGCCCTGGCTGATGGTCATGGCACGGCGGAAGTGTTTCTCGGCCATCGGCCCCAGGATCAGGCCGACGATCAGTGGCACCACCGGGATCTCGAAGCGTTTCATGGCAAAGCCGAGTACGCCCACCATATATAGAAGCAGCAGATCGAACCAGGATTGGCGCAGCGAATAGGCCCCGAGCGTGGCCAGCACCACGATGCCGCCGTAGAGCAGCGGGCGCGGGATGCGCAGCAACTGTACCCAGATTCCCACCAGCGGCAGGTTGAGCACCAGCAGCATGACATTGCCGATGTAGAGACTGGCGATCAGCCCCCAGACCAGCTCCGGATTGGTATCAAAGAGCAGCGGACCGGGCGTGATGTTGTACTGCTGGAAGGCAGACAACATGATCGCGGCGGTGGCCGAGGTAGGGATGCCGAGCGTTAACAAAGGCACCAGGGTGCCAGTGGCGGCCGCATTGTTGGCCGCCTCGGGGCCGGCCACGCCTTCGATGGCGCCCTTGCCGAACTCCTCCGGGTGGCTGGCGAGTTTCTTTTCGGTGGAATAGGACAGGAAAGTCGGCATTTCGGTGCCGCCGGCCGGGATGGTGCCGAAGGGAAAGCCGATCAGGGTGCCGCGCAGCCAGGGCTTCCAGGAGCGGCGCCAGTCGCCGGCACTCATCCAGATCGAGCCCGTGATGCGTTCCAGCTTGGACTTGATGCGGTTCTCGTAGGTCGCGGTGTACAGAGTTTCGCCGACGGCGAAGAGGCCCATGGCCACCACCACGATGTCGATGCCGTCCGTGAGTTCGAGGATGCCGAAGGTGAAGCGGGCCTGGCCGGACTGCTCTTCGATGCCGATCATGCCTAGCGCCAGGCCAATGAACAGCGCCACAAAGCCTTTTTCCGGCATGTCGCCGACGACGGCCGAAACGGCCACGAAGGCCAGCACCATGATCGCGAAATTTTCGGCTGGCCCCAGCTTGAGGGCGAGATCGGCCACGACCGGCGCGAGCAGGGTCAGCAGCACGGTGGCGATGGTACCGGCCACGAAGGAGCCGATGGCGGCGGTGGATAATGCCGCCCCGCCGCGCCCGGCGTGGGCCATCTTGTTGCCTTCCAATGCACTGATGATGCTGCCGGCTTCGCCCGGGGTGTTGAGCAGGATGGAGGTGGTCGAGCCACCAAACATGGCGCCGTAGTACACGCCGGCAAGCATGATCAGCGCCCCGGTGGGCTCGACTCCGGCGGTTAGCGGCAGCAGCAGGGCCACCGTGGCAGCCGGGCCGATGCCGGGCAAGACCCCGATGGCGGTGCCCAGGCTGCAACCAAGAAGTGCCCAGAGCAGGTTACTCAGGCTCAGGGCGGTAGCGAATCCGACCGAAAACAGCGCGTTCAGGGATTCCATATTTACAGCACTCCCGGGATGAAGGCAGGCAGGTTGACGCCCAGGGCGCGAAAGGTATGGAACAGGCCGAGAGCCAAGCCCAGCGAGAGAATCAGATCAAGCGTGCGGCGCGGCGTGTCCAGTGCCCGGCAGATGCCGTAGCACAGTAGCCAGGCCGAGAGGGTGAAGCCAATCAGGCCGATCAAGGCCAGGTGGGCGAGTACGGTGCCGGAAACCAGGGCAAAGCCGCGCCACTCTGCTTCCGGTACGGGCGGTACGCCTTCGTCGCCGGTTTCATCCGCCGGACTGGAATGGCCCAACGAGCGGGTGGATTTGAGCAGCAAAGCGCCGCCAGCAATGATCAGCCCCGCCGCGATGAGGCCCGGGAAAAAGTTTGGCCCGACTCTGGCGTAGCCGCCGCCAGTGGGCATCTGGGTGATCTGCAGGGCCATGGCGAGACCGAGCACGATCACGCCAATGGCAAGGTAGGCCTGATGGCGGCCGGGCCAGTGGGTCATGGAAAAACCTCCGGTGGAGCAGGGCTGCCGCCCGGGAGGGGCGGGCCAGCCCTGGGCGGTCGAGATCAGTTCAGCTTGAGGCCACCGATGACGGTTTTGAGGCGCTTCGATTCCGATTCGACGAAAGCCTTGAAGGGCTCAGCCGGTTGATACAGGTCCAGCCATTCCAGTTTGTCGGCCTTGCTCTTCCAGGCCGGGTCCTTCAGCGCGGCCTCGACCATTGTGACCAGCGCTTTTTTCTGTGCCTCGCTGATGCCGGCGGGGGCAAACACGCCGCGCCAGTTGTACATCACCACGTCGATGCCCTGCTCCTTGAAGGTCGGCACCTCGATGTCCGCTTGCTTGGTTTCCGCCGAGAGGCCGATGGCGCGCAGCTTGCCGGCCTTGATCAGATCCACCAGCTCACCGTAGCCACTGACATAGGCGGCCAGCTGACCGCCGAGGATGGCCGCCTTGCCCTCACCACCGCCGGCAAAGGCGACGTAATTGACCCTGTCGGCGCTGACCCCGAGCTTTTCACCGATCAGCGCCACCATCACATGATCGACGCTGCCGGCCGAGCCGCCGCCGATTGCCACCGCGCCGGGATTGGCCTTCATGGCTGCAGCCAGATCCTTCATGCTTTTGAAGGGTGAGGCCGCCGGCACCACGATCACGTTGTATTCGCCCATCAGGCGAGCGATCGGTGTGACCATCGAGAGATTGACCGGCGATTTGTTGGCTTCCACTGATGCTGCAGTCACGGCACCAGCCACGATCAAGGAGTGGCCGCTGCCTTTTTCGGTATTGATGAACTGGGCGAGGCCGATCGCGCCACCCGCTCCGGCCTTGTTTTCAACCGCCACCGATTTGGCTTGGCCGGAAGCCTTCAAGGCGTCGCCGAGGGTGCGGGCAATGGTGTCGAAGCCGCCTCCGGGATTGGCGGGGGCCATGATCTTGATGGAATCAACCTGGGCGTGGGCGCTGATGGCGACAAGCGCCAGCAGCCCAGCCATGCGACGGGCAATCTGGATGACGGGCATGATGGTCTCTCTGTATCTGTTATGGGGCCGGTGTGCCGTCGAGGGCACACCCTGGCATTAAGCGGCAGATACGTGATGGATTTGAACTAGGGTTTGCCCGGTCGCAGCGCCCGGCGCACAAGGGGGCCAGACCTGGCTCCGGGCTCCCTTATGAGCCGGATCATCGTCCGGTGAAGATGAAAATCCCTGGCTGCTGGGGGCGGGCCGTCATTGCGCCGCTTTACTGCTTTGCGACGGCAGGTATTCAGGAGCGGGCTTGGCGCCTGAAGATGGCCATCTGTTCCAGCACGGTTGGAACGTAGCGTTTTGTTTCGGCGTAGGGAGGGATGCTGTGGCCGTAGCGGATGACGGCGTTTTCCCCGGCGTTGAAGGCGGCCAGCACCAGCTTCACGTCGTTGTTGAAGAGCTTGAGCAGATCGCGCAGGTAGCGCGCGCCACCATCAAGATTCTGGCGCGCGTCGTAAGCATTACGTACGCCGTAACGGGCGGCGGTGGCCGGCATCAGCTGGGTCAAGCCCATCGCGCCTTTGGGGGAGCGGGCTTTCGGATTGGCGTGGCTTTCGACGGCGACGACGGCTTTGAGCAGGACGGCATCAATGGCATGGGCACTGGCCGCAGCCTCGATATGTCGCACCAGCTCCGCCGGCAGGCTTTTCATCAGGCCTGCGCTGGAGGGGATTCCGATGGCCTTCGGGCCGTTGAGATCACGCCAGAGCAGGCGCGCGCGCGGGTCTGAGGGGATGTCCGAGTAATTGTGTACACCGCGCTCATCGATGAAGCCGTACACATCGGCGCGCGCGGGGGAAGCGAGGGCGAGCAGAACGAGCAGCAGCGGCTGGGCAAGGGCTGGTTTCATCGGGGGAAACTATGGGTTCAGAACCTCCCGCTGCAAGGCCTCTTCCACGCTCAGCAAGGCCGAACAAAGCTGGGTTGTCAGTGCGGGCAAGGCCGCAGTGTCGCCGGTTTTAGCCGCCTCTTCAAGCGCCACCGCAGCGGCTACGGCGAGCGGCGATCCGAAGTTGCCGACTGCGCTCTTGGCGCAGTGAGCCGTTGCGTGGAGCGCTGCGGCGTCGCCGCTGCTGAGGCAGTCTGCCAGCCTTTGGCGCAGGTCCGGTGAATCAAGCATGAATACGGCGGCGATCTCGCGCAGCAGATCTTCGTCGTCGCCGATCTGTTCAAGTACCCAGTGGCGATTGATCGGGGGAGGGGGGGGCGTGGTGGGCATGCGGGTCAGTCCTGGTAAATGTTGTGAATCTCGATGATTTCGTTCCAGCTAGCCAGAAAGAGATCTACACAGCGAGGGTCGAAATGGTTGCCGCGGCCGGCTTCTAGATGGGCGCGGGCGTGCTCCAGATCCCATGCCGGCTTATAGGGACGTTCCGAAGTGAGGGCGTCAAAGACATCTGCCACCGCCACGATCCGCCCGACGATCGGGATTTCCTCTCCTGCTTTACCCTGTGGATAGCCGCTGCCGTCGTACTTCTCATGGTGGTTCAGGGCAATCTCGGCGGCCATCTGCAGTACGGGGGAGCTGGAGTTCTTAAGGATCTCGTAACCGATCAGCGCATGCTGGCGCATGATTTCCATTTCCTCCGAGCTGAGTTTTCCGGGTTTCAGCAAGATGTGGTCCGGCGTGCCCAGCTTGCCCACATCGTGCATCGGAGCCGCTGACAGGAGTTGGTCAACGAACTCTTCAGGCATACCCAGTTGGTAACCGATGATCGCCGAGTAGTGCGCCATGCGCAGGATGTGCGAGCCGGTTTCCGGGTCGCGGAATTCGGCCGCACGCGCCAGGCGCATGACGGTTTCGCGCTCGCGCAGGTGGATTTCCTCGGTGGCACGCCGCACGGCGATCGATAGTTCGTCGGCGCGCAGGCTGGTGGCGGCCATGCTGGCCCGTAATTGCAGCATGTTGCGCACGCGCGGATTGAATTCGTTGCGGTCGATTGGTTTAGTGAGAAAGTCGGTGGCACCGGCTTCGAGTGCGGCATAGCGCACTTCCTTCTCGGCAGCGGCAGTCACCATCAGGATCGGACGATCGCGCAAGGCCGGTGTGGCCCGGCAGCGGCGTACGAACTCAAGGCCATCCAGGCGCGGCATCATGTAGTCGACGATGATCAGATCCGGGGCGTTATCAAGACACCAGGCAAGGCCAAGCTCTGGGTCAGAAAACACGAGACAGTCGTGGTCGCCCAGCCTTTTGATGAGGCTCTGCATCACCACTAGATTGACCGGCGTGTCTTCAACGATGGCGATGTTCATGGGGGGGGATGGCGCAAGCAGGGGGGCTTCCCCTCTCATATCGGCGCGGGGTGAAAGGGCTTGAGAAACGCGCTCTCTGACGGAGGGTTGCTTGCCCGAAAAGCTTGCTGCAGTGCGGCATTGCGCGGCACTGTGACATATTTGCTGTGGTCTAGGGTAAACCCTGAAGAAATCGTGGCAAAATTGACTTTGCACAAGTTCAGGGCGGTTCTGCGGGGCTAAGGTTCATCCGTCGCAGGGGTCCAGAAAGGGCGGGTCATGACGATGCAGCATCGGGAATATGCGATGCGGGGCAGCAGCAGCGTCGTGGTTTTTTTTTGCCCTGTGGATAAAAAGTCTTGATGGTAGGATTAATTGGGGTTTGTGCTTATACTAGGCGCGCGCAGTGTGTCCGGGTGCTGCACAGACTCTCTCTAACCGGTAATTTCAACTAGGAGGACGTGATGAGGTTTATTCCCTCTCGTATCGCGGTTGCCGTTGCAGCGGTCGCCGTAGTCGCCGTACCTTCGCTGGCAATGGCCTACCAACAGGCCCCGATGCTGGCGAACAACAAGGCGTTGCCGCCTGTCGATCAGCGCCTGCCCGAGAAGCCCGAGGTTGTTAAGCCTCTGGAGCGTACGGGCCAGTATGGCGGTGTTCTGCGTACCGCCATGCGCGCCAACAACGACCACAACAATATCGTGAAGCTGATCGGTAACCAGTCGCTGGTGCGCTGGGAATCTACCGGTTTCAACAAGGTTGTGCCGAACCTGGCTGAGAGCTGGGACGTCAATGCTGACGCTACCGTGTATACCTTCAAGCTGCGCAAGGGCACCAAGTGGTCTGACGGTACGCCCTTCACCGCCGACGACATCCTGTTCTCCATGAACGATGTGCTGGCCAACAAGGAATTCCTGAACGCACTGCCGGCCGACTTCCAGCCGGGTGGTGTGGGTGTGCAAGTGACCAAGACCGACGATTTCACCGTCGTCTTCAAGTTTGCCAAGTCCTATCTGCCCTTCCTCGAGAAGCTGGCAACTCCGGTTGCTCAGTACCCGACGATGTATCAGAAGAAGTACTGCAGCCAGTTCCACCCGAAGTACAACGCCAAGGTGGCCGACCAGGCCAAGGCTGAAAACCTGAAGGATTGGGCTGGTCTGCTGCGCAAGTACTGTGGCGACCTGGAAATCCCGTCGCGCTGGAGCAATCCGGCTCGTCCGGTGATGGATCCGTGGGTCATCAAGGATCCGTACTCGGGTTCGGCCACCAAGGTTGTGCTGGAGCGTAACCCCTACTTCTGGCAGGTGGATGACAAGGGCAATCAGCTGCCCTATATCGATCGCGTTCAGTTCCAAGTGATCTCTGAAGTGGAAACCATCCTGCTGGCAGCCATTAACGGCCAGCTGGACTTCCAGATGCGTCACATCTCCTCGATCCAGAACCGTCCGGTGCTGGCCGAGAACGCAGCCAAGGGCGGCTACAAGCTGGTTTCCGGCGCGGGTATCAACGCCAACCAGGGCGGTCTGTGGCTGAACCACTCGACCACCAACGCCAAGCTGCAGAAGCTGATCCGCAACAAGGACTTCCGCATTGCCCTGTCGCACGCCATTGACCGCAAGGAAATCAATGACATCGTGTATCTGGGTCAGGCTCACCCCTGGCAGTCCGGCCCGCAGAAGGCTTCGAAGTTCTACAACGAGAAGCTGGCTACTCAGTATCTGAATCTGGATCTGAAGAAGTCGGAAGAGCTGCTCGACAAGCTGGGCCTCAAGAAGGGCGCTGACGGTTTCCGTACGTATCCTGACGGTGGCCGCGTGTCGATGGGCATGATCGTCATGATCTCGAACGCCTCCCTGATGGAAACCGCCGAGCTGTTGCGCAAGCACTTCTCGAAGGTGGGCATCGAGCTGGTGATCAACTCGTCCGAGCGCTCGCTGTTCTACGATCGTGCCAACACCAACCAGTACGACATCTCGATGGATGTGTTCTCGGGCGGTCTGGATCCGACCTTCAACCCGCGCCCGTGGCTGGCTATTCATCCGCAAGAGTCGCGTATGAGCCTGCAATGGACCAAGTACTATCTGACTGATGGCAAGCAGGGTGAAAAGCCTTCCGCCAGCATGCAGAAGCGCCTGGACCTGTACGAAAAGTGGCAAGGCGCCAAGACCATGGCTGAAGCAGATGGCCTCTTCAAGCAGATCCTTGAAGAAGCTGCCAACGAGTTCGAAGTCATCGGTACCGTGGCTCCGGCTCCCAACGCGGGTGTTCGCAGCGCCAAGCTGTCGAACGTTCCGGTAGCCATGCCTGACGGCTGGACCTGGCCGAACCCGGCTCCGACCCTGCCGGCGACCTGGTCGTTCAACAAGTAATCCTGTTGTAAAAGCTCGGGGGCTCCGGCCCCTGAGCCCCCCTTTCCCGAGGTCTTCTTAGAGAGTCAAGCCGTGCTTAACTACATATTCAAACGCATGCTCTCGGCGATTCCATTCATGTTCATGGTGTCGCTGACGGTATTCCTCCTGATTCAGGCGCCTCCGGGCGACTTCGTCGACAGTTATGCCGCCATGGTGGCCTCCTCTGGCGAAACCCTTTCTCCGGACCAGATGGCTGAATTGCGTCATCGCTTTGGTCTTGATCAACCGATGATCGTCCAGTATTTCCACTGGATCACGGGTGTTGTGACGGGTGATTTCGGCTATTCCTTCGAATGGCAATCCCCTGTTAAGGATCTGGTTGGCGAGCGTATTGGCTTGACCCTCATCCTGTCCCTTTCCGCAATGCTGTTCACCTGGGCCCTGTCCCTGCCGATCGGCATCTATTCCGCCGTCAAGCGTTACTCGATTGGCGACTATGTTTTCACCTTCGTGGGTTTCATCGGCCTGGCAGTGCCCAACTTCCTGCTGGCCCTGGTGATGATGTTCGTTGCCCAGAAGTATTACGGTATGGACGTAACCGGCCTGTTCTCCAGCGAATTCCAGAACGCCCCGTGGTCCCTGGCTCGTGTGGCTGACCTTGGCAAGCATCTGATCATCCCGATGATCATCATGGGTGCAGCATCGGCCGCTGGTTTGATCCGTATTCTGCGCGCCAACCTGATCGACCAACTGTACATGCCCTACGTCGTGACCGCCCGTTCCAAGGGCCTGTCCGAAACCAAGCTGTTGCTGAAGTACCCGGTGCGCATCGCCCTGAACCCCTTCGTGTCCTCGATCGGCTGGATCTTGCCGAGCCTGGTGTCGGGCGCTGTGATCACCTCCATCGTGCTGAACCTTCAAACCGTTGGCCCGATGCTGTTCCAATCCCTGATGTCTCAGGATATCTATCTCTCCGGCACGATTCTGCTGGTGGTATGTGCGCTGACCGTGGTCGGCACCCTGATTTCCGACATCCTTCTCGTCATCCTCGATCCGCGTATTAGGTTGGAACAATGAGCGCAGAAAACAAACAAGCAACGACCGTGGCCGCTGCCGCCGCGGCGGAACCGGCGGCCGCAACGGTCAATATGGCCAACCTGCGTGGCGGTATCGAATACGCCTCGCAGTGGGAGCTGATGTGGGCCCGCTTCAAGAAGCACAAAGTGGCTTACTGGAGCATGATGTTCGTGGCCTTCCTGTACGTCGTGGCGGTGTTCGCAGAGTTCCTGTCGCCCTTCGACCCGGAAGATCCCAGCTCGCGTACGGTTTATCAGCCGCCGCAGATGGTCAAGTTCGATGGTTTCAAGCCTTACGTGACCAAGTTCAAGCTGACCCGCGATCCGGAAACCCTGAAGCCGACTTATGTCGACACGGATGAGCGGACCTACCTCCGCTTCTTCGTGCCCGGTTTCGAGTACAAGATGCTGGGTCTGGTGCCGACCAACCTCCACCTCTTCGGCCCGGCTGAAGCAGGCGAGAAAGTCTTCCTGTTCGGTTCGGACCGCCTGGGCCGCGACATGTTCTCGCGTGTGATCTACGGTGCGCGTTTCACGCTCTCCATGGGTCTGATCGGTGTGATCCTGTCGACCGTGCTGGGTATCGTGCTCGGTGGTATCTCGGGTTACTACGGTGGCAAGATCGACTGGTTCATTCAGCGCGTGGTGGAATTCATCCTGTCGCTACCGACCATTCCGATCTGGCTGGCGATGGCTGCTGCCATGCCTAAAAACTGGCCTCCGCACTTGGTCTACATCTCGGTGACGGTCATTATCTCGCTGATCGGCTGGACCCACCTCGCACGGGTTGTGCGCGGCAAGTTCCTCGCCATGCGCGGTGAAGTGTTCGTGATCGCTGCCAAGCTGGACGGCTGTTCCGAAGGCCGTGTGATCTTCCGTCACATGCTGCCGTCGATGGCTTCCCACGTGATTGCTGCAGTGACGCTGGCCATTCCGTCGATGATTCTGGCTGAAACGACCCTGTCCTTCTTGGGCCTCGGTCTGCAACCGCCGGCAATCTCCTGGGGCGTGCTGCTCAAGGACGCACAGAAGATCAGCGTGATCTCGGCTGCTCCCTGGCTGTTCCTGCCTGGCGTGGCAACCGTGCTCGCCGTGCTGGCCATGAACTTCTTCGGTGACGGTCTGCGTGATGCTGCTGACCCGTACTCGCATTAATTCCAGGATCGGTTGATAACGTGAATACTGCAAACCAAACTAGCGACATCATTCTCGACGTTCGCAACCTCCGCACCTACTTCGGTACGGGCGAGAAGGCTGTGAAGGCCGTTGATGACATCAGCTTCAAGATGATGCGCGGCAAGACGCTGTGTATCGTGGGCGAATCGGGTTCGGGCAAGTCGGTGACGGCGCGCTCCATCCTTCAGATTGTTGACCCTCCCGGCAAGATCCAGGGTGGTTCGATGATGTACTACGGCAAGGATCCGAAGGGGGTCGATCTCGCTCAGCTGCACGAGCGTGGCAAGGAAATCCGCTCAATCCGGGGTCATGAAATCTCCATGATCTTCCAGGAGCCGATGACCTCGCTGTCGCCGATCCACACCATCGGCAACCAGATCTGCGAAACCATCCTGCTGCACCAGAACGTTGACATGGCCGAAGCTCGCACCCGTGCCATCGAACTGCTGCGCCGCGTGGAGATTCCTAACCCGCAGGTTGCCATCGACAAGTACACCTTCGAGTACTCGGGCGGTATGCGTCAGCGCGCCATGATCGCCATGTCGCTGGCCTGCAACCCGAAGATCCTGATCGCTGATGAGCCGACCACCGCTCTGGATGTGACCACCCAGGCCGAAATCCTGGCGCTGATCAAGGAACTGCAGACCTCCTACGGCATGGCCGTGCTGTTCATCACGCACGATATGGGCGTGGTGGCTGAGATCGCTGACGAAATCGGCGTGATGCAGAACGGCAAGATGCTGGAGTTCGGTTCCGCTGAAGAGATCTTCTACGAAGCCAAGCACCCCTACACGCTGGCCCTGATCGACTCCGTGCGCAAGCTGGAAACGTCGGCCCGTGCCGCTCGCGGTTCGCGTGTGACGGACAAGAAGCTGATGGAAATCCGCAACGTGTCGAAGATTTACCCGGCCCGTTCGAACTTCATGGGCAAGCCGAACCCCCCGTTCAAGGCTCTGGACAACGTCTCGCTGGACGTGTTCGAAGGCGAGAATCTGGGTATCGTGGGCGAATCCGGCTCCGGCAAGACCACCCTGGGCAACTGCGTGATCCGCGTGCTGTCCTGCTCGGGCGGTGAAGTGCTGTTCCGCATGGCTGATGGTCGCATCGCCGATCTGGCCAAGGCTGGTACGCATGAGCTGCGCCAGGTCCACCGTGAAATCCGCATGGTGTTCCAGGATCCGTTCGCTTCGCTGAACCCCCGCATGACGATCGGTCAGATCGTTGGTGAGCCGCTGTTGGTGGCCGGCACCCATACGGGTGAAGCGCTGCGCAAGCGTACCGAAGAGCTGCTGGCCATGGTCGGCATGCCGGCCGGCGCGATGGAACGTTACCCGCACGCCTTCTCGGGTGGTCAGCGTCAGCGTATCGGTATCGCCCGCGCATTGGCCCTGAGCCCGCGTCTGATCATCGCCGACGAAGCAACCTCGGCGCTGGACGTGACCCTGCGCTCGCAAGTGCTGGATCTGCTGCTGGATCTGCAAGACACGCTGAACCTCTCGTTCATCTTGGTCTCGCACGATATCGGCGTGATCCGTTACTTCTGCGACCGCGTGGCCGTGATGTACAAGGGACAGGTGGTGGAGCATGGTCCGGCAGAGAAGATCTGCTCGAACCCGGATCACCCCTACACCAAGGCGTTGATCTCCGCCGTGCCGGGTACCCACCCGCGCGACAAGCGTATCGTGAATCGTCACCGCTATGATGCCGCTGCTGCCGGTATCCAGCTGTCCGGCTCCTGATTCGCGCTGTATTCGGCAAACAGAAAGCCACCTTCGGGTGGCTTTTTTTCGTCTGGGGGATGGCGATTTGATGTTCGGTGTCACGCCTCTGAGCCCTGAGCAGCAGGCAAGAAAAAAGCCGGCATGAGCCGGCTTTGGGGCGGGGCGTGCAGCTTTTCAGTCGCCAGACTCACTGCGGGTGACGCGCAGGATCTCGTCCACCGCGGTGTAGCCTGCGCGGACTCTTGCAAAGCCGTCTTCACGCAGGCTCTGCATGCCATGCGAGGCAGAGTGGGTGCGCAGGGTTTGCTCATTGGCACCATCGTGAATCAGGCTGCGCGTGTTCTCGTCGAAAACCATCAGCTCATAGATGCCGCCGCGACCCTTGTAGCCAGTCTGGGCACACGCCTCACAGCCACAGGCACGGTAGATAAGGTGCTCGGGGCCGATGCCGAGAAGCTTTTGCTCGGCGGCATCAGGCTCGTAGGCTACCCGACAAGCCGGACATAGACGGCGGACGAGGCGTTGTGCGAGCACCCCGATACTGGATGAGGCCAGCAGGAAGGGTTCGACGCCCATGTCTACCAGACGGGTCATGGCGCTTGGCGCGTCGTTGGTGTGCAGGGTGGCCAGTACCAGGTGGCCGGTGAGCGAGGCCTGCACGGCGATCTGGGCGGTTTCTAGATCGCGGATTTCGCCAATCAGGATCACGTCCGGATCCTGCCGCAGGATGGCCCGCAGCGCACGCGCGAAGCTCATCTCGATGCGCGAGTTGATCTGGGTCTGACCGATGCCGTCGAGCTCGTACTCGATCGGATCTTCGACTGTCATGATGTTCAGCTCGCGCGCATCCATCTGCGCCAGTGCCGCGTACAGGGTGGTGGTCTTGCCCGAGCCGGTGGGGCCGGTGACCAGCAGGATGCCGTGCGGTTGGGCAAGCAGGCCCTGCAGGCGGGTGAGCGTTTGCGGCGGCATGCCCAGGCTGTCCAGATCCAGCCGGTTGGCGGATTTGTCGAGCAGGCGCAGCACTACGCGTTCACCGTGGGCGGTGGGTAGTGTCGACACTCGCACATCCACCGGCCGGCCGGCCAGGCGCAGGGTGATGCGACCATCCTGAGGCAGGCGCTTCTCGGCGATGTCCAGCCCGCCCATGATCTTGATCCGCGACACGATGGCCGCATGCAGGCCGCGCTGCGGTTCGATCACGTCGCGTAATGCGCCGTCGATACGAAAACGCACCGTGGCGCGGGACTCGAAGAGCTCGAAGTGGATATCGGAGGCGCCTTCGCGTAGGGCCTCGGTGAGCAAGGCATTGATCAGTCGGATGACTGGGGCATTCTCCTCGGCTTCAAGCAGATCCTGAGTCTCGGGCATTTCCTCGAGCAGGCTGGAGAGATCGACCGAGTCGGCGATGTCTTCCACCATGCGCGAGGCCCGTGTGCCGCCCTGATTGAAAGCTTCACTCAGGCGTTGCTGGAAGCGTTCCACCGGGAGCACTTCGAGCGCTAGCGGGCGCCCCGCGACACGCTGCAGTTCGGCTAGCATGCCGAAGTCGCCGCCTTCGCGGAAGCACACCGGTAACTGGCCATCCTCATTCGGGTCGCCATCAAACAGCCCGTATTCGCGGGCATGGGCAAAACTGATCAGGCGCTCGCTCATGGTGCTTTCGGCGCCTCGGCGGGAGCGCTGGGGGCTGCCTGGAGTGCTTCGCTGGCGGGGGCCGGAATGTTTGTGGCCGGCACTGTGCGGTCCGGATCGAGCCCTTTGCCCTTGACGAGGCTGTCGCGCTCCGGCAACTGGGTGTTCGGGAAATTCGGCAGTACCCAGCTGCTTTCCGGGCTGTACTCAGCCTGGCGCGCGCGCAGATAGGCGTAGCGTTCGTTGGCAAGGTTGTTGTTGGCTGTGCTGTCACGCAGGATCACCGGACGCAGGAAGACCATCAGGTTGACCTTCTGGCGCTCGCGGGTGCGGTAGCGGAACAGATTGCCCAGGTAGGGAATGTCCATGAGGATCGGGATGCCGTTGTCCGTGGTGGACTGACGGTCATCGATCAGACCGCCGAGTACGACGATCTGGCCATCATCGACGAGCACCTTGGTCTCGATGGTGCGCACCTTGGTGGCAATGCCGGTGCCGCTGGTATTCACCGATGTATCGATGCTGGAGACTTCCTGAGCCACGTTCAGGGTAATTGCGCCGGCTTCGGAGATCTGCGGTTTGATCTTGAGCTTGATACCGATGTCACGCCGCTCCACGGTGGTGAAGGGGTTCTGGTTGGAGCCGGTGGAGGATTGGGTGCCGGTGATGATCGGGATGTTTTGGCCGACCACGATGCGCGCTTCTTCGTTGTCCAGGGTCTGCAGGTTCGGCGTGGAGAGCACATTGCCGTCGCCTGACTTCTGGATCGCAGTGGCCAGCAGGCCCAGGGTGGCGGTACCGTTGGTTGGGTCGCCGTTGAACACGCCGATGTTGACGCCTTCCGGAACGGTGGCACTGCCGGCAATGAGGCCATTGGCGATGGTTGCAATGCTGTTGGCACCCCCCGAGATCGAGGAGATCAGCCCCCCGGTCAGGTTGTTATTGCCGCCGGCGACCATCCACTGGAAGCCGAATTCGCCGGTCTTGGAAACATTCACCTCGGCAATCATGGCTTCGACGTAAACCTGGGCGCGGCGCACATCGAGCTTCTCGATGATGGCGCGAATGTCGCGGTAGATCTTGTCCGGTGCGGTAATGATCAGGGAGTTGGTGACCGCGTCGGCCTGGATCATCACGTTCACACCGTCGATCTTGACCGAGGTGGCCGTGTTGCCGGTGCTCTGGCCGCTTTGCACGCCTGAAGACGCGGCGGTGGTCGAGGCGCTGCTGCCTGTGCTGCTGCCACTGCTGCCCGAGGAGCCGCCGCCGGAGAGACTGGAGTTGGTGCCGCCGCTGTCCTGCCCGGTCAGGATGCCGCGCAGGGTGGTGGCCAGGCGCGTGGCTTCGGCATTGCGCAGGTAGATCACGTTCATGCTGCTGCCGGTGGCGCCCGGCTGGTCGAGCATCTCCACGATGCGCTTGAGCTGCTCGGTGTGGGCAGAGCTGTCGCTACGCACGATGAGTTGGCTGCTGCGCGTGTCGGTAATCAGCATCACGCGCTTGACCCCATCGGGCACTGGCACCGGTGCTGCGGTGCCTTGCAGCACCACTTCCGGCATCAGGCGAGCGAGGTTCTGGGCTACGTCCTGCACCGAAGCGTGCTTGACCGGGATCTGGAATACGTTGGTGCCCGAGGGCTGATCTAGGTGCTCCAGCAAACGATTGATGCGCGAGAGATTTTCGGCGTAGTCGTTGATCACCAGCACGTTGCCGGCCTGGTAGGCGGCGATTACGCTGTTGTTGCCAAGCATCGGGCGCAGCACCTGGGCGAGCTGGGTGGCCGATTCGTAACGTAGCGGATAGACCTGGGTCACAAAGCGGTCCCCCGTCGGGATCGCGCCCTTGCCGACGATCTGGCTGCCGTGCTGCTTGGCATCCCCCTCGGCGAGCACCTTCACTACCGTGCCGTTGTCGATCAGGGTGATGCCCTGCTGGCGCAGCGCGCTCTGCACGATAGGCAGCACCAGATTTCGATCCACCGGCTGGTTGGAAACGATATTCACCGTGCCCTTGAGCTTGGGATCAATCACGAAGCTCTTGCCGGTGATGACGGTGACGGCCTTGAGCGTGGCTTCCAGATCGGAGTTCACGAAGTTGAGCGTCACCCGCTCGTCTGCCGCATGGGCCGACAAGGCAAAACACAGCAGGGTGGCGGCGGCGATGGTTTTGATTTTCATGGCTGGATCTTGTACTGGAGATGCACGGGCTTGCCGTCCCGCAGGATCTGCAGATCGACGTCCTGGGTCTGGCTGAAGTAGTGATAGACGAGGGAGATGTCGGCAAGCTGCCCGATCTCGCGCTCGTTGATCTGACGAATGATGTCGCCATCGCGCAGATTAAGGATCTGAGCGAGGGGCTGTTCGGCCGCGGCGGTGATGCGGATGCCGCCATCGGGGAAGGCTGCAAGTCCCTTGTCCCAGGCGCCGAGATTGCCGCTCTGGGCGATCGAGGCGAGGCGCCCACGCGACACGCTGGTGGCCGGGCTGGGTTTGGCTGCGGGCTTCACCGGCACTACGGCAGGCGGCGCTGCCGGGGCCGGGCTGAGCAGATTGCCGACCGTGGCGGTGGCGCCGGGCGGGAAGGACAGTTCGTTGCGCACGCCTGCTTGCTCGAAGATGGCGCGATCGGCCTGTACTTCGACCAGGCGCAGGCCCGGCCTGGCTTCTTTGCCGGCTTGCACGGCGACCGGACTGGCCTCGATGCCACCGATCAGGGCCACGCCGTTGTGCCCGGCGATGACGGCGATCAGTTGCAGACTGGCCAGCGGGCTGACCGGGGCGGCCTCCTGGGCTTGCTCGAACCAGCGCAGCAGGGCGCGACGGCCGCTGGCACCGTCTTCCGTGGGAGGCGCTGCGAGACTCAGGGCGGGTTCATTGCTGCGCCAGCCGAGCAGGGTCGCCAGCAGGCTGGAGAGCGCCCAGCTCAAGAGCAGGAAGGTCAGGGCCATGAGCGCGCGCTGGAGGAAGCGGGCGTCGGGGCGCCAGCGCAAGGCGGGCCGATGGAGTCGGAAAGGGAGTCTGATATTCACGGCGAAAATTTAGCGTTTTCCGGGCTGCAAGGATATGGGTTCGGTCACAAAGTCTTCAGGACTGGCTCAGACTGCTGCGTCGCATCCACAGCATGCTGGGCGTGTCCTTGCCGTTGCGCTGGACGAGGGCTTCAAAGCCCATGTGCATCTCGTTGAACCAGGCATCGATATAGATCATGAAATAGCGGCTCTGAACGTCCACGACCTGGCGGTCGAGCTTGCTGCGCAGGCTCTCCGGCAGGGCCTTGGTGAAGTCTTCGATACTCAGGTAGGGGTTGCCAGTGCGGCGGGCGACGAGGCTGGAGGCGTCTCCCGAGCTCAGGCCTTCGATACTGGCCTGGAGCGCCTCGGCACTGGCGAAGTTCACATTTACCGGCGTTTTCTCCGGCAGGATCACCAGACGGGTTTTGAGCGTTTCGGCCTTGTCGGCCGAGAGCGCTGCGAGGCGCAGCAATTCGCTGAGTTCAGGGGTGCTGTTGGGTTCGCGTTTGCGCAGGGCGACGAACTGGGTCAGCAAGCTGGCCAGATCACGCGTGCTCACGCTGAGGGCGCTGGCGGCGCGCTGCAGCTTTGGGTCGTCTTCTTTCACCGCCGTATTGGCGGCGGGTAGCAGATTGCTGAGATTGAGCTTGCCCTGCATCTCGGCAATCCGCCCGCCAACCCGGCCTTCTTCCACGGCCACCGGCGGGATCGGGATGGTCCATGGCTCGAGCAGGTGGTCGACCTGATTGTTGCGTGCGTCGTCGCGTAGCGTCAGACGCGTCATGTTGATGGCGGCAATGGCGACACCCTGCGCCATGCTGAAATTGTTTCGATTCTCGATCTGGCGCATCCACAGTTGCTGGCGTGCGGTGAACAGCAAGGCCATTGCGGCGACGATGGCCACCACCAGCAGCGAGACGATCAGCGCGACACCGCGCTGGGCGGGCGGAGCAGGGCGGCCGGCGTTCATGGCAGGTAGTAGGTACGGGCAAACTCGCCGCGCCCTTCAAGGGTGAGGTGCAGGCGCAGGCCCCGTGGACGGGTCATGTCGGCGAGGTCTTCGGTCGGCCATTTCTTGTGGCTGGCATTGCTGCGATCGATGAACTCCAGCGAACAGGCGCTCACGCCTTCGAGCAGCAGATTAGGCTTCTGCTCGCTGGCGGCCGGCTGGGAGGCTGCCGCGGAATAGGCGAAGACGGGGAACTCCAACTCCAGGCGACCCTTGGTGAGGCGATAGCGGGCATGGATTGGTTCCTGGTCGGCGCCGAAGCGCAGCAGATCGAGCTGACAGGATTCGCCGGAGTCCGACATCTGGCCCTGCACCGGCGAGCGAACCCGCCCATCGGTGTCGGTCCAGCTGCGTGGCGCGATCTGGGTGAGATCCATGTTGAGGCGCTCGAACACCATTTCCAGCTCGCGCCAGCCGCGCATTTCAGCATCCAGGCGGGCTTTCGAGGTGGTCATCAGATCCAGCCCGCGCCAGGCGAGCAGGCTCACGATGGCGAATACGGCCAGCGCGACCATGACTTCGATAAGCGTAAAACCGCGGTTGCGCATGGCTCAGTTGCCTACCCGGGCGACGTAGCTGATCTGGCGGGCCATCACGTCCTCGGGCTTCGAAACCGAAAAAACCTTCACTTCCATGCGCCGGAAGCTCAGGTTCGGGGTGGGGCCGATCTCGCGGCGCCAGATGAATTCATGCCTGCCCTGGCTGGCCTTGCCCTCTTCGGCACCCATTTCGGGGAAGCTGCGGGTGGCGAAGACTTCATTCGTCACATTGCTGGCAACCCAGCCGGCCAGCGTGCGTTGCTGCAGATCCCAGGCACGTTCAGCTCCGAAGCTGCTGGCCCGTATGGCGGCGGCCAGCGCAATGCTGATGATGGCCAGGGCAATCACCACCTCAAGCAGGGTGAAGCCCCCGGTGGGGCGCAAGCTGATCTCAGGGCGCATCGTCGGGCACCGTTTCCACTGTGATGCGGCCGAGCGCATCGGCAATCACCTGCACCCGGGCCTGGCCGCCCTCGAGGGTCAGGCTGAAGGGTTCGGAGAGGCCGTCTGCAGCAAACACCAGGCGCTCGCCGAGCGGACTTTCGCGTCCATTGACCCGCTGCTTCAGGATGTGCACGTCACCGCGCAGGGCTTGCGGGCGCAGATCGCTGGTGGCCGGCATGGCCATCCACTGCTTGCGCCCGCTGTCGCCGAGCCAGAACTGATAGCCTGCGCCATCACTCGAAAAAGCCACTGGGCGGGCGCTGTAGACGGCTTCATCGCGTGCCGCTTCAAGGCGAATACTCAGCTCTTCAGCCTGGCCGCGAGTGATGCGCTCGCCCGAATCATCCAGACGCACCACAGCAATGCCCAACACGATGAGCACGAGGGCCATTACGGCCAGCAACTCGAGCAGGGTAAAGCCTGTGGCCGGGCGGCGCATGGTGCTGCGTGGAATCAGGGTGTGGCGTTGCTGATGTCGGCGTCGAAGCCTTCACCGCCTGATTGACCGTCGGCACCGTAGCTCATCACGTCGATATCACCCTTGAGGCCCGGGTTCAGGTACAGGTAGTCATTGCCCCAAGGATCCTTGGGCAGGCGCTCCAGATAGCCGCCGCTTTTCCAGTTGGTGGGTACCTGATCGCCACTGGGCTTGCTGACCAGCGCCTGGAGGCCCTGGCCCTGGGTGGGATAGCGGCCGTTGTCGAGCTTGTAGAGCTTCATCGCGGCCACGATGGAGTTGATGTCCTGCTTGGCGGCGACGACCTTGGCTTCGCTGGGTCGATCCATGATCTTCGGCACGATCAGGGCGCCGAGGATGGCGAGGATCGAAACCACCACGAGGATCTCGATCAGGGTGAAGCCGGTGTTGCGCTTGCGAGCTTGCATGTTGCCTGTCTCCTACTTGATCAGCTGATTCATTTCGAACACCGGCAAGAGGATTGCCAGCACGATGAACAATACGACTGCGCCCATCACCAGCACCACGGCAGGGCCCAGTAACTGGGAAAAGGTTTCGACCTTGCGTGACAGGCCGGAGGATTGCTCGGCTGCGGCGCGTTCGAGCATGGTGTCCAGACGCCCGGTAGCTTCGCCGCTGGCCACCAGATGCACCAGGATAGGCGGGAAAGATTTCGCAGCTTCGAGCGCGCGTGCCAGCGACATGCCTTCGCGTACCTGGCGGGCGGCTTGCTCGGCGGCACGCTTGAGCGGCAGGTTGCTCATCACGCCGCTGGCCGCAGCCATCGCGCTGAGCACTGGCACGCCGCTGCCGGCGAGGATCGCCAGGGTGCTGGCAAAGCGCACGGTTTCGGCACTGCGCTCCAGCTTGCCGAACCAGGGCAGGGTCAGTCGCCAGGCATGCACGCGCTGGCGGAAATCGTCTTTTTTCATGGCGCGCAGGAAGGCCACCACGGCCACGATCAGCAGCAACAGGATCCAGCCGCCCCAGCTGCCCAGAAAGTGACTGATGCCCAACAGCAGGCGGGTGGGCAGCGGCAGCACCTGCTTGGCACCCTGGAAGACCTGCACCATCTGAGGCACGACCCAGGTCAGCATGCCGACGATCACTGCGGTGGCCACGAAGATCACGATGGCTGGGTAGATGAAGGCCAGTGCGAGGCGCGACTTGAGCTCCTCGCGGCGCTCCAGATAGTCCGCCAGGCGCGCCAGCACGCCGGGCAGCTTGCCCGACTCCTCACCGGCACGCACCAGGGCACGGTAGAACGGCGGGAAAACTTTTTCATGCCGGGCCAGCGCGGCGGAGAGCGAAACACCCGAGGCGATATCGTGGCGGATCAAGCCCAGCAAGGTCTGTTCACGCTTGTTTTCGGATTGCTCGGCGAGCACGGCAAGGGCTTCGTCGATCGCCAGCCCGGCATCAAGCAGGCCGGCCAGCTGACGGGTCAGGGTCGCCAGGCTGGCCCCGCCCAGGCGCAAGCTGCGGCTGGCTTCACGGGCCTCTTGCAGATCGAGCACGGCCAGCCCCTGCTCGCGCAGAAGGCTGCGTGCATGACGAGCCGAGTCGGCCTCGATGCTGCCACGCTGGACAGTTTTCTGATCGGCTGCGAGAGCCTTGTAGCTGAAGGCTGCCATGGCTCAGCGCGGATAGCTCAGCAGATAGCTGTCGCCGTCGCGCGGCAGGGTGGCCAGCACGGGCGAGAGGCCGGGCAGGTCGGCTTCCGGCTTGAAGCGCAGGTTCAGCTTGGCCTTGTTCTTGGCCAGATCAAAACTGCCACCACCCTGCGCGTGCAGGGTGCCGCTCAAATGGCTCAGTTCGATGGCGCCGGCACCAGCAGCATTCGCCGTGACGCGGAACTGGTAGCTGCCGAGCGACGTGACTTCACCTGCCATGGCTGAGCTGACGCGTTCGATGCGGCCGCTCACGTTGATCGGTTCGCCGCGCGTGAGGCGCTCGCTCTGTACGAACAGATCGCCGCGCAGGCGCACGCCGGCGAGTGTCGGATTGAACTGAGTCAGCGGCTCCAGTGGCAGGCTCAGCTCCAGGCCTTCGATCACGGGGCCACGAAAACCGAGCACGGCGCGCAGCTTGCCGGGGCGCCCGGCATGCTCGCTTTGTAGCGTCCAAGCCAGTTGCCCCTTGAATAGGGCGGCGGGCTGGAATTGCCAGGCCAGCTTTTGCTGGGCCACGATGCCCTTGTAACCGAGCGCGGTGGCGCGGCCCTGCCAGAGGCTGCCCTCCAGCCCGGCCAAGGCGATGTCCGTCGGTAAAAAACGCGCGGCGAGGCCGGCCGGGAAGCGGGCCACCAGCAAGAGCAGGCTCAGCGCCAGTGCCAGGAGAATCCAGGTTAGGGGCTTTTTCATCGGCGACGCTCCAGGATCACCGTGGCTTCAGCTTGCTCTCCGGATTCCAGGGTGCGGATCTGCAGGCTGGTGATACGGGCACCGGCGGTGAGGCGAATGGCATTCAGGCTGTTGATGATGGCCTGGCCTGCGCGTGCATTCATCGTCATTTCCACGCGTTCTGCGCTCAGGCCGCGCAGCTCAGCCTGCACACCCTGCTCGGCGAGGATGCGGAACACTTCACTGCGCAGATCTTCACCGCGCTTGGTGGGAGCCACCGGCGCAGTGTTCTTGCCGGCGGCGATCTCGAAGCTGTTCAGGGCCAGCTCGGGCAGCCGGCGGCGCAGGGACTCGATGCGGCCCTGCACGCTGAAAAGACTCAGCAGGTACAGAGCGATCACCAGCACGATGCCGCCGATAATCAGGATCAGTTGTTCGCGCCGGTTGCGCGCGCGCCAGTAGCGCTCGGCGCCATTGCGCCAGAGGATCAGCTGGTCTTTCATGGCTGCCCCTTGTCGATCTTGATGATCAGTTGTTCCAGACCCTTGTCGGTGGTCTGGCTCTCGAAACTGATGCCCTTGCCTTGCAGGACTGGCTTGAGCTGGTTCGCGTCAGTCGTGGTGAGGGTGAGTTTGAGGCGACCCTCTTCTGATTCAATGCGGGCAGGCTTCAGGCTCAGTCCGCTCAGGGCCGCAAACCGGGCAAGCTGATCGAGAGCATCCCCTCCTTGCTGGCCGGGCTGGCCACGGCTCTGGCGCCACTGCAGGATCGGATCGATGATCGGCACCCCGGGATTGGCGGCAGCGAAGTTCTGGCGGATGGACTGGCGCAGGTTGGCCTCGCGGGCAGCGAGCTGGCGCCATTCCAGAGTCTGGGCCAGCAGGTAGATCAGCGCTGCCGCGATCAGCAGCCACAGCGCCGGCTTGAGCTGAGCCAGCGAAAAACTGGCCTGAGCGCGGCGCAAGCCTGGCAGGCCGACGAGCAGATTTACGCGATTGATGGGCGGGGCCGTCAGCAAGGTGTCGATGGCCTGGGAGTTGGGGCACAGGGACAACAACACGTCCTGTGAAGGCAGTAGGCCGTACTCGCCGGGCGCGCGCTGGAAAATCCAGCCCGATGGGGTTTCGGCGTGCTGGCCGGGCGCGAGCAGGGCTTGTTCAGGGGTCAGCAGATCGGCCTGGCGCAGGCTGGCAAAATTCGCCAGCTGACGCTCCAGCCAGGCACGCTCACAGACCCACACGCACATCAGTTTGTCCTGACGTGCGCCGCTGACGATCACGCTGGCGGCCAGATCGCCGAGGGCACGATCTTCAAGGGCCTGGCGAATCAGCGCCGCTTCATGCTTGCCGGTGAGCGCGGGCAACTCGATACGATGCGCCGCCACCCGGCTGGCGGGCAGGATCAATTCCAGGCGGTCTGACGGGGGCAGGTCCGAGAGCAAAGTGGTGCCACGCGCCTGAGCCTGGCCCGAGCCATTCAGGCCGAGCCAGTCGAGCGGGGCATCCGTCAGACCTTGTGGCGGGACGTGAACCCGCAACAGAGCAAATGAAGCAGTCATGCGTGCCGTGTGTTTGCCGGAAAGGCGGAAGTATAGGGGGATAAGCGCTGTGCTTTGCCTGCTTTTGCGGAAAATGACACAGCCTCGCAAGGCCGCGAGGCTGTGTCATTCAGCGTTTAACAGGTGACTTAGAGCTTGCCTGCGCCTGCGCCTGCCGGGATGGTTGTGGCCAGGTTGCTGGTAGCTTCCAAGACGCTGGTGTAGCTGTAGTAGCTTGATGGTGTTGCGTCCGGGGTGCCAGTCGTTTTGCCTGAGGCAAACCATGGCGTGGTCGTCCAGGTGACAACTCCGGTCGCGGACACTGCGCTCAGATCGATAGTGCTGCCGTTCAGTACGTTGCCCGTGCCGTAAGCGTAGGCAGAGCAGAAATTTGCATCATAGGTGGCTACAGGTGTGTATGCCGTGACGGTCTTGTTCATGGTCGTTGCGCAGGTCGTCGCTTTAGTCGAATCCGACGCACCACTGTAGACAGTGCTCGCACTCGGCGAACCCCCGCTCAGCGCGAATACGTTGTTCTCCATGTACAGCTTGCCGCCCTGGCCAGTGACCATACCGGCAGACCAGTAATAATCCGCAGTAGAGTCCAGCGTGTTTTCGAAGTAGTTGTTGAAAATGTGGACCATGCCGTAGCGCACGCGCGGCTGACGCTGCTTGATGTTCTGCCAGTAGTTGTGGTGGAAGGTGATCTTCAGCGCCGTCGGGTTTTCGGCCGAAGCTGCGTTCGAAGTGCTAACCGTGTCGGTGCCGCCGATCAGGTTGGTCTTGTCGTGATCGTGGAAGTGGTTCCACGACGCTGTCACGTAGTTGGCGGTCTTGGTGATATCCAGCGCGCCGTCGTGGTGCTGGATCTTCATTTCGGCCGCGTTATAGGGCGAGGCAAAAGGCGAGGGATAGAGCTTGTCGTGACGGCTGCCATCGGAGAACGTGTTGTGGTCAATCCACACGTGGGTGGCATACATCACCGAGACCAGATCGTAGGCCGAGTTCCAGCGACCGCCAGAGTCCGTCGGATCCCAGATCGGGAAGAAATCGAAGGCATCCTCGAAGGCAATGTTGCGAATAACAACGTTATCGACCGTTGTGCTGCTCGAGGCACCGACGACCAGTGAGCCGTGAACGATCTTGGCGTTCGAGCCCAGGCCGATGATCGAGGTATTCGACGGGACGGAGAGATACACGATCTTCTTCTGGTTGGCGGCCGAGCAGGCGCGTGCTACCTCGTAGGGATCACCGCTCTTCTCGACAGCTGTCGTACCCCAGCTGCCATTCGGGTCGTACTGGGTCTTGTACGCATCAAAGCTGTACAGGACGGTCGTGGAGGTTGTGACGGAGCCGGAGCTGCCGCTGTAGCTGAATGAAGTACCGATCGGACAGATGTAGTCTGCTTCGGTGAGTTCGGTGCCGGCCTTGTTGGTATTCAGGCTGATTTCGCCGGAAACGTAGATGATTTTTGCGCTGCTATCGAGGCTGCCGCTGGCGATGCTGCCGTCAGCGTTGATGGTGGCGCTGTTGCCATAGAGGGCCTGGATCAGCTGGACGCGGGTGCTGACGGTGTAGGTCTTGGCCGCAGTGGCGCTGTTGCCGCCGGTGGTGCCGGTGCCGTAAGTGGCCCAGCCCGTTGCGCCGAGTGAGCCGACCAGGGTGGCTGAGGAGCTTGCATTGCTGCTTGTCGATGCGCTGGATGCAGCTGTGCTGGAGGAAGTGCTGCTTGTCGAACTCGTGGTTGTCGTGGATGAGCTGCCACCACCGCCTCCACCACCGCAGGCAACAAGGGCGGCTGCGGTGGCCAGCAAAAAGGCTATTCCGGGTTTTTTCTGAACAAGCATGCTGCAACTCCTTTGGTTCTACGTCTTTGGTTATATGCTTCGGTAACGGGAAGTACCTTCCCACCGAACTTGTCGCCAAATATAGTCAGAACCAGAGGAAATTTGTTGACCGGTAACATTGTTTGATGTTTTCGGGAACAAAACTGTTGCGGCGAGCGCACAAAAGCAGAAACCCCGGCATCGCTGGCGGGGTTTCTGTGAATGGAGTGGTGGGCCCCCCGAGAGTCGAACTCGGCACCAACGGATTATGAGTCCGCTGCTCTAACCAGGCATGAGCTAGAGGCCCGATGCGTACACGGCCACCCGTGGGCGGCCGTGCAGCAGTGAAACGGGTGTCCGGATCAGCCTTCGCCGTCGAGGAAGCTGCGCAGCTTCTCGGAGCGGCTCGGGTGACGCAGCTTGCGCAAGGCCTTGGCTTCGATCTGGCGGATGCGCTCGCGGGTGACGTCGAATTGCTTGCCGACTTCTTCCAGCGTGTGGTCCGTGTTCATCTCGATGCCGAAGCGCATGCGCAGCACCTTGGCTTCGCGCGGGGTGAGCGAGTCGAGGATTTCCTTGGTGGTGTCCTTCAGCGAGGAGTACAGCGCAGCCTCGGCCGGAGCCAAGGTGGCGGTGTCTTCGATGAAGTCGCCCAGGTGGGAGTCGTCGTCGTCACCGATCGGCGTTTCCATGGAGATCGGTTCCTTCGCGATCTTCATGATCTTGCGGATCTTGTCTTCCGGCATTTCCATCTTGATCGCCAGCGTGGCGGGATCCGGCTCGGCACCGGTTTCCTGCAGGATCTGACGCGAGATGCGGTTCATCTTGTTGATCGTTTCGATCATGTGCACCGGGATACGGATAGTGCGGGCCTGATCGGCGATCGAACGCGTGATGGCCTGACGGATCCACCAGGTAGCGTAGGTCGAGAACTTGTAGCCGCGGCGGTATTCGAACTTGTCCACCGCCTTCATCAGGCCGATGTTGCCTTCCTGAATCAGATCGAGGAATTGCAGACCGCGGTTGGTGTACTTCTTGGCGATGGAGATCACGAGGCGCAGGTTGGCTTCGGTCATCTCGCGCTTGGCGCGGCGCATCTTGGCCTCGCCGGTGCTCATCTGTTTGTTGATTTCCTTCAGGTCCTTGAGCGGGATCTGGATGTGATCCTGCAGATCGATCAGCTTCTGCTGCTCTTCCAGAATCGCCGGCTGCATGCGCATCAGCGTGGTGGCGTAGGGCGCACCGGAGCTGATCTCACTCTTGAGCCAGTCGAGATTGGTTTCGTTGCCCGGGAAGACCTTGATGAAGTGCTGGCGGCTCATGCCTGAACGCTCGACGCACAGGTCGAGGATCTTGCGTTCGTGCTTGCGCACGTTTTCCACCATGTGACGCACGCCGTCGCACAGATTTTCGATCTGGCGTGCGGTGAAGCGGATATTCATCAACTCCGCGCTGATCTGCTCGTGGAGCTTGATGACGGTCTTTTCGTGCGGACCCTTCTTGATCAGCACTGGCATCATCTTCTCGACGAGCCCGCGGATGGTCTCGAAGCGCACCAGTGCTTCGGTCTTGAGCTGCAGCAGGGAGGCGCTGGCGGCGGCGTTGCCGGCGTCTTCGTCGTCCTCGTCGTCGGCTTCTTCTTCAGCGAGTTCGTCTTCTTCGACTTCCTGAGCTTCGGCCGCGGCTTCAGTGGCGTTCGGATCAACCAGCCCATCGACCAGTTCGTCGATGCGCATTTCGTCCTTGGCGACCTTGTCGGCCATGCCGAGGATGTCGGCCATGGTCGAGGGGCAGGCCGAGATGGCGATCACCATGTGCTTGAGGCCTTCCTCAATGCGCTTGGCGATCTCGATTTCACCTTCACGGGTGAGTAGCTCGACGGTGCCCATTTCGCGCATGTACATGCGCACCGGGTCGGTAGTGCGGCCGAATTCGGAGTCGACCGAGGAGAGCGCCTGTTCGGCTTCTTCTTCGGCGGCTTCGTCAACGGAGGCCGGCGCCACGCCATCGGTCAGCAGCAGGTCTTCTGCGGCAGGGGCTTCGTCGAATACGCGAATGCCCATGTCGTTGAAGGTGGAGATGATCGACTCGATCTGCTCGGCGTCGACAAGGTCGTCCGGCAGGTGGTCGTTGATCTCGGCATAGGTCAGATAGCCGCGCTCTTTGCCTAAGGCAATGAGGTTTTTCAGGCGGGTGCGGCGGACTTCGGCGTCTACGGTGTTGTCAGAAGGCGCAATGTCGATCGGCAGGTTCTTGCTTTTTTCCTTGCCCCGGGCTGCTTTGGCTTTAGGGAGATCTTTGCTCGTAGGTGTTGCTTTTTCCTTGGCCATCAGGGTCCTCGGTGCAAGGCAGGTTAATTCTGAAGAACCGTAAATTCTAGGCGATCAGGAGGTCTTCTGTCCAGATCTAAGCTGCTGTTTTAGCGTGGGAAGCTCTGCGTAACGACGCATTTCGGCCGTTTCGAGAGTTTCTCCTTCGGCCAAACGCTGGCGCAGGCTGTTGAATTCATGATCGATCATGGCGATACGCAGGTTGGCGATGTGGCCGTCCAGTTCGGATTGCGCCGCTTTGCTGGAGTTGTGCGTGGCATCTTCGCGTGCAGGTGGAGTGTCCTCTTCCGGAGCGTTGAGCAGTTCACGCAAGAGTGCGCGTTGGGCGTCGTTCTGGCTGCTCTGGAAGAGGGCTGCAATGGTAGTCGGGCCGAAGTGGTCGTGATCGTGTGCGTCGCGGAAAAGCTGGATCAGGGCGCATTCGGCGCTGTCTCCGAGCAATTCGGGTAGATCGCCAGGCAGGCGGTCGAGCAGCTCGGGGGTTTGCGAGAGCAGGCGTAGCAGTTGGCGTTGGGGGCCTATTGGCGCACTGCGCCCGGCGCGTGGGCGTGCAGCGGCTTTGTTGCGTGGGGGTGGCTTGATGCCGAGGGCGTGGGAGACTTCCTCGCTGCTCATGCCGGCGTCGTCCGCTAGCAGGCGGATGGTTTGCAGTTGCAGAATGGGGGCTGAAATCTTCGGGATCAGCGCCTTGGCCTCGTGGACAAGCTTGGCGCGCTCTTCCGGGATTTCCAGGTTCAGGTCGCCGCGAAGTTCGCGTAGCAGGAATTCGGAGAGCGGCATCGCGTCATGCACGGCACGGTGGAAGGCTTCGAGGCCTTCGGCGCGGATGAAGCTGTCGGGGTCGTGTTCGGTGGGCAGGAACAGGAAGCGGACTTCTCGGTCGTCGGCGAGTTGGTCGAGGCTGTTCTCAAGCGCGCGGCGCGCAGCCTTGCGACCGGCTTTGTCGCCGTCGAAGCAGAACACGACCTTCTCGGACTGGCGAAACAGTTTCTGGATGTGGGTGGCTGTGGTGGCTGTGCCGAGGGTCGCGACGGCGGCGCCGAAGCCGTACTGCGCCAGCGCCACGACATCCATGTAGCCTTCGGTGACCACGACTACGCCGCTCTCGCGAATGGCCTGGCGTGCCTGAAAGAGGCCGTAGAGTTCGCGCCCTTTCTCGAATAGCGGAGTTTCAGGGGAGTTGAGGTATTTCGGCTCGCCCTGGCCGAGTACGCGACCGCCAAAACCGATGATGTTGCCGCGCTGATCGAGGATGGGGAACATCACCCGGTCACGGAAACGGTCGTAGCGGCGCCCGGCGTCGTTCTGGATTACCAGGCCGGCTTCGAGCAGGGCGGGGCTGTCGTAATCGCTGCCGAAAGCGGCGCGCAGACCGTTCCAGTCGTCCGGCGCATAGCCGATGCCGAAGGTCTTGGCGATTTCGCCGGTGAGGCCGCGTTGCTTGAGGTATTCGATGGCTTGCGGAGCGTGCCGCAGTTGTTCGCGAAAATAACGCGCCGCGCGGGTGGTGGCTTCGAGCAGGCTGCTGAGTTGGGCGCGATCCTGTTGCGGAGCATCCTCCTCGGGGACTTGCAGGCCACATTGCTGGGCTAGGTCCTTGATCGCATCGCGAAAGGATATGCCGCAGTATTCCATCAGGAAGCCGACTGCCGTGCCGTGGGCGCCGCAGCCGAAGCAGTGGTAGAACTGCTTGGTCGGGCTGACCGAGAAGGAGGGGCTCTTCTCGTTGTGGAAGGGACAGCAAGCCATGTAATTGGCGCCCCCCTTCTTGAGCGGCACGTAGCGCTCGATCAGGCCGACGATGTCGGTGCGGGCCAATACATCCTGAATGAAAGACTCGGGGATCACTCGCGGTGCTCAGGCTTTGGGGTGAGGGTGGGCGAAGTTTCGCTTCGCCCGGGGAGTCATTTTGCCAGTGCGGCCTTGACCTTGGCCGAGACGGCGGTCATGTCGGCGCGGCCGGCTAGTTGCGGCTTGAGGACGCCCATCAGCTTGCCCATGTCGGCCGGGCCGCTTGCGCCGGTCTGGCTGATCGCGGCTGCAACGGCCGCATCTATTTCAGCGTCAGAAAGGGCTGCAGGCATGTAGGCGGCGAGGACGGCGATTTCT
Source organism: Uliginosibacterium sp. TH139 (assembly GCF_002855595.1). Lineage (NCBI taxonomy): Bacteria > Pseudomonadati > Pseudomonadota > Betaproteobacteria > Rhodocyclales > Zoogloeaceae > Uliginosibacterium > Uliginosibacterium sp. TH139. The sequence continues at coordinate 574,232 of NZ_PKRR01000002.1, read as the reverse complement.
GCGCGCTCGATTTCGGCCAGATCTTCGCGCTTGGCGGCTTCGTACTGGGCGACCGAATCGCGGCGCTGCTTGATGAGCTTGTCGGCGATCGCAATGATTGCGGTGTCGTCCAGCGTGATGCGCTCGTCGACTTCCTTCTGCTTCATGGCTGCCATGAGCAGGCGGATGGCACCCAGCTTGGCTGTTTCCTTGGCACGCATGGCGCCCTTCATGTCTTCCGAGATACGTTCCTTTAGGCTCATCTCAAACTCCGCTGAATTCTTGGGTGGCAAGACAAAAACCCGGCCACCCTTGCGGGCTCCGGGTTTTGCTTCATGCAGACGTGCTGGAGCGTGCCGCAGCGGCACGCATGCCGATCAGTAGAGCTTCGGCGGCAGGGTCTGGCTGCGCAGACGCTTGTGCAGACGCTTGACGGCCGCAGCCTTCTTGCGCTTGCGCTCAGTCGTGGGCTTTTCGTAAGACTCGCGAGCACGCAGTTCAGTCAGCGTGCCAGCCTTTTCGATGGTGCGCTTGAAGCGGCGGATGGCGACTTCAAACGGTTCGTTTTCCTTGACGCGTACACCAGGCATTCTGTGTTCCTTGCTGGACAGACTATGTGAAGAGCTCGCCAGTTTATCTGCAAGTTTGCAAAATTCCAAGCCCCTTGTTCGGAGGTGGGGACGGCGATGCGATAAAATCGGTGTCATGATGAAGCCTCAACTCGTTCTCGGTATTGAAACTTCCTGCGACGAAACCGGTATCGGCCTGGTTGAAACCGGCCGTGGCCTGCTGGCGCACCGGGTCTTTTCGCAGATCGACATGCATGCGGCTTATGGCGGCGTGGTGCCGGAACTGGCTTCGCGTGACCATGTGCGGCGCATTGTGCCGCTGATCCGCGAGACGATGGTGGTGGCAGGGCGCGAGTTGAGCGAGCTGGACGCCATCGGCTACACGACCGGGCCCGGCCTAGCAGGGGCTTTGCTCGTGGGCGCCAGTGTGGCGGAGTCGCTGGCGCTGGCGCTTGATATTCCGGCGATCCCGATTCATCACCTGGAAGGGCATCTACTTTCGCCGATGCTGTCGAGCGAGCCGCCGACGTTTCCTTTTGTGGCTTTGCTGGTGTCGGGCGGGCATACCCAGCTCATGCGCGTGGGCGGAGTCGGCGATTACGCTTTGCTGGGCGAGAGTGTGGATGACGCGGCCGGTGAGGCCTTCGACAAGACGGCCAAACTACTGGGCTTGCCCTACCCGGGCGGGCCGATTCTGTCGAAACTCGCCGGGCAGGGCGAGGCAGGCAAGTTCAAGTTGCCGCGCCCGATGAAAAACTCAGGTGATTTGATGTTCAGTTTTAGCGGACTCAAGACGGCGGTGCTGACGGCAACCCAGAAGCCTGATTTCACGCCGGAACGGATCCCGGATCTGGCGGCCGAGTTTCAGGAGGCGGTGGTGGAGGTGTTATGTGTCAAGGCGCGCGCTGCACTCGCTCAGACTGGCCTGGCGCAACTGGTGGTGGCCGGCGGCGTGGGGGCCAATGCGCGCCTGCGTGAGCGCCTGCGGCGGGAAATCGGCAAGCGCGGCGGTAAGGTGTTTTTCCCTGAATTGGAGTACTGCTCGGACAATGGCGCGATGATTGCGTTTGCCTGTGCCATGCGCATCGAGACCGGCAAGGCTGCTGCGGCAACGGGGGGCGCGTTTGCGGTGCGCCCGCGCTGGCCACTGGCCGAAATCAGTTAGCCGCGTCTTTTTTCTTGCTACCGATCTTGCTTTCTTCGCCCTTGATCAGGCGGGCAATGTTCGCCTTGTGGCGCCACAGTAGTACGACCACCATGGCCATTACGCCGACCGTCCATTCTTCCGAGCCGGTGATGGCGCGCGTCAGCACCGGTGCGACGATGGCCGCTACGACGGCAGCCAGCGAGGAGTAGCGGGAAATGGCGGCGGTGGCAATCCAGGCCAGAAGTACCGCACCGCCCAGCAGCAGGTCAATGCCCAGCAGCACGCCGGCAGCGGTCGCAACGCCCTTGCCACCCTTGCCGCGCAGGAAGATCGAGAATACGTGGCCGAGAAAGACGGCGACGGCGATCAGAACGATACTGGATATATCCAGGCCAAGTGTCGGGCCGAAGCAACGTGCGGCCCAGACAACCAGACCGCCTTTGGCAGCATCGCCGATCAGGGTGAAGAGCGCTGCCTTCTTGTTGCCGCTGCGCAGTACATTGGTGGCGCCGGGATTGCCCGAACCGAAACTGCGGGGGTCGTCCAGCCCCATCAGTTTGCTGACGACAACGGCAAAGGGGATGGAGCCAATCAGGTAGGCGGCGAGTAGCGAGAGTAGAATCAGCAGCATTTTCTTCAGGGCCTTGCGGCCGGATATTCGGACATGGATTTTATTTTCATCGAAGGCATGCTGGTGGATGCCAATGTCGGGATTTTCCCGCGCGAGCGTTCAGCTTCGCAGCCGCTGGAAATCAACATGACCTTCGGCGTGCCGGATGCGGCAGCGCTGCGCGATGATATCGCGGATACCATTGGTTACGATCAGGTCGTGGAGAGAATTCGCGCCGTGCTGGCCGAGCGTCAGTTCAATCTGCTTGAAACGCTGGGTGAGTTTGTTGTGGCGCTGATGTTCGAAGAGTTCAATGCGCCATGGGTTCGCGTTTCGATTTCCAAGCCGGGCGTCATGAAAAATGTGCGTCGGGTGGGGGTATATATCGAACGCGGTCGAAATGGCGATGAACCGCCGCGCGGAGGGGGATTAGGTCCGCTGGGTGTGCCGCGGAGTTGAGCAATCGATCGGGCAGAAACAAAAAAGGCGACCCGGGCAGGTCGCCTTTTTTCAGCCTTGGGGAATCAGGCCTTGATGGTCAGCGATTCGAGGCTTTGACCCGCAGCGAGGGCATCGGCCACCCACAGCGGCTTGCGGCCACGGCCGGTCCAGGTTTGCGAAGCATCGGCCGGATTGGCGTATTTGGCGGCAACCTTGGCGCGGACCTTACCGGCCTTCTTGGCGCGCGGTGCCTTGGGGGCAGCGCCAGCCTTGGCCGGCTTGCCGCCGAGCAGAGCGTCCAGCGAAATGCCGTGCTTGGCGGCAACAGCCTTCAGCTCTTTCATGGCCTTTTCTTTGGAGTTGCTGGCGCGCTTGGTGATTTCGGCCTTGATGGCTTCGGCAGCCTGGCTGAGGTCTTTGTCAGTGGCTTTGTTGAGTTGGGATTTGGTCAGCAGCATATCGATGTCCTTTGTCGCGGTAAGGCCTGGAATTTTTGGCGCCGGGGCGCCTTCTGAATACAGGCATGTGCAGAGAGAAAATAAAAGCTGCTTGCCTGTGGATGCGGCAGATTTTGCCACTATTAATTCTATTCGCGCAAATCCATTTTTATATGTTTACAGTTTGAACTTATTTTCAGCCGGGCAATCACCCGGAAGTCCGGGTGATTTTCAGGCGCGTGGATGATGTTCGGAATGCAGCTTTTTCAGACGCTCGCGCGCGACGTGGGTGTAAATCTGAGTGGTTGAAATATCGGCATGGCCCAGTAATAGCTGAACTACGCGCAGGTCGGCTCCATGATTGAGGAGATGGGTAGCAAAGGCATGGCGTAGGGTGTGGGGAGAAATCAGGCGGGTGTCGATCGCGGCATTCAAGGCGTGCTGTTTGATGGTGTTCCAGAACATCTGGCGGCTCATGGCACTGCCAAAACGGGTCAGGAAAACATCGTCGCAAGGGGTTTTCAGCAGCATCGGACGCGCTTCGGTGAGATAGCGCTTTACCCATTCGAGGGCCCATTCGCCCAGTGGTACCAGGCGTTCCTTAGCGCCCTTGCCGGTAATGCGGACCAGGCCTTGCTGTAAATCCATTTCAAACAGCTTCAGATTTACCAGCTCGGAAACGCGCAGGCCGCTGGCGTAAAGCGTCTCGATCATGGCGCGGTCACGCAGGCCGAAAGGCGAGGCTATTTCCGGCGCGGCAAGCAGGGCTTCGACCTGGGTTTCGCTGAGTGTTTTCGGGAAGCGTTCGGCGGCGGCGGGCGTGCCGATATCGAGGCTGGGGTCGCGGGCGATGCGCTGATTTTGCAATTGCAGGCGATAGAAACGGCGCAGAACGGACAAGATCCGGCGCTGAGTGGCAGGTTTGCTGCGTGCAGAAATTTCGCTGAAATAAGCGGCTAGGTCGCTGCTCTGCGCATCAATGAGTTCCCCCTGCGAGTGCCGTTGCAGCCATTGGGCAAAAAGCTTCATATCGCTGCGATAGGATTCGAGGGTGTTTTTGGCGAGTCCGTCCTGCAGCCAGAGATCATCAATGAAGGCGTCAATCTCCGGGTGATTGGTGCTGGTCATTTACAGCGCGCCCTCATGCTGCAATAACCAGCGTTTGGTATCGAGCAACCAGCCGCCTGTGGCATGAGAAAATCCACCCATGCTGGATTTTCCGAGTACGCGGTGACAGGGGGTCACAAGCGGAAAGGGGTTGGCACCACAAGCCTGGCCAACCGCGCGTGGTGCGGATCCGAGGCGGTCCGCAATGTCTCCGTAATTGAGAGTTTGGCCTGCAGGAATAGTGCGGATGCTGTGCCATACGCGCTGCTGGAAAATCGTGCCGCGCGCGAGTAGCGGCAGATTGAAAAGCTGAGCCGGGTTCTGGCGGTATTGCTCCAATTGCAGACAGAAGGATTCTGCGACCGGATTTGTGATGATCTCGAGGGGTGTTTCCGGCGGCATGAACACGATTTCCTCGATCGTGCCGTTCGCTGTTTGACGTAGCCCGAGCACGCAACCCGGAATCCGGGCAATGGCGTTCAGCGGATTCATTTCACTGGGGCTGCCCGAGCAGCGCCTCACGTACGGAGATTTGAGGTACGTGTTCGCCGAGCCAGATTTTCAGCAAAGCCTGATTGAAATCTTCACCGGGAATATCGTTTCCTTTTTGCTCACCACCCACCAGCACGCGCGTGCCCTGGCCAGAAATGTAATCGAGACGGATAGTGGTTTTGGCGGGGACTTTGCCGATGCCCAGCATGGTTTGCTGCAGGCTGTCGATACGGCTCTGGACCTTTTGCAATTCGAGATCACTCTGGTTGCGGCGCATGAAGTCCAGCAGGGCTTCGGATAATTGCTCAGCAGTCAGCTCGCGCAGGGTGATGATCTGGATGCGGCGGGGGCCTCGGCTGGCAAAGACCCCTGCCGGGGTGGCGGCTTTATTTGGCAGGTAGAGCCCTACCGCGTAAACCTTGAGCATGAACTTGGTGCGCAGGCCGGCGCCATTGAGCTGCAGTTCGCTGCCGCCAAGAAGTGCCCGTTCATCGAAGTGGGCGCCGCCGATCTCGACTGCGCCCGCCTGCAACGAGCAGGCGAGCAGGAGCGAGATGAGTGCCGCCCGCCAGATCATTTGCGGACTTCGCCGTTGCCGAACACGATCCATTTCTGCGAGGTGAGGCCTTCGAGGCCGACCGGGCCGCGGGCGTGAATCTTGTCGGTGGAAATGCCGATCTCGGCGCCCAGACCGTATTCAAAGCCGTCCGCGAAACGCGTCGAGGCGTTGATCATCACCGAGGCCGAGTCGACCTCGCGCAGAAAGCGCATGGCGGCCGTGTAGTTCTCGCTGACGATGGCTTCGGTGTGCTGCGAGCTGTAGCGGTTGATGTGCTCGATCGCCTCATCCAGCCCAGCCACCACTTTCACGGCGATGATGGGGGCGAGGTATTCCTCGGACCAGTCCGATTCCTGCGCGGCGACCAGCTTAATGCCCGGAATGTTCGCGGCCCGCAGGATCTGCAGGGCTTCGGGGCAGGCGCGCATTTCGTTGGCCTTGGCGGTGAGCATGCGGCCGATCTCGGGCAGAAAGCGCTCTGCCACGCTGCGTGCCACCAGCAGCGATTCGGCGGTGTTGCAGGTGCCGTAACGCTGGGTCTTGCTGTTTTCGACAATCGGCAGCACCTTGGCGGCGTCGGCGGCGTCATCCACATAGACGTGGCAGTTGCCGTCCAGGTGCTTGATGACCGGCACGCGTGCGTCGCGGCTGATGCGTTCGATGAGGCCCTTGCCACCGCGCGGCACGATCACGTCGACGAATTCGGGCATGGTGATGAGTTCGCCCACGGCGGCGCGATCAGTGGTCTCCACCACTTGTACGCCGGTCGCCGGCAGGCCGGCTTCCTCGAGGCCTTCGCGCACACAGGCGGCGATGGCCTGATTGCAGTGCAGGGCTTCCTTGCCGCCGCGCAGGATGGCGGCGTTGCCGCTCTTCAGGCACAGGCCGGCGGCGTCGGCCGTCACGTTCGGCCGCGCTTCGTAGATGATGCCGATCACGCCCAGCGGGACACGCATGTGGCCGACCTGGATGCCGGACGGGCGACGTTTCACGTTGGTGATTTCACCGATCGGATCGGGCAGGGCGGCGATCTGCTCAAGACCCTGCGCCATGGATTCGATGCCTTTGGCGGTGAGCGTGAGGCGGTCGATCATGGCCGGCTCGAGGCCGTCGGCGCGGGCCTGTTCGAGGTCGCGCGCATTGGCGGCGAGGAGCTCATCGGCGCGGGCGCGGATCTTTGCGGCGATGGCGGCGAGGGCGGTGTTCTTGGCTTCGGTCGAGGCGGCGGCCATCAGGCGCGAGGCGGCACGGGCCTCGCGGCCGAGGGTCTGCATGTAGGTCTGGATGTTCATGATCTAGAAAACCGGATGAAGCAGGTGCAAACAGGGATTAGAACATCCTGGCCCCGATCTGTGAAATCCGGCGCAGGCACCGCGCAGGTCCGCCCGGCTGGCTTGACCCCGGGGCGGGGCGGCCCGCACACTCGCGGCCCCATGTTGCAGCGCATCCAGAGTTCCATGCTTCGTTCCCTTCCTGCCGATTCGCTGTGGCGCGATGCCGGTTTTCTGCGCCTGTTCATCGCCAGCACGCTGTCCGCGCTCGGTACCGCCGTATCCCTGATGGCGCTGCCGCTGACGGCGGTGAGCCTGCTCGATGCGAGTGCCACCGAAATGGGGATTCTGGCCGCGTGTGAATTGCTGCCCTTCATCACCATCGGCCTGCCGGCCGGGGTGTGGATTGACCGCAGCCGCAAGAAGCGCCTGGCGGTGCTGTTCAATTTCGTGGCGGCTGCCGGGCTGGCGCTGGTGCCGCTGGGCTACGAGGCGGGCTTCCTCTCCATGGGCGTGCTGTATGCGGTGGGCTTCGTGGTGTCGACGACCGAGGCCATCGGGGGCTCGGCCACTCAGGTACTGGTGACTCTGCTGGTCGGGCGTGAGCGCCTGGTGATTGCCAACAGCAAGCTGTCGGCTGCGAGTTCGCTGGCGCAGGTGTGCGGCCCGGCCTTGGCCGCGCTGCTGATCGCGGCAGTGGGGGCGCCGCTGGCGGTGAGCGTGGATGCAGCGAGCTTCGTGATCGCGGGGGCGTTGATCGCCAGCATTCGCCTGAATGAGGTGCCACAGCCGCATCGCGGAGCTTCCGTCATTGCTCAGATCCGCGAAGGCTTGTGGCTGGTGTGGCGCACGCCGATGCTGCGCGGCCTGGTCGGTGTGGTGGCGGTGTGGATCCTGCTGTCGGACGCCTTTAAGGCGCTCTATGTGCTGCACGCTGCGCGCAATCTGGGCTTGGGTGAGGGCGGTATCGGCCTGATCAACACGCTCGGGGCGCTGGGCGGACTGGCCGGGGCTCCGTTGGCGCATTTCGTGGAGCGGCGTTTCGGCATGCGCAACGCGCTGGTGGCGGGCGTGGCGCTGGCGGCTGTGGGCTACCTGCTGTACGTGCTGCCGCAAGCGGGGTGGCCGGCCACGGCGCTGGCGGCCGGCATCGCGCTGTTCGTGTTCAATGCCGGCAGCACGCTGTATGTAGTGAATTACCTGAGCCTGCGCCTGGCGGTGACGCCGGATGCTCTACTCGGGCGGATGGTGACTTCGATGCGCTTCGCGACCATCCTGCCCGGCCCGCTCGGCACCATCGGCATAGGGTTGGCGGCCGACCGTTTCGGTCTGCCTCCGGTGTTCCTTGGCATTGGCCTGAGCTGCCTGGCCATGGCCCTGTGTGCGGCGCGCTGGCTGCCGCGGCGCTGATCATCGATCAGGCTTCGGGCTGGCGGGCCGGTGCGGCGTACCAGCGGGCGGGTGGCACGAGCTTGTCGCTGGCCGGATCGCCCAGATAATGCGGCGACATGATCTGTACGCCGTATTCGTTGAACACATCCTGAATGTTGGCATGCAGTTCGCTGAGCACTTCGGCGCGCGGGCGCGGCGCGCTGGGAACGGCCTGGCAGACCAGCGTGTATTCCGGATAGAAGTCTGACAAGGCTGTCTGGAAAACCGCCGGACGCGGTTCGGTGAGGATGCCGTTGGTGCGTGTGGCCGCTTCGATGAGCATGGCTTCCACCTGACGCCAGGGCGTGTCGTAACCGATGGTGACGGCGGTGTCGATGACGAAGCCGGCGCCCTTGACCGTGCGTGAATAGTTGGTCGTGGAGTGACCGACGATCAACGAATTCGGCAGGGTGATTTCGGAGCCGCGCCCGGTGCGCAGGCGGGTGTTGAAGATGCCCATCTCGACGATGGTGCCCTCGTGCTCGCCGATGCGTACATATTCGCCACGCCGCAGGGTGCGGGTGTACATCAGGATCAGGCCGCTGGCCGCTTGCCCGACCACGCTGGAAGCGCCCAGCGAAATCATCAGGCCCAGCAATACCGATACGCCCTTGAAGGCTTCCGAGTTGGAGCCCGGCAGGTAGGGGTAGGCCATCACCAGCGCAAAGATCCAGATGATGCCGGTGACGATGTTTCTCGTGGGGCGTACGGTTTCGGCATCCAGCCAGCTGTAGCTGTCACTGCCTGCCGCGATGCGATCGAAGAAGGGGCGCAGGATGCGTACCACTGCGTGAGCGATCAGGAACATGCAGGCCGCGATCACGAGGTCTGGTATCGCGCGCAGAATGCCCTGGCTCAGTGTAATCACGATGCCAATGAGGAAATCGCTGAGGCGCTCGCCCCAGGCGCGGGTGTAGGGAAACTGCGCCAGCACGGTGCTGAGCCAGGTGTAGGCGAGCAGTGCGATGGCGCCCCAGTACGGAACCGCCAGTGCCTTGCCCAGCAGATCAAGCAGCCTGCGGGGTTGCAGCAGTTCGCCCGGGATAATTTTCAGATGTTCGCTCTGGCGCGCTGCCGCGCGCATCAGACGAGTGCTTACCCAGCGCCGCGAGCGCAGCAAGAACCACAGGATCAGTGCGTAGATCGCGGTTTCACCCAGCACCCAGGCGAGGCCGCGCAGGAGGAGTTCCAGGTTGCGGCTCTCGCGGTTTTCTTCGCGGATCTGCTCGAGGCGGCGCAGTGTTTCGGTAGTGAGGGTTTCGAGGGTTTCGCCGCTGAGCTTGTCGACGTCATCGGGTTGCAGGGTGAACAGCAGGAGCTTGTCGAGCAGGATGCTGTTGCCGGCCGGCGTCGGCTGGACGGAAAGTTCGAGTTTTCCTCCACGCGCGACGGCTTCCTTCAAGGCTTGCTCGCTGCGGGCGACGCGCTGTTGCGGGCTGGCGCCGAGCAGCGGGGCGCGAAACTGCACGACCTCGCGGTTCATGATCGACAGGGTGGCGCTGGCCGGTGTGTCGGCAGCAAAGCCCGGTGCGCAGGCCAGCAGTATGCCGAGGGCCAGCAAAGGAGTGAGTGCAGGGCGGGCGAGGCGGTGCAGGAGGGGCAGCATGGCAGGCTCCGGGTGGGCGTGGCACCGAATCTAGCATGTCTGCAGCATGGAGGCTGCCGTTCAGAGACCTTATGACTGCCGGGTGAGGGGCGGCAGCGCGGCCAGCGCGCGTAGCGCAACGGCATCGTCTGCATCCCGCAGGCTGGCTGCCTGAGCATCGAGCGCGATCAGGACAGGATCAAGACTGGCTAGCCAGCGCCGGGCGGTGCGCTCTCCGGCATCCAGCATCGAGCTCAGGCCAGGCAGGGCGGCTTTGGGCAGCAGGCTGAAGAGCGGCTCCCAATGGCCATCGAGACTGCCGACGCTGGCGCGCAGCGGGTGACGGGCGCAGAGCAGGCGGGCGTAGTCCGGCGGCAGTAGGGGCGTATCGACCGGGCAGGTGAGCACCCAGTCATGCTGTGCGGCCGTGAGTGCGGCTTCGAAGCCGGCCAGCGGGCCGGCGAAGTCCGGGCGCAGATCGCTGACCACGCGGTGGCCAAAGGCGCGATAGCTGTTCAGATTGCGATTGGCGACGATGATGAGTTCATCGACCTGCGGGGCAAGGGCATCTATGACCCAGGCCACCAGCGGGCGGCCACGGAAGTCGACGAGCCCTTTGTCCTGTCCGCCCATGCGTCGTGCCGCGCCGCCGGCCAGAATCACGCCAGTGAGTGGCTGTGCGGGTTTCATCCGCCGATGTAGCTCATTTCGATTTTCTGGGCGCGCACACCAGCTTGGCCGCGCAATTCTGAGTAGCGATCACCGCGCGCCTGCCATACCGCACCGATCCAGGCGGCCAACTCCATGTCACTGCGCTCTTCGCGCATCAGTGCACGCAGGTCGTGGCCGGAGCTGGCGAACAGGCAGGTAAACAGCTTGCCTTCGGGCGATAGGCGCAGGCGCGTGCAATCGCGACAGAAGGCCTGGGTGACGGACGCAATCACGCCGATCTCGCCGCCGCCGTCAGCGTAGCGCCAGCGCTCAGCGACCTCGCCGGGGTAGTCGCGGTCGATCGCCTCAAGCGGGAATTCGGCGCCGATGCGCGCGAGGATCTCGCGTGCCGGCAGCACGTCGTCCATGCGCCAGCCGTTGCTGGCGCCCACATCCATGTACTCGATGAAGCGCAGGATGTGGCCGCTGCCGTGGAAGTGGCGTGCCATCGGCAGGATCTGGTGATCATTCACGCCGCGCCGCACCACCATGTTCACCTTCAGGGGCCCCAGACCTGCTGCGGCCGCCGCATCGATGCCGGCCAGCACTTCGCTGACGCTGCATTCGGCATCGCTCATGCTACGGAACACGGCATCGTCCAGCGCATCCAGACTCACGGTGACGCGCCGCAGTCCGGCTGCCTTGAGTGCGCCGGCGTGGCGAGCGAGGAGCGCGCCGTTGGTGGTCAGGGTGAGATCCAGCCCGGGGATTTCAGCGAGCATTTCGACCAGACGATCCAGGTGCTTGCGCATCAGCGGCTCGCCGCCGGTGAGGCGGATTTTCTCGACGCCCAGCCCCCTGAAGATGCGTGCCAAGCGGGCGATTTCCTCGTAGCGCAAGATTTCGTCGTGTGGCAGGAAGGCGTGCTCGCGGCCGAACTTGTCGCGCGGCATGCAGTAGGTGCAGCGGAAGTTGCAGCGATCCGTCACCGAGATGCGCAAGTCTCGCAAGGGGCGGCCGAGCTGATCAAGCAGCCGTAGCCCCGGGGCGGGGGCAGTGGGGCGAAGCAGGCTGCTGAGGGGAAGGCGGGTTTCGGCCAGGGGCATGGTGTGCATTATGGCTGCCGTGAGGCCTGTAATAAACCGTGCCTGTAACAGGGCTGCCTTGATCCGGGATAAGCGGCTGCTTGGCGGTACTCCAAGAAGGAGCTGTCGTCGCCATCTTGGTAGGGTGAAACCCTTGAGTGCAGATGATCCCGGTCGACACGTGTAAGCACCTTGCCGGGTGAGTGTGTTGTATCGCTAGGTCGGTAGTTTGTCGGCTCCGGATTTTCAGGCTGGCAGCTTGCGCCGGATATACAGCTACGACTTTAGTGCTATCCGAGGGCCCCTGCAAAAAACTGGCTTTTCGTGATGTAGCCCACTCAGCCTGAGGTCCGTGCGTGGATTGCCTTGCAGGTGTGTGGAATAGCTGTGCTTTTCAGGGGGACTTCCGGCTTTTAGGGGTTTTCTCTTATGCCGAAAGTTTATGTAGGAAATATTTACCTTTGCTTGCCGCAGCTAGTTTTCACTAGGGCACACGCTTCTAAAAAAAATGTTTCGTGATCCGTAAGCCTACTCACGCCCGACTGGTTTCTGTTGTCAGGGCAAGCACCGTGCGCTGCACGGTACTGGAGGCTGACCGATGGAGGTGTTCAGGTCAGCCCAGATAAAGCTAGTGGTGGCTGACATGAAAAACATACTGAAGCTTGTCGCAACGGTTTTGATCGCTCTTTCCTTCTCCGGCAGTCTGCATGCCGAAGACAACGCAATCCTGGGTTTCTTCTCGGATCTGAATCGCTCCAAGGAGCCGCTGGACTGGGCTATTGCCAGTGGTTTCCAATCCAAGCACATGGTGGATGACCCGAGCTACGAGTACAACGAAAACAACAAGGGGATAGGTTTCCGCACGCCGGGTGGCTGGACTGCTGGCGGGTATTACAACAGCATCCGGCGCTACTCGGTGTATGCCGGGCGCGAGTACCAGTGGCGTCTGTTCGGGCCGGACTGGATGCGTCTGCATGCCGGCGTGGTGCTGGGCGGCGTTTCGGGGTATGAGGATGGTATCCAGATTGGTGGGGTGGAGCACGGTATCCACTTGGCGGTCCTGCCCGAGCTGGTGTTGCGCATGCCTTATCTGGAAGCTGCCTTGATCTACATTCCTTCCGCATCCAAGACGCCGGCCACGCTGGCCGGGCAGTTGCGAATCGCCTTCTGAGCCTGCCGGTGGGTGCGTAAAAACAATCGGGGCGCCCATGGGCGCCCCGATTGTTTTTAAAACGGTACGGACTTACTTCGGAATCGAGCCTTCAACGCCTTCAACGTAGGCGTTCATCTTGCGCAGGTCCGCATCAGCCATGGTCTGGCCAGCGGCAACCATTTCCTTGCCTGCGTTGTCTTTCAGCGGGCCGGTGAAGGGATGCAGCTTGCCGGCCTTGAGCGCATCGCGACGCTCTTCGGCAAGCTTCTTCACGTCAGCCGGTACGGCCGGACCGAAGTTGTCGATCGTCACGGCGCCTTCCTTCACGCCATACCAGAGATCGGTGGTCTTCCAGGTGCCCTTGAGTACCTTGTCCACTTCCTGACTGTAGATCACCTCCCAGTTCAGGACCGAGGCGGCCAGCTGTGCCTTGCCGCCGAACTTGCTCATATCCGAATCCCAGCCAAAGGCGAACACGCCCTTTTCCTGCGCGGTCTGAACCACAGCCGGGGAGTCGGTGTTCTGCATCAGCACATCCGCGCCTTGCGAGATCAGGGCGAGGGCGGCTTCACGTTCCTTGCCCGGGTCGAACCAGCTGTTGACCCAAATGACGCGAGTGGTGGCCTTCGGATTCACGCTGCGTGCGCCAAGGGTGAAGGCATTGATGTTGCGCACCACTTCCGGAATGGCGATCGAGCCGACTACGCCGAGCTTGCCGGACTTGCTCATTTTTCCGGCCACCACGCCCAGCATGTAAGCACCTTCATAGGTGCGCACGTCGTAGATGCCGAGGTTCTTGCCGCTCTTGTAGCCGGTGGCGTGCATGAACACGGTTTTCGGGAACTGGCGCGCGACCTTGTCCATCGCGTTCATGTAGCCGAAGGAGGTGGCGAAGATCACCTTGTGACCCTTGCTGGCCAGGTCGCGGATCACGCGTTCGGCGTCGGCTGTTTCCGGCACGTTTTCGACGAAGGTGGTCTTTACCTTGCCGGCGAACTTGGCTTCCATCGCCTTGCGACCTTCGTCGTGGGCGTAGGTCCAGCCATGGTCACCGGTCGGGCCGATGTAAATGAAACCAGCCTTGAGCGGTTCTTCGGCGTGTGCGGCGCCGGCGAGCGTGCAGGCAGTCAGGGCGAGGGCGGCCAGGCGGCCGAGTAGGGGCAGGAAGCGCATTGGAAAACTCCTGATTTGAGAGGCGAGCGGGAGGGCACAGCATGGATTCGGCGCAGGGTAGCGTCAATCAGCCAGCGATTATGATGCTTATCAGCATTCGATGGCGTATTGCTGTGCTGTCTGCGGGGCAGGGCTGCTAGACTTTGCACGCCGCTTTTCCTCTTCTGTCCGCAGGCCACGCATGACTTCCTTCCGCCCCGACCCAGCGCCGCGTCTTGAGCTGCTGCATATCAGCAAGCGCTATCCGGGCGTGCTTGCCAACGATGATGTGAGTCTGCTCGTGCGGCCCGGTGAAATTCACGCCGTGCTGGGCGAAAACGGAGCCGGCAAGAGCACCCTGATGAAGATCATCTATGGTGCGGTGCAGGCCGATCAGGGCGAGATCCTGTGGAATGGCCGCCAGGTTCAGATCGGCAATCCGGCTGCCGCGCGGCAGCTTGGCATCGGTATGGTATTCCAGCACTTCCAGCTCTTCGAAACCCTCAGCGTGGTGGAGAACATCGCCCTGGCGCTGGAAGGCAAGTTCGATCTGCGTGCCTTGGCGAGCCGCGTGCGCGAAGTATCGGCGAAGTATGGCCTGCCGCTGGAACCGGAGCGACTGGTGCATAGCCTGTCCGTGGGAGAGCGGCAGCGCGTCGAGATTGTTCGTTGCCTGTTGCAGAGTCCGCAGTTACTGATTCTCGACGAACCGACCTCAGTGCTGACGCCGCAGGCCGTGCGCAGCCTGTTTGCTACCCTGCGCCAGCTATCCAGCGAGGGGGTTTCGATCCTCTATATCAGCCACAAACTGCACGAGATTCAGGAGTTGTGCGAGCGCGCCACCGTGATGCAGGGTGGGCGGGTGACTGGTGAGGCGGATCCGCGCCAGGAAAGTACCGCTTCGCTGGCACGCATGATGATTGGCCGGGAGCTCCCGGTGTGCTCGGCCACGCCCTATGAAGGCGAGCGGATTCCGGTGTTGGAACTGCGCGGCCTCAGCTATGCCAATGACGACCCCTTCGGCGCCTCGCTGCATGAGATCGACCTGAGCGTGGATCGTGGTGAGGTAGTGGGGATTGCCGGCATTTCCGGCAACGGGCAGGCTGAGTTGCTGGCGGCTTTGTCGGGTGAAGTGCCGAGTGAAGCGAGCTGCGTGCTGATCGACGGGCAGGCGGTGGGCCATTTGCACGCTGGTGAGCGTCGTGATCGCGGTCTGGCCTTCGTGCCGGAGGAGCGCCTCGGGCGTGGCGCGGTGCCAGCCATGAGCCTGGCGCAGAATTTCACCCTCACGGCGCATCGCCAGCGCGAGCTGCGCCGCCACGGCCTGATCAATCTTGCCGGCGCACGCCAGTGGGCAGCGCGCTGCATCGAGCGTTTTGACGTGCGCTGCGCAGGGCCACAGGCGGCTGCGCGCAGCCTTTCGGGTGGCAACCTGCAGAAATTTATCGTTGGCCGCGAAATCATGCAGGCCCCGAAAGTCATGATCGTGGCCCAGCCGACCTGGGGGGTAGATGTAGGGGCTGCGGCCTTCCTGCGCCAGACCCTGCTGGACCTTGCGCGCAGTGGCGTGGCGGTGCTGGTGATCTCCGAGGAGCTGGAGGAACTCTTCGAGATCTGCGACCGGATTGCGGTGCTGGCCGCTGGCCGCCTCTCGCTGCCGGTCCCCAAGGAAGATACGGACGCGGAAAAAATCGGCCTGCTGATGGCCGGAACCCAACAACAGGCTGCCTGAGTAATGCAACTTATCGAACCCCGTGCCAATCCGTCCCGCACCATGCGCTGGCTGGCCCCGCCGCTGGCCATTCTGCTGACCCTACTGGTCGCCGCCGGCATCTTTGCCTTGCTGGGCAAACCCCCACTGCAGGCCTTCTACGTGTTCTTTATCGAGCCGCTGGAGACGTCCAATGGCTGGAGCGAATTGCTGCTCAAGGCTTCTCCCCTGATCCTGATCGCCCAGGGGCTGGCGCTGGGTTTTCGCGCCCGCATCTACAACATCGGTGCCGAAGGCCAGCTCCTGCTCGGGGCGATCTGCGCCAGTGGCGTGGCGATCTACACAGACGGCATGGAGGGGGCCTGGATTCTGCCCGCCATGGTGCTGGCAGGGGCGGTTGGCGGAGGTCTGTGGGGTGCGATTCCGGCCTGGCTGCGTACGCGCTTTCAGGCTCAGGAAACCCTGACCACCCTGATGCTGGCTTACGTTGCTACCTATCTGCTGTCCTGGCTGGTCAGTGGCCCCTGGCGGGATCCGGGCGGTACCAATTTCCCGCAATCCATCCTGTTCTCGGAGCCGGCCATGTTCGTGCCGATCTTCGAGGGCCTGCGCATCAATGCCTCGGTCTACATCACCGCCGCGCTGGTGCCCGTGTTCTGGCTTTTCGTGGCCAAGAGTTTCATGGCCTACCAGCTCGCGGTGGGCGGTGAGGCGCCCGCCGCAGCACGCTATGCGGGTTTCTCCGCGAACCGGACGGTATGGGTCAGCCTGGTGATTTCCGGCGCAGCCGCCGGCATCGCCGGAGCGGCCGAGGCCGCGGGGCCGGTTGGCCAGCTCACCTTGTCGCTCTCGCCCGGCTATGGCTACGCCGCGATCATCGTGGCCTGGGTCGGACGCCTGCACCCGCTGGGCATCGTGCTGGCCGGCCTGCTGATGGCGCTGATCTATCTGGGGGGTGAGGCGGCGCAAGTCTCGATGCAGTTGCCGGCGGCTATCAGCTGGTTGTTTCAGGGCATGTTGCTGTTCTTCCTGCTAGGGGCGGATGCCTTCGTGGATTTCCGCCTGCGCCGGCGCAAGGAGGTGGCGGCATGATCGAATATTTGGTTCCGGTGCTGGCCACCACACTCGCTGCTGCTACGCCACTGGTCTTTGCCGGGCTGGGCGAACTGGTCACCGAGAAGAGCGGGGTGATCAATCTGGGGGTCGAAGGCATGATGCTGATCGGTGCGGTGGCCGGTTTTGCCGGCGGCCTGCACTGGGGTGTGGCGGGCGGGCTGTTGTGCGGTGCCCTGGCCGGAGCGCTGGCGGCCTTGCCGTTTGCTTTCCTGACTTTGTCGCTGGGTACTAATCAGCCTGCTACCGGGCTGGCCCTGACCATCTTCGGCATCGGCCTGTCGGCCTTCGTCGGGCAGTATTTCGTCAGTCAGAGCCTGCCGGGCCTGCAGCCACTGATCATTCCTGGGCTGGCGGAGATCCCGTTGCTCGGGCCGGTCTTTTTCAGCCAGAGCTGGGTGGTCTATCTGTCCTGGTTGGCTTTCGCCTGGCTGGCCTGGATGCTGGCGCGCACGCGTTGGGGGCTGATCCTGCGCGCCGTGGGCGAAAGCCCGGAGGCAGCGCATGCGATTGGTTATCCGGTGACCGCCATCCGCTATGCCGCAACCTGTTTTGGCGGAGCCATGGCCGGCATCGGCGGCGCCTATCTGTCCACGGTCTACACCCCGCTATGGGTGCAGAACATGACGGCTGGACGAGGCTGGATTGCCGTGGCGCTGGTCGTGTTCGCCACCTGGAAGCCGGGCCGTCTGATGCTGGGCGCCTATCTCTTTGGCGGCATGACCATCCTGCAACTGCACGCGCAGGGGCTGGGCGTCGAGCTGCCCTCGCAACTGCTCGCCGCGGTGCCCTATGTCGCGACCATCGTGGTGCTGGTGCTGATTTCACGTGACCGCAAGCTTCTCCAGCTCAATTTGCCCGCCTCCCTGGGCAAGCCCTGGATCAGCAACTGAACCCGTTCGCCAAGGAGGGCGCATGAATCCTTTGCCGACAGCCATTCTCGTGCGGGGCAGCATTTTGCATTTCCTGGCTGACCCGGGGCCCGCGGACGATTCCTCGGCTTGGCAGTATTTCGAAGATGGCGGTCTTCTTGTCGAGGATGGTCTGGTCCTCGCCTGTGGCCCCTGGGGCAGCGTGCTGGATGGTGTGCCGCAGCACATCAGCGATGCTGCGCGCTATTTTGATTATCGCGGCCAGCTGATCGTGCCGGGGTTTGTCGATACCCACACCCATTACCCGCAGCTGTGCGTGATGGGTTCCTGGGGCCGCAAGTTGCTGGACTGGCTGGAGGACTACACCTTTCCGGCTGAGATGGCATTGGCTGATGAGGCCTTGGCGCAGCGCACGGCGAGCTTCTTCGTTGAGCGCCTGCTGGCTCATGGCACCACCACCGCCTCGGTTTTCGCAACCGTGCATGCGCACTCCGTGGATGCCTTTTTCAGTGCCGCTGCACGTCGCAATCTGCGCATGCTCTGCGGCAAGGTGATGATGGACCGCAACTGCCCGCCGGCCCTGCGTGATACGCCTGCGTCTGCACTCGACGATGGCATGGCGCTGATCGAGCGCTGGCATGGTCAGGGCCGTCTGGGTTACAGCGTAACACCGCGGTTTGCACCGACCTCTTCACCCGAGCAGCTCGCGGTGGCCAGCGAGTTGTGGCATAGCCGGCCGGGGCTGCATCTGCAGTCCCATCTTTCCGAGAATCCGCAGGAACTGGCTTGGGTGGCCGAGCTGTTTCCGGGGCGACGTGACTACCTTGATGTTTATGAACATTACGGCTTGCTCGGGCCTCGAGCGATCTACGGTCACGGCATCCACCTGAGCGCATCGGAGCGTACGCGCCTGGCCGCCAGCGGTACGGCGATCGCTTTTTGCCCTGGTTCCAATCTGTTTCTTGGCAGCGGTTTCTGCCCGCAGGGCGAACTCAGCGCGTCTGGCGTTCGTCTAGGGCTGGCAACGGACGTAGGGGGCTGTGCGAGTTTGTCCATGCTGCAGTCCATGGCTTCCGCATATGAAGTCAGTCAGGCGGCCGGACAAGTCCTTTCGCCCTGGCGAGCCTGGTATCTGGCGACTCTGGGCGGTGCACTGGCCTTGGGGCTGGATGCACAGATAGGCAGCTTCCAGCGCGGGCGCGAGGCCGATTTCGTGGTCCTGGACTCGGCTGCGACGCCGGAGCTGGCCTGGCGGCTGGAGGGGGTTGAAGCGCTTGGCGAGCGCCTGTTTGCGCTGATGATGATGGGTGATGAGCGCTGTGTGCGAGCTACCCACATTCTGGGCGAGCGGGCCTTCTGCCGTTCAGAACCACAGGCCGTGCCGGCAGTCCGTTGAATCAGGCCGCTTGCGGCCTGAACGCTTATCATTGATCGCTCGCTTCCACGACGGGGCTTCCCGGCGAGGAATCTGGCGCAGAAATGCAGAAAGCCCAGCATTTCTGCTGGGCTTTCTGGAATTTGGCTCCCCGACCTGGGCTCGAACCAGGGACCTACGGATTAACAGTCCGGCGCTCTACCGACTGAGCTATCGGGGAATCGAGAGGCCGAATAATAGACATCCCTATACGGGGTGTCAAGTTTTTTTTTAGAAAATACGTGATTGGCTGGCGATTCTTGCTAGGGGCAGATACCCTTGCCGCGCGTGACCCGTTTCAGGAGAACAAAAAGTGATTGCTCATCGAGCCCTGCGCGGCATTCTGCCGACGCTCCTCAAGACTGCCTTGCTGCTCAATTTGAGCTTTTCCGGGGCCCAGGCTTCGGCTGCGCCCGAGAAGCAGACCTGGCTCGGGCTGCCAGTGGAATTTGCTGCGCAGTCATATGCTTTCAAGAAGGGGCCTGCGATCGAGCTCGACAAGCTCAAGGTGATGACGGCGACCCCGATCGAAATCAGTCGCGCCTGGATGATGCCAGACTGGGCAGACTGGATCACCGAGTTCAAAACGCGCAAGGTGCGGGTGGTTGCGGGTGAAATCGTGGCCAAACCCAGCTCGCTGGCACGTCTGGGGGTTGTGGATGGCCCTTCCACCCGGTTTGTGACACGTATCGAGTTTTCGTCGCTGAAGCTGATGTTTGGTGATACCCCCCTGTCGCTGCCGGCCGGAGAGATGCAGTTTGGTGATGACGGTGCAATGAGCCGCATCCGGGTTCAGCTTGAAGGCGGCATCAGTCTTGATCTGAGCCCCCGCGAGGGGGGGCGACTGGGGGTGCTGGTCCAGACTGGCAACTTCAAACCGCAACTGCTGTCGGCGTTCCGCTTTGACAGTGTGGTAGCCCAGGGGGAGATGGCTGACGATTACGTGCTGCTGGACCGCATCGGCGCCAATGGTGACGGTGGCTCATTGAGCGGCGTGCTGCGTCTGGTGTCAGCGGGCAAATTCTTGCTCGAAGGCGAGCTCAAGATGGAAAGCGTGCGGGCTAGGGATGTGATTGATCGTCTCTATCCGCGCGCGGTTGTGGACGGGATTCTCAGTGGCAACTTCAAGATCAGTTCCTCCGCTGACACTCTGGCCGAGCTTGGCAAATCCGTGGTGGTAGAGGGTAGCTATGTGCTGAAGTCTGGCTCCATCGATCGCTTTGGTCTGCTTGAGGGTATGCGCCGTAGCGGTACCGGTGTGGTCGGCGGTGGTTTGCTGCGTTTCGAGCAGATATCAGGCAAGTTTGGTGGCCGCACCGGCGCGCCGGCGCAGGCCAATTTCCAGGGGCTGTCCTCCGGCGCATTGCGTGGCTCGAGCAACTTCGTGATTGATCCGGATGGGCGTTTGAAGGGTTCGGTCAGTGGTACGCTTGCTCTGCCGGGAGGGGAGGTCATCTCGCGCAATTTCGAGCTGAGCGGCAAAGCCAGTGCGCCCTCGCTGATCGCGCGCTGACGGCCTTTCGCCCTATCATCGAAACCGGCCTGAGGGCCGGTTTCTTTTTGTGCGGATGGAGTGAGATGGCGGCAAGTGCGAAAGAGGCGGAGTTTCTCGTGGCCTGCCTGTGTGCGGGCTGGTGCGGGACGTGTCGCGAGTACCAGCCTGGGTTCCAGGCGCTGGCGCAGAAATTTCCGCAGGCGGGGTTTGTGTGGGTGGATGTCGAGGATGAGCCGGAGGTGGCGGATGATATCGACGTCGAGAATTTCCCGACCCTGGTGATCCAGCGCGATGAACGGGTGCTGTTCTGTGGGCCGATGTTGCCGCAGCTGCATTTGCTGGAGCGTCTGATCGAGACGTTCATGGCGCAGAGCGCGGAGGAAGCGTTGCACTATGCGCTGGGGAATGCGGAGCGGACCGCCTGGCAGACGGTGGCGAACGTGCGTTCGCGCTTGCCGGACTAATCTGGTTGCACCAGAAGCGCCAAAGGGCCGCGAGCGGCCCTTTGTTTTTGTTTGTGCGGAACTTACTTCAGCACGGCAGCGATGGCGTCTGCGACGGCGTCGATGTTCTTGCTGTTGAGTGCGGCGATGCAGATGCGGCCGGTGGAGACAGCGTAGATGCCGAACTCGGTCTTCATGCGTTCCACCTGCTCGGCCGTCAGACCGGTGTAGGAGAACATGCCGCGCTGCTTGAGCACAAAGCTGAAGTCCTGAGCCACCTTGCGCGCAGCAAGCTTTTCAACCAGGGCGCTACGCATTTCGCGGATCCGCACGCGCATGCCGGCCAGCTCGTCTTCCCATTGTTTGCGCAGCTCGGGCGAGGCCAGTACGGCCGCGACGATGGCGCCACCGTGGGTCGGCGGGTTGGAGTAGTTGGTGCGCACCACGCGCTTCACCTGGCTCATCACGCGGCCGGCCTCTTCCTTGGAGTCGCACACCACGGTCAGCGCACCAACGCGCTCGCCGTAGAGCGAGAAGGATTTCGAGAAGGAGCTCGAGATGAAGAACTGCAGGCCCGAGCCGGCGAAGGCGCGCACGGCGACTGCGTCAGCGTCGATGCCGTCGGCAAAGCCTTGATAGGCCATGTCGAGGAAGGGCACCAGGCCGCGCGCCTGGCACACAGCCACAACCTCGGCCCACTGCGCATCCGTCATGTCGGCACCCGTCGGGTTGTGGCAGCAGGCGTGCAGCACGATCACCGAGCCGGCAGGCAGTGATTCCAGGCAGGCCTTCATGCCAGCGAAGTTCACGCCACGGGTGGTGGCATCGTAATAGGGGTAGTTTTCGACCACGAAACCGGCCGATTCAAACAGGGCGCGATGGTTTTCCCAGCTCGGGTCGGAGATATAGACCTTGGCGGCCGGGTTCAGGCGCTTCAGATAGTCGGCACCTACTTTGAGGGCGCCGGTGCCGCCGAGGGCTTCGATGGTGATCGTCTTGCCTTCGGTCAGGAGCGGGGATTCCTTGCTGAAGAGCAGCTCGGCAACAGCCTTGTTATAGGCAGCCAGGCCTTCGATCGGCTGGTAACCACGGGCCGGAGCCGCTTCGAGACGGGCTTTTTCAGCCGCTTTCACAGCGCCCAGCAGCGGGATCTTGCCTTCGTCGGTGAAGTACACACCCACCCCGAGGTTGACCTTGGTGGCACGGGTGTCGGCGTTGAAGGCTTCGTTCAGGCCCAGAATCGGGTCACGGGGTGCCATTTCAACGGCGGCAAAGATCGAGGAACTCATGGATTCTCCAGCGTCAAAAGAAAGTGGCCGGCAGGTTCGCGCCGGCGGGCGAATTGCGGAATAATCAACGGCTTGCCTGCGCGCCGGGTTGACCGGCAAGAGGCTGAAAACGCAGGATTTTATCATGGCTGAGCAGCCGGCTTCCCCAACAATTGTGAGCTTTGAAGGCAGCCCGTTCCGGCTGCACCAGCCTTTTCCGCCTGCGGGTGACCAGCCGGCAGCCATTGCTGCGCTGACCGAAGGCATTGGCGACGGGCTGATGTTTCAGACCCTGCTGGGGGTGACTGGCTCCGGCAAGACCTACACCATGGCCAACGTGATCGCGCGTTGTGGCCGCCCGGCGCTGGTGTTGGCGCCGAACAAGACCCTGGCCGCGCAGCTCTACGCCGAGTTCCGCGAGTTTTTTCCCGAGAATGCGGTCGAGTATTTCGTTTCGTATTACGACTACTACCAGCCCGAGGCCTACGTGCCTTCGCGTGACCTGTTCATCGAGAAAGACAGTTCGATCAACGAGCACATCGAGCAGATGCGCCTGTCGGCTACCAAAAGCCTGCTGGAGCGGCGCGATGTGGTGATCGTGGCGACCGTGTCATGCATCTACGGTATCGGTGATCCGGTCGATTACCACAGCATGATCCTGCATCTGCGCGAGGGTGAGAAAATGCCCCAGCGCGATGTGCTGCAGCGCTTGGTGGCCATGCAGTACGACCGCAACGACGTGGACTTCCAGCGCGGCTGCTTCCGTGTACGTGGGGACGTGATCGATGTCTTTCCAGCTGAAAGCGCTGAGCTTGCCGTGCGGATCGAGCTTTTTGACGATGAGATCGAACATCTCACGCTCTTCGATCCGCTCACCGGACACATGAAGCAGAAACTCACCCGATTCACGGTGTTTCCGTCCAGTCACTACGTCACGCCGCGCAGCACGGTGGTCAAGGCCATTGAGAACATCAAGGAAGAGCTGCGTCAGCGCATCGAGTTCTACCATCGCGGCGGCAAGCTCGTGGAGGCGCAGCGCATCGAGCAGCGTACCCGTTTCGATCTCGAAATGCTCACTGAGCTGGGTTTCTGCAAGGGGATTGAAAACTACTCACGGCATATGTCCGGGCGCATGCCGGGCGATCCGCCGCCAACCCTGATTGACTATCTGCCCAGCGATGGGCTGATGTTCGTCGATGAGTCCCACGTGGCTATTCCGCAGGTGGGCGCGATGTTCAAGGGCGATCAGGCGCGTAAGCTGAATCTGGTCGAGTACGGTTTTCGCCTGCCCTCGGCGGCGGACAACCGTCCGCTCAAGTTCGACGAGTTCGAACAGCTGATGCCGCAAACGGTTTTCGTCTCGGCCACGCCGGCGAAATATGAGGAGGAGCATCAGGGGCAGGTGGTTGAGCAGGTCGTGCGCCCGACCGGCCTGGTGGACCCGATTGTTGAAGTGCGCCCGGCTATCAGCCAGGTGGATGATGTGCTGATGGAAATCCGTAAGCGCGTGGCGGTGGACGAGCGGGTGCTGATCACGGTGCTCACCAAGCGCATGGCCGAGGATCTCACCGACTACCTGGCCGAGAATGGCGTGCGCGTGCGCTACCTGCACAGTGATATCGATACCGTGGAACGGGTCGAAATCCTGCGCGATCTGCGTCTGGGCGAGTTTGATGTGCTCATCGGCATCAACCTTCTGCGCGAAGGCATCGATATCCCCGAGGTGTCGCTGGTCGCGATTCTGGATGCGGACAAGGAGGGCTTCCTGCGTTCAGTGCGCTCGCTGATCCAGACCATTGGTCGCGCTGCCCGCCATCTGCACGGTACGGCCATTCTTTATGCGGACCGCATGACGGACTCGATGCGCGCAGCGATTGGCGAAACCGAGCGTCGGCGTACCAAGCAGATCGCCCACAACGAAGCGCATGGCATTACGCCAAAATCGGTTAACAAGCGCATCAAGGACATCATCGACGGCGTGTATCAGGATGATGAAACCAATCCGCGTACCGGCCGCATGGCGGCAGAACCACGCAAGGATTACGCTTTGCTTGACGAGAAGGGGCTCGCCAAAGCCATCAAGCAGCTCGAGAAGGAGATGCAGGAGCATGCGAAGAATCTTGATTTCGAGAAAGCCGCTGCCGCCCGTGACGAGCTTTTCAGGCTGCGCCAGCGTGCTTTTGGGGCGGATCACCATTGATGCCGGCTGTGGGCAATCGCGATCTTTTTCAAACCCCGGACTCCCTAACCCCGAATGAAACGCATCCTTTTCGTGTGTACCGGCAATATCTGTCGCTCCCCGACAGCGGATGGCATTGCTCGCCATCTTGCGGCTGAGCAGGGGCTGGCCAAGCGCTTCGAGTTTGACTCCGCTGGCACGCATGCCTATCACGCAGGCGAGGCGCCGGACCCTCGCGCCCAGAATGCCGCGCGCAAACGCGGCTATGAGCTTGCCGATTTGCGTGCCAGGCCGGTGGTGGCTGAGGACTTCGAGCATTTCGATCTGATCCTGGCCATGGACAAGGGGCATTACGTGTGGCTCAAACGGGAGTGTCCGCGGCATCTTCACGAGCGCATCCAGATGTTTCTGGATTACTCGGCCACCTATCCTGGTCATGACGTTCCCGATCCCTACTATGGAGGTCCGGATGGATTCGAACAGGTGCTAGACCTGTGCGAGGAAGTCATTCGTGAGTTGCTGTCGCGTAACGCCTGAGTTCTGAAGCAGGTGTGCTGCGGCGCATGATTCAGCTTCTTGCCGGTGCGCCGTTAGTGCACTGAACGCCTTCATGCGGAGAGCCTGCCGTGGCTTTGCCAACGCCTGATCTTGAAACCGTCCAGCTCTTCGGAATTGCGCTGCTGATCGGAGCCTTGCTCGGAGTTGAGCGCGAAAAGAAAAAGGCGGATACCCAGAAGCCCTCCTTCGCGGGCATCCGTACTTTCATGCTGTTGTCTGAAACCGGGGCGCTGGCGGCCTGGCTGTCTGCGCAGAACGCCATGCCGGCAATTTTCGTGACTACGCTGATCGGGCTGTTGATCCTGATCGCCGCCGCCTACCTGCTCGAAAAACGGGCCGATGCGGCCTCGATCGGCATTACGACCGAATTGGCCGGTCTCAGTGTGTTCTTGCTGGGGGCTGCGGTCATGCTTGGTCAGGTGGCGATTGCAGTCGGTCTGGCAGTCATCAATACCGCCTTGCTGGCCTTGAAGGATCCCTTGCACGGTGCGATCCAGAAGCTTGGCAAGGACGACATCTTTGCCGGCCTCAAGTTGCTGATTGCCAGCTTCATCGTGCTGCCACTGCTGCCACAACAAGCGGTGGATCCATGGGCGGCGCTGAACCCCTACAAACTCTGGCTGCTGGTGGTGCTGATTTCGGCACTCTCGCTGGTGGGCTACGTGGCCATGCGCTGGCTGGGGAGTGCGCGTGGCGTGGCGGTGACTGGGCTTACCGGCGGCCTGGTGTCCTCGACTGCGGTCACCTTGTCGCTGGCGCGTGAGAGCCGTAGCGCGGCCGATCCGGCCCGGCAACTGGATGATGCCTATGCGGCAGGGGTACTGATTGCCTGGAGCGTGATGTTTGTGCGGGTACTGGTCATGGTGACGCTCCTTAATGTCGCTCTATTGAGACCGCTGTTGGCGCCTTTCACGGCCATGCTACTGGTGAATGCCGCTCTGGCTGGCTGGTATTACCACCAGAGTCTGCGGGATATGGCGCATCAGATCGAGCGTGTGGGTGTGGTGCCGCTGAAAAATCCGTTCAGTTTGTGGGCGGCGACCAAGTTCGGTCTGTTGTTTGCCGTTGTACTGCTACTGGTGGAGCTTGCCCGGCGTAGCTTCTCGGCCAGTGGCCTGATCTATGTTGCGGTGCTCGCAGGCATGACAGATGTCGATGCGATTACCTTGTCGATGGTTGATTTCGCTCGCGCCCCCGAACAGCTGCAGTTGGCCGCTTATGCTGTGGTGGCCGCTGTGTGGGCGAATACCCTGGCCAAAGCTGCGCTTACCCTGGTGCTGGGAAGTCGTGGGATGGCCAGGCGCGTGTGCTTCGCTACGGTCGTCATGCTGGTGCTTGGCGGAGCTGTGCTGCTCGTCTAACGAGCCACTTTGCCCAGCTGGCGCTTGACCGCACTGGCGTTGGAGAACTGGCGTTCCACGATGCGCGCCACATTGCCGCACACGATGTCACACAACTCGAAGGTCGCAGAGTCGGCGATGGCGTAGAACACCGCAGTTCCTTGAGCGCTGCGCGTCACAAGCCCCGCCTCGAAGAGGAGGGCGAGATGCTTGGATACATTGGCCTGACCACAACTAGTCAGGGCGGTAATCTGGCTTACGTTCTTGCCTCCGTCGCGCAGCGCATTAAGGATGCGCAGGCGGGTCGGTTCGGAGAGTGCGCGGAAGTACGTGGCGACGTGATTGAGTGCGGAGTCGTCGAGCGCCTGCATGGTGGAGCCTGCCTCGTGAAAAGCTGATGTGATTGATTGTATTACTGTTTATGCATGAAGGCATTCGTGGTGATTCCCCGGTAGCCTGCGCCAGGGGCTTCTATCCTTCAAGTATGCAGGTGATGAGGCCGTGGCTTTGCAGCCTGCAGCGAGGCAGGGGAAGAACACACGCAGTCAGGGGCTCCGCTTAGAGCGTTGCGGCTGGTTGTTATGGTTCGTCAGCCACTGCGTATAACCAGAAGGAGAGACAGCATGAACCCGAACGTAGGCAGTACGGATCGCGCCATCCGTGTGATCTTTGGCTTGGCCCTCATCATTCTGGCCGCAACAGGCTACATCGGTGCTTGGGGGTGGATAGGTGTCGTGCCTCTGGCAACCGGAGTGATTCGTTACTGTCCGGTGTACCCGCTATTCGGCTTCCGCAGTTGTCCGGATGAGCGCGTAGAGCCTCCGCATTTTCACGACAACCTGCCGGAGAGTTTCCGGAACGAAACGAAAGAGTAGAAAAATTCGATTTCGGTGTTTACTCTGCGGCCTTGCTCCGCATATAATTTCGATCCCTCGGGGCGTAGCGCAGTCCGGTAGCGCGCTTGCTTTGGGAGCAAGATGTCGGAGGTTCGAATCCTCTCGCCCCGACCAAGGTTCCTGAAGTGATCACTTGGACGGTATTGCCCGGGGTCCTGCTCGACATGGAACTGCCCGTAGCTCAACTGGATAGAGCAACGGCCTTCTAAGCCGTAGGTTAGGGGTTCGATTCCCTTCGGGCAGGCCAGCAGTAGATGTAAAATCAGAAGTGCCAGTGGCGGCATTAGCTCAGTTGGTAGAGCACTGGATTGTGATTCCAGTGGTCACCGGTTCGAACCCGGTATGTCGCCCCAACAAATTCAAGCATTTAGGCCCATTCTTCGGAGTGGGCCTTTTGCTTTCTGGTGTTCGTGTAAGCACTTTGTAAGCAAATTCGGGGAATGTTTTGTGATGGCCTTGGGTTGCTTCTCTGTGGCTCTGGGTGAGTGGGACAATCGCGCGCGCATTTATGGCGTTTCCCGACGTATAGGCTCCGCCTTCAGGTCTGCCGCCTCGGCTTGCCGTCCAGCGTTTCCGCTACAAACTTGATGGCCTGCAAATCGCCTGCTGCGGCCTTGTCGAGAATCCGGTCTATCCCGCGCTCAAGCTTCTCCCAGCCACCCTGATACAGCATCCGGCGTATCGCTCCACGAATGGCAGCCCCTTGAGCTGCATTCCGGTTGCCTTTGGGGGCGCCTGAACGTCCTTTGACTCCCGCCATGCTGGCCTCCAAAGCATTTTGAAATAACTATAACCCATTGGTTATGTGGTTGTTTTCTGGCTTCTTTATGGATGCGGGAAATTCGCTGCGTACTAATGGCACTCGATGCGCAGGCCGTTAGACTCCTGCTTCGTTACGCACTGGCTGACTTGTTTTTGCGGTGGCTGTTGCTGCTCAATCGCCTTGCCGTGGCTTTTCCGGTCTTTGCGCCACTGCCAAGGTGGCACAGGGTCAGCGTCAATCCACAGGCCACGCCTAGCGGCTTTCGCCTCGCCCTGCACGGCGTATAAGGTTCGGTCGGTCGCATACTGGTCATAGACCCAAGCCATGCCCTGCCGTACCTGTTCCGCATTCGCGTCTATGCCGTCACACAGTACGCGGGCAACTGTTCGCCCGTAGCGGTCTTTGGTTTGGGGGATGATTTCCGCCTGCTTGCCGTAGCAGAGGCGGGACAAGGATTCCTTGCTGCGCTGGCCGAATGGCTGGGCCTTCTCCGGTGCGTCTATCTCGGCAAGTCTGATTTTGCCTTGCTGCCTCTCCTGGCTGATTAAAAGAGTATCCCCGTCTGTTACGCCTATGACCAAGCCATTGCTTGCGTAGGCACTGGTACTATGCAGAAGTATTATCAGAAGTCCATAAGCCACTTTTTCCAAGCAAAGACCATCAGGAGTTGAAAACATGCGCTTTATGTTTCCGGTATATGCGGTGGCGACTCTACTGATGGCCTTGGTTGCGACAAACGTATGTGCCGCAACTCTTGAGGCGGGGGTACTAAAGGGGCAAGTGCAGGTACAGATGGAGAAAGGCCTTGTAAGCGGTTGCGGGCTTAGGATTACGGGCTTTGATGAAGGCGCCCTACAAGCTCCGACAATGAGGCTGATAGATGTATCTGTGATGGTTTATACCAAAGGGATGGGCCTTATCAAGGGCCTTGCTTACAAAGATGTAAAACCTAGCCTTTTGTTGTCTGGTTCGCCTGCGCTGAAGAAATCCGTCGTAAAAGAGTTCTGGATGAAAGCGGGAAGCCAGCCGGCCCTTAGTTCTCAAGGTGGAAAAGCGTTCCGAAGTTCAGAAACACCGGGCGCACTTTTGTCGGGTGCGGATTTTGTTGAGAGCCTTCGATTTCTGGCAGCAGGTATTTCTGGAGTTGTTGTGCAGGTAGGAATCCAGCGGGAAAGTGACCCGGTTGCCTTCGCCTATTACGGGGAAGTAAATCTCTCTGAGCAAGACAGGAGTCAAGCTCTATCTTGCCTCAATGAATTTAAGAGTCAGCTTCTCGAATAAGCAGGACTCCTTACGCGAACCCTACACAGGGATAGGGTTTGCTTTCTGGTGTGACAGCGGGGGCTTTAAACCCTACAGGGTTTGATTTTGGTTCCGGCTTGCAGGGTTTGGTCATAATTTCCACGAATGACTTTTGCGCCTTGGCGTTTCCTGTAGGCATTTCCAGCCCAAGGGCGGCAAGCATCGGTTCAGGATGGGTTGCGATGGCTTCATGTAGTGCGGTGCGTACGCTGGGCTGTTGCAGGCGCTCCGGGTGCGAGAACAGGCATGCCAGCGCCACCGACGCTGCCTCGTCGCGTATAACGCGACTCAGGCGCTTTTCCTGCCTTGGTCTGCTCAGGCCATACCGGCACGCCACCGACTCGAAGAAACCGGCCTGAATAGCCTGCAAGCGCCCACGATTGCCCACCAAGTCACTGCCGACCATTCGCCCATTGGCAAGAGGTAGCAGCAAGGCGTGCATGTGCGGTGCTTCTTCATCCAGATGCACCACGGCAGACAGTACCGGCACGCCGAAGAAGCCGCGCACCCATTCCAGCGCATCGGCAAAGATGCTTTCCAGCTTCGCGGGGTCAAAGGTTGCAGGCATGGACACCAGCACCTCTACTGCCCGCACAGCGTCCTTGCGCAGCTTGTCGGCTCCGGCGTCCTGCATGGCATTGTTGGCTAGGTCGGCGACCTCTGCGGCGGTTGCAGGGCCAGCCAGGTGCATGTTCCGGCAAGTCTGCGCCGGGTTGATGTGACTGTCTGACCCTAATTCGGCCTGAATCTCGCGCAGGTTATGCCGGGCGGCAGTCTTGACGATTGCCGCTCCGGTCAGCTTCTTGAGACTCACAAACGCGGCAGCCATCACCATGCCCACGCAATGCAAAGCGCCAGCACCAGCTCCCCGGCGGCAAAGTCGGCAGGCTGCCACGCCAGCGCGCACAGCGCACGCCATACGAACATATAGACGCGGCTCATGCCTCGTTCCCACTCTGACCTGCGCCACGATGGCGGCT
The DNA here is from genome assembly GCF_002855595.1 of Uliginosibacterium sp. TH139. NCBI lineage: Bacteria > Pseudomonadati > Pseudomonadota > Betaproteobacteria > Rhodocyclales > Zoogloeaceae > Uliginosibacterium > Uliginosibacterium sp. TH139. The sequence goes on along the minus strand of NZ_PKRR01000002.1, from coordinate 544,229 downwards.
ACCTTGCCATCGATATACCTTGCGGCGGTCTTGTTCCGTGAGGTGGTAAATGCCGCGTCTCACCTCTTGGCCGTCTCGGTCGATAACCGGCGTTTTCGTGCAAGGCACATCGAGGCCACGGCGGCGCAGCTCTGCCACCAGTTCCGGCCCGTTGCTGCAACCGGCTTCTCTGTCCAGTTGTTCGCGTGGCATGGGGCGGCGTAGCAGGGCATGGATTGCCCGAAGATGGCGCGGGTTGTCCGTGCCTGCAAAGCGGGCTTGTGCTGGGATAGAATCGCCTTGTTCGCGGGCGCTCGTCTCTACTTTGTGGGGGCGGGCGTTTGTCATTTACGCGCCCTCCCCGGTCAGAAGGCGGGCCACTTCTGTGACAGGCCACATCAGGCGGTTGCCAATCTTCACCGGGCGAATGCCGAAGCAATGCCCGGTCAGGCAGTAATTCTTACGGATGGTTTGCGGCGCCCGAATAGTCGCCTTGCCGAATTCGGCGGTATCGAGAAGGTCGCGGCCTTTTGATACTTCGGCCAGCGCGGCGGGGATATGTGCAGTCATGTTGATACGCTCCAAGTAACCCGTTTCCACGGTATGGACGTATTCAAATTGCCCTTCTATCCTCCCCCGCAAGTGCTTCCACTGCCCCAATTTGGGGGAGTAGTGCTAAGCCTCTTTTATTCGTTTGTCTTGGCGTAGTCTGTCCCATGCTTTTTTAAATACCGTGCCTTGCTTCATCCATTTAGGAGCTTTCTCCAAAACGGCGGCTTTTACCCATGGTTGGCCGGGCGTACGGCGTGGCAGCGCAAGGGGGGAATGTCCCAGCGATTCAATAATTCTCAGAATCTCATCCTCTTGTGCTGGGTGCAGCAATTGCGGCCTTGCGGCTCCCTCTCCTGAGTCGTCAGCCTCTCCTGTACTCACTTCGGGCGAGGCGCTTTGCACCAGTTCAAGCGGTAGCCCCTCCCAGCCCAGCCCGGCGGCAAAGGCGGCGAAGTCTTGAAGCGTGGTTTCGCCGTAGTCGTCGCACTTGCGGTTTGCTGTGAAGAGTCGCAGGCGCTTGGAATAATCCTCTGCTGATTTGGCGCTGGGGAAGCTTTCGTCCTTGAAAACAGCGCCTCGCACCCATCCGTTCGGCTTCATGGTGTCCGGGTCTATGCCCAGCGATAGGGCGCAGGCTTGCCATGCTTTGACTGTCGGCATGTGCAGCCAGAAAGACCAGTCGGGCGCCCTGCCTGTGTAACGGGGTCGGAGTGGTGCAGTCATGCCCCCACGAAGGGGCGAGATAGGGGCCGGAGCCTGTGAAACCTTCCGCTTTTCATCTGACATAACACGCCTTCCCGTGTTGCCTTCATTGGGTGCCCCAGCAGGCGGGCGAAGGTTTCCCGCTTTTCGTCTGGCCGGACTAGCTGGGGCGTACTCGCTTACATGCCGGACACGGCCCGCAATCCCGGCTTGGCTTGTGCCGGGTCAAATTCAATGCCTGCCTGCTCAAGAACCCAGCTTTCAATCTTGGCATGCCACATGCGTAGCAGGTCGATAGGGCGGCGGCGGTAGTGTTTTTCTGCGGTCGCGCTGGGCTTGTGCCCCTGTATCTGGGCAACTACACCTGCCGGGCATTCCACCCATTCGGCCAGCGTGCCAAAGGAGCGGCGCAGGCCGTGAATGGTCATGCCTTCGATGCCAGCAGCGGCGCAGGCCTTGTTGTGCTGAATGCGCGGTTCTTGCAGGCGCCCTGATTCGGCGGTGGGGCTGTAGAAAACCCATTCCGATGGCTTCCACTCGGGAACGGGGGCGCCACTCTGGCGCAGCCTTCTTGATACCGGCGGGGCTATCTCGCTGCGGGCTTTCAGATTGCGTAGCAGGTGGGCGATATAGGGCGTCAGCGGAATGGTGCGCTCGCCTTCTATCTTGTCGCGGATGGTCAGCGTCTGCCATTGAAAATCCACGTCCTGCCAGCGGATGCCCGCCACTTCCCCGCGCCTTGCGCCTGTCAGCAGGGCGACTTGCAGATAGGTGGCAATCACCGGATTGTTGATGGCCTGCACCTTGGCGAACCATGCGGGCAGCTGCTCCTTTTGCAAGCAATCATCCTTGGCGGCTTTCTTGGGCAGCGTGTCGCGGGCGAGGCGAGGGGGGCAGGCGTTCGCGTTGGTGAAGGGTTGATAGTCCGGCTGCTCTGCGCACCAGTTCAGGAAGGCGCGCAGCAGGTTCAGGGCGAGGCGTGCGTGCGTGGGGCGCTTGGCGGCCTCCTCTTTGAGCCAGTCACGCACCAGCGAGGCGTCTATGCGCGAGAGTGGCAGCAGCAGTAGGGGGCGAAGGATGCCGGGCTGCGTGGTGGTGCTGTCGCCCTTGCGGCGCCCTCGGCTGCGTGGCTGCCCGCCTTCCTTGCTGACTGTTGCGTGGTCGCGCTTGTGAGCCTCGCCCCACTTGGGTGCCCGTTCGGTGCAGTAGTGCTGCCACGCTTCCAGCGCGGGGGCGTCAGCGTGGGCCTCGTGCTGGCGTGCGGCCTCTGCGGCTGCGACCTTTTCGGCCTTCTGTTGCCGGGGGTCTATGCCTTGGTCACAAAGGGTTTGCAGGCGGCGCGCTTCGGCTTGGGCGTTATCGAGACTCCAAGCGCGAGGGTCGCCAATCGTGATGCGCAAGGCGTTGCCATTGAATCGACTTTGGAAAATATAGGCCTTGCCTCCTGCCTGTGTGACGCGCAGCGCCAAGCCTGGGGCAGTGCTATCCCAGAGGAAGGTTTGCGCCTTGCCTGCCTCGCAGGTGGCTTTTTCAACCTTCGGCCCCGTGAGTTTGATGCTTTTGCTTCTTGCCATGACTGCCCTTTGCTTTCTGGCGATTTGTAAGCACTTTGTAAGCAAATTATAGGCATGGGCGGGAATGGCAATCAATGGTGCAATGTAAGCACTTTTTGTCGATATCCTTTCTGTGTGGGCGTTCTATGGTTTTTAGTAAATGTTTCGGAATGGCCGGAAATGCAGACTTCTTGGGATTGTGATTCCAGTGGTCACCGGTTCGAACCCGGTATGTCGCCCCAAAATTCAGAACGGCCCTGTGAGTGATCACAGGGCCGTTTTCCTTTCTGAGTATCGGCTTCTGGTTTCATGTCAGCACGCATCTCGTTATTCTTCGCGCGGCGACTTCCGCTTCCACGCGGACCAGAAAAGGGTCGTACGCCATTTCAGCAATGAAGTTCTTACTCATCTCGGTTTTGGCCTTGCCGGTCATGGCCATTGCGTCAGGTTTTCCGGCGCTAAATCCCGACGTTCGTCAGAACACCCTTCAGCAGACGATTTGCCGGAAGGGCTACTCTGCGACGGTACGGCCATCCACATCCTTTACCAACCCGATCAAATACCGATTCATGGGTGAGTCCGGTATCCCGCTGCACGAAGCATCCGACTGGGCGCTGGACCATCGGATTGCAATCGCGCTGGGCGGGCATCCACGGCAGTTATCCAACTTTCAACTGCTGAGTTCGAAGGCCAATGGGCGGAAGTCGCGTATCGAAGTGAAACTACTGTGTCTTGTTTGTACGGGGGATATGCCATTGGCGCAGGCCCAAAGGGAGCTTGTTGATGACTGGCAAGGGGCTTATCGGCGATACGCCCGGCATAAGTGCAGTAGACGCTAAGCCCTTGGGATTTTTCGCTTGGCAACTTGTGAGGCATCGCTTTTGTTCTGGTGTGCTGAGCTTCAAGCTTCGGAAGGACGGGGCTGCGCTTGTCTCCATCTGGGCCGCAAAATTGTTCGCCCGCACGGCCACTTCAGTTTTGGGAGGTCGAGTCGATATGCCCCGAAGAGAGTTATCGGAGCTGATGATGCTAGTGCCGTTGAAGGGCAAGGTCCTGGTGGTCGATGATGACGAGACGGTGCGGCGGGTCGTGGCGGCGATTCTGGAGTCGCGCGGCCATACTGTAAGCTTGGCCTGCAACGGCGAGGAGGCCATGATCGTGGCGCGCCTGGGTTGGCCGGAGGTTGTGCTGACGGACGTAGTAATGCCCCGTATGGATGGTTTCGAGCTGGTGACACGCCTGAAGACTGATCCGGCGCTCGCTCACATTCCGGTGGTTGTGATGACTGCGCTGAGTGATCGCACTGCGCGCATGCGGGCGCTGGAAGCTGGGGCAGAGGATTTTGTAGCCAAGCCCGTGGATGAGACCGAGCTGGCAACCCGCATCGGAAACTATCTGCGCATGCATGACTACGTTGTTCGTGTGGAGGATGCTAATCGCATCCTTGCGCGAGAGCTTCGGCAGAGCGCGGATGCCCTGCGTGGCGCCAATCTGGAAACCATCTTTGCGCTGAGTAGGGCGATGGAGTTCAAGGATGTGAACACCGGGGGGCATATCCAGCGCGTCAGCCAGTATTGTTGTCTGCTGGCCGACTGCATCGGTCAGGATGAGGCCTTTGTTGAGTGCATTACCCAGGCTTCTCCGATGCATGACATCGGCAAGGTTGGAGTGCCGGATGAGATTCTGCTCAAACCGGGTCCGTTGGACCAAGATGAGTGGCTTGTCATGCGCAAGCACTGTGAAATGGGGTTTCAGCTCCTTAGTGGCGGAAGTTCCGCCTATCTGAAGATGGCGGCAGAAATCGCGCTGGGTCATCACGAAAACTGGGATGGCTCGGGTTATCCGAGTGGGGTGATAGGGGAGCGTATCCCGCTCGCGGCACGCATCATGGCCGTGTGTGACCGGTATGACGCTTTGCGGGCTGCTCGGCCCTACAAACGCGCTTATTCGCATGCCGAGGCTCTTGATGTAATGCTGCGTGGCGATGCACGGACTCGGCCAGAGCAGATGGATCCGCGGTTGCTACAGGTTTTCGAGCGTAATTCACTGCGTTTCGACGAGATTTTCCGCCTCAATCAGAGCTGAGTCGCTGCGCTGTGCATCCCGCCTCTATAATCATCGACTTGATCAGTCGGTGACGCAGCATGCGCATTCTTCTCAGCAATGATGATGGCTATTTTTCTCCCGGTCTGCAGGCGCTGGCGCGGGAGCTGGCCAAGGTGGCAGAAATCACGGTGGTGGCGCCTGAGCGGGATCGCAGTGGCGCGAGCAACTCTCTGACGCTGGATCGGCCGCTGCAACTGCGCCGTGCACCCAGTGGTTTCTATTACGTCAATGGCACGCCGACTGACTGTGTACATCTGGCGGTGACTGGCATGCTGGACATGCAGCCGGACATGGTGATCTCGGGCATCAATCACGGTGCCAACATGGGGGATGACACTGTGTATTCCGGCACGGTGGCGGCTGCGACCGAGGGCTTCCTGCTCGGCGTGCCGTCCCTTGCCGTGTCACTGGTCGGGCGTTCCCCGACGCAGTTCGACACGGCAGCGCGTCTCGCGCGTGAAGTGGTCGAGCGTGTGCAGCGCAGTCCCTTCACTGAGCCGGTGCTGCTCAATATGAACGTGCCGGATTTGCCTTATGAAGCCTTGCAAGGCACCCGTGTCACGCGCCTGGGTAAGCGCCACCGCGCCGAGCCGGCGATTCGCAGCACCAATCCGCGCGGTGAGCAGATTTTCTGGATCGGCCCGGTGGGCGAGGCCGCAGATGCGGGCGAGGGCACGGATTTTCATGCCGTCGCCAATGGTTTTGTCTCGATGACGCCGCTCCAGATCGATCTCACCCACACCGGTCAGATTGCCGGCGTACAGGACTGGCTGGGGCAATGATGGCCATGAATCCGGCAACCTTGCAGACGGCGACGCGGGCTCGGGCCCGAATGGTCGAGCGTTTGCGCACTGAAGGCATTAGCGATGAGCGTGTCTTGGGGGCGATCGGGAGTGTGCCGCGCCATGCCTTTGTGGAAGAGGCGCTGGCCAGTCGTGCTTATGAAGACACGGCCTTGCCGTTGGGTTTCCAGCAGACCATCTCGCAGCCTTATGTAGTGGCACGCATGGCTGAAGTGCTGGTCGCTGGCGGACGGGCAATGGGCAAGACCCTGGAAGTGGGCGCCGGTTGTGGTTACCAGGCCGCAGTGTTGTCGCAGCTGGCTAGCGACGTTTATGCCATTGAGCGCATCGGCAAGCTGCTGGACAAGGCGCGTGCGAACTTGCGGCCTCTGCGCTTGCCCAACGTGCGTCTGAAACATGGCGACGGCAACCTGGGGCTGCCCGAAGTCGCGCCTTTCGATTCGATCATTCTGGCGGCGGCTGCGACCACCACGCCGCGCGTGCTGGTTGAACAACTTGCGCCGGGTGGGCGCATGGTCTTTCCGCTCGGCCAGGCCGGCGCAGATCAGATCATGGTGCTCATCGAGCGCCAGGCCAATGGCAGTCTCAAGGAGACCAAGCTTGATGCAGTACGATTCGTGCCTTTGCTGGCCGGAACTGAATGAGGTTGAACGCATGCTGAAATACAAGGTGCTGCCGCTCGCGGGGCTGATCCTGGCTCTCGCGGCCTGTAGCTCGAACGCCCCGGCCCCTGTCGAAGTGCGTGCTCCAGCGCGTCCGCAGGAAGGACCTGCCGTGGCCAAGCCTGGCCACTACATAGTGAAGAAAGGTGACACGCTCTACAGCATCGCCAATCTGCACAAGCGTGATTACCGTGAGCTGGCGGCCTGGAACAATCTTACCGATCCGAATCTGATCGAAGTCGGGCAGGAGTTGCGCGTAGCGCCGCAGGCCGATGTGCTTGCTGCCAAGCCTGTGGCGCCAGCCTCCAGCATCGAATCGCGCCCGGTACCGCCGCCCGCAGTGATTGGCTCGACGGTGGCTTCCAGTGCCAGCTCCAGTCTTCCGCCTGCAAGCGTTTCGACTCCCGCAGCAACGGGGGAGCTCAAAACTGAACCAAAGGGCGGGCGCATCGCCTACACCCCTCAGGCATGGAAAGATTTGACGCAGCCTGCCGATAAAGCTCCTGTGACCAGTGCTTCAGCGCCGGCGGCGCAGAGCGCGCCGGTCGAGAGCAAGGCGCCGGTAGTGGCTGACGATGGCAGCTGGAGTTGGCCGGTAAGTGGCAAGGTCATCGGCAGCTTCAACGAGAGCAGCAACAAGGGTGTCGACCTCGATGGCAAGCTGGGCGATCCGGTTCTGGCCGCAGGGACGGGTGAGGTTAAATACGTAGGGTCCAGTCTGCGCGGTTATGGCAATCTGGTGATCATCAAGCACAACAACGATTTCTCGAGCGTGTATGCACACAATCAGGAAATCCTTGTCAAAGAAGGCCAGCAGGTGAAGAAAGGGCAGAAGATTGCTACCTTGGGCAAATCTGATGCTGATCGTCCGAAACTGCATTTCGAAATCCGTCGCCAGGGCAAACCTGTCGATCCTTTGAAGTTACTGCCGACCAGATAAAGGGTGCCCCATGTACGATCCGGAATTCCTCGATGACGCAGAAGAAAAGGAAACGGATCTGCCCGCAGAGCTGGAGGCTTTCGCCGAGCCGGAGCCCCAGCCGGTCGTCCAGCCCGAGAACGAATTTCTCAGCGACGTTACCCAGATTTATCTGAACGAAATTGGCCTTAACCCGCTGCTGACCGCCGAGGAAGAGGCTGCGCTGGCGCGCCGGGTGCGCCTGGGGGATTTTGAAGCTCGTCAGACCATGATTGAGCGCAACCTGCGCCTCGTGGTCAACATCGCCAAACACTATCTGAATCGCGGCATTCCTCTGCTGGATCTGGTCGAGGAAGGCAATCTCGGCCTGATGCACGCGCTGGAGAAGTTTGATCCGGAGCGTGGCTTCCGTTTCTCCACCTACGCCACCTGGTGGATCCGCCAGAACATCGAGCGCGCGATCATGAACCAGTCGCGCACCATCCGTTTGCCGGTGCATGTGGTGAAGGAGCTCAATCAGGTGCTGCGTGCGCAGCGCCAAGTGGATGCGGCCAACGGCAACTCTTCGCGCCTGGAAGAGGTGGCTCAGAAACTTGATCGGCCGCTCAAGGATGTGCGTGACATTCTTGCCCTCTCCGAGCATACGGCTTCACTCGATGCACCGCTGGATATCGATCCGAACCTATCCATCGGTGAGTCCCTGGCCGACGAGCAGGCGGTCAGCCCGGAGTTGAACATTCATACCGCCGAGGTCGAGGCGCTGATTCGTGAGTGGATCGGCCAGCTCTCGGAGAAGCAGCGTCTCGTGATCCAGTACCGCTACGGGTTGGATGATGTCGAGGTGCTGACCCTCGAAGATCTGGCCGCCCAGCTGGGGCTGACTCGCGAGCGGGTACGCCAGATCCAGCTCGAGGCGTTGGCGCAACTGCGCCGCATCCTCAAGCGCCGCGGTGTTTCGCGCGAGGTGCTGTTTTAGCCTTGGTGCTTTTTTTCGGGGGTGACGCCGCGCCCGCCTGGGCCGGCTGTGCGCTGCCAGACTGGGCTCTTTCCGCTTTCAGCACTTGCGCCAGATCGTGCACGATCATGGCGTAGAAGCTGCTGCGGTTGTAGCGCGTGATGACGTAGAAATTCTGGAAACCCAGCCAGTATTCGGTTCCCACCTCGGGGGTGATTAGGTCGACCAGGGTGGCGAGCTCACGGCTGTCTGCCGGCAGCGCGCTGCGTACACCACCCGCCGCCAGTCGTGCAACATCCAGTGTCGGCAGGATGCCCGCCTCGACCAGTTCCCGGGCTTTGTTTTCGTCGCTGATCCGGGCTGGCATGACGATTTTGCCGTCACGTTGCCAGCCATGCTGAGCAAGGAAGTTCGCGACGCTGAAGATGGCGTCGGCGGTGCTGGCGGCCAGATCGATCTGACCGCTGTTGTCACCGTCCACGGCGAAGTTGCGCACGCTGCTGGGGAGAAATTGCGGCAGGCCCAGCGCACCGGCATAGGAGCCGCGGTAGCTGGTCACGTCACGGCCTTGCTCACGAGCCAGCATGAAGAGGGCTTCGAGTTCGCGGCGGAACAGCTCGGCGCGCGGCGGGTAATCGAAGGCCAGGGTGGCCAGGGCTGAGAGCGCGCTGAAGTTTCCGGTGTTGCGACCATACACCGTTTCGACCCCGATCAGGCTGACAATGATCTCGGCCGGCACGCCGCTGCGAGCCTCGGCTGCACGCAGGGTGGCTTCGTTCTCTTGCCAGAAGCTGAGCCCGCCTTTAATGCGGGTGGTATCGATGAAGCGGGCACGGTAGCGCTGCCAGGAGCGTACTCCGGGGTTGGCGGGCGGTTTGACCAGTTCGATGACCTTGGGCAGCGGAGTGGCGCCTTCCAGCGCATTACGGATCTGGATGGCATCCAGATTGTTGCGGGCAGCGATCTCTTCGATAAAGAGCTGAACTTCCGGTCGTTCGGTGAAGTAGGCCGCATGGGCCTGCAGGCTGCAGGCGAAGGTGGCAAGGGCGAGACTCAGCAGGCGGTTCAGGGTCATGGTTTGAAGTCTTGCACTGCGCGACGCAGGGCGGCGAGCGCGGCAGCGGTGGGTGGGGTCGGGCCGAAACGCAGGCTGGCGTAATGTTCGGCAATGTCCGTGATGGTATCGGCATGTGCCGGTAGCGCCAAGGCGGCACGCCGGGCGAAGTCAGTCGGAGCTTCCCATTCCGCCCGCTGCAGACCGCGCCGGGCGAGCTTGCGGCAGGCTCGCTGCCAGAGGCGATCCAGCGCGTCGAGTTTTGCCCGGCGAGGCCATAGGCGCCAGGCGAGCCAGCCCAGCCACAGGCCGGCGCCGGCGCCCAGTAGGGCGGTGAGGAGACGCCAGTCGGCCGCAGGCAGTCCCAGGCGGCGCATCAGTTCCAGCTGGCGGCTGGCGTTGTAGCCCAGCACCCACTGGTTCCAGCCATTCGACACCGCTTCCCAGCGGTGGCGCAGGCCGCGCAGGAAATCCGAGTCGACACGCATCATCATCGGCAGGTCTGCGTCCGGCAAGGCCTGCGCGATGCCATCGTCAATCCGGGCCGGGGCGCTGGCGGCGGTGGGGTCGACACGAACCCAGCCGCGTCCTGCCAGCCATACTTCTGCCCAAGCATGAGCGTCGGACTGACGTATGACGAGGATGCCATCGACCGGATTGCGCTCGCCGCCCTGATAGCCGGTAACGACCCGGGCCGGAACACCGGCGGCGCGCATCAGGATCACGAAGGCGCTGGAAAAGTGCTCGCAGAAGCCCTGTTTGCTGTCGAAGAGGAATTCGTCGGCTGCATGCGTATTGGCGAGCGGTGGGCTCAGGGTATAGCTCAGACGTGCGGCCTGCATGAAGGCGATGGCGGCGTCGACGCGTGCTCCCGGGTCTGCATGTGCGGCGGCCAGTGTCTGGCCCGCAGCGACCGTGCGTGGATTGCTGCCTTCCGGTAGGCCGAGGGCGGCGCGCAGGCGTCCCGGGCGCTCTTCCAGGCCGACCTGGCTGGCCGGAAAGGAATGCAGGCTGATGCGCAGACGGGTGCTGACCGGGCGCCGGGCGAGCAGGCTGAAGTTACTCGAGTAGGTGGCGTCGCTGGCTCCTTCGGCCGGATAGTCCAGTGCCAGCAGCCAGGGGCGATCATGTGGTTCCAGGGTCAGGGTGTAGCGATAGCCCGGGCCGCTGGTTTCATAGTCGGGCTGCGGGGTGGACTGGGTCGGGCGTTCGCGCCAGCGCTGGCCGTCAAAGTCGGTCAGCACCGGGCCGCGCCAGTAGCGCTCGCGGGGCGGTGGCAGCTCGCCTTCGAATTCGGCACGGAAGGCGATCTCGCCGGACTGGATCAGTTCCGAAATCGAGCCGGGCTGCATGCTGTCCGAGAGGCCGGTCTTGCCGGCATGTGCATCACCGGGCAGGCGCCAGAGTGGGCCATCGATACGCGGGAAGAACACGAAAAGCATCAGCATCAGGGGCACGGAGCCACCCAGCAGGCGCAGGCTGCCGCGCAAGGCTGGTTTCAGCGCCAGACTGGGGCGCTCGAGGCGAGCCGAGGTGGCGAGGATGGCGATGGCGCAGGCCAGCACCATGGCCGCGACCGGCAGACTCTGTTCGTTGAGAAATTGTCCGGTCATCAGGAAGCAACACAGCAACAGGGCGGCACGCCCGTCTCGTGGGCTACGCCCTTCGAGCAGCTTGAGCGGCAGCAACAGGCTCAGCATCGCGAGACCGGCTTCACGACCGAGCACGGTGCGGTATTCGGCAAAACACAGCACGCAGCCCAGCACGGCCAGCAGGATCAATACCGTGAGGGCGGGGCGCTCGGCTTCCTGGTGGGCGAGCCAAGCCCGCCAGCCGAGCAGGAGCACTGCCAGCAGCCCCATTCCCCAGGGGATGTGCGGCAGGAAAGGCGTCAGCGAGAGCGTGGCGGTAGCCAGCAGGGCGTAGCAGGTGCCACGCGGTAATGCGTTGCGGGCGCTCATCGTGACCGCTCCAGACCGAACAGGGCCAGGCGCAGCAGGCAGGCCTGATGATGGGCTGCGTCTTCGCCTGGACCGGTCTGGCTGTCCGGCAGCAGAAGGGTGGTGCGGGCGCCGCTGTGGCGGGTTTGCAGCACCCAGCGGGCCAGTTGTGAGATGCGCTCCTCCAGCGGCAGCGTGGCGGGCAGCATGTTCCAGTCCAGCACGCAGGCCGGGCTACCGGCGCTGGCGAACTGTTTGGTGAGCAGGCCGCGCCCTTGCGCCAGTTGCTTCCAGGCTATCTGGCGGGGTGAGTCGCCGGGCTGGAAACCCCGCAGGCCGGCGAAATCATCCTGCCCCGGGCGCTCGCGGCTGCGCCCTTCGCCGTTGTCACCCCAGCCTTCGGGTAGTGGGCGCTCGCCGTCGGGGGCGGGGTAGATCACGGCCGGGGCATCCGGTTCGATATAGCTCCAGGCCCTGATCCAGCCTAGCGGCTGGGTGCTCTCGACGCTGAGCTGACCCGGCTGAAGCACGCCACGCTGTGGGCAGGGCAGGGCGATGAAGGCCTCACTGTGCTGGCCGGCGGGGACGTCCGTGAGCATCAGCTCACGTCCTTGGCTGTCGCGCAGACGTACGGCGGGCCGCTCGTGGCTGGCTTCATTGACGAGCTCCACTCGCCACTGTGCCATGCCGCCGGCAAAAGCTTCGCCGCTGGGGGAGAGGCTCAGTTGCAGGCCGGTGAGGGTGCGCCAACTATGCAGGATGTGCACGATGAAGACGCTGCCGAGCAGGAAGACCAGGCCGTAGCCGAGCGACAGGTTGTAGTTGATCGAGGCCAGCAGCATGGCCAGCAACGTGGCCAGCAGCGCCAGGCCGGCGCGCGTGGGAAGTACGTAAACGCGCCGCTGCGGCAGCTGGATCGGCTGTGTTTCGGGCGTGCGGGTGCGCGTGGCCCAGCGCCGGAAGCGCTGGCGTAAAGTGGCGGTGCTCACGGCAGGGGTACGGTCTCGATCAGGCCGCGTACCAATGCCTCGCCGCTGGCGCGGGCATCCAGCGCATTGATGCGGTGCCCGGCGACTGCGGGCAATACCGCCTGAACATCTTCAGGGCGGACATGGTCGCGACCGGCGATCAGCGCCCAGGCCCGCGCGGCAGCGAGCAGGCCGAGACCGGCGCGAGGGCTGAGTCCGCTGGCGCCACCGGGCAACTGACGGCTTTTGGCCAGCAAGGCCTGCACATAATCGAGCAGGCGCTCGCCGACATGGAGCGCGGCAGCTTCCTGCTGCAATGCCTGCAGGCCTGCCGGGTCGATTTGCGGGCGGATCTGGCCGATTAGGGCGCGGCGGTCGTCGCCGGCGAGCAGGGCGCGTTCGGCCGCAGCATCCGGCAGGCCCAGTGACAGGCGCATCAGGAACCGGTCCAGCTGTGACTCGGGCAGTGGGAAAGTGCCCAGCTGCTGCGAGGGGTTCTGGGTGGCAATGACGAAGAAGGGCGAGGGCAGGGCGTGGGTCTTGCCGTCGATCGAAACCTGATGCTCTTCCATGGCTTCGAGCAGCGCACTCTGGGTCTTTGGGGTAGTGCGGTTGATTTCATCGGCCAGCAGCACCTGGGTGAACACGGGGCCGGGATGAAACACGAAACCTTGTTGGGCCGCATCGAAAATGCTTACGCCGATGAGATCTGCCGGCAGCAGATCGCTGGTGAATTGCACGCGCTGAAAGGCCAGCCCCAGTGACACTGCCAGGGCGTGGGCCAGGGTCGTCTTGCCCACGCCCGGCTGGTCCTCGATCAGCAGATGACCGCGCGCCAACAGGCAGGCCAGCGACAGGCGCAGTGCCTCGGGTTTGCCGAGCAGGATCTGGCCGAGGCCGGCGAGGAGACTGGCGCACAAGGGGTGCGGGATGGGGGCAGACATGGGAATCTCCGGATGGGTTCTTGGTTGGCAGACCCGTATTCTGGCCAATCGTTCTCTGGCGCATGGATCAGGCCCGCGCTAGTTTAAACGGCAGACCCCATAAGAACTGCAGCGAAACAGCCGCAGCCCGACAGGAGACCCGATGAGATGAGCCGTACGGCTTTCATTACCCATCCCGATTGCTGGCTGCACACCATGGGTGCGCAGCATCCGGAGTCGCCTGAACGCCTGACCGAGATCCTTGATCGCATCCGCGGCGAGGGCCTGGACGGCTTTCTCGACATGCGTGAGGATGCGCCCACCGCCACGCTGGAGCAGCTCTACCGGGCGCATTCGCCTGCTTATGTCGAAGAGCTGTTCGAGATCGCGCCGGAAAGCGGCTTGCGTCATCTTGATCCGGATACGGCGATGACCCGTCATACCCTCAAGGCGGCGCTGCGGGCGGCGGGGTCCGGCATCCTGGCCTCCGAGTTGGTGCTGGCCGGCCGCGTTCATAACGCGTTCTGTGCGGTCCGCCCGCCAGGCCATCATGCTGAGCGGCTGCGGGCGATGGGTTTCTGCTTCTTCAACAATGTGGCGGTGGCCGCACGCCATGTGCTGGAGGTACATGGGCTGGAGCGGGTCAGCATCATCGATTTCGATGTGCATCACGGTAACGGCACGGAGAATATTTTCATCGCCGATCCGCGCGTGCAAATGCTCAGTTTTTTCCAGCACCCGCTTTATCCCTACTGCGGTACCCAGGTGCAGGTGCCGCACATGCTCAATAGCCCTTTCCCTGCCGGCACCCGGGGGGATGCTGTGCGCGAGCTGCTGGCGCATGTGTGGCTGCCGGCGCTGACGCGCCATCAACCGCAGATGCTGTTCATCTCGGCCGGCTTCGATGCCCACTACGAGGACGACATGGCCTCGATGGGTCTGCTCGACAAGGATTTTGACTGGATCAGCCGCGAGCTGCGGCAGTGGGCTGATGCACATTGCGGCGGGCGCCTGGTGTCGATGCTTGAAGGGGGGTATGTGCTGCCGGCGCTGGGGCGCAGCGTGATTGCCCACGTCAGGGCGCTGGCGGATATCTGAGGGGCCGGGCCTGAATGCAAGGCTGCTGCAAGCCTTTTACTCGGCGGCCAGCACTCAGCGCGCGGTCCTTGGTCTACAATCCCCGCTTTCCCATTCGTCTTGCGGACCACCATGATCACCGGTTCCCTTGTCGCCCTGCTCACGCCGATGACGGCAGACGGGCAGATCGATCTGCCCGCGTTCAGGGCCCTCATTGATTTTCATGCACGTGAAGGCACCGATGGTCTGGTGATCGTCGGGACAACGGGCGAATCGCCGACGGTGAGTGTCGACGAGCAATGCGAGCTGATCCGCGTCGCGGTCGAACATTCCGCCGGTCGCCTGCCGATCATTGCCGGCACTGGCGCCAACTCCACGGCTGAAGCCGTCGAACTGGCTCGCTTTGCCAAGAAGGTCGGCGCTGAAGCCCAGCTCTCAGTGGTGCCTTACTACAACCGTCCGACCCAGGAAGGCATGTATCGCCACTTCAAGACGATTGCCGAGGCGGTTGAACTGCCGGTGATTCTCTACAACGTGCCGGGCCGCACAGTGGCCGACATGAACAACGACACGGTGCTGCGTCTGGCCCATGTGCCGGGTATCGTTGGCATCAAGGACGCGACCGGCAGCATCGATCGCATCACCGATCTGGCCATGCGCGCCCCGGCCGATTTTGCGCTTTACTCCGGCGACGATTTGACTGCCATGTGCTTCATGCTGCTCGGCGGCCATGGTGTGATTTCTGTGTCCGCCAACGTGGCACCGCGCCTGATGCACGAGCTGTGCGTGGCCGCGCGGGCCGGTGATGTGGTGCGCGCCAACGAGATCAACCGCAAGCTTTACCTGCTCAATCGTGACCTCTTTGTCGAGGCCAATCCGATTCCGGTGAAGTGGGCTGCCCAACAGATGGGGTTGTTGCAGGGCGAGTTGCGCCTGCCGCTGACTCCGCTTTCCGAAGTTTTCCACGAGCGCGTGCGCACTGCGATGCGTGCCGCCGATATCCAGTTCTAAGAGGTCCTGACCTGATGCGTTCATCCCTGCGTGTAGTGTTGTCTGCCTCCGTGCTGAGCCTGGCTGTGGCAGCTTGTGGTGGCAACCGGAACGAAAAAATTGATTACAAGACGCCTGGTGCTGACACCAGCGTGAAGACCGATTCCCTGATCGTGCCGCCAGATCTGGTGACGCCACGCCGCGATGAACGTTTCGTGGTGCCGGATACGCCTGGTTCAGCCACTTACTCCGGTTACACGGCCGCTACGGCCGCGCCGGGTGCGGCGGCGGCCAAGCCGGCGGTGGCAGTGCCGGTTGCGGCGGATAAGGTCCGCATGGAGCGCTTTGGCAATACGCGTTGGCTGGTGCTGCAAGGCAACAGCGAGCAGTTGTGGCCGAAGCTGCGTGACTTCTGGAAGGAACTGGGTTTCGTTCTGGTCAAGGACGATCAGCAGTTGCTGATCATGGAAACTGACTGGGCCGAGAACCGCGCCAAGGTCTATTCCGATCCCGTCCGCAATGCCTTGAGCTATGTGCTCGGTTCGATGGTCAGCAACGGCGAGCGTGATCGCTACCGTACCCGCATTGAGCAAGGCGCTCGTCCGGGTGAGGTCGAGATCTACATCACCCATCGTGGCCTCGAAGAGAAGATGTACAACCCGAACATGGGTAACCAGACCGGTACCTATTTCGAGCTGCAACCTTCGAATCCCGAGATGGAAGCCGAGATGCTGACTCGTCTGATGATTCGTCTGGGGCGTGATGAAACCTCTGCCCGCGAAGTGGTGGCTGAAGTTGCCAAGCCCGTGTCTGAACGTGCCACGCTTGGCGCTGCCGCCGATGGCAGCCAGCAACTGACAGTGAAGGATGGCCTGGATCGCAGCTGGCGCCAGGTGGGGCTGGCGCTCGACCGGATCGGTGTGGTGGTGGAAGACCGCGACCGCGCCAAGGGTCTGTATTTCGTGCGCTATGTTTCTGCTGAAGACCTGACGGGTCAGAAGAAGGAAAGCGGCGGCTGGTTCTCCGGCTGGTTTGGCGGCGGCAAGAAGGAGTCTGGTACCGACCAGTTCCGCGTGGCTGTAAGCGCCGCAGGCGAACAGACTGTGGTCCAGTTGCAGGACAAGGAAGGCAAGCCGGCTTCGACTGAAGCTAGTCGCCAGATTCTTGGCCTGTTGCACAAGGAACTCAAGTAAGCCCCTCCGGCATCAGCTGGCAGGAAACGGCAGTCAGGGCAACCTGGCTGCCGTTTTTTTATTGCTGCTCCAGCCAAGCTTCGATGTGCCCCTGCACCGTGCTTTTCTGAGGTGCTGCCACGTCATGACTGGCTTTTGCCGGGCTGACAAGCCTCAAAACTTGATATGGCGCATAGAGAAATCTCGCTATATGCAATAGTTTCCGTACATCGCCTTGGCGGCTTTCATTGAAGGCCTTCCTGGCGACCAGCAGGAGGCCGGCCGCACCGCCCCGATGAGGTGCGCAGCTTGTCTCCGGATACCGAAGCTAGTCTCACATCAGGGAGATATGGATGTTCCAGGTGAGGATTCACGGTCGCGGCGGTCAAGGGGTGGTGACGGGGGCAGAAATGCTGTCGATCGCAGCCTTCCTTGAAGGCCGTCATGCACAGGCATTCCCGAGCTTCGGCTCGGAACGGACAGGCGCCCCGGTGGTGGCTTTCTGCCGTATTGCAGACAAGGAAATCCGGTTGCGCGAGCCGGTCATGGAGCCGGATGCGCTGATCATCCAGGATGCCACCCTGCTGCATCAGATCGACGTTTTCGCGGGCCTTTCGCCGAATGGCTATGTGGTGCTCAACACCAATCGCAGCTTCGAGGAGCTGGGTCTCGGTGAGCTCTTCAAGCGCTTCCGTCCGGAGCGTCTGATCACCGTCTCGGCGACCGATCTCTCTTTCAAGTACGTCAATCGCAACGCACCCAACGTGCCGATGCTTGGTGCTTTTGCCGCCGCCTCCGGCCTGATTTCCTTGAAATCCGTTGAAGCTGCGATTCGTGAAAAGTTCTCCGGCAAGGTCGCCGAGGGCAATATCGCCGCCGCTACCGAGGCCTACAACATCGCCCTCGCTGCCAAGGAGGCCGCCCATGCTTAAGCAATGTGAAGGTTCGCACGCCGTTGCGGAAGCTGTTGCGCTGTCGCGCCCGGAAGTGATCTGTGCCTACCCGATTTCCCCGCAAACCCACATTGTCGAAGGCCTTGGCGAAATGGTCAAAGCCGGTGAGATCAAGGACTGTGAATACATCAACGTCGAATCCGAGTTTGCTGCCATGTCGGTGGCCATCGGCTCTTCGGCGGCCGGTGCCCGCACTTACACCGCGACCGCTTCGCAAGGCCTGCTGTTCATGGTCGAAGCCGTGTACAACGCTTCCGGCCTGGGCCTGCCGATCGTGATGACCGTGGCCAACCGCGCCATCGGTGCGCCGATCAATATCTGGAACGATCACTCCGACTCAATGAGCCAGCGCGATTGTGGCTGGATCCAGATCTTTGCCGAAACCAACCAGGAAGCGGCCGATCTGCACATCCAGGCTTTCAAGCTGGCTGAAGAGCTGAGCCTGCCGGTGATGGTCTGCATGGACGGTTTCATCCTGACTCACGCTTACGAGCGCGTCGATATCCCGACGCAGGAGCAGGTCGACAAGTTCCTGCCGCCGTACTCGCCGCGCCAGATTCTCGATCCCGCTGCGCCGGTGTCGATCGGCGCCATGGTCGGTCCGGAAGCCTTCTCTGAAGTGCGCTACCTGGCGCATGCCAAGCAGATGCAGGCACTGGAATTGATCCCGAAAATTTCCAAGGAGTTCGAGGAGATCTTCGGCCGTAATTCCGGTGGTCTGGTCCGCCCCTACATGCTCGAAGACGCTGAAACCGTGGTCATTGCGCTGGGTTCGGTGCTTGGCACGATCAAGGACACCATCGACGAGATGCGTGCCGATGGCATTTCCATTGGCGTGCTCGGCATCAACTCCTTCCGTCCCTTCCCGGTCTCGGCGATCCGTCGTGCGCTGTCGCATGCCAAGCGCATCGTGGTGCTAGAGAAGAGCCTGGCAGTCGGCATTGGCGGCATCGTCGCCACCGACGTGCGCATGGCCCTCGATGGTCTGGACAAGCGTATCTACACGGTCGTGGCCGGTCTGGGCGGACGCAACATCACCCGCTCTTCGCTGCACCGCGTGTTCCGCATGGCCATGCACGATCAGCTCGAAGCCCTGCATTTCCTTGATCTGGACTGGAACATCGTCAACAAGGAAGTGGATCGTGAGCGCACCACCCGTCGCTCCGGCCCGATTGCCGAAAACATCCTGCGCGACCTGGGTCAGACCAAGTCGAACGTGGGCTGAGGAGAGCAGACATGGGACATCAAGACGTCAAGTTTTATCAGACCGGCACCTTCACCGTCGGCAACCGCCTGCTGCCGCCCGAGCAACGTTCGGTGCAGTCCGAGATTGAACGCACCAACTCGCTGAACTCCGGTCACCGCGCCTGTCAGGGCTGTGGCGAAGCACTCGGCGCGCGTTATGCGATCGATGCGGCCATGCGCGCCACGGGCAACCAACTCATTGCCGTGAATGCCACGGGCTGTCTGGAAGTGTTTTCCACGCCCTATCCGGAAACCTCCTGGCAGATTCCATGGATTCACTCGCTGTTCGGCAATGCCGCAGCGGTGGCTACGGGGGTTGCTGCAGCCGCCAAGATCCGTGCACAGAAGTCAGGCAAGCCGTTGGCCGAAACCCGCGTGATCGCCCAGGGCGGTGACGGTGGCACCACCGACATCGGCTTCGGCTGCCTCTCCGGCATGTTTGAGCGTAATGACGATGTGCTCTACATCTGTTACGACAACCAGGCCTACATGAACACCGGGGTGCAGCGCTCAAGCGCTACGCCACCTGCCGCCCGTACCGCCACCACCATGCCGGTGGGTGAGCATCCGGGCAATGAATGGGGGCAGGGCAAGAATGTGCCGCTGATCGCCATGGCCCACGGCATTCCCTATGTGGCCACCGCCTCGGTGTCTGACCTGCGCGACCTGGAATACAAGGTCACCAAGGCTATGAACATGCGCGGCGCACGCTACATCCACATCTTCGTGCCGTGTCCGCTGGGCTGGGGTTCGGCTTCGTGCGACACCATCAAGCTCGCCCGCCTGGCCAAGGAAACCGGCCTGTTCCCGGTTTTTGAAGCCGAGTATGGCGAAGTCACGAATGTCTCGAAGATCCGCCAGAAGCAGCCGGTTGAAGCCTATCTGCGCCTGCAGCGTCGTTTTGCCCACCTTTTCGGCAAGACCCCGCAACTGGAGCTGATTGCCCGCTTCCAGGCGATGGCTGACCAGAACATCCGCAAGTTCGGTCTGCTCGGCGAAGACAAGGCCACTGTCGGTTTCCCCGGCAGCGAGCACAAGTAAGGCGAAAGGGAGTTTGAAACAATGAACAAACCGTTTGCAATCACCCTTAATGTGGGCTCTTCGCTGGCCAACAAGACGGGTTCCTGGCGCAGTTTCCGCCCGGTCTATGTCAATCGCCTGCCACCGTGCAACAACGCCTGTCCTGCGGGTGAAGACACCCAGGGCTGGCTGTTTCACGCCGAGTCTGGTGATTACGAGGCCGCCTGGCGTCACCTCACCGAAGCCAATCCGATGCCGGCCGTGATGGGGCGCGTCTGCTATCACCCGTGTGAAGGCGCTTGTAACCGTGGCCAGCTGGATTCGGCCGTAGGCATCAACTCGGTGGAGCGTTTCCTTGGCGATGAGGCCATCAAGCAGGGCTGGAAGTTCGCTGCCCCGGCCGCTGAAACGGGCAAGCGCATTCTGGTAGTCGGTGCCGGCCCATCGGGCCTGTCCGCCGCCTATCAGTTGCGCCGCATGGGTCACCAGGTGGTGATCTTTGAAGCCGGCCCGCTGGCTGGCGGCATGATGCGCTTCGGTATTCCGAAGTACCGTTTGCCACGCGAAGTGCTGGACGCTGAAGTGCAGCGCATCCTCGACATGGGCGTGGAAATGCGCCTCAACACCAAGGTCGAGGATCTGCTCAAGACGATGAAGGACGAGAAGTTTGACGCCGCCTTCCTCGCCGTGGGGGCTCACATTGCCAAGCGCACGGCCATTCCGGCAGCCGAATCGGCGAAGATTCTGGATGCCGTATCGGTGCTGCGCAGCATGGAAGGTGAAGACAAGCCGATGCTGGGCCGCCGCGTGGTCGTGTATGGAGGCGGCAACACCGCTATCGACGTGGCCCGCACCGCCAAGCGTCTCGGTGCTGAAGAAGCCATCATCGTGTACCGCCGCACCCGCGACAAGATGCCGGCGCACGACTTCGAAGTGGAAGAAGCACTGCAGGAAGGCGTGATGATGCGCTGGCTGTCCACCATCAAGCAGGTGGGCGAGGGCGCCATCCAGGTCGAGAAGATGGAGCTGGACGAGAACGGCAAGCCCGTACCGACTGGCGAGTTCGACACCCTGGAAGCCGATTCGGTGATTCTGGCGCTCGGCCAGGATGTGGATCTGGGCCTGCTCAACGGCGTGCCGGATCTGAGCTTTGAAGATGGCGTGGTCAAGGTGGGCGAAAACATGATGACCGGCTACCCCGGCATCTTCGCCGGCGGCGACATGGTGCCGTCCGACCGTACCGTGACTGTCGGGGTTGGCCATGGCAAGCTGGCCGCGCGCCATATCAATGCATGGCTGGCGGGCACGACTTACGTCAAGCCGCCGAAGAAGGAGCTGGCGACTTTCGAGAAGCTGAACACCTGGTACTACACCGATGCTGACAAGACGGTGCGTCCGATGCTGGACATCATCCGTCGTCAGAGCACCTTCGATGAAGTGCAGGGGGGCCTGAACGAAGACAATGCCTTGTTCGAAGCGCGCCGCTGCCTGTCGTGTGGCAACTGTTTCGAGTGCGACAACTGCTATGGGGTGTGTCCGGATAACGCCGTCATCAAGCTTGGCCCTGGCAAGAAGTTCGAGTTCAACTACGACTATTGCAAGGGTTGTGGCGTGTGTGTGGAAGAGTGCCCCTGCGGTGCGATCAAGATGGAAGCTGAAGCCAGCTGATCCTTTTCCGGCTCAGTCAGACGCCCGCTCGCGCTTGCGCCAGCGGGCGTTTTTTCGTTCCGCCCGAGGGTCTGAGGCGCTATGCCATGAAATGCCAAAATCATTTCCGGTTTTGACAGGCCACTGTTTTGCGCCGCACAATCAACCGGCTTGCGTCCGCCACATCAACAGGAGTCGATCATGACACTCAAGGGCAAGGTAGCACTTGTTACGGGTTCCACTAGTGGTATCGGCCTCGGGATCGCCCGGGCGCTGGCGGCGCAAGGAGCCACGATTGCCCTCAATGGTCTGGGCGAGCCCGTTGCAATCGAGAAGATCCGCAGCGAATTGGCCACCGAGTTTGGCGTGAGTGTGAGCTTCGTGGGGGGAGACTTGACGAAGACCGAAGCTGTCGAGGCCATGATCCGCAGCGTGGAGCAGGCGCATGGCAGCCTGGACATCCTGGTGAATAACGCGGGTATGCAGCATGTGAGCCCGATCGAGGATTTTCCGCCGGAAAAGTACGATCTCATCGTAGCGCTTAATCTCTCGGCGACTTTCCATGCCATCCGCCTCGCCGTGCCGGGCATGAAGAAGCGTGGTTGGGGCCGCATCATCAATATCGCTTCGGCGCATGCACTGGTGGCTTCACCCTTCAAGTCGGCCTACGTCGCTACCAAGCATGCGGTGCTGGGGCTGACCAAGACTGTGGCGCTGGAAGTGGCTGAATGCGGTGTTACCGTGAATGCCATCTGCCCGGGCTATGTGCTGACGCCGTTGGTCGAGAAGCAGATCCCGGACACCGCCAAGGCTCGTGGCATGACGGAAGAGCAGGTGATCCGCGATGTGCTGCTGGCCGCGCAGGCAACCAAGAAATTCGTCGAGGTGGACGAGCTGGGTGCACTTGCCGTGTTCCTCTGTAGCGACGGCGCCCGATCGATGACCGGCACGGCATTGCCGGTTGACGGGGCCTGGACGGCCCACTGAGTCGGCAGTACTGGCCGGCCGCAGCACGCTCTTGCTGCGCCGGCCTGGCGCGATGCTCAGGGCATGATCTCGACGTATTCGTAGACTTCGCAGTCGGTGATGAGCTTTCTTACCGGCAGGCTGGCGCGGGCAAACCAGGCCTGCGGATCGTGGCGGTCGATCTCTTCGCCCATGAAACGCACCAGCTCGCAGATCGGCTCGACGACTTCGCGACGGTAATCCTCGTCCTGCTTCACGTAGGCCAGATACAGATTCTTCATGCAGTTGCCACGGCAGAAACTGTAGGCCTCGCAGCTCGCGCATGGCATGGCCGGGTCCGGCTGCAGGGGGCTGGCGCGCAGCCAGTTGTCGACCACCGAACCCTGCTGCATTTCGGGCAGGTAGAGCAGGTCGGGGCAGGGGAAGATGCGGCCGTCCGGCATCACATTCAGGATGTGGGTGGAGGCACGACACTGTGTCTTGCCCTGATACAGCTCCTGCGCCTTCGAGGGCATTACCTTGTTCCTCACCATGCCCATGATTGGAATGATCGGGTAGAGGCGATCCGGGAGCTGGAAGAACTTGGCAACCATCTGCGTGATGATGGCCTTGCGCTTGGCCATGCCCTCGGCCGGATAGGCGCCACGGTCGGCTACGAACTGGAAGTACAGGTAATCGAAGACTTCGGTGAGATGATCGATTTCCTCGAAGCTGATCTCCGGGTGGCTCCAGGTCATGCGCGCGGTGATCGAGCCGCTGGTCTTGGGGCGGATCGCTGCGAGGTTCTTCATCACCTGGCGATAGATACCGCGGCCGCGGTAGCCGTCGGTGGTGCCTTCGCCACCGTCGATGGAGATCAGGAAGTTGGACATGCGCGCCAGCACTGCGTCCGGCAGACCGTCGAGGAGCGTCCCGTTGGTCTGCAACTGGTAGCGGAAGTTCGGGAAGCGAGCGATCACTTCTTCCATGTAGGGGCGGTTCAGCGTGGGTTCGCCGCCATAGAAGGTGACATAGGTTTCGAGGCCAGTGAGTTGGCTGTCGACAAAAGCGCTCAGCTGATCCAGCGAGTAGTCCACATGCTGCTGTGACCCAAGCACTTCTCCCACGCCCAATGAGCAATAGGTGCATTTCAGGTTGCACTTGAGGGTGGTGAGCAGTTGCAGCTCGACGCGGTGACCGGGAATGGCCGCTTGCTTGTCGGGGCTGCTGGGAGTGGGGCGGAGCAGGGTGATCGGCTGGACGCTGTTCATGAATTACGGGGAAATTCTGAAAGCCCGGGATTTTAGTAGGGAATTAATGCAAGGCTTTGCGGTGGCTCAGTCCGGCGAGCTGCCGGGCGCATTTCGCCGGCTATAAAGAAGCATGGGGCAAAGCGTAAGCATGCTCGTCAGAGCGAAAGGAGCTTGATCATGCGTGATGATTCAAGAGAGGCCGAACGGCTCGAGACGATTGCGGAGCTGGGAGACCTGCTTGCCGTGCTGCGAGAAATGGGGCAGCGCCTAGCAAACGAATCCCACGGTTCAGCCTATTCCGGCGTGCAGGCATTCAATGCATCGCTGCATCAGGCGCATGTCCAGCTGGAGCAGATCAGGGAAGCAGGGAAGGGGGGCTGAGTGCGACGGCCCCAAACACAGAGGCCCCTTGCGGGGCCTCTTTTTACGTGCGTCTGCGAGTGAGGATCAGTCGGCCGCAGCCCACTTGCCATCCTTGTAGGAGTAGAAGGTCACGCCGCCTTCCTTGATGTCACCCTTGGCGTCGAAGCTGATGTTGCCGGTGATGCCCTTGATGTTCAGTGCCTTCAGCGCCGGCAGGTACTTGGCCGGTTCAGCCGAGTTGGCCGCCTTCATGGCCTCGATCAGGGCGGTGGCTGCATCGTAGTTGTAAGGTGCGTAGAGCTGTACCTCGGCATTGAAGCGCTGCTTGAAGCGTTCCTTGAACTTGGCGCCGCCCGGCATCTTTTCCATTGGGATGCCCGCCTGGGTGCAGAACACCCGGTTATCCAGATCCTTGGCGGAGAGCTTGAGCATCTCGGCGGTGCACAGGCCGTCGCCGGAGAGGAACACGGACTTCAAGCCAAGCTGGCGCACCTGGCGCAGCAGCGGGCTGCCCTGGGCATCCATGCCGCCGTAGAAGATCGCGTCCGGATTCTGGCCCTTGATCTTGGTGAGGATGGACATGAAGTCCGTGGCCTTGTCGTTGGTGAATTCACGGCCCACCACTTGTACGCCGAGCTTCTTCATGCTGGCGACCAGCGCGTCAGCCAGGCCCTGGCCGTAGGCGGTACGGTCGTCGATCACGGCAATGCGCTTCACGCCGAGTTTCTTCACCGCATAGTTGGCCATCGCATCCGCCTGCTGCAGATCGTTGGCGATCACACGGTAGGTCACCTTGAAACCCTGATTGGTCAGTGCCGGGCTGGTGGAAGACGGAGTGATCACCGGGATGCCGGCCTGTTCATAGACACGCGAGGCGGGGATGGAGGCACCAGAGGTGACATGGCCGATCACGCCCTTCACGCCGGCATCTGCCAGGCGTTGGGCAACCGTGGTGGCGGTGCGCGGGTCGGCCTGGTCATCTTCGCTGACCAGCTCGAACTTGGCCTTTTGGCCGCCGATGGTGATGCCCTTGGCGTTGGCGTCTTCGATGGCGAGGCGGATGCCGTTTTCGCCATCCTTGCCGATGTGCGAGATCGGGCCGGTGAGCGGGCCGGCGGCGCCGAGCTTGACGGTGATATCGGCGCTGGCAGTGCCAGCCAGCGCCAGAAGTGCGAGGGCAATAGCGGTGCGTTGCAGGTTCAAGATGTTCTCCGGTGCTTGCGGTTCTGGTCCGTACCCCTTGGTACGGAAAGGCCACAATTATGAACTCCGGCGCAGCGCTGTGCCATCCGTGTTTTCACTCGCCTGCAGGCTTGTTGACCAAGCTTAGGGTCTGTCGCGGCTTTGTTGCGAAATCAGTCCGAGCGCGTATTTCAAGCCCTTGTCGATCCAGAGCATCAGCGAACCACGCTGACGCATGGGTTCGTTTTAGGCAGAGCAGTTGGATGCTCGGTACTTCGGCTTTAGGGGCTCGCTCATCCTGCAAGTCTATCGGCTACGCGATGGCTGTCCGGCCTTTTGTGCAAAAAGCTCTTGCAAGGCTTTGTTTGTGTCTGAGTTGTTCAAAAGGGCAGTTGGTTACGTAAAACACAAAATCATAGTTTTGACGGTATCTGGATTGGGTAAGATCCGTCGACGTAAACGTACCTGCCAAAATATTGACTTTGGCTTGTTTGCGTTTCAGCCCCTGCACACCTACAGAGACAAAATACAAGGAGTTTCGCCATGAATCGACGGGCCGTTTTAACGGGTGCTAGCGGCAGAAGTGCCGCGTATCGATGGACTCTGGTGACATGTCTCCTGAGTTTCGCTATAGGGGGGGGTTCAGGCTGCGGAAAAGAAGCCAAACATCCTGGTCATCTGGGGTGATGACATCGGCACATGGAACATCAGCCACAACAACCGCGGCATGATGGGTTACAAGACGCCCAACATCGACCGCGTCGCCAAGGAAGGCGTGGCCTTCACTGATTACTACGCGCAGCAAAGCTGTACTGCAGGCCGCGCTGCCTTCATCAGCGGCTCGGTGCCGGTACGCTCGGGCATGACCAAGGTCGGGATGCCTGGTGCCGCCGAAGGCTGGCAGAAGACCGACGTGACGATGGCGACCATCCTGAAAAGCCAGGGATATGCCACGGGCCAGTTCGGCAAGAACCACCAGGGCGATCGCGACGAACACCTGCCGACGATGCACGGTTTTGATGAGTTCATGGGTAGCCTCTACCATCTGAACGCTGAAGAAGAGCCGGAGAACCGCGATTACCCGCGGGACATGAAGCTCCCCAACGGCAAGACTTTCCTGCAGCAGTTCGGCCCGCGCGGCGTGATCAAGTCGAAAGCGGACGGCAAGGGCGGTCAAACCATCGAAAACCTTGGTCCGCTGACCAAGAAGCGCATGGAAACCATCGATGAAGAATCGCTGGAAGCCGCCAAGGAGTTCATTACCCGTCAGGTCAAGGCCGGCAAGCCCTTCTTCACCTGGTGGAACGCCACCCGCATGCACTTCCGCACGCATGTGAAAGAAGCCAACCGTGGTATCTCTGGCCAGGACGAATACAGCGACGGCATGGTCGAACATGACCGGATGGTGGGCGAACTGCTCAAGTTGGTTGACGACCTGGGTATTGCCAACGACACCATCGTTCAGTACTCAACCGATAACGGCCCGCACTACAACACCTGGCCCGATGCCGGCACCACGCCTTTCCGTGGCGAGAAGAACTCCAACTGGGAAGGCGCCTTCCGCGTACCTGCTTTTGTTCGCTGGCCCGGCCACTTCCCTGCCGGTGTCACGCTCAACGGCATCGTGTCGCACGAAGACTGGCTGCCGACCTTTGCAGCGATCGCTGGCGCACCGGACATCAAGGAAAAGCTGCTCAAGGGCACGTCAATCAATGGCCGTAGCTACAAAAACCATATCGATGGCTACAACCTGGTCGACTACCTGAGTGGCAAGGTTACGGAGTCTCCGCGCAATCAGTTCATCTATGTCGGTGATGATGGTGCTGTGATGGCCATTCGTGTGGGTGACTGGAAGGCGGTCTATCAAGAGAACCGCGCTGAACAGCTGAACGTGTGGCGCGAGCCCCAGGTCCACCTGCGTCTGCCGCTTCTGTTCAACCTGCGCCGCGATCCGTTCGAGAAGTCCCAGCACAACTCGAACACCTACCACGACTGGATGATTGACCGTGCCTTCGTGCTCATCCCGCTGCAGACTGTCGCCAGTCAGTTCCTGGTGACGTTGAAGGACTACCCGCCCAGCCAGAAGCCGGGTGACTGGAGCCTGGAGTCGCTGGAACGTCAGATCAATAGCATGACTTCCTCCGGCAGGTAATCAAGTCGCGTGTCCGGGGTGCTGTCTGCAAAGACAGCACCCTTTTTTACGTCTATCGAAATACCCTCCACACACGCTCAGACTGAGGACATCATGAAGAAACTGCTGATTTTGCTGAGTACCGCATGGCTGGCGACGACAGCCCATGCGGCCGACCCGCTGCCGTCCTGGAATGAAGGCGCCTCCAAGCAGGCCATCCTCCAGTTCGTCGAGAAAGTCACCCAGGAAGGCTCGCCGGACTTCGTGCCGCTGCCGCAGCGCATCGCCACCTTCGATAACGACGGCACGCTATGGTCCGAACAGCCGGCCTACTTCCAGCTGTTCTTCGCGATTGACCGCGTCAAGGCGCTCGCGCCTCAGCATCCCGAATGGAAGACCAAGGAGCCCTTTGCTTCCATCCTCAAAGGTGACATGAAAGGCTTGATGGCCTCTGGCGAGAAAGGCCTGGTAACGCTGGTCATGGCCACCCACGCCGGCATGACGACCGAAGAATTCGAAAAGTCGGTCACTGACTGGATGGCTAGCGCCAAGCACCCCAAGACCGGCAAGCCATACACCGCCATGGTCTATCAACCGATGCTGGAACTCATGAGCTACCTGCGTGCCAAGGGTTTCAAGACCTTCATCGTCTCGGGTGGTGGCATCGAGTTCATGCGCCCATGGACCGAGAAAACCTATGGCATCCCGCCCGAGCAGGTTGTGGGTTCCAGTGGCGGGTTGAAATACGAGGTCCGCGACGGCAAACCCGTGATCGTCAAGCTGCCAAGCCTGGTGCTTAACGACGACAAGGACGGCAAACCCGTTGGCATCCAGCGTCACATCGGGCGCCGCCCGATTGCGGCCTTCGGCAATTCCGACGGCGACCTGCAGATGCTGCAATGGACGATGGCCGGTAGCGGGCCACGCTTCGCGCTCTACGTACATCACACTGATGCCGAGCGCGAATGGGCCTACGACCGCAAGTCACCTATCGGCAAACTCGACAAAGGCCTCGACGAAGCAAAGGCCAAGGGCTGGACGGTGGTCGACATGAAAAACGACTGGCAACAGATCTATCCGAAGCAGTAAGGAAGCGCGGATCTCCTTCATGAACCTGCCCGCATCTCCGTTGCGGGCAGGGCTGACGTTACACTGACCGCACTTCTCACCACGTCAAGAACCAATGAAATCGAGCCATGCAATTGCCGGGCTGCTGCTGGCTACCGTGCTGGGTATCGGCGCCTGGGTCGCGCTTGATCAGCGATCGACAGCTCAAGCCCCCGCCACCGAAAGCACGCCTGTTTACGTCGGTGCGCAAAGCTGCGCCAGCTGCCATGCGCCGCAGTTCACCGCCTGGAAAGGCTCGCATCACGAACAGGCGATGCAGCATGCCAACGATAAAACGGTGCTGGGCGATTTCAACGATGCAGGCTTCACTTACAACGGCATCAGCAGTCGTTTTTTCAAGCGTGACGGCCGCTTCTTCGTGAACACGGATGGTGCTGATGGCAGCCTGCAGGATTTTGAAATCAAGTACACCTTTGGCGTCTACCCACTGCAACAGTACCTGATTGAATTTCCCGGTGGGCGCATGCAGGCGCTCGCCCTGAGCTGGGACGCACGGCCGCAGGCCGAGGGCGGGCAACGCTGGTTTCACCAGTATCCGATGGAGAAGGTCGACCACAAGGACGAACTGCACTGGACCAAGCTCTCGCAGAACTGGAACTACATGTGCGCGGAGTGCCACTCCACCGAGCTGAAGAAGAATTACGACCTGGCCAGCAATACTTTCAAGACGAAATGGGCCGAAATCAATGTCTCTTGCGAAGCCTGCCACGGCCCGGCCTCTGCCCATCTAACATGGGCTGCTGAACCAGCCAAGGCTCATACAATGCCCAATAAGGGCCTCGTGCACCGCCTGGACGAACGCAAGAACGTGAGCTGGAATTTCGTTGGCGAAGGCAAGGTCGCCGAGCGCAGCCAGCCACGCAACACAAGCAAGGAGATCGACACCTGCGCACGCTGCCACGCGCGGCGCAGCACCCTGAGCGAGGACTACCAGCATGGCAAGCCGCTGCTGGACAGCCATCTGCCTGCCCTGCTGAGCCCGCCCCTGTTTCACCCGGACGGCCAGATCAAGGAGGAGGACTTCGAGTACGCATCCTTCCTGCAAAGCAAGATGCACAGCAAGGGCGTGACCTGCACCGATTGCCACGACCCGCATAGCCAGAAATTGCGCGCGCCGGGAAATACCGTTTGCCTCACCTGCCACCGCGCAGATCAGTACGTCACCGAAACGCATCACCACCACAAGCAGGACAGCAAAGGCGCCGAGTGTGTGGCCTGCCACATGCCGACGCAGAATTTCATGGTGGTGCACGCCCGCCATGACCATAGCATCCGGGTGCCACGCCCCGATTTGTCGATCAAGCTCAACACACCCAACGCCTGCAATCAGTGCCACACCGACAAGAGCGCGACCTGGGCCAGCCGCGCCATGCAGCAGTGGTACGGCAAGGGCTGGATGGAGAACTGGCATTTCGGCGAGAGCCTGCACGCCGCCAATCAGGGCCAGCTCACGGCAGGCCCGGATCTGATGGCACTCGCCGCCAGCCCGAAGTTTCCGGACATCGCGCGCGCCAGCGCGGCCAACGCCTTGGCACGCTATGTCGACCAGGCCACTTTTGCCGTTGTGCCACGCCTGTTGAAAGACCCCTCGCCCCTGGTGCGACGCTCGGCTTTGCTGCCGCTCGAAGCCCTCGCGCCCGAACAGCGCTGGCGCCTCGCCGGTGGCCTGCTGACCGACCCGGTGCTGGCGGTACGCTTCGAAGCCGCACGCGTGCTGGCGCCCGTGCCGCGCAACAGCCTAAGCACGAACGAACAGGCACTCCTGGAGCGTGGCATTGCGGAATACATCAAGGTGGCGCACACCAACGCAGAACACCCCCAGTCACACATCAATCTGGGGCTGCTGTACAGCGCGCTGGGCGATCAGGGCAAGGCCGAACAAGCCTATCAACAAGCCCTGCGACTGGATCCGGCATACGCCTCGGCCTACGTCAATCTGGCCGATCTCTACAGCCAGCAGCAAGGCGATAAAGCCGAAGCCATTCTGCTGCAGGCGCGAAGCGTACTGGGCGAACACGCAGATATCGAGCACGCCATTGGTCTGCATTATGTACGGGCGCAGCAGATGAAGCCGGCGCTGGCCTCACTTGGAAAAGCAGCGAGTTTGAGCCCCGAAAATGCGCGTTATACGTATGTGCACGCCGTTGCGCTGTTTGATAGCGGTGAAAAGGAGCGCGCTATCAGGCTGTTGGCTGAAGCCTCGGTGCGATATCCAAATGACGTCGATATCCTGATGGCACTCGTGAGCTATCACAAACAGCAAGGTCGTATGGCCCAAGCACGCCGCTATGCTGAGCTGCTCGTGAAGAAGGCCCCAGGCATTTGGAGTGCTGACGCCATTCTTCAGCAATAGCAGAGGGCGTGGATCAGTCGAAAATTTGTGGTTTTTTCATTACGAGGGATTGCTTTAGTGGCAGCCCTATGCGCTTTGATAGTCTGCAGATAGATATTCGCCGTAGAGGGCTGATTCATTTTGAGGTACGACAAGGTCGTAGTGCTGTCATTCGGTATGAGTCGGCGGCCATTCTCAACTTGGCTGGAGTAGGCTTCAAATGCACCGGCATGTGGCTGGAGTAAGGGAGAGATGAAATGACTTCAGGCAAACAGGTGATTCGCGTCGGTATCGTCGGGGCTGGCGCCAATACGCGCGAGAAGCACATACCGGGGTTGCGTGCGCAGCCCGGTGTGGAGGTGGTGTGCGTCGCGAACCGTTCGCGTGCCTCCTCGGAAAAGGTGGCTGCCGAGTTCGGCATTCCGCAGGTGGCCGCAGACTGGCGTGCGCTGATCAATGATGCGGGAATCGACGCGGTGATGATTGGCACCTGGCCCTACTTGCACTGCCCGGTGAGCCTGGCTGCGCTGGCCGCCGGTAAGCATGTGCTGACTGAGGCGCGCCTAGCGATGAATCTTGCCGAGGCGCGCCAGATGCATGCCGCGGCCCTGGCCCGGCCGGATCTGGTGGCGCAGGTGGTGCCGGCGCCCTTCACCCTTGGGGTGGATCGTACGGTGCAGCGTCTGCTGCGCGAGGGCTTTGTCGGCCGCTTGTTGAACATCGAGGTTCGGGTGGCCGACGGTCGCTTTCTCGATCCTGCTGCACCGCTCAACTGGCGCCAGGATGCAGAACTCTCCGGCCTCAACGTGATGAGTCTGGGCATCTGGTACGAGAGCTTGATGCGCTGGGTGGGCGAGGCTAGCAGCGTGATGGCCAAGGGCCGTACTTTCGTGACCCAGCGTGTCGATGCGGCAGGCCGCCTGCGCGCCGTGCGGGTGCCGGAGCATGTGAGCGTGTTGGCTGACATGGCCTGTGGCGCGCAGGCTTGCTTCACGATTTCTGCCGTGAGCGGGTTGTACAAATCCAGTGAAATCGTGCTCTTTGGCAGCGAAGGCACGCTGCGCTTTGCCGACGGCGAGCTCAGCGGCGGGCGGCGCGGAGATGCCGTGCTGCAGCCGGTGCCGATCCCGGTGGAGGAGGCGGTCGGCTGGCGTGTCGAAGAAGAATTCATCAGCGCCATTCGTGGCCTGGAGGTTGTGAGTCACACACGCTTTGCGGAGGGTGTGAAATACATGGCTTTCACCGAGGCCGTGGCGATCAGCATGGCTGAGGGGCGGGAGATCGCCCTGTGTGCGTGCTGATGGCGCATTAGCCGGCGTGTCGTGATGATGATGGGGTGCGTGC
Source organism: Uliginosibacterium sp. TH139 (assembly GCF_002855595.1). Classification (NCBI taxonomy): domain Bacteria; kingdom Pseudomonadati; phylum Pseudomonadota; class Betaproteobacteria; order Rhodocyclales; family Zoogloeaceae; genus Uliginosibacterium; species Uliginosibacterium sp. TH139. Next base: position 512,331 of record NZ_PKRR01000002.1, on the reverse strand, counting down.
AATGAAGGCGCGGGGCGAGCACGGCCACTTGAGGCTTCCCTTGCATGTGCTGGCGGCCGCCGGGATGGCGTTGTTGCTGGTACTGATGGCGGCCGTGCTGGTGGTGCATTCGTATTACAGCACCTGCGCCGTGGCCTCTTCGGCCGTGAATGAATCGATCCGTCATGTGTCGCGTTCGCTGACTGAAAAGCTGCGCGGCATTCTGCAGCCGGCTGAGAACCAGCTGGAGCTGTTGAGCTTCAGCGAGATCGTGCGCGCCCGCACCTTGTCCGAGCGTCTGCTCTCGGTAGGCATGGCTCAGGCTGCGTTGAAGGCCAACCCGCTGCTCGATGCCTGGTATGTGGGCTATCCGGGGGGCGATTTCATTCTCTTCCGTCCGTTGCGGGAGGCTCGCCTGCGCGAGAGTTTCCAGGCGCCGGCAGGCGCCAGCCTGCTGGTGCAGTCGCTCAGCAATGGCCCCAGTGGGAGGCAGATCGGCGAATTCCTGTTCTACAACGCCGCCGGCCATCTGCTGCGGCGTGAAGAGCGTCCCGCTTACAGCTTCGATCCGCGCGCCCGGCCCTGGTTTATCCAGGCCAAGCAGCAAGGCTCTGGCGCCTCGGTCATTACCGATCCCTATCTCTTCTTCACGACTCGTCAGCCTGGCGTGACGCTGGCGCGCCTGGTGCACGAAGGTGGCCCGGTAGTGGGGGCAGATGCCACCCTGCGCGACCTGGGCAAGGAGCTTGGCGAGCTTAAGCTTTCGCCAGGCAGTCAGGTGGCGATCATCGATGCCTCGTCCTCGACCGTGGCACTCGAGGACGCCCGCCACTCCGTGGTACTCGACGCCAGCCTAGGCGAAGCGCGTCTGGCGCGTCTGGGCGATCTGGGGCTGCCGGCGCTGGTGGCCGCCGCGCGCTTGCCAGCCAGCGCGTCGCAGCGTAGCGAAGTGCTGCTGGGGCGGGAAACCTGGGAGCTGATTTCGGTTCCGATAGAATTGCATGCGCGTGGCAAGGCTTTGCGGGTACTCATGGCGGTGCCCGGCAGCGAACTCTTCGGTGAGGCCCAGCGCCTCTTGTGGCGCCAGCTGTGGGTGATCCTGGCGCTGGTACTGGGCTCCATTCCGCTGTGCTTCTGGCTGACCCAGCGGGTGGTGCGGCCGCTGCGCGATCTGGCTGAAGAGGCGCGGGCGGTGACCAGTTTCGATTTTCGTCCGAGCCGCCTCAAGCGCTCGTGGATTGCCGAGGTCGATCTGCTGACCAGTGCCACCGGGCAGATGCGGGCCACGATCTCGCGCTTTCTCGAAGTGAATTCCGCGCTGAATTCGCAGATCCAGCTCGAACAGTTGTTGGGGATGGTGCTTGATGATGTGCTGGCGGCCGTGCAGGCCCGCTCCGGCGCGCTGTATCTCTTCGATCCGGATTTGCGCACGCTGAGCTGCTCGCAGCAACGCGGCGAGGGCATGCCGCCTTATCCGCTGCGCCTGGCGCTGGAGGCGGACGCCGCGCATCCCGTGGTGCAGGTGGCGCTGTCGCGCCAGAGCGTGATTGGCATGCAGGGTGAGCGCGGCAGCGAAGTCTTCGCCGTGGCGCTCGAAACCTTCGAGCGCAATTTCGTTGGCGTGCTGGTGCTAGAACCCAGCCGCCCGCTCGGCCGTGGCGTTGGCAGCCAGCGTGATCCCCAGTTGGCTTTCGTAGAGGCACTGTCATCCACCGCTGCGGTGGCCATCGAAACGCGCGGCCTGGTCGAAAGCCAGAAGCACTTGCTCGACGCCATCATCAAGTTGCTGGCCGGTGCGATTGATGCCAAGAGCCCCTATACCGGCGGCCATTGCCAGCGCGTGCCCGAGCTGACCCTGATGCTTGCTGAAGCGGCTCACGCCAGCGAGGAGGGGGCCTTGCGCGAATTCCGGCTCAGCATGGATGAACGCGAAGCGGTGCGCATCGCGGCTTGGCTGCACGATTGTGGCAAGCTGACCACGCCGGAATACGTGGTGGATAAGGCCACCAAGCTTGAAACCCTCTACAACCGCATCCACGAGATCCGTACCCGCTTCGAGCTGCTCAAGCGCGATGCCGAGCTGGCTTTCTGGCGCGCGCGCAGCTCGTCCGCACCCACCGCGCAGGAGCTGGCGGCGCTGCAGGCCGAGTGGCAGAACCTGGATGACGAGTTTGCTTTTGTCGCCGCCTGCAATCAGGGCGGCGAGTACCTTGATGCCGAGCGCATCGCACGGCTTGAGTCGATTGGTGCGCGTACCTGGCTGCGTACGCTTGACGATCGCCTCGGTCTGTCGCGAGAAGAGGCCCAGTTGCTGGCGGATCAGCCTGCGGCCCGTCTGCCGGCCACTGAACGGCTGCTTGCCGACAAGCCCGAGCACCTCGTCGCCCGTCCGCCTGGCGAGCAGATTGCGCCTGACAATCCCTGGGGCTTTCACATGGATGTGCCTGCGGCCAGGTTCAACCGGGGTGAGCTCCACAACCTGTGCGTGAGCCGTGGCACGCTCACGGAGGAAGAGCGCTACATCATCAATGCGCACATCGTGCAAACCATCGTCATGCTTGGGGGCCTGCCTTTCCCGCGCCATCTGCGCGCGGTGCCCGAGATTGCCGGTAGCCACCACGAACGCATGGATGGCAAGGGTTATCCGCGCCGCCTCAACGGTAGCCAGATGAGTGTGCCGGCACGGATCATGGCGATCGCGGATGTGTTTGAAGCTCTCACCGCGGCGGATCGCCCCTACAAGGCGCCCAAGACGCTTTCGGAGGCCCTGCAGATCATGGCCCGCATGGTGGCGGAAGGGCATCTCGATGCCGAGTTGTTCGCACTTTTCGTGCGCAGCGGCGTGTATCTCGACTATGCCGGGCGCTACCTGCGTGCGGAGCAGATCGACAGCGTGGACCCGGCCCGGCTCGGGCTGTGAGCCAGCCTGCTTTTTATTAACGCAACGAAGTTGCATCTGAGCTCGGGCTGTGCTCAAATTCCCGGCCATCCACCCCGTCGAGAATTCCGCCATGCGCAAACTTGTCGCCCTGATCCTGCTTCTGCTCTCTTCGGCCGCAGCACAGGCCGCCGAGGGGCATAGTCATGGCGTGGGTCATCTCAACGCCAGCCTGGAGGGCGATGTTTTCAGCGTTGAACTGGAACTGCCACTCGAAAGCCTGCTCGGTTTTGAGCGGGCACCGAAATCCGCGCAGGATCTGGCCAGGGTGCGTGAGCTGGCAACGCTGCTGCGGAGCGGGGACTCGTTGCTCCTGCCGAGCCCGGCGGCCGGCTGCGCGCTGTCAGGGGTAAGCCTGGCCTCGGCGGCCATCTCCCCCGAGTTGCTCGGCGAGAAGGCGACATCTGCTGCAGCCGGAGCCAGCGAGCAGGAGCACGCTGATCTGGATGCGCATTACCGCTTCAAATGTGCCCGACCGGCGGAACTGAAGCGCCTGGAAGTGGCTTTTTTTGACACCTTCAAGCGCCTGCGCGTGATCGAAGCCCGGCTGGTGACGAGCAAAGTGCAGCGCGCTGCCCGGCTCACCGGTCCGTCGCGCGGCCTTGTCTGGTGAGCGCCCCGCTGATCGAACTGCGCGGGCTGCGCCAACGCTGGCCCGGCCAGTCTGCAGACTGCCTCGCCATCACGCATTTCGCCCTGCAGCCCGGCGAGCACCTGTTCCTGCATGGCGCCAGCGGCAGCGGCAAGAGCAGCCTGCTGAGCCTGTTGGCTGGCGTACTGCGGCCAACTGCGGGCGAAATCCATCTGCTGGGTGAGCGTGTCGACCATCTGCCCGCGGCGATACGCGATCGCCTGCGTGGTGAGCATATCGGCTACATCTTCCAACAGTTCAATCTCTTGCCTTACTTGTCCGTGATCGACAATGTGCTGTTGCCCTGCCGCTTCTCATCGCGGCGCAAGGCGCGAGCGCTGAGCCGCGGGGCTGCTTCGCTGCAGGCCGAAGCGCAGCGCCTCCTGAGCCATCTGGACCTGTTTGCGGCGGATTGGCAAAGACCGGTCAGCGCCCTCTCGGTCGGCCAGCAGCAACGCGTGGCCGCCGCCCGCGCCCTGATCGGCCAACCCGAACTGCTGCTGGCCGACGAGCCAACTTCGGCACTGGATGCCCAGCGTCAGCAGGACTTTGTAGACCTGCTGCTGCACGAGGCAAACGAAGCTGGCAGCAGCCTGATCTTCGTTAGCCACGACCAGCGCCTGGCCGCTCACTTCGGCCGCGTGCAGGCGCTCAGTGAATTCAATGCCGGAGGCGCTGCATGAAGGCGCTCATCCTGCTGCGGCTGGCGCTCGCCAGTGCCTGGAACCGCCGCTATGCCCTGGGCCTGACCCTGCTTTCGATCACCCTGGCGGCTGCTCTGCTGCTGGGGGTGGAGCGCTTGCGGGCCGGTGCCCGCGAAGGCTTTTCAAGCGCGCTATCTGGTACCGATCTGGTGGTCGGTGCGCGGGGCAGCCATGCCCATCTGTTGCTCTACAGCGTATTCCGGATTGGTGAGCCCACGCCGAGTCTGAGCTGGGCGGCGGCCCAGCGCATCGCTGCGCATCCTGCCGTGGCCTGGACGGTGCCGATCTCGTTGGGCGACGCGCATCGCGGTTTCCCGGTGGTGGGCACCCAGCCGGACTATTTCAAGCGCTACCAGTACGGTGATGCACAGGCGCTTGCGCTGACAAGTGGACGCCTGTTCGACAGCCTGTTCGAAGCCGTGATCGGCGCCAGCGTGGCGCGTGAGCTGGGTTACACGCTCGATCAGTCCATCGTGCTGGCGCATGGCAGCCCCGAGCTGGAAGGTGCCGAGCACCGCGACAAACCTTTCCGCGTGGTCGGCATCCTCGCGCCCACTGGCACACCGGTCGATCGCAGCGTGCACATCTCGCTCGCTTCGATGGAGGCCATCCATGTCGACTGGCAGGGCGGTATGCCGCTGGCGGGCCTTTCAGTGCCGCCGGAGCTGGTCCGCAAGTTTGATCTCACGCCGAAAACCATCACTGCCCAGCTCGTCGGCCTCAAGCATCGCAGCGATGTGTTCCGCCTCCAGCGCGAACTCAATACCGCTCCGGGCGAAGCGCTGAGTGCAGCCATGCCCGGCGTGGTGCTCGATCAGTTGTGGCAGATGCTGGCCGCAGGCGAGCGGACGCTACAGGCGGTGTCCGCGCTGGTGGCAGCGGTGAGCCTCGCCGGGCTGATGGCCGTGATCCTCGCCGGGCTGGATGCGCGTCGGCGCGAACTGGCGATCCTGCGTTCGGTCGGCGCGCGGCCACGCGAAGTGCTGGCCCTGCTGATCATCGAAGGCCTGGGGACTACGCTGGCTGGCTGTCTGCTGGGGCTCGCCTTGTTGCAACTGGGTGTGTGGCTGGGCGGAGCCTGGCTGCAGAGCCGTTTCGGCATTGTGCTGGCCGGTGTGTGGCCGGGGCAGGAGGAGTGCCTCCGGCTGGGCGGGATTGCCGCCACCGGGTTGCTGGCCAGCCTGCTGCCGGCTTGGCGCGCCTATCGCATCTCGCTCGCCGACGGTTTGAGTCCGAGGCTGTAGCGCGGCTGATCTTGATTTTTATTGCAACACGGTTGCATTAAAGGGTTGTGGCGATAGAATGCAACACTGTTGCATAAGAACCTTTCGCCATGCCTAATCTCCCCGCCAGAATTCCTGTCACCGTGCTCACCGGCTTTCTTGGCGCCGGAAAAACCACCTTGCTCAATCGAATCCTCGCCGAGCCGCATGGCCATCGTATTGCGGTGATCGAGAATGAGTTTGGCGAGGCCGGCATCGACAATGCTTTGCTGGCCCACCGCTCCGAAGAGCAGGTGGTGATGATGAACAACGGCTGCATCTGCTGCACGGTGCGTGGTGATCTGGTGCGTATGTTGGGCGAGCTGGCCGAGCGCCATGCCGCCGGCGAGCTGACGTTCGAGCGGGTCATCATCGAAACCACCGGTCTGGCCGACCCCGCGCCGGTGGCGCAGACCTTTTTCGTCGAACCGGCGATTGCCGACTTTTACCGGCTCGACGCGGTCATCACCGTGGTGGATGCAGTGCATGGCATGAGCCAGCTCGATGCGCACCACGAGGCGCAGGAGCAGGTCGGCTTTGCTGACCGCTTGTTGATTTCCAAGGCCGATCTGGTGCTGCAGGAGGCCTTGCAGGCCCTGCGGGATCGCCTTGCCGGCATCAATCTGCGTGCTCCGATCGCCGAGGTGCATTTCGGCGAGACCGCGCTGGAACAGATCCTGGACATCGATGCCTTCAGCCTAGAGGTGGCCGAGTCCATCGAACCGGAATTCCTGCAGGCTCTGCACCACCATCATGACGATGACGTGGGCTCCTTCGTGATCCGTGCGCAGCAGCCCTTCAATGGCCTGCGCCTGCGCTTCGCGCTCGGCGCCCTGATCGACAAATACGGCCCGCGCCTGATGCGCTACAAGGGCATTCTTCACTTCGAAGATCAGGAAATGAAGGTGGTGATGCAGGGCGTGCACATGCTGATGGCCCTGAACCTGGCCGAGCCCTGGCTGCCGGATGGCCCGCGCGAGTCGGCGCTGGTCTTTATCGGCGACAAGCTGCCCGAAGCCGAATTCCGCCGCGTGATCGGCAAGTGCGTGGTGGGCGCCGATGCACTGGGCGACGCGGTCTTCGAAGAAATCATGGAGCTGATCGATGGGCAGCGCTGATTTCCCGGTGCCCCGTGTGGAGCCCGGCTTGCGACCTTGCAGCGAATTGCTGGATCTGACCCGCATCTTTGAGGCGGACACCAATGCCGTGCTGCTGGAGCGCGCACCGCTCGCCGCCATCTCGACCTACCTCTCCTTGCCGGACGTTCAGCGCGGCCTGGGCTCTGGCTTGCGCCACAAGCTCGGCGCCGACGAATTCCTGCCGGCTAACGCCCTGCCGGAAGCGCCGGGCCGCGACGCCTTGCTGGCAGACATTGCCTGGCAGGCCGAACTGATGCGTGATCTGCTCGATTGCGAGAGCGTAGGCCTGCGTCTTGAAGTGCTGCGTAAACCAATGTGCCCGCGTTTTCATGTCGACCGGGTCGGCATCCGCATGCTGTGCACTTATCGCGGCACAGGCACCGAGTATCTTCATGGCGAGGCGGCCGACCGGGCGCGCCTAGGGCTGGCAGGCGGCGCCAGCGATGAAAGTTCCGGCCTGATCGTGAATGCAGATGGCATTGCTCGGGTGCCGCTGCACGCGATCACCCTGCTCAAGGGGAGTGCCTGGCCCGGCAACGCTGCACACGGCGCGATTCACCGCTCTCCAGCGGTAATTGAACAAGACATGCCACGCGTCGTCTTGGCGCTGGATGCAATCTGGAATTGACTGGAGGATTTTCATGCAAGCACTCCCCGTGACGGTTCTTTCCGGCTTCCTCGGCGCTGGCAAGACCACGCTTCTCAAGCACATCCTCGAAAACCGCGAGGGGCGCCGCGTGGCGCTGATCGTCAATGACATGTCGGACGTAAACATCGACGCGGAACTCGTGCGGCAAGGCAGTGCCACACTCTCACGCACCGACGAAAAGATGGTCGAGATGAGCAATGGCTGCATCTGCTGCACGCTGCGCGAAGACCTGCTGATCGAGGTGCGCAAGCTGGCGGAGGAAGGCCGTTTCGACTGCCTCGTAATCGAATCGACCGGCATCTCGGAGCCGCTGCCGGTAGCCGAAACCTTCACCTTTACCGACGAACAGGGTCAGAGCCTCGGCGACGTGGCGCGGCTCGACACCATGGTCACAGTGGTCGACGCCTTCAATTTCCTGCGCGACTACGGCAGCCGCGACAGCCTGCAGGACCGAGGCGAATCGCTGGGCGAAGAGGACGAGCGCTCGGTGGTCGATCTCTTGATCGAGCAGGTCGAATTCTGCGACGTGATCGTGCTCAACAAGATCGATCTGATCAGCGCCGAGGAACGGCACGAACTCTACGGCATCCTGAAGAAATTCAATCCGCGTGCGCGCATCGTGGAAGCCGAGTTCGGCCGCGTGCCGCTCAACACCGTGCTGGACACCGGCCTCTTCAACTTCGAGCAGGCCGCGCAATCGCCGGGCTGGCTGCAAGAGCTTCGCGGCACGCACACGCCGGAGACCGAGGAATACGGCATCACGAGCTTCGTCTATCGCGCACGCCGCCCCTTTCACCCCGAGCGCTTCTGGCGGGTTGCGCATCAGGAATGGCCCGGCGTACTGCGTGCCAAGGGCTACTTCTGGCTCGCCTCGCGCATGGATCTGGCCGGCGAATGGGCGCTGGCCGGTGCCGTGCGCCGCCACGGCCCGGCAGGCCTGTGGTGGGCGTCAGTCGACCGCAGCCAGTGGCCGCAGGACGAAGCCGCGCAATCGCGCATCCAGGAGCGTTGGGACAAAACCTTCGGCGACCGCCGTCAGGAGATCGTCATCATCGGCACCTCCATGGACCAGGATGCCCTGCGCGCTCGGCTCGACACCTGCCTGCTGACCGGGCTGGAGATGGAGGCCGGACCGTTTGCCTGGGCCCGTTTGGTGGACCCCTTTCCGGACTGGCAGACCATTGAGGACGTGGAGGAAGCCTGATCTATGGCCGTGCCCTCACCCTGCATCGACGTCTGCGTGTTTGACGGGAAAACCGGTTTTTGCACGAGCTGCTTGCGCACGCGCGAAGAGGCGCGCAGCTGGAAAAAGATGAGCGACACGCGCCGTCATCAGATCCTTCACGACCGGCGGCGACGCGAACAGAAGCTGGAGCGCAAGCGTGCTGAAAGCGACTGAGTTCCAACGTCCGCAGCGCTTTCCTGCGGCCAGCCGTCCAGTCTGTTGGTCATGCCGCTAGATTTCCCGGCGCTACGTGCTGCTAGGCTAGAGGGGCTGCATTCATGAAAGCCGCCAATCTGCTCGGCGCGCATGAGATGGATGTGGGCGGCACCCGTCTGCCATTGGCTGCCGTGCTCGATAACTTACCCTGGAGTGCCGAGGGCCTGATCGCGGCGATAGCCCAGCAGCACGATAGCGGTGAAGTGCTGATGCTGGCTTGGATGAATCGCACGGCACTCGAAGAAACATTGCTTGCGGGCCGCGTTTGCTACTGGTCTCGTTCCAGACAAAAGCTGTGGCGAAAAGGGGAAACTTCCGGCGCGACCCAGCATCTGATCGAAGCACGCTTCGATTGCGATGGCGACACCCTGTTGCTGCGTGTCGACCAGAACGCCGGAGCCTGTCACACGGGGCGCTCGTCCTGCTTTTACAATGCCGTACTGGGTGACGAGATCGTCATTCTTTCCAACCCCGGAGAAGCTGTTCCATGATTCGCAAGAACCCCAGTGGCGATCTTCCCGTGATTGCCGAATCCGCTTTTGTCGATCCGACCGCAATCATCTGCGGCAAAGTCATCGTGCACGACAATGTATTCATTGGTCCTTATGCGGTGATCCGTGCCGACGAGGTGGATGCTTCGGGCGGCATGCAGCCGATCGTGATCGGTGCGCATAGCAACATTCAGGACGGGGTGGTGATCCATTCAAAGTCGGGTGCTGCCGTGAAGATCGGCGAGCACAGCTCGATTGCCCACCGCAGCATTGTGCACGGCCCCTGCGAGATTGGCCGGCGCGTGTTCATCGGCTTCAACAGCGTGGTTTTCAACTGCAAGGTGGGGGAGGGCTGTGTGGTGCGCCACAACTCGGTGGTTGACGGTTGTGATCTGCCAGCAGGCTTCTACGTCCCCTCCACGACCTACATCAACGCGAACACCGATTTGGCCACGATTCCGAAAGTGACGGCTTCAGCGGCGGAGTTTTCGGAAGATGTGGTGCGGACCAACAACGAGTTGGTGGCGGGTTACAAGAAGCTTCAGAACGAGTTCTGAGATGAAGCTGAAGCGACTGCTTTGCCTGATCCTCAGTCTGATGGTTTTGCTGCTGGCGGCCTGTGGCCCGCAGCAGACTGACGCTCCTGCCTACAAGCTCGGTGAGCGTCTCGCGCCGGCTGCCGTGAAGGCGGCCAGCAGCTATCGTGAATTGTTCTGGGAGGATCTCACGCCGAAGGACTGGGATCCGCTGGCCGGCATCCGGCAGGAGGACATCGCCCGCCTGCAGGATGGCGATCCGCAGGCCAATCAGCTCATGCAGAAGATGCGTGAAGCCTGGGACAAGGCTCCGGCGGTGCCGGCGCTGGATCGCCAGAGCGTACGAATTGCCGGGTTTCTGGTGCCACTCGATGCCGAGCGTGAAAATATTCGTGAGTTCCTGCTGGTGCCTTACTTCGGCGCATGCATCCATTCGCCGCCGCCACCCTCCAACCAGACGATCCATGTGGTGATGGACAAGCCCTTCAGGGGCCGCATGATGGAGCCCTTCTGGATCAGTGGGGAGCTGCGCATCGAGCACATCGACAGTCCCTTCGGCGTGGCCAGCTATCGCCTCAGTGGCCAGCGCGCCGAGCGCTACGTGGCACCCGCCAAGTCCTGAGCCGTGCTGCGCTGCCCACGGCGCGGCGCCCTTGCCCGAAAGTCCGGCTGCCGCGCGCTTGCCGTTGGCATGGCCCTGTGGCCGAATGGCCAGGCCTCATCCATACCGCAGGGGCGGTGCGGCCGATTACAAGTGGTCTGTGAGGCTGCAAGGGACTCAACGGGGGAATTCCATGCGCGGCACGATAATGATCGGAGTGGCGGGGCTGCTGGCGAGCCTGCTGGCTGGTTGTGATGGCAAGCAGGATGTAGCGAAGGCCGGCCCGCCGCCGGTGCCGGTACGCCTCGAGAAGTCCACCCGTGAAACGGTGCCGGTGGTGACCGAGTTTGTTGGCCGAGCGCAGGCATATCGATCGGTGGAAATCATGGCGCGCGTGGAAGGCATTCTGGAGACGCGTCACTTTGTTGAGGGCAGCCAGGTCAGGAAGGGCGATCTGCTTTATTCGCTGGAGCGCGCACCCTATGAGGCGGCGCTGCGGGATGCCGAGGCTAGCCTGGCCAAACAGAAGGCCACCGCCGTCAATGCGGCCTCGCGCGAAGCGCGCCTGGCGCCGCTAGTGAAGGAAAACGCCATCAGCCAGCAGGAGTATGACAATGCCGTGGCTTCGATGAAGGAGTCCGAAGCGACGGTAGCAGCCGCTGAATCGCAGGTCGATCGGGCCAAGCTGAATCTTGAGTACACGCGCATCCTGGCCACCGAGAGCGGGCGTATCGGGCGTAGTGAAATGCCTGAGGGGCGTCTGGTTGGAAAGGGCTCGCCGACCCGCCTGACCGTGATCGATAAGCTCGATCCGATCTATGTGTCCTTTACGATTTCGGACCGCGATGCGCTGGCCTTCCGCAAGGCGCTGCAGAGCGGCGCGATTCAGGAGCATGGCGATTCGGTGGCGCGCATCATCATGCCCGATGGCTCGCAGCTCAAGCCCACCGGGCGCATTGATTTCGCTGACATCGAAGTGAGCGAAAGCTCCGGCACCATTGCCCTGCGTGCGGTGCTGCCGAATCCCAAGGCTGAGTTGCTGCCCGGCCTCTTCGTGCGTATCGAGCTGACTTCGGGAGAGTCTCCCAACACCATCCTGGTGCCACAGCAGGCCGTGATGAAGTCACCCACTGGGCACTATCTGTGGGTGGTGGATGCGAAGGGTCGCGCCGAGCGTCGCGATGTGGTGGTTGGCAAGTGGCAGCGCGAGAAATGGGCTATCGACAAAGGTCTTGGCGCAGGCGAAATGGTGGTGGTGGAAGGCGGGCAGAAACTGAGCCCGGGCGCGCAGACTTTTGTGCCAACGCCCGCGGCTGCATCCGCTCCCTCTGCCAGCACGCCGGCCGCGCGCTGAGGAGAGCGGCATGGGGTTCTTCGTCAATCGTCCGGTCTTCGCGACCGTCATCGCGCTGTTCATCACCCTGCTGGGCCTGCTCTCGGTCAAGCAGCTGGCGGTGGAGCAGTATCCCAACGTCGCACCGCCGCAAGTCAAAATCACGGCGGTCTATCCCGGCGCCAGCCCGGAAACCATCGAAACCACCGTGGCCGCGCCGATCGAGCGTGAGATGAATGGCATCGAAGGCTTGCTCGACATGCAGTCCACCGCATCGGCCAGCGGCCTGATGGAGCTGACCATCTCCTTCGAGCCTGGCACCGATCTGAATCTTGCTGCGGTGGATGTGAACAACAGCGTCAAGCGCGTCGAGCCACTGCTGCCGGAAGTGGTGTTGCAGCAGGGGCTGCGCGTGTCGAAGTCCAATCCTTCGATGCTGATGATCGTGGCGCTGCAGTCGGATGATCCGCGCTTTGACGCCGCCTATCTCGCCAACCTGGCTTACTCGCGCTATGTGAATGAACTCAAGCGTCTGCCGGGAGCGGGTGATGTGTCACTCTTCGGCAATCCGTACTCGATGCGCTTGTGGGTGGAGCCGGATTCGCTGGCCAAGTACGGCATGTCCGTGACCGACGTGATCAACGGTGTGCGCGAACAGAACCAGAATTTTGCCGTCGGCGAAATTGGTCAGGCGCCCGCCCCGAGCGGTCAGGTGTTGACCTTCCCGATGCAGACGCGTGGCGGGCTGGTGGAGGTGAAAGAGTTCGAGGACATCATCCTGCGTGCCAACAAGGATGGTTCTGTGGTGCGCCTGCGCGATGTGGCGCGCGTTGAACTGGGCAGCGAGGAGTATTCGATCTCCTCGCGCCTCAATGGCAAGCCGGCTATTGCACTGGGTATCTACCTGCGCCCCGGGGCGAATGCTCTGGCGCTTGCCAAGGCGGTGCGCAGCCGCATGGATGAGCTGGGTGCCGATTTACCGGCCGAAATCAAGAGCGTGATCTCGTATGACACGACGCGTTTCGTGAATGCGTCGATCGAGCTGGTGGTGCATACCTTCATCGAAGCCTTCCTGCTGGTGCTGGTCGTGGTGTACCTCTTCCTTGGCAGCGTGCGGGCCACGCTTGTGCCGCTGATCGCGATTCCTGTCTCCATCATCGGCACCCTGGCCGGCATGCTGGTGATGGGCTTTTCGATCAACATGCTGACCCTCTTCGGCATGGTGCTGGCAATCGGTATCGTGGTGGATGATGCGATCGTGGTGGTCGAAGCCGTTGAGCATCTGATGCACAGCGAGAAGCGCTCACCGAAAGACGCGGCGAAGAAAGCCATGCAGGGCATTGGCGGTGCCATCGTGGGCGTTACCTCGGTGATCTGTGCGGTGTTCGTGCCGATTGCCTTCCTGGGTGGCGTGACCGGCACGCTCTACAAGCAGTTCGCCATCACCATCACGATTTCCACGCTGCTCTCGGCCATCGTCGCGCTGACCCTCACGCCGGCTTTGTGTGCGCTGATTCTCAAGCCGGGCGTGCATAAGCCGAAGCTGATCCAGAAATTCGATGTTTTTTTTGAGCGCCTGACAGGCCGTTTTACCGGGGTGGTGAGTTTCATGCTCGGGCGCGGGGTGCGCTGCTTCATCCTCTATGCCGTGCTGCTCGGCGGCATGGCGTTCCTGCTCAAGACCATTCCCGGTGGCTTCGTGCCGGACGAGGACAAGGGCACCGTGATGGTGGCCATCGATCTGCCTTCCGGTGCTTCGCCCGAGCGCACCCAGGCGGTGGTGGAAAAGGCCGAGCAGTACTTCATGAGCCAGGAGCCCGCAGTGGAGCAGGTGCTGGCGATCAAGGGCTTCTCGATCTTCTACCGTTACGCTAACCAGGCCTTCTTCTTCATCACCCTCAAGGACTGGGCTGCGCGTGAGGCCAAGGATCATGCCTTTACCATCGTGCAGCGCGCCAACCGGGCGCTGTACACGATTCCGGAGGCGCGCATCTTTGCCATCAACGAGCCCGCTATTTCAGGCATGGGCATGATCTCGGGCTTCGACTACCGCCTGATCTCCACCGACGGGGACCGCGTCAAACTCAATGAAACCGCGCTGAAGCTGGTCCAGGCCGCTACGCAGGAAGCTTCGATTGCAGGCGTGCGCAGCGTGGCTGCGCCTGATGTGCAGACCCTGTTTCTTGATGTGGATCGCAATAAGGCCAAGGCCATGGGAGTGAACCTCTCCGAGCTATACACCGGGGTCGGTGCATTGATGGGCTCCAGCTTCGTGAATCAATTCACCCAGTTCGGTACCAACCTGAAAGTGAAGCTCCAGGCCGATCCACGTTTCCGTTCCGATCCTGAGTTTCTGGGCAACTTCAATCTGCGCAATGCCGAAGGCAAGCTGGTGCCTTTCTCCTCGCTGGCGACAACGGAATGGCGCTCGGCGCCGATCTCGCTGAGCCGCTTCAATGGCTATCCCGCCATCCAGCTCAATGGTGTTTCGGCACCAGGGCGCAGTTCGGGCGAGGCGATCGAGGCCATGGAGCGCATTTCAAAGGCCGAGCTGCCGCAGGGGGTGAGCTTTGTGTGGGCCGGCCAGTCGCTGCAGGAGAAGCTCTCCGGCGGTCAGCAGGGCTTCGTGTTTCTGCTCTCGCTGATCTTCGTGTTCCTGTTCCTGTCGGCGCTCTACGAGAGCTTCCGGCTGCCGGTAGCGGTCTTCCTGGTGGTGCCAATCGGCATCCTTGGCGCGCTGCTGGCCCTATTCCTGCGGGGCTCGGCCAATGATGTGTTCTTCCAGGTAGGCCTGATTACCCTGATCGGTCTGGCTGGTAAGAACGGCATCCTGATTGTGGAGTTTGCCAAGCAGAAATGGGAGGAGGGCATGAGCAGCCGTGACGCGGCCATCGAAGCCGCGAAGCTGCGCCTGCGGCCGATCGTGATGACCTCGCTGGCTTTCATCCTCGGCGTGATTCCGCTGGTGACGGCTTCGGGGGCCGGCGCTGCGACCCAGCATTCGGTAGGCACCGGCATCATGGGCGGGATGCTCGCGGCGACCCTGGTCGGGGTGTTCTTCACGCCGCTGTTTTTCTACGCCATGAATCGTTCGCGCGATGCGGCGCGGGATGCGGGGCGTGGCACGGCAGACCGTCAGGGGGAGGACGCATGATGAAGCACACCTGCCTCGTTCTCTCGATCAGCCTGTGGCTGGCCGGCTGTGCCACGCCGGGCACGGTAGATCGTCCAGCCCTCGAAATACCAGAGCAATGGCGCAGCCTGCCCAGCCAGACCGTGGCGGATGCGCCGGCCCCTTGGGCGGCACTGTTTGCGCGGCCGGATCTGGCCGCACTGCTGCAGGCCGCGCGCGACAATAACCGCAGCCTGCGTGCCGCGGCGGCCCGCGTCGATGCGGCTGCTGCCAGCTATGGCGTGCTGCGCGCCCAGCGCTGGCCGGCGCTGAACGCGCAGGGCGCGGCCTCACGCGGCAAGCAGCCGGTGAGTGCCGCACTGGACAACCAGATCGGCGAATCCACCCAACTGGCCGCCGCACTGAGCTGGGAACTCGATCTGTGGGGGCGTATTGCCGATCAGGCCGAGTCCGGTCGCCAGAGCTGGCTCTCCGCCGAGGAAACCTACCGGGCTGCCCAGGTCAGCCTGGATACCCAGGTTGCAGGGGGCTGGTTGCTGCTGCTGGAGCTTGATGAGCAGTTGCTGATTGCCGAGCGTACCGTGGCCAGTCAGGCCACCTCCCTGGATCTGGTGCGGCGCCGCTTCAAGGGCGGCGTGGTGTCGATGGTGGATGTGAATCAGGCTGAGTCTGCGCTGGCCGGCGCCGAGTCGACTCGCGCCGATATCGGGCGAGCCTGTGCCCAGGCGGAGAATGCGCTGGCCATCCTGATCGGTCGCCCGCCGCATGCGGTGCCGCGTAGCGGCATGGTCAGCGATTTGTCGCGCCCGACCGCACTGCCGGTGGGGCTGCCCGCTGATCTGCTGCTGAACCGGCCGGATGTGCGGGCCGCTGAACGTGCGCTGGAATCCACCCAGCATGGCGTATTCGCCGCGCGCAAGGCTTGGCTGCCGTCGATCAAGCTCACCGGCATGCTGGGCTGGGCCAGTTACGATCTTTCGAAAGTCGTCAGCACCGGCACCGAGGCCTGGTCGGCGGGAGGCGTGATCAATCTGCCGATCTTCAACGGTGGCAGCCTGATGGCCCAGCTTGATCTGGCCGAGGCGCGCCAGCGCGAAGCGGCCGAAACCTACGCGGGTAGCGTGCTGCAGGGCCTGCGCGAGGTGGAGGATGCGATCGTCGGTTTCCAGCGTCTGTCTGAGCAGAGCGATGCTCTGGCACGGCGTGTGAAGGCCACGCGAGAGCGCTTGCGTCTGGCGGACATGCGCTACCGCGCCGGGGTGACGGATTACTTTGAGGTGCTCAATGCCCAGCAGGATCTGCTGGCTGCCGAGCTCAGTGCGGTGCAGGCCTCGCGCGGCTCGCAGGCGGCGCTGCTGCAGCTGTATGCCGCGCTCGGCGGGGCTGAGTCGGGGGCGCCCCGGGCGCAGTGAGCGGCCGGGCGGACGGCGGGGCCGCCCGGCACGCGCCTTACTTGACGCTGTAGCCGCGGCCGCTGAGGCAGGCGGCGCGGGCTTGGTTGTAAGCGGCGCTGTTGCCCTGCGTCTGGGCGGTGGCCTGTTGCTGCTGGGCCGCGGCCTGCTGGCGCCTTTGGCCACGTTGGGCCGCCGCACCGCCCACGGCTCCGGCGGCTGCGCCTTTGCCAACGTCATTGTCAGTGATGGCCGCTACCGCCGCACCAGCAGCGGCTCCGCGTACCCGTCCGCCTGTTGGTGCGGGGGCAGGAGCGGGTGCGGCCGCAGCAGGTTTGGTGGGGTCCACGCCGGTCTGGCCGACGGCCCAGCTGTGGCATTCGTATTCGTCCTTCTTCTGTTGCTCGGCAGACTGGCCTTTGGCCGGATAGACGTATTGCGCCAGCGCATTGCCGGATATGAGGCAGGCGAGTGCGATCAGACTCGCGGAAAGCGACTTGTGCATGCTGCTGCTCCTTTTCTGGAACCCAGTTGCGGACATCCGCAGCAGGTTGAGCGGAATTATGCGCCGCTGGCGGAGGTGCCCACTCAATCTGGTTCGGACCTGCCCGGGAGGCCTTCCTGCTGCCGTAGCCAGGCTTCGAAGGCTGCGGCAGGCTGGGGTTTCCCGATCAGATAGCCCTGGATTGCGTGGCAGCCTCGCGCCATCAAGTAGTCGCGTTGCGCCGGGTTTTCTACGCCTTCTGCCACGACGCGCATGCCCAGGTCGCGCGCCATGGACAGGGTGGCTGCGGCGATGGCCGCGTCTTCGAGATCACCCGGCAAGTCCTTGATGAAGGAGCGGTCGATCTTCAGGCGCTGGATGGGCAGGCGTTTGAGGTAGGCGAGGCAGGAGTAGCCGGTGCCGAAGTCGTCCAGGGCGAGAGAGAGCCCCATGGCGCAGAGCGCGTCGAGGCGTTCGACCAACTCGTCCGTGGAAGCGAGGAGTGCGCCCTCGGTGATCTCCAGTTCGATGTAGCGTGGGTCGGCCCCTGTTTCCTCCAGAATCTGGCGCAGCCTGGGCACAAAGTCTGCCTGCTGGAACTGCAATGCGGCGATGTTGATAGCCATCGCCAGCGGCATACCTGCTCTGGCCCAGCGGGCTTGCTGTGCACAGGCTTCACGCAGCACCCAATCGCCCAGTGGCAGAATCAGGCCGGATTCTTCAGCCAGCGGGATGAACTCGATCGGCGGCACCATGCCGCGTTCCGGGTGCTGCCAGCGCACCAGGGCTTCGCAGCCGTCGATGCGTGCCGTTTCAAGCTCCATCTGAGGCTGGTAATGGAGCACCATCTCGCCGCGTTCGATGGCCCGGCGCAAGGCCGTTTCGAGCTGCAGGCGCTGCATCGCGCGCTGATTCATCTCCGGCACGAAGAACTGGTAGTTGTTGCGGCCGGACTGCTTGGCGCTGTACATCGCCACGTCCGCATGCTTGAGCAAGGTGTCGATATCCTCGGCGTCGCTCGGATAGTGGGCAATGCCGATGCTGGCCGAGACGCTGAGTTCGTGCCCGTCGATCTGCAAAGGGGCTGCCAGGCTTCTGACGAGCTTGCCGGCCACTGCCGTGATCTCCTCGATGTGGCTCAGGCGCGGTAGCAGCAGTACGAACTCGTCGCCCCCCTGGCGGGCCAGCAGATCTTCGGCGCGCAGGCATTGGCGCAAACGCTGGGCCACGGTGGCCAGCAGTTCATCGCCTACCTGATGGCCCAGGGAGTCATTGATGGTCTTGAAGTGATCGAGATCGAGGAACAGGACTGCAGCCTGATCGCTATGGCGATGCGCGCCGGCCAGTACGGCGCGGGCCTGTTCCAGCCAGTAATTGCGGTTGGGCAGGCCGGTGAGGGCATCAAAACGGGCGAGGTACTGGATGTGGGCCTCGGCCTGGCGGGCGCTGGTCACGTTCTGGGCGGTGCCATACACGCGCATCAGGCGGCCCATGAACCATTCGCTCTCGACCTGGAAATGCAGGATCTGCTCGACGCCGTTCTGGTCGGCCATGCGGCAGTCCAGCGCCTGGCTGCTGCCGTTGCGGGCAGCTTCTTCGAGTGCCATATCGAGATGCGAACGATCGTCAGGGATCAGGCGTAGCAGCAAGTCCTCGCGCTGCACGCGGGTGCTGCCCGGCAGCTCCAGCAAACGCAGGAACTCTTCCGAGCAGTGCAGGGTGCCGCCACCCGGGGTGAGTTCCCAGCTGCCCATCCGTGCGATGCGCTGAGCCTGGGCCAGCAGGGCCTGCTGGTCGCGCAGGCGGGTGCTGGCGCGGGCCAGCTCGGCAGTGCGTTGGGCCACCAGTTCGGCGGTGCGGCGTGCCCGCCCCGAGGTGAGCAGCAGGAAGGCGCTCAGCAGGGCCGAGAAGACCAGCGCCGAGCCGATTGCGGCGCCCGAGGCCCAACTGCGGCTGGCCGAGGAAAAATGGGCTTCGCTGCGCAGGATGATCTGCCATTCGCGGTCGGCAAAACCGATACTGCGGATCAGGATGCGGCCGCTGTCGGCCCAGTCCGGGCGGGCGCAGTCGGCCGGGCCGGCGAGGCGCTGGGAGGAGGGTTCGGCGCTGCGGTCGGCGAGGCACAGGCTGATGTGTGGCGAGATGATCTGCTCGCGGGCGAGGGCGACGATGTCTTCCATGCGCATGGCAAGTGTCACCATGCCGCGCAGGTTGAGGGTGTCGTCTGAAAATACCGGCTGATACACGATCACGCCGGGTTGGCTGCGGTCTCCCTGAACCAGGGTGATCGGATCGCTGGCCGCAGGGCGACCGGTGCTGCGCGAGACGCCGATCGGGATGGCTCCGCGTGCGTAGCCGGCCGGGTTCAGGCCCAGGACTTTTTCATTGCCAGCGAGTGGCTCGATCAGGGTGATCGGGAAGTATTCGTCTGCGGGCTCGGCGGGTTTCAGATGCCCGGCGAGATCGCGGTCCATGACCCGGAAGCCGCTGCGCCCGGCGCGCTGCTGGGCACGCTCGAAGTTGGCCAGATCGGCCAAGCGGATGCGTGGGTTCCAGGTCAGGTTGACGATGCCGGGATAGCGGTTGAGCCAGGCATGAGTGAGGCGTTGCCAGTCGCGCGGGGTGAGTGGGGTTTCGTTGAGGCTCAGATGGCGCTCGAGGGCCAGGAGCATGTCTAGCTTGGCTTGCAGGCGACTATGCAGAACGCTGGCAACGCTTTCGGCGTCGCGCAGGAATTCGGACTGGAGGCGGATCTCTTCACGCTGACGGACCAGCATCAGGGCGCCGGCAATGACCAGGGTGGCCAGCAGCAGCGGGATGCCCAGCGTGCGGCGGCGGCCTTCCCAGTGGCTGGCTGGCCGGCCCAGCAGGGTGAAGCAGATCGGGGTGAAGATCAGCACGCCGAGGGTGTCGCCGATCCACCAGTTGGCCCAGTTGAAGAAATCGGCGTGCCCCGCATCCTGGGTGCCCACTTGCAGCAGCAAGGTGGCGAGCGTGGCGCTGGGCAGGCAACCGATGGGGGCGACGATGCCAACGAAGAGGGCGACTTCGCGGGTTTCGTCGAGGGCTGAGGGATATGCTTTGAGGCTGCGCGCCAGCCACTGGCCAAACAGGGCCTGCAGGCAGACGCTGGCCGGCAGCCCCAGCAGGAGCAGCGGATTGAAGCCGAACTTGAGCGAGGTGGCGAGCTGCACGCACAGCATGCCAAGGTAGAGGCCGGGCAGTACGCGCAGGCCAAAGAGCAGCAGGGCGGCCAGGGCGATGCCGGTGCCGGGGAAGATCGGTGTGGTGATGCCGGGGTCGATCGCAACACGCAGGGCGAGCGCGCCCAGCCCGGCGCTGGCAGCGGCCAGCAACAGGTTTAGGCGAAGAGTCTCGGTGAGGCGTGCGTTCATCATTCTCCGCTCGTGCCGGTAGCGCCTGGAGCCGGGCTTGCGCGATAGTGCAAGCAACGTGCCACGCCCTTGGCCCAGCACCGCTCATCCTGTCGTTTACGGCAAGCGGGAGCGAATCTTTGATCTGGTGCAGCAGGGCGTCATGCAGCGCCGCAGTTGCGGCGCGCGGGGTGTTTCAGGCGTGCTCGGTAAGTGCCGGGCTGGGCGCTTCGGCGGGCAGGCGAATGGTGAAGACGGCGCCGCCATCGGGATGATTGGCTGCGCAGATGCTGCCGCCATGATCAAGCATGATGCGGCGACTGATGGTGAGCCCCAGGCCGGTGCCGCCAGGGCTTGGCGCCTTGCTGCTCTGTTCGAAGGAGTCGAAGATCAGTTCGAGCTCGCCTTCAGGGATGCCGGGGCCATGATCGCGCACGGTGAGGCCGACCACCGGCTGACCAGTGACCGGGTCCGCCTCGCTGAGATAGTCGATCTCGATGCTGCTTTTGGCGGGGCTGAACTTGATGGCGTTCGAGAGCAGATTGATTAGCACCTGGGTGAGGCGGGCCTTGTCGTAGGTGGCCAGGAGGCGCGGGTAGCTGTCATTGTTGAGCAGGCTCAGTGCTTTCGCCATGGTCAGTGAGGACACCTCGGCGATGGCGGCCTGCACGGTGTTCTGCAGGTAGTGGCGGGCCTTGTCGTAGCTCATCTTGTCCGCTTCCAGGCGCGACATGTCGAGCAGGTCGTTGAGCAGCGCAAGCAGGCGTTTTCCGGCGTTCTGGATCCGCTCGAAGTAGCGTGCGAGTTCGCTCGCCTCATTGGCGCCGGACTTGTGCAGGCCCATCTCGGAGAAGGAGAGGATGGCGTGCATCGGCGTGCGCAGCTCGTGTGACATGTTGGTGAGGAAGGTGCTCTTGGCGTGGCTGGCCGCTTCGGCTGCTTCCTTGGCTTCGAGCAGGGTCTTCTCGATTTCCTTCTGGCGTGAGATGTCCGACAGGAAGGCGAACACATATTCGGTCTCGCCGCGATCGTCCGGAATCAGGCCGTAGCTGACCATGAAGGGATGGCGCTGGCCATCCTGAATCGGCAGGATGATCTCGCGCCTGGCCGTGGCGGAGAGTTGTTTGTCATCTTGCGGGAAGAGGCGTCCGGCGATGGCTTCGCCCCATACGGCTTCGGGAGTCTGGCCAAGCAGGGCGCCGCGGCTGATGCCCAGTTGCAGGCATAGCGCCTGGTTGACGTCTACGAAGCGGCGCTGGCGGTCGATCAGGGCGAAGCTGTCGGCGGTGGTGTCGAGCACCGAGCGCTTGAGCTGCTCGGATTGACGCAGGGCGAGCGCAGCGGTGCGCTGGGCGGTTACATCCTCGATGATGAAGACCAGGCCGCGCTCGGGCTCGTTCGGCACCAGTGCGCGGGCAAACAGCATGGCCCAGAACATCGAGCCGTCGCTGCGGCGCAGCTCGGCTTCACCGCGGTAGGTGCCGCCGAGGGCGACGCGATTCTCGATGGCTCGCCGGGTCTGGCTGTAGGATTCTTCCGAGGCATGAATCAGGCGCTCGGGCAGGCCGTTGATGCTGCTCATGCCGTAGCCAAAGAGGGCTTCGAAGGCCGGGTTGACGAGCTGCATGTGCTCCTGCACCGAGAGCACGATGGCAAGCGGGTTGGCATCCAGCACGGTGCGTACTTCCGCCGTGCGCTCGGTGACCATCTCCTGCAGGTGATCGCGATGGCGGCGCAGCTCTTCCTCGGCGGCAAGGCGTTCGCTGATGTCGCGGGCAGTGATGCACAGGTAATGGCGATGCTTGTCCGAGATGCGTGCAGCGGTCAGCTCCAGCGGTACGCGCTGGCCATTCTTGCAGCGCAGGACGCTTTCCTGGCTCTGCCGGCCAACGATGCGTAGGGTGTTCTCGAGTTGCTCCCAGCGTTGCTCGGAGTCGCCGATCAGCT
This sequence comes from Uliginosibacterium sp. TH139, assembly GCF_002855595.1. Taxonomy (NCBI): domain Bacteria; kingdom Pseudomonadati; phylum Pseudomonadota; class Betaproteobacteria; order Rhodocyclales; family Zoogloeaceae; genus Uliginosibacterium; species Uliginosibacterium sp. TH139. The sequence continues at coordinate 490,298 of NZ_PKRR01000002.1, read as the reverse complement.
CACCGAAACCCATCGACAGCAGCTCGCTGGCGCTGAACTGGCTGACCTCGGCAAGGCGCCGGTTGGCATACTGAAGATGACCACCGGAGTCGCACCAGAGGATCATTTCGGGCGACTCATCCATCGCGAACTGGGTCAGCTGCAGGCGTGATTCGGATTCCTCGACGTGACGGATCTGGCGCAGCAGCACGAAGAGCATCAGGCTCAGGGCGACCAGGATCAGTGAGGAGAGCGCGACACGCATCCGCGTATCGGTTACGAACTTGGCCAGCACGCGTTCGGTATCGAGCTTTACCCGCACGATCACTGGCACGCTGGAGGCGCTGACCAGCTGGGCGACGAAGTGATCGCCCTCTGCGCTCTGGTCACGGAAGAAGGCGGTGCGGTTGAGCTGCAGTGCATCGAAGCTGGCGCTGTCGTTGTCGCGCAGGTTCTTGCCTAGCTGGGTGATGTCCAGCGGGTGATTGAGCAGCAGCACGCCATCGGTGCGCAGTAACTGGATGCTGGTGCCGCGCTCGAGCTGCAGGGAATCGTAGAAGCGCAGGAAGTAATCCGGCTCCACGCCGGAGAGCATCACGCCATCGAACTGGCTGTCGGCTGTATTGATGCGGCGGGTCAGCGGGATCAGCCACTTGTAGTCGGTACGGCTGATGATCGGCTCGCCGATGCGCAGGCGCACATCGTTGTGGCTGCGGTGATAGGCGAAGTAGGCGCGGTCGGAGAGGTCCACGCGCCGGGTCGGGTATTCGAGGCCATGGGCGGCAAGGGTGCCGCGGCTATTCATGACGATGATGGCGCGGATCTGCGGGGTGAGCTCGACTTTGCCCTTCATCCGTTCGTGCGCCCAGTGTTCATCCAGGCTATTCATGCCGCCGGCGCGCTCGACGTCTTCGGCCACGTTCTGCATGGCCTGCTCGACCGAGACCAGTGAGCGGGTGGCGTGCTCGTCCAGTGAGCGGGCCAGGGACAGGGCCTGGCGTTCAGCGCTGCGCAAGGTGCCCTGATAGTCGGCATAGCTGATCCAGGCCACGGCCAGCAGCACGATCAGCAGGGTCAGCGCGTAGAACACCAGCACGCCCTGGCGCAAGCGGCGCAGCAAGGGACGTGCATCCGGATGAGGATGCTTGCTGAAGAGCTGATCGAACCAGTGCAGATTCATTGTGACGGGGTAAACAGGCAAGGCCAGCTATCGGTAACGGCCCGGCGGCGTGCCTGCCCGAGAGTACTTGTGGGCAGGCCCGTCGTCAGGTGGCCAGGGCTTACTTGGTGGCGCTGGCGTCAGCCACGCACTTCTTCACGAAGCTGTTCTTGGCGGCTCCCGCGAGTTTCTTCTCGGCGGCTTGGGTTTCACAAGTGTTGCCGGCGCTGGTGGCCTTGCTGTCGGCTTCGCACTTCTTGAGGAAGCTATTCTTGGCGGCGCCTGCGAGCTTTTTCTCGGCAGCCTGGGCATCACAGGCGCTGGGGGTTGCGGCCGAGGCATCGGCGTTGCACTTCTTGAGGAAGCTGGTCTTCGCGGCTCCGGCAAGCTTCTTGTCGGCGGCCTGCTCATCGCAGGTGGCGGCAAAGGCGCTGCTGGCAAACAGGGCGACGAGGCTGGCGATCACGATCTTGCGCATGGGGGACTCTCCTTTGAGTGGCGGGAATGCCGGAAGGCGAGCCATTCTAGCGCTGCGTCATGACCTCCGGCACATGCCACTGCGCTTTTCAGGTGCTTTCATGCTCAAGGGTGTGGCAGGCTCCCTCATCTTCGGCAAGTGCGGCCGTGAGCCAGGGGAGTTCCGCCTGCAGAGTGGCGGCCAGCGTCCATGGCGGATTGATGATGAACATGCCGCTGCCATTCATGCCGAAGCCCTCCGGTGAGGGGCCACGGACGCTCAGGGTGGCGTGCAGCCAGTTGCTGGCGCCGAGTGCCTTGAGCTGGCGGGGCAGCTGCTTCGATTCGGGCTTGGCTAGCATCGGGTACCAGATGGCGTACATGCCAGTGGGGAAGCGCAGGAGCGAATCCTTGAGGGCCTGGATCAGGCGGCTGTAATCCTCGCGCAGCTCGTAGGAAGGATCGATCAGGGTCAGGCCACGCCGGCTCGGTGGCGGTAGCAGGGCTTTGAGGTTGGCAAAGCCATCGTCCGCAAATACCTTGCACTGCTTGCCTTGCTGGCCAAAGTAGCTATCCAGGGTGCGGAAGTCGGTACTGTGCAGTTCGAACAGGCGCATGCGGTCCTGCTCGCGCAATGCGCGCTGGGAAAACCAGGGCGAGCCGGGGTAGGCCTGTAGCCTGCCGTCGCCATTGAGCGCACGCACTTCGGCGACATACGCGGCCAGCATCGGTGGCAGGTCGGTGCGGTCCCACAGACGGCCAATGCCGCCACGAAACTCGCCAAGCTTCTCGGCATGGACGGAGTCGAGCGCATACAGGCCGGCGCCAGCATGGGTGTCGATGATCTGGAAAGCCTTGTCCTTCTGGCCGAGATAAGCCAGGAGCTGGACCAGGATGGAATGCTTGAGCACATCGGCGTGGTTGCCGGCGTGATAGGAGTGGCGATAGCTGAGCATGGCGGGCCGGTAGGGTGGTCAGCCACGATTGTAGATCAAGGCTTGTCCGGCTTGCCCTCGGCCCACTGTTTCTCGAAGCGTTGTTGCTCGCGCAGGAAGTGGTTGCTGCATTCGACGGTGATCGCCGGCTCACTGGCATTGTTGCACTTGCGCGGTTTGACATAGAAACGCTGCCAGGCCTGCTCCTTTCGCTCGCGCTCGATGCGGTCGAAGGCATCGGCCTGCTCGCGGGCTGCCAGGGCGGCCTGCATGTTCTGCTCGCGGCGCTGGCGATCGGTTTCGATGAGTTGCTGCTCACGGGCGACGCGGGCACGACGCAGTTCAGCCTGATTGGCTTCTTCAGCGCGGGCAACGAGATCACTGGGGGCGCTGGCCGTCGCTTGCGCGGCCGCTACCGGCGCGGGGGCAAGCAGGTGCGTGCTGGCCGCATGTGCCGCAAACAGCAGGAGGCCTGCGAGCACGATGGCCAGCAGTAGATGCTGCGGAGCGGTAGAGCTGCGAGTTGCGTCCATGCGATGGACCCGGGGTGGCAGAAGCCGCAGTCTAGCGCCCGCAAGGCTTGTCGATCCGGCCACTCGTCCGCTGTTGGTGGCCTGCGGGGAACGGGGAAGAATGCGCTGGCTATGATCGGGGAATGACACGCTTACCGCGAGACGCTGCTATGCATGCTGCTGACCCTGTTCCCTCTGGATCCATTGCGTTGCTTGGTGCATCCCGTTGGCTCGGCACCGGCTGGCAGGGGCCGGCACTGCGGGCGTTCGCGCTCTTCGTGCTGGGGGATGTGTTGCCGCGCGCGGTGCACAGCGGATCGGCCGGCTGGCTGTCGTGGCTGGTTCTGCCCGTGTGCTATGGCTTGCTGGTGCTGGCCATTCTGCGCGGGCTCGGACACATTCAGGAGGCGCCCGAGGATGAGGCCCCTGAGCTTGACGATGCCGCAGCAAGTCCGGCACCGCTGGATGCGGTGGTCAGCCTGGCCAGTCAGCCTGCGGCCAAACCCCGCGACTGGAGCCTCGCCTTGTTGCATGCGCTGGAATGGAAGCGCATGGGGGATCTGTGCCTGGCCTTCTACAAGGAGCGAGAACTGCTTGCGCGGGCGGTAACGGCCGGTGCGGATGGCAGTCTGGAGGCTGTGCTGTGTCAGACCGGCAGTGAGCAGCCTTTCTCGCTGCTGCACTGCAAGGCGCGCGGTCGCCAGGAGGTTGACGTCGAGGCCCTCCAGCCTCTTGTGCAGCGGATGCACGAGGCTGGCGTGGAGCGGGCCTTCTTCATGGGGGCCTGGCGTTTCAGCAGCGCCGCCAAGGAATTCGCCCGGGGGCAGCAGATCACCCTGGTGGATGACCGTATGTTTCTCGCCCTGCTGGGACGTTTGCCGCAGGAAAGCAGTCAGCGCCTGCTGAACTTGGCGGTGGAGGGTGACTACACGACGCCGACCTGCCCCGGCTGCCTCCTCAAGATGATTCCGCGCCAGAACGAGCAGGGGCGCTACTGGGGGTGCCGGGCCTATCCACACTGCAAGCACACCCTGGGCATGCATGCCTGATCAGTTGCCGGTCGCGACCGGCCGGGCCGGATCACTGCTCCATTCACTCCACGAACCCGGATAAAGAATGGCGCCCGGCAGGCCGGAGATCTCCAGTGCCAGCAGGTTGTGACAGGCGGTCACGCCCGAGCCGCACTGGGCAATGACGCGGGAGGCCGGGCGGGCACCGAGCAGGGCGGTGAAGTCCGCCCGTAGCTCAGTCGCGGGCTTGAAGCGGCCATCTGCTTGCAGGTTGTCGCGAAAGAAGCGGTTGCATGCGCCCGGGATGTGGCCGCCAACCGCATCAAGGGTTTCGTTCTCGCCACGGAAGCGATCCGGTGCGCGCGCGTCGATGACCAGCTTGTCCTGCGCGGCGAGATTGCTCATGACTCCGGCGGCATCAATGCTGCCCACCAGGGATTCACCGGCGATGAGGTCTCCCGCGTTCCGAGCGGGCGGCAATGCGCTCGTGATTTCCCCGCCAGCGGCTAGCCATCCCGGCATGCCACCATCCAGAACCGCTGCGGCCTGGTGGCCAATCCAGCGCAGCATCCACCACAGGCGGGCGGCCATCATGCTGCCCTGAGCGTCATAGATCACCACCTGCGAAGCCTGATTGACACCCAGGCCGGCCAAGCGGGCGGCGAAACTGGCGCGATCTGGCAGCGGGTGGCGACCATTGCTGCCGTTCTTCGGGCCGGAGAGGTCCTCATCCAGATGCAGGAAGAACGCTCCGGGCAGGTGGCCGGCCGTATAGGCCGCACGGCCGGCTTGCGGGTCGGAGAGGTCGTGGCGCACATCCAGAACGATCCAGGCCGGATCAGCGAGATGGGCTTGCAGGGTGGCGGCACTGATGATTGTAGTGTGCATCGGGCGGGGCTCCTTGGCTGCGGGCAAGTCGATGGCAGACGAGGCTGCCGATGGGAGCACAGTATCGGGCAAACGCTGGCGGGCGGGGAGGGGCGGGTACAATGGCGGCCTTCATCCGCCTTGCCGAGTGTCCCATGGAAGATCGCATCATCAATCTCGAGAGCAAGCTCTGTCTGGCTGAGGATCTGCTCGAGGAACTCAATCGCACCGTGTGGCGCCAGCAGGAACAGCTTGATCATCTGCAGGCGCAGCTACGTCTGCTTTACCAGCAGATGCAGGGGGGCGCGGAGGGGAGTGCCGAGAAGCGCGATCTGCGCGAGGAAATCCCTCCGCACTACTGATCAGGAGGCGTCATGCTGTCCCGTCTTCTGCTTGTGGCTGCATTGCTCTGCATCTCTGGCGGGGCGCGTGCCTGGAATGCGCAGGGCCATGCCGCAGTGGCCGCTATTGCCGAGGCGCAGTTGAGCCCGGCTGCGTTGCGACAGGTGAGTGCCTTGCTGGTGGAGGATCTGGACCGCAAGGAGAAATCTTCGGGGCGCAAGCACCTCAGCGAGATCGCGTCCTGGCCGGACGAGATCCGCGATGAGGCCGTTAAAACCGATCCCGCTGCCTACAAGGGCTGGCATGTGCGTAGCAACCAGATTTGCAGTGAGCAACTGGGCGCTTGTCGTGATGGCAACTGCGTCGATCAGCTGATCATCCGCTACGCTGCAGTGCTGGCTGATCGCTCGCAGCCGCATCGAGCGCGCAATGAGGCTTTGAAGTGGGTGGTGCATCTGCTGGGCGATCTGCACATGCCCTTGCATTCGGGTGTGAATCGCAACGGCGGCGGGGCAAAAGTGCTCGTAACCGGCATGAGTCTCAAGCCGGATGACACCTTCCACACCGTGTGGGACGGCGTGCTGCTCAATGCGGCGCTGGCTGGCTGGACGCGCAAGTCGCAGCCCGTCAGCCGGGGGCTGCTGGCGGTGGATAGCCCGACGCAATGGATGATCGAAACGCGCGACCTTGCCCGGCGCGAAGTGTATGAACCCCTGCCGGGCTTTTCATGTGACGCCAAACTGAGCGAACCGATCGTGCTGGATCTTGCATACCAGCAACACAGCGTGGCCGTGATCCGCGCACAGATCGAGCGCGCCGGCCTGCGCCTGGCGCAACTGCTCAATCAGCTGCTTGCTGACTAAGGGTCGGTCTGGTCCCTGTGATGGATCCTAGTGCGGACTGTGCGGCGGCACGATCACCGGGGTGTCGCGTGCATGCTTCTTGGCGTGCTTGAGCTCGCGCTTTTCCTTCATGCTGTGCGAAGCCGGTTTCTTGGTTTCCTTGTTCCCGCGCTGTTCCTTGTGGCTCATGGCTGCCTCCTTGAATGCGCCACTGCAAGGGGCGGCGCTCATTCACTATAGACGGCAATCGCGGATTCAGTCGGCGGAGCGTGCCGCTGGCCGGCTTTTCTGGCGGTAAGGACAGAAGCCGGGGCGTGGGCCGATCTTCTGCGGGTGGTCGCGGCAGGTGTCCGGCCGTTTCTCGTACACGGTGCATTGACGTGTCCTGGCATCCAGGAAGTGGCAGTCGCCGCCAGCCCGGCGGGCCAGCGTGAACAGGCTGTGGCGGAAGTTGAAGTGCTCAATCACCCCCATCTTCTGCAGGCGCTTGGCGAGATGCTTGGGGTCGGTCTCGAGATCGAAGGCCTCGATCACGCCAAGGCGGATCAGGTCGCGCACGCGCACTTCGGCCGGCATGGTGCAGCACACCGCATTGCAGCTGTCGCACAGCCCGTTGCGATACTTGACCCAAGTGTCGATGTTGTCGCGTTCGGCGTTGTGGATGACGATGTGTTTCTGCATGCTCAGATCAGGGACGGGCCTTGCACGATGGCTTCGGCCTCGCGGCTGGAGAGGCGCACCGAGGCGCTGCAGATCACGATCACCACCAGCCACTCCTTGAGGGTCTGGGCGCCGGCGGCATCGAGTTCGATGAAACGGCAACCTTGCTGGCGCTGCGAGCCTTCTCCGGTCAGGCTGACCAGTTCGGCGCGCCCGCGCACCTTGTCTCCGAAACCGTCAATCAGGCGCAGGACGAAGTCGAAGGGGGTACTGGGCAGCGGAAGTGTAGCTGGCAGGCCGAAACCATCCAGCGACAGATCGATCAGCGTGCCACGCGCATCGCCGATCTGGATTTCGATACAAGGCTTGCCCTCACGCAGGGCAGCAAAACGCTGGCGCTGACGGCGCTCGGCGGGGGATGGCAGATTCAAGTCAGACTCCGCTGAGTGCAGTGCGCAGTGCGCGGACGGCAGCCTGCGGGCGCAGGCCGATTTCGACGCGGTGATAGAACAGATGGCCGGCCCCGATGCTGAACAGCCAGGCCAGTAACATGCCGGCGAGGTTCAATGCGGGTGAGTCTGGCGCGACGCGTGAGAACACGGCATTGACCAGCAGACAGACCGGGAAGTGAATCAGGAACACCGAATAGGAAATCTGGCCCAGCCAGGCACTGAGGCGGAAGTCCGGCCAGCGCTCAAGCCAGCCGGAGCGGGCAGCGGCCGCCAGCAGCGTGGCGGTTGCGAAGGCCAGCGCAATGCGTGGCCGGAATTCATAGGCCAGTGCTGCGAGGCCCAGCGAACACAGCAGTAGCAGCCAGGCCCGGCCATGCCGGTGACGGGAGCTCCACTGAGCCATCACGCCCAGACCGTAGGCGCCGAAGAAGTACAGCCCCCAGTTGTCCCAATCCGACTGCAGGTTGAAGTGCAGGAGCGAGGCACAGGTCAGACCCGCCACTAGCCACAGCGCGACGCGTGCCGGGTGGGTGAGCTTGCTGACGGCACCAAGGATCAGGCAGAGCATGGCGAAGAGCTGGAAATCGATGGCGATGTACCAGACCCCGGCTGACAGGGACTCCTGTCCCAGAACGCCTTGCAGCAGGAGTGTGTGAGAAACCATCTGCCACAGGGTGGGTGCGGCAGGAATGGATTCATGGTTCAAAAGCTGGCGTGCCATGGCAGCACTCAGCACGCTGATCAGCAGGGCGATGGCCAGCGGTACGGCAAGACGGTAGTAGCGTTGCCAGATCAGGCGCAGCGGCTGGATGGCGCCGGGCAGGGCTGCCGGGGCAAGGCTGCGGGCAGCCAGGAAGCCCGCCAGCACGAGGAATACCTGAACCGCCATGCGCGCATGGTCGTAGAGCCAGCTGATGGCGTCAGGCGCCAAGGGCAGGGCGATGTCAGACATCGGGCCGTAAAAGGCGAGGTGATGAAGAACGATCAGTTGTGAGGCGATCGCCTTTAGCGTGTCTATCAGCGGCAGACGGGAACGAGTTCGGTTCATGGTGTTGCTGCGGGTTTACCCAGACCAGACAAGAAACGCACGAACCGGTCATCGGGCTGACGTGGATTTCTAAGTCTTTGAAAAGTGCGGGATTTTATCCCTTCAGCAGAGCGGGGTCCAGCCGTTTTCCGTCGCACTGGGTGAGCGCTGGCAGGTGAGCTTTGGCACAATGCAGCAGGTGCATGCCCTGGGTGGCTGCAGTTAGAGTCGGAGACCGGTTTGGAACACGAGATGCATCATCTGGGTTGGGGGCAGCGCTTCTGGCAGACCTTGCGCCGCTGCTTCTGGTTCAAGAGCCTGGGCACCATGGGCTTCACCTTTGTCTTCTTTCTGGCCTACATCTATCTGCTTAAGAATCCGGCGGATGTGACTTTCATCATGCCCAGGATCTGGCTGGATTCCTGGATCAGCTTCCATCCACTTGCCCTGATTCCCTACCTTTCTCTATGGGCCTACGTGTCTCTGCCACCGATCTTCATGCTCCGGCGCGTCGATATCGTGGCTTACGGCGTGCGCATCGGTCTGCTGTGTATTGTTGGTCTGGTGAGTTTCTATCTGTGGCCCACGGCTGTGCCGCCAGCGGATATCGACTGGGCCCGCTATCCGGGTATGGCCTTCCTCAAGGGGGTGGATGCGGCCGGCAATGCCTGCCCCTCGCTGCATGTGGCCACGGCTGTGTTCTCCGCGATCTGGCTGCATCGCCTGCTGCGGGATTTTGGCAGCCCGGCCTGGTTGCCCTGGGCGAGCGCGCTGTGGTGTGTGGCCATTGTGTGGTCCACCGTGGCGACGCGTCAGCATGTGGCGCTGGATGCACTGGCCGGCATAGCGCTGGCGGGCGTGGCGGCTTGGCTGTCGATGCTGCCGCAGCGCCCGTTTCCGCTCCTGACAGGGCCGGTACGTAGCGAGCCCTGAAAAAAACTGCAAAAACCTGTCAACCTGCCCGTACAGGCCGCGTTATTTGCCGCATGGAGGACGCAGTTTTGCGTTGAAAGGAAAGCAGGAGATGGGACAACAGATTTGCGATCAGACCTACGTCGAGTTTCTTGAGTCGATCAAGGCGGCAGGCGTGGCCATTACCAACGAACGCGAGTTGCGCGAGCGACTGGCTGAAACTTGGCGCTGGCGTTTTGCCTTCATGACCCTCGCGGCTAATGGCAAGCCGCTGGGCATCAGCTTTCTCGACAAGGACGCAGAACGTCACATGGACAAGATCCGTGGCACTTTCGAGCGCTACCAGTTTCCGGATCACGCCGATGAAGTGTTTACTGCCCGCCTCTCGCGGGATTGAGCCTTCCGGGTAAGTAACAAGTAAAGGCTGGCACTGCGGTGCCGGCCTTTTTTTTCGTCTTGCCGTCGGACTTGCGCTGGCGCAGGGCTCTCAATAGAAAACTGCAACGAGGCGGTGAAAAAATGCAATTTGATGTGTTGCGTCAACCCGCCGCTTGCCAGTGGGGCAATCATTGACACCAAGCGCCGGGGACTTTCGGCGCACCCGTTTTTCCTCTCGGTATCAAGGAGCATTTCCCCATGAGTCTCGCCAAATGGACTAGTGATCTGGCTGTTGGCAACGCAGCCATCGACGATGATCACCGCAACCTGTTCAGCCTGCTCGAACGCCTGCATCAGGACATGAGTTCCGGTCAGATCAATCAGGAAACCCAGAGCATCGTTGATTCTCTGCGTGACTACGCCGAAGCCCATTTCGCGCGCGAAGAAGCCTTCATGCGCCAGATCGGCTATCCGCATTACCCCACTCACAAGGCCGAGCACGACCGTTTCGTGAGCGAGGTCTGTGCCTTGCAATCGCGCGTGGCACGTGGTGCCCGCACCGCTCAGCTGGATATCGATCAGTTTCTCGCCAGCTGGCTGCGCGAGCATGTGCTGGTGCGTGACATGGCCCTGGCCGCAGCGATTCGTGGTGAAGGCGCCGTGGCGGCCTGAGCCTCGGGAGGACTTGTGTCCCCAAAAACCGGCCTCGCTGAGGCCGGTTTTTTACGTCCGCTGAAGCCTTGGGCTGCTTTGCCTTTAGTGCCTACCGACGGGTGTGGTGAGGGGCGCCTGTTTCCTCCGGCCGGCAGGAGACTTTGGGCGTTCTGCTCGTGAAGACACGCATCCCGTGCTTTTCCCCGCTGTGGTGGCGCTGTGCTTGTTGCTGGCGGGCGCGCGCTGAGCGCGCTGTTCGTGCGCCAGGAGCGGAAGCGTCAGACCGTGCAGGAAGGATTGCTACGGCGGTATGCCCAGCGCGCGCGGATCGAGAGCGAGCAGATCTCCACGCTCTACCTGGTCAGCGGTGTGGAGGCCTTCATTCGCGCTGATCGTGGCGAGGTTCATGCCGAGGAAATATGCCGCGTGCTGACGATACTCTATGGAAACAGCCACGCCATCCGCAACATCGGTATCGTGCCCGGCAATCGGATCAGCCATGTCGATCCGCTCGCTGGCAATGAGCGTGCGATTGCGCTGTACTACCCGGACAATCCGTAGCAACGGCCGGCCATCTAAAAATCATTCGCTAGCGCAGCCCATTTCTGGCCGGGCCGGTGAAGCGGGTGCAGGGTGGATAGGGGCTGATTTACCGCGTACCGGTGTCCCTGGACGATGGATCTTACTGGGGCCTCGCTCAGCTCTTGGATGCCTTGCCTTGGCCTGGCAATGGACGGGTCATGCTGGTCAAGCCCGGGCAGTGGTTTGCGTGTGGGGCTGGAAGCCTGGCTACGGGCCTGCAGGCCGATACCGCCATGAATGGCTGCGAGGCGCTCACCGCGCTGAGCAGGAGTGACTATGACCTGGTCCTGATGGACCTGCAGATGCCGGAAATGGACGGGCTGGAAGCTACCCGCCAGATCCGCGACCCTCATTCCAGCGTGCGTCGACATGACCTGCCGGTAGTGGCACTGACCGCCAATGCCCTCGAAGTGCATCGTGATGAATGCCTTGCCGCAGGCATGAATGATTACCTCAGCAAGCCGCTTGCGCAGGAGTCGTTGCGCGTGATCCTGCAGCGGTTCCTGCACGGTTTTTCCAGTTCTTCTGCCTGATCCACTCTGGGCTATGATCCCCGGCACTCGATAACCCGTTCCGGGGGGAACACATGACTCGCAAGATGATTCGCAGCGCGCTGCTCGGTGCACTGCTTGGAATGCTTGGTGGCCAGTCCGTGGCGGCTGGCTACACTGCGGTATCGCTGCAGGGCTTTGACGACGGTATCAAGCACTGGCGCAATCGCTACGGCGACAAGTACGAGAAGTACGCCCCGGAGCAGATCCGGGAGATCGCCAACAATGTCTTGCTCTACCAGCGTCTCAACGGAGGCTGGATCGAGAACCGCGACCCTACACGGGTACTGAGCTATGCTGAAAAGGCTCAGATCCAGGAAGAGCAGAAGATCGAGTCGGCCAGCTTTGATAACCGTAACGTCTATTCACAGATTGAATATCTGGCGGCCGTGTATGGGCAGACGGGGGAGGCGCGTTATCGCGAAGCCCTGCTGCGTGGTTTGGACTTCACCCTGAACAATCAGCACAAGAAGTGTGGTGGTTGGCCGCACACCGTGCCGGGCGAGCAGTCCTATCACCCCTACATCACCATGGCGGACGAGGTGACTTCCGGCGTGCTGCGCACCCTGCGCAAGATCGCCGCTGGCAGCGCGCCCTTTGCCTTTATGCCTGCGGCTACCCGTGCGCGGGCAGGGGCTGCCGTCAAGCGTGGTGATGCTTGCGTGCTGCAGTTGCAGATCGTGCAGAACGGCCAATTGGCCGGCTGGGCAGGTCAATACCACCCCGATACCTTGCTTCCTGCCAATGGCCGCAGCTTCGAGCTGGCCTCCATCGTGTCGCAGGAGAGCATCGAGATGCTGCGTTACCTGATGGGGATCGACAAACCCACGCCGGCCCAGATCCGCGCAATCGAAGGTGGGGTGAAATGGTTCGAGCGCTCGGCCCTGAAGGGACTGAAGATCGAGACGGTCAAGCTCGATCAGCCGGTCAAGTACGAGTACCACACCGCGACGACGGACCGTTTGCTGGTCGAGGATCCGGCTGCGCCGCTGTTGTGGGCGCGCTTCTATGACCTGAAGGACAACAGCGTGGTGCTGGCTAACCGGGATGGCATCCGGGTGGCGAAGTATGCCGACATCCACCACGAGCGACGCACGGGCTATGCCTGGTACGGTCAGTGGCCGGCCAAGCTGCTCGACAGCGAGTATCCGGCTTGGTGTGCACGCCTGCAGCGAGCCTCGGTGCTGAACCAGAAGTGATGCCGCCAGACCTCGGCCGACCTGGGCTGCGCCTGCCGGTTTGACGATGGGGCCGTGCGCAGGTGCGGCCCCGGTTTCTTATGCCCGCTGAGCCGGCTCAGGCCCGGCGATGCCGGCGAGTAGAGCTAGCTTGTGCTTGCCGCGGCGCTGCTGCCGGTTGAAGACATCACAAGCATTGCATGGCCCGTCTCGAGCAATGAAGGCTGGCCTGCTCGCTTTGTCATGCATGGCTGATCGCTGACCCGATCCGGGTTTGCATCACGCCTCGCCGCTTTTCAGATTTTTTCTTGCACTTTGTTTGTGAGCTCAGGGCGGCTTGATTCCGGAGGCTTGTTTGGCGTGCTCATCGAGCGGTGAGCATCCTTCGCGGGTGCGCATTCCGCTCTGTGTAACGAACCGCCTTGGGGCAGAAACTGGCTGGCGATGGCAGCGCACGCTTGAATTTGTCGTTGGCGCGCAGCTACGCCTTTGATGCGATGCGTCGGTAAACGCCAAGCTGAACTTTGTCTTACTACTTTAGTTTAGGTCTTGGGATGTAGGTGATTACCCTTATGTTTCTTAATCTCTATATGTAAATAAATTAAATTTGCTCAGGTTTTGAGCAGTTGAGTCGTGCAATCCCGACGAACGGTCGAAATGCGGCGGTGGCTGAGACTCGGAGCGCGCCATGCATAGATTTTGTGCGCCGCAGCTTGAGTCAGATTTGTGGATGGTTTCGCTAACAATTTGTGCGTTGCCGCAGAATTATTTTATTGTTTTCAGGTGTTTTCTGAATTTTTGGCAATGAAATGAATTTGCTTGGTTAATTGCTAACACCTGGATACAAACTAACACTTGTAAAAACTACCCAGTTGACGCCCTTTGAATTGTTATTTGAACGGGCCGCGCATTTAATTCCGACACCAGTTGTCGGGGCGTTTCTGACAAGACGTTTCCGCTCAAGAGCAGTCATGGATGAACTGCTCAGGCTGGCACCATTACTCTTGAGGAGACAAAATGAGCTTCAAACTGAAAGCCAGCGCGGCAGCCATTGCCATGCTCACCGGCAGCGCCTTCGCGGCCTCCACCGGCGGTTTCGCCACCGCGGACGGCAATATCTCGACAGCCCGCAAGTTCACCGTGTCGACCTACGCGGAAATCAACACCATCATCGCCAATGCGCGTTACAACGATGCGGGCACCAAGGTAGCCACCGGCGCCTATCCGCTGCACATCGTCTATACCGGCAACGAAGATGCGCTGATTGCCCAGATCGTCAAGGATTCCACCAAGGATTCTTCCGGCAACTGCCCGGCCCCGCACTGGAGCGATGCTTACCGTTACGTCGAGGTGAAGAACTACACCGCTGGTGTGACCATCGAAGGCGCCAACGGCTCCTCGGCCAACTTTGGCATCGTGCTCAACGGAGGTTCCAGCAACGTCGTAGTCAAGAACATGAAGATCGGTGCCCTGGGCGGTGCCAGCAACGATGCGGACATGTTCCGTATCGACAGTGCCTCCAATGTGCTGATCGACCACAACGAAATGTTTGCGGTGAACAACGAGTGCAATGGCTCGCCCGACGGCGACCTGACCTTCGAGTCGGCCATCGACATCAAGAAGGCCTCGCACAACATCACCGTGTCGTACAACTACATCCACGACAGCAAGAAGGTCGGCCTGGATGGCTCCTCCTCCAGCGATATCGATGGCGGTCGCGAGATCACCTATCACCACAACTACTACAAGAACGTGAATGCCCGCCTGCCGCTGCAACGCGGTGGCTGGATCCACGTCTACAACAACCTGTACGACGGCATCACCAGCTCGGGCATTAACACTCGTCAGGCCGGCTATGCGCTGATCGAACGCAACTACTTCCAGAACGCCGTTAACCCGGTGGTCTGCTTCTACGACAGCGGCAGCAACTGCGGTTTCTGGGATCTGCGCAACAACAACATCCTGAGCACGGCTGATTTCGCCACTTACAACATCACCTGGACCACCCCGGCCAGTGGCGACAAGAGCGCTTCGGCCTGGACCAACACGGCTACCTTCCCGAAGACCCTGACCTACACCTACGAGCCGGTGACGGCCCAATGCGTGAAGGACAAGCTGGCAAGCTATGCCGGCGTGGGCAAGAACGGTGCTGTGCTGACGGCTTCGGCCTGTAGCGGCTCCTCCACCAGCTCGAGTGCCGCTTCCAGCGCTGCGAGCAGCTCGAGCGCCGCCTCCAGCGCCGCTGCCTCCAGTGCTGCGGCTTCCAGCACGGCTTCGTCGGCTGCCGCCTCCAGTGCCGCGGCCTCCAGCGCGGCTGCTTCGTCGAGCGCCAGCACTGCCCCGACCCTGACCGGCACGGGCGACTATCCGGACGGCTTCTCCAAGTGCGCCGCACTGGGTGAAACCTGCTCGGTTACCAAGGGCACCGGCTGGGTGGCTTTTGGCCGCAAGGGCAAGTGGGTGACCAAGTATGTCGGCGTGGGTAAGAGTGTCGCTTGTACCGTTGCCGTCTTCGGTGTCGACCCGCTGGGTGATCCGAACAAGTGTTCCTACCAGCAGTAAGCAGAGCACCGCAGGCTGTATGGAAAGGCCGGCGCAAGCCGGCTTTTTCTTTGTTGTATTTCGTGACTTCAAGCAGAAAGCCCACGATTCTGGCGTTTTCAGGCTTGCATGCCGCACAAGTCATGCACCAGAATCGTTCCGCATTTTGCATAGACCCCAAACCAGAGGTTGCAGCGACCACTCATGCTCATTACCGGAAACCAGCAGCTCATCAAGAATGTGAACCGGATGGCGATCCTGCGCGAAGTGCGCAAACGGCCTGGGGTTTCGCGGACTGACCTGGCCGAGGCGACCGGACTGACGCGTGCCGCCATCGGGCGCCTTGTCGAGGGCCTGACTGAAGAAGGCTGGCTGGCCGAAGAGCCGAGACTGGCTTCGACGACGCTCGGGCGCCGGCCGACGCCGCTGGTGTTCGATGCGTTCCGCCTGGTACTGCTGGGGGCGCATATCAATGGCGAGCGCTCGCGGGTGGTCGCCAGCACCCTGGCCGGCGAGGTTTTTGAACTCAGCGTGCTCAGCACCGAGGGGCTTGCCGGTGAGGCTGTGCTCGATACCCTGGCACGCCAGATCAGTGACATGCAGGCGCGCTTCCAGATCGCCGGCCGGCGTATCTGCGGGATTGGCGTCGCTGTGCCGGGGCCGGTGGATCCGCTGACGGGGGATCTGCGGTTTTCCGAATCTACGGGCTGGAGTTGCTTGCCGGTGCGCGCAGGCCTGCTGGCCCGTCTGGCGGCGCAAGGCATGCAGGATGTACCGGTCATCGTGGATCGGGCGGCCAACTGCATCGCCTTGCAGCATGCCGAGATCAATCGGCTGGAGCTGTCCGAAGCCTTGTTGTATGTCCATGTGGGGCAGAATGTAGCGGTCTCGGCCATGCTGCATGATCGCCTGATGCGCGGCCGTCACGGTCTGGCGGGCTATGTGGCGCACCAGACGCTGCAGCTGGAAGGCCCTGCCTGCAGTTGCGGGCGTGCCGGGTGTGTGCAGGCCATGTTGACCCTGGAAGCTATGGGGCGGCAACTTGAGCTGCCGCGCAACCTGTCACCCGCTGCACTACAGAGCGAGTTGCGCAGCGCCGTTCAGGCCGCCGAGCCGCGTGCGCTGGCGGCCTTGCAGAGCTTGAGCCGGCATCTTGGCGCTTTCATTTACAACTTGTGTCAGACCTATGATCCGGGGCGGGTTTTCGTGGGGGGCGCGGCCTTCCAGCTCGGCGGCGATCTGATGCCTGGCTTGCGTGCGCGTCTCGATGAGCTGTATGCCGACTCCGGCCTCAATCCCCCGCAGGTGCAGGTCATGCGGGTGGATGTGCAGACGGCTGCGCAAGGTGCGGCAGCGGCCGTGCTACGCGCCTTGCTGAGTCTGGAAGCGGCACTGCCCGAACACGTCTGAGCGCGCTCGCTCAATGCCCGCGCGGAGGCAGGGTAACGATGCGTTCCCAGTAACTGCTGCGCAGGGCGCTGTTTTCCACCGGCTCCAGCCAGATCAGTTTGCCCGTGTCCGGCATGGCTGGGCGAGGGCTGTCCTTGAGCGTATTGGCGAGACCCTCGCGCAGGGTGAGGCTGGACGACACATCCTTGCTCAGCGTGTGGTTGATCCAGGCTTCGGCCAGCGCCCGGTTGCCTGCCCGGCGCATGACAGCCCAGCAATCCAGCCAGGCCAGCGCGCCTTCGCTGGGGATCACGTAGCCGATGTCCATACCCGCCTTGAGCAGCAACTGGATCTGCTGATCGCCGTAATTGGCAAAGACCAGCGCTATCTCCTGCTCTCGGAAGGCCTGTACGACCTCTTCCGGAGTGGCATAGAACTTCGCCACATTCTCGCGCAAGGCCTTGAGCCGCTTCACAACCTTGCCGAACTGCTCTGGCTGGAGATTGAAGGGGCGGTGGTAGCCGAGCGATAGGGCTGCGAGGCTGAAGTTATGCGTGCTGCCCTCGTAGGCCAGTACCTTGCCCTTGTAGCGTGGATCCCATAGCGCGTTGAGGGAGGTGGGCGGGATGGTGATCAACTTGCGGTTATAGATCAGCCCCATGGCCGAGTAGGTGTAGGGAATCCCGAACACCTCACCGCTGCGTACCAGCCCCGGAATACTCTGGGGATGGCGGAAACGGGCCGTTTGCCGCCGGGTGTTGGGAATGTTTGCGGTGCGGATCGGGGCGAGCAGATCGGCCTCGATATAACGCGCGAGTTCGGCAGTATTCACTGCGATGAGATCGAAATTACCGCCGTTTGCGGCGTTGGCGAGCGACCACAGTGCGTCATCGCTGGTGACTTCCTGCACCTGTACTTTGACTTGATGACGTTGCTCGAAGGCGCTGATCGCATCCTTGCTGACATAGCCGGGCCAGCTCAGGATACGCAGCAGATCCTGGCCGGCGACCGGGGTGGTTGCGCCGAGATACAGGAGCAGGGCGAGCAGGATGGTGCGAAGGTGCGGCATGGAGGCGCCTTGTTGCAGAGGGCGGTGCCCAGATCATATATCCGCTAGCGTATGGACGAAACCCTGCGGCCCTGCCTGTAGCCGCCTATAGAGCGCTCAGACCGTGAAGCGGCTCATCGAGCGGCGCTGTGTCCGGTGGGGGATTTCCATAGAAAAGGGCTTTGGCGTCTTAGGGGGCTACTTGTTCAGCGCATACGCACGCGCAGGGCAAGCTGCAGGAACTCATCCCATACGTCGCCGCGGCCGATGCCCTTGGCAAGGCGGTCTATGCGTGCCGCATGCAGCAGGGCGGCGCGCAGGCCACCGCTCTTGAGGCGTTGTACGGCGCGTTTGACGAGTTGCTGGCGCGGGCCGAAGACGCGTTCAGCCTTCAGCGCTGCATCCACACTCTGACCGGCATCCATGGCTGCGCGCACATTGGCAAGCGTTCGGATCTCATTGGCCATGCCCCACAGCACCAGTGGGGTGGCGGCGCCTTCGCCCTTGAGGCCTTCAAGCAGGCGGGCGCAGCGTGGGGCATCACCTTCGAGCAGCGCGGTGCGCAGTTTTTCGGTGTCGTAGCGGGCTACATGTAGTACCGCGTCTTCAACCTGCTCCAGACTCAGCATGCCCGGTTCGTAGAGCAGGCCGAGCTTCTGGATTTCCTGGTGAGCGGCGAGCAGATTGCCCTCCACATGGCCGGCAATGAAGTCCAGCGCTTCGGCCGGGGCCTTCTGCTGCTGGCGCGCGAGGCGGCCCGCGATCCAGTTCGGTAGCTGGGCGAGCTCCGGTGCATTGCATTCCACGACGGTGCCGGCCTCGCTCAGCGCGACGAACCATACGGCTTTGCGCGCGGCCCAATCCAGCAGGGGCAGGGTAATCAGGGTGATATCGGCGGCGTGCGGGTCGAGCTCGCGCGCCAGGCGGGTCAGCGCCTCGCCGCCCTGCTTGCCGGGCTTGCCGTTGGGGATACGCAGATCAACCAGTTTGCGATCACCGAACAGCGAGAGGTTGCCGGCAGCGAGCCCAAGCTCGTCCCAGCGGTAATGCTGGTGCGTGACGATCACTTCGCGCTCGGTGATACCGGCCGCACGTGCCGCAGCACGGATGGTGTCGGCGGCCTCGATCACCAGCAGCGGCTCGTCGCCATGCAGTACGTAAAGTGGTGCAAGGCCGCGCTGGAGCTGGGCGGCGAGTTGTTCCGGGCGCAGGTTCAAGCGTGCTCCGCTCAGCGGGCCGGTGCCGAAGCCGTGGCGGCTGGTACTGAGGCCGCTGCTTCAGGCGCAGCGGGTGGCATCTTGGCCTTGGCGAGGCGGCGCATCAGCTGCTGCACGATGTCGTTCTCCATGTCGCGATAGAGCAGGGCATCTTCCTGCGCCTTGGCGAGTTCGAGACCTTCGCTGAAGCTCACGTCGCGATAGACGAAAATATCGCTGCGCGAAATGATCTCTGCGCCTGCCCTGGTGACCAGACGGAAAGAGAAGCGTTGGCGCAGCTGGTATTCGCGCACCGTGCCGGTGGAGGTCAGCGAGAGGATGTGTTTCTCCTTCTCGTTGCGTACGACTTGCAGCAGTACTTCTGCATCCTCGATCTTTTCGACCACACGGGTGCTGCCGCTGGTGGCGATCTGGCGCTTGATGGCGGCGGTGAAGTCCTCGTAAGGGTTCATGCCCAGCTGGATCGTGGCGAAGGGGAGCGACTGCGCGCCGCGCAGCTGGAAGCCGCAGGCGGTGAGCGAAGCAAGCAGGGCGACAGCAATGAAGGCGCGACGGAGCATTTTTTTCCTTAGGGAAAAGTGCTGAGCAATGAGTGTCGAGGGAGTGGAGCTCAACGCCGGCCAGGCCGGCGGGAAGTTCTGCTCAGTCCTCAGTCCTCAGTCCTCAGTCCTGTTGTCATACGACGATATTAACAAGCCGACCCGGCACCACGATGATCTTCTTCGCGGGCTTGCCTTCCATGAATTTCTGCGCCGCTTCGGATGCCACGGCCAGGGCTTCGATCGTCGCCTTGTCAGCAGCAGCCGGCACCTTCACCGAGCCGCGCGTCTTGCCCAGTACTTGCAGTACCAGTTCGATTTCGTCCTGTACCAGTGCAGCGTCCAGCGGCTCGGGCCAGGCGGCGGAGAGGATGTCTTCGCCATAGCCGAGGTCGGCCCACAGTGTGTGGGTGATGTGCGGGGTAATCGGCGAGAGCACGCGCAGCAGGATGCCGAAGCATTCCTCGATGACTTCGGCAGCGAGGCCTGTGTCGCGAGGCGCTTTTTCCAGCGCGTTGAGCATCTTCATGCACGAGGAGGCGACGGTGTTGAACTGTTGCTTGCCCAGATCGTAGTTGGCCTGCTTCAGGTTCAGGTGGATTTCGCGGCGCAAGGCGGCGAGATCGTCCGGCAGCTTGGAGTTGGCGAGTTTGCGCTGGCCGGGGATCTGCGGTTTGATCTGGCTGGCGAAAACGTGGCCGAATGCCCACACGCGCTTGAGGAAGCGGTAGGAACCTTCGATGCCGGCATCCGACCATTCCAGGGTTTGCTCGGGCGGTGCGGTGAACATCATGAAGAAGCGGCAGGTGTCGGCGCCGTACTGCTCGATCATCGCGTTCGGGTCGACGCCGTTGCGCTTGGACTTCGACATGGTGCCGAAACCGCCGTAATCGACCGGGTTGCCATCGCGCACGGCGGTGGCGCCGGTGACGCGGCCGGCGTCATCCTTTTGCAGCACGACTTCTTCCGGCGCAAACCACTCGATGCCGGTCTTGTCTGAGCGGCGCGAGAACAGGTGGTTCAGCACCATGCCCTGGGTGAGCAGACGCTTGAAGGGTTCGCGGTAGGTGACCAGATTCAGGTCGCCCATCACCTTGGTCCAGAAGCGCGAATAGAGCAGGTGAAGAATCGCGTGCTCAATGCCGCCGATGTACTGGTCGACCGGCAGCCAGTAATTGACGCGTTCGTCGACCATGGCGATGTCATTGCCCGGGGTGGCGAAGCGGGCGTAGTACCAGGACGAGTCTACGAAGGTGTCCATGGTGTCCGTCTCGCGGCGCGCGGGCTTGCCGCAGCACGGGCAGGGCACATTGAGGAAGTCCGGGCGCTTGTGCAGCGGGTTGCCGGAGCCGTCCGGCACGCAGTCTTCGGGCAGCACGACCGGCAGTTGGTCGTCCGGCACCGGCACCGAGCCGCAGTCATCACAGTGGATGATGGGGATCGGGCAGCCCCAGTAGCGCTGGCGCGAGATGCCCCAGTCGCGCAGGCGCCACTGGGTCTTCTTTTCGCCCGCGCCCTTCGCTGCGAGGTCATTGGCAATCGCATTCACGGCAGCTTCGTAGCCGAGGCCATCGTACTTGCCGGAGTTGATGCAGGCGCCGTCCTTGCTGCCGTACCACTCCTGCCAAGCGTCGGTGGAGAAACTCTTGTCTCCGACTGCAACGACCTGCTTGATCGGCAGGCTGTATTTCTTCGCGAAACCGAAGTCGCGCTCGTCGTGCGCCGGCACGGCCATCACGGCACCGTCGCCGTAGCTCATCAATACGTAGTTGCCGACCCACACTTCAACTTGCTCGCCCGTCAGCGGATGGGTGACGAAGAGGCCGGTGGGCAGGCCTTCTTTCTCCATGGTTGCCATGTCGGCTTCCATGACTGAGCCGGACTTGCACTTGGCGATGAAGGCGGCGAGCTCAGGATTGGTTTGTGCCGCGTGCGTGGCCAGCGGGTGCTCGGCGGCCACGGCGCAGAAGGTGACGCCCATGATGGTGTCGGCGCGGGTGGTGAAGACCCACAGCTTGCCGTCGTTGATCAGATTGCCCGAGTCGTCCTTGATCTCATGCGGGAAGGCGAAGCGCACGCCGGTGCTCTTGCCGATCCAGTTGGCCTGCATCAGGCGCACGCGCTCGGGCCACTGGTCCAGCGTATCCAGATCGTTCAGCAGCTCATCGGCATATTGCGTAATGGCGAGGTAGTAGCCGGGAATTTCGCGCTTCTCGACCACCGCGCCGGTACGCCAGCCGCGGCCATCAATCACTTGTTCGTTGGCCAGCACGGTCTGGTCAACCGGGTCCCAGTTCACGGTCTGGGTCTTCTTGTAGGCGATGCCCTTTTCGAGCATGCGCAGGAAGAGCCACTGGTTCCATTTGTAGTAGTCGGGCTTGCAGGTGGCGAGCTCGCGGCTCCAGTCGATGGCGAAGCCCAGCGACTTGAGCTGGCCCTTCATGTAGTCGATGTTCTCAAAAGTCCACTTGGCGGGCGGCACCTTGTTGGCAATCGCCGCGTTTTCAGCCGGCAGGCCGAAGGCGTCCCAGCCCATGGGCTGCATCACGTTGTAGCCGCGCATCTTGTGGAAGCGGGTGAGCACGTCGCCGATCGTGTAGTTGCGCACGTGGCCCATGTGCAGCTTGCCCGACGGGTAGGGGAACATGCTCAGGCAGTAGTACTTGGGCTTGCTCGCATCTTCGACGGCCTTGAAGGCGGCGGTGCGTTCCCAGTACTGCTGGGCGGTTTTTTCGGTGGCGCTGTGGTCGTAATGGGAAGCGACTTTTTCCTGCGTGGACGACATGGGGTGGATCCGGGTTGAATTTTCGCGAATTGGCGATTTTAACCCGGCAGAGGGGCTTGCTCCTATCCGGGTGCTGGCCCTGGGCGCGCGTCCTGCAGTTCCTGCTCTGCGGCGCGCAGTGCGTTGATGTCCACATGGTGGCCGACGATGATCGGCTGGCCGTCCACATCCAGGCACAGACGCTTGGAAATGATGCGCTCACGCGCCGGTGCGCCGCTGTAGGGTTGATCGCGCTTTTCGCACAGGATCACGGCCCCGCCCAGTACGGCCGCGTCTTCCCGGGCTGAGTCGGCGGCGATTCCAGCACTGGGCGCCAATTCGTTTGAACTGTGGCCGATGACGCTGCTGCGATCGCGGCGCAATTCGCGGGCAAAGGCTTCATTGATCATCAGGTAGCGGCTCTGCGCATCCTTGATGTAGAGCGGCTGCGGGATGACGTCGATGAAGCGCTGGATGAAGGCCTGAGTGCGCTCGCGCAGGCTCTTTTCGCGGGCTAGGGTCTGCTGCAGTTCGCGCTCGGCGATACTCCACTTGGTGATGTCGAACATTGCCGTGACGATTGCCGGCTGGCCTTCGATATCCTCGCAGGCGCACTTGAACACAGTGCGGAAGCGCTCCTCGCCGGTGACGCTGTGATGGTTGTGCTCTTCCTTGATCACGGTGTCGCCGGCCAGCACGGCACGATCTTCACGCAGGGAGGTTTCGGCGCGCAGGTTTTCTTCCTCGCGTGCGCTGGCCTTGTGGTCGGTCATCAGGCGAGCGATCTGGTTCGGATCATGGCCGAGCAGTTCGGCGCGGCTGCAGCCGCGCTCGCGCACAAAGGCTTCGTTCACGAGCAGGTAGCGCGAATGTGCATCCTTGACGTGAACCGGGTAGGGAATCACATCGATGATGCGTTGGACGAAGCTCTGGGTACGCTCGCGCAGGCTGCGTTCGCGGTCGAGCGCTTGGTGTACTTCACGCTCGGCGAGGCGCCAGGGCGTGATGTCGAAGTGGGTGCCAACAATCACCCGCTCCCCCTCAGGCGACAGGCAGGATTGCTTGCTGACGATGAGGATGCGCTCCTGGCCAGTGCTGGCATCGACGGCCTGCTCCTCGCGGAACACCACTGAGCCGGCGGCGATGGCACGATCCTCCTGCAGCAGGGCATTGGCTTGTAGCGGATCGAGCAGCTCGGCCGCGGCGCTGCCGATGAGGCTTTCGCGCGAGCGGTTGTGGCTGGCGCAGAAGGATTCGTTGACCAGCAGGTAGTGGCTGCCATCGGCTTCCAGGCGCTGGATATAAACCGGCTGCGGGATCACGTCGATCAGGGTCTGCAGGAAGGCGCGCTTGCGCTCGGCGAGCTCTGGCGGGCCTTCGTTGTGCAGGGCCGGTTCGGGGCGGGGCAGTGGCGTCCAGGTCATCAGCAACTGCGGACTGGCATCCACTCCGCATAGTTGTACGCAATGCACGTCGATCTGGAGGGCGGGCTGCCCATCGGCGCGGGCCAACCACTGCTGGCGATGACTGCTGCCATTACGCCTGGCTTCGGCGTGCAGCTCCACGATCAGGCTCTGCCAGGGCGCTGGCAGGCCCTGTATGGGCTGTCGGTGTGCGGCGGGCGGAAGGGCGGCGAGTTGGTGCAGGCCCCGGCTGAAGGCGAGCAACTGGCCCTCGGCATCCAGGAGGAGTAGTGGGTGGGGCGAGGCAGCGAGCGCGGCGATATTGTCTTCGCGCTGCGCCGCCAGGCGGAGGCTTGGCTGGCGCGCGAGGGCCAGTGGTAGTGGCACAACGAGGAGTGCGCCCAATACGGCTGCAGCAGCCGGAGGCAGCTCCAGCCCGACGGCGAGGAGCGCGGCAATCAGGGCGGCCAGGCCTGCGAGCATCAGGATGGATTGGTTGCGCACGGTGTGTGGCCCTGGCAGCAATACGAGTGGATGGATTGTGTTGCCAATTTGCGGGAATTGGCAGGGTTTTCGATGCTGCAGACGCACATTCAGGTATCGCGAGCGGTAGCGGCGGGTGGGTCACCAGCGCGACTGCGGGTATCGAGTTCGGTCAGGTCATAACTCGCGCAGACGATGACCGGGCGCCCCTGGGGGTCGAGACAGCCAGCCTTGGCGATCACCACGACATGCTCGTCATAGCAGCCGGGCAGGCTACGGGCCACTTTTTTGAGGATGGTCTTGCCGGCAAGCACCTCCTGGTCTTCGCTCCGTGCTTCGGCCCAGCGCTGCTGCAGCGCTTCGCGGGCTTGGGCGAGCAAGGCCGGATCGGCCTGCAGGCGGGGGTGGCGTTCGAGGAAATCCGCGCCGAGCTGTGGGCCAGTCTTGCCAAGGGCTTCTGCGGCATCGAGTAGGCCGCGGCGTGCGAGGTAGGCCGGATTGACCATCATGACGCGGCTGTCGGCATCCTTGATGTAGAACTCCTGCGGCAATACGTCGATGACGTGTTGCAGGAAGTCCTGCATGCGACCGAGCAAGGCGGCTTCGCGTTGCAGCGCTTCCTGCAGGGCACGTTCGATGCGGCGATGTTCGGTAATGTCCAGATGCAGCACGGCGATCACTGGCTTGCCATCCACGTCGAGGCAGCGACGCTTGCTGATGATGCGATCCGCCCACGGGCCACAGCCGTTGAGTGGCTGTTCGTGGCGCTCTTCGCTGATGTCCTGGCCGGCCAGCACGCGCTGTTCTTCCTCAATGATCACGCGGGCGGCGTCCGGGCTGGCGGCGATATCCAGGGTGTGGCGGCCGATCAGGGCTCCACTGTCGAGCTGCAGCTCATCGAGGAGTGCCTGGTTCACCAGCACATAGCAGCCGGCCTGGTCCTTGATGAAGAAGGGATGGGGGATGACGTCGATCATGCGTTGGACGAAGGCCTGGGTGCGCTGGCGCAGGGATTTCTCGTTGGCCATCAGGGCCAGGGCCTGGCGCTCGGCTTCGCGCTGCAAGCTCACGTCGATCTGGGCCACGACCAGCACCGGCTGCCCGTCCACATCCAGGCAGCGACGCTTGGAGACAATCAGATCGCGGATATCCTGCCCGCTGAAGCCAAGATCCTGCTTTTCCTCAAACAGGTCTTGCCCGGCCAGCACGGCCTGGTCATCGCGCAGCGAGGATTCGATCTGCAGCGGGTCGGTGAGAAAGTCGCTCATGCGCTGACCGATGATCTGCTCGCGCGCGAGGCCCGCATCGCTCAGAAAGGCAGCATTGACGTGCATATGGCGGCTTGCCGCATCGCGCACGCCGATCGGGATCGGGATGGCATCGATGAGGCGCTGGATGAAGTCCTGCGTGCGGCTGCGCAGGTCTTTCTCGGCAGCCAGGGAGGCGGCAAGCTGGCGTTCGACTTCGCGCACCGCCGTGATATCGAAGTTCGCTCCGATGATGACCGGGCGCCCCTCCGGGTCGAGGCAAGAGCCCTTGGTGATGAGCCGCCAGCGTGCCTGGCCGGTGAGCGGGTGCGGGGTGTCGTCAATGTTGCGGATGATCCGGCCGGCGAGGACTTCTTCATCCTCGGCCAGTACCCGGGCGGCCACTTCGGGACTGGGGGCCAGCTCGCGCGCCGTTTTGCCGAGGATCTCGGCGGCCGTTTGCTGGCGCTGGCTGGCAAAGGCTTCGTTGATCATGATGTAGCGTGCCTCGGCATCCTTCACATAAACGGGTTCCGGGATCACGTCGAGCAGACGCTGCAGGAAGGCCTGGATGCGTTCGGCGCGGCCATGCTCGGCATCGAGAGCGGCGCGAAGTTCGCGCTGGGCATTGCGCAGTTCGGTGATGTCGAAGGTGGAGACTACGATCACGCGCTGGCCATCCGGATCTTCGCAGGCCGTCTTGGTGACGATCTGGTCGCGACTTTCGCCGTTCGGGCCAGTGAGCCGGTTTTCCTCCTTGCGCAGATGCAGACCGGCCAGAACCTGGCGGTCTTCCTCCTGCCCCAGGCTGGCATGATGGAGCGCTACTGCGCGATAGGGGCTGTCCTGAGGGATGACGGCGGCGATGACGGCATGCGGCGTCAGGTTGATCAAGGCGTCGCGGTGCATGCCGCGCCTCTGGGCGAAGGCCTCGTTGACCATCAGGTAGCGGCTCTCGGCGTTCTTGATTGAAACCGGGTAGGGCAGCACATCGATCAGGCGCTGGAAGAAGGCCTGGGTGCGTTCGCGGCGCTCGGTTTCGCGCTCCAGCGCATCTTTCACGGCCTGCTCGGCCGTTCGCCAGGGGGTAATGTCCACCTGCGTGCCCACCAGTACGCGGCGACCCTCCGGATCCTCGCAGCTTTGCTTGCTGATGATGAAGTAGAGATCCTGCTCATTCTTGTGCAGATGTTCCTCACGGAAGATCGGGGTGCCGGCCATCACGCGCAGATCTTCGTGCAAGGCATCCTCGGCTCGCAGGATGTCGGCGTCCAGCACCTGACGGGCCTGGCCGATGAGTTCCCCGGCCGTGAGGTTGTGGCGGGCGCAGAAGCTCTGGTTCACCAGTACGAAGCGGCCTTCCTCATCTTTCACGTAAACCGGCTGCGGGATGACGTCGATGAGGGTCTGCACATAACGCTGGCTGCGCGTGTGCAGGGCGTGCTCGCGGGCGATGGCGGCCGCCAGGGTCTGATTGTGGGCGCTGAGGTTCTCGGCACTGATCAGTACGCAGGGCTCGCCTCGGCTGTCGCTCACACGGGTCGCGCACAGGCGCAGGAGCATTGCCTCACGGCCGTCGTCAGGTTTGAGCAGCACTTCTTCAGGTTCCGACTGACCCTTGCTGCCCATAGCCTGACTGAAGTGGCGCTCCAGGGGGTGCAGCCAGGCTACGCCAAAGTGCGGCAGGCTGCGGGCCTCGCGATTGCGCTCGTCCAGTGCGAGGAAGCTGGCATTGGCATGGTGCACGCCGCGTTCGGCATCAAGCAGGAGCAGAGACAGGCCGGCGCGCTCCAGGGCTGAGTGCAGGGTGTGCTTGGCTTCGCGCTGCAACCAGGCCTGGCGCAGGTGCAGGCCGCCGAGCAGGAGCAGGGCACAAAAGGCCGACAGGAAGCTGCTGCCGAAGCCGTGGTCGGCGCCCAGCCCGTGATTGAGCGCCGCTACGATCAGGGCCAGGGCGAGGCTCTGGGCAAGCAGGGCGAGGATGCGCTGCGTGAGGGCTGACATGGCCGGGGCAGATCTCTCCGGGGGCTGCGATACGGATTATTACGGCGTGCCCGGATAGTGGCTTGAGTGGCTGAGCGGGCGGGCTTTCCCGAGGTGGCGCAAGCCGCTGCGGCGCCCATCATCACTGCAGCTGGCGGGGTGGCGATCCGGGCAGAGGCCCGTGGCCGGCATCGCTTTGCTCATTGCCGCAGGGCGTGGCGTGCATTCAGGCGGCCTTCGGTGGCGAGGCCGGCGATGGTGTCTTTGATGATGGTGTGGAGGGCGTCTTCGCGCAGGGGTTTGGTGAGGAAGTCGTCCATGCCGGCGGCGAGGTAGTAGTCGCGATCTTCGTCGCTGGCGTTGGCGGTGACGGCCACGATGCGGATCGATGGATTCCGCACGGCGCAGCCGGGCAGACCACCGGCACGGATTGCACGGGAGGCTTCGGCGCCATCCATTTCGGGCATCCGTCCGTCCATCAGCACGAGGTCATAGTCCTGCTGGGCCAGCGCTTGTACGGCGGCGCGACCATTCTCGGCGATCTCGACTTCGTGGCCCATGTGAACCAGCTGACCGCGCAGGATCAGCTGGTTCACGCGTACGTCTTCGGCGCACAGGATGCGCAGGCGGTGGCTGTGCGGGGTGATCGGCGCTTCTTCCGGGGGGACCGTGCTGCGGCCAGGGGCGAGGAGCAGATCAAAACTGAAGCAGCTGCCCTGGCCCGGCTGGCTGCGCAGGCTGATGCTGCCGCCCATGGCTTCCACCAGTTGGCGGCAGATGGCGAGGCCCAGGCCGGTGCCGCCGAAGCGCCGGGTGGTAGTGAGGTCGGCCTGCTGGAAAACCTGGAACAGACGCTCCTGGGCTTCCGGCGGAATGCCGACGCCGCTGTCTTCCACTTCGCCGAACAGGCGCAGGCTGCCTTCGGGAGCAGGGCTGCAGCGCAGGCGCAGGGTCACGCTGCCGCGCTCGGTAAATTTCACCGCGTTGCCGATCAGATTGATGAGGATCTGGCGCAGGCGGGTGGGGTCGCCCTTGAGGAAGGGCGGCACTTGCGGGTCGATGCTGGTTTCAAAGGCCAGACCGCGGGCGCGGGCACTGTCGCGGAAGCTCTGGGTGGCTTCGCGCACTGTGGTGGCGAGTTCGAAATCGATCTGCTCGAGGCGCAACTGGCCGGCTTCGATCTTCGAGAAGTCGAGGATGTCGTTGATGATGGCGAGCAGGGATTCGGCGCTACCCAGGCCGGTCTGGATGTAGCTGCGGGCTTCGTCTTCGAGACCGGGCGCTCGCAGGGCCAGGCGCAGGCTACCGATCACGCCCGAGAGCGGGGTGCGGATCTCGTGGCTCATGGCGGCGAGGAACTGGGATTTGGCGGCGCTGGCCTGGCGCCAGTTCTGCTCGGCCTGACGCCAACTGGTGATGTCGAAGTTGGCACCGACGATCACCGGGTGGCCATCAGCATCGGGGCAGCTGCCCTTGGAGATCACGCGGTAGCGTGGTTCACCGGTGACCGGATGCTGGATCAGCTCTTCCTTGTAGACCTTGCCGCCATTGAGCACTTCCTGATCTTCGGCCATCACCTTGCGGGCGTGAGCCGGATCCCGTGCCAGGTCGAAGGGCGTCTTGCCGAGCAGTTCGGCGGCCGCCAGCATGCGATCGTTGCAGAAGGCTTCATTGACCAGCAGGTAGCGGCTGTTGGCATCCTTCACATAGACCGGTTGCGGGATCACGTTGATCAGGCGCTGCATCCAGGTCTGGATGCGTTCGCGCTGCAGGCTCTCGCGCGCCACCGCCTGCTGCAGGCCCGCCTCGGTCTGACGCAGGCTGGTGATGTCGACATGCGCGCCGATGATCAGGGGCTGGCCGTTGGGGGCCTGGCACAGACGCTTGGAGACGAGGCGATAGCACTCCTCGCCGGTGACCGGGTAGGTGGTGTGCTGCTCCTTGAACACGGCGTGGCCGGCCAGTACGGCGTGATCCTCGTCATTGATGGTCTGGCTCATGGCTGCACTGGGCGAGAGGTCGAATGAGGAGAGGCCGATCAGCTCGCTGGCCGGGCGGCGGCGCTCGTGGGCGAACGCTTCATTGACCATCAGGAAGCGGGCTTCGGCATCCTTGACGTAGATCGGCTGGGGAATCGCGTCGATGAGGCGCTGCACGAAGTGCTGCATATCGGCGCTATCGATCTGCTCGTGTGGCCCGCGTCGCCCGAGCAGGGGCACTGCGCAGGCGCCGAGGGCCGCCAGTGCGAGACTGAGCGGCGCGGGCAGGGCGAGCAGCCACAGCAGGCTGGCGAGCAGCAGGGCGGCGAGCAGACTCAGTACGGGCAGACGCCAGGCAGGGGGCATGCGGGCTCCGGCAAGCAAGGTTCTTCCGCTTTTTAACGGCGCCCCCCGCGCGGGCTTGATTGCCCGCAAGGTCGGGCCGCTTTCAGGATTCGGCAGAGGCGCGGCTGGCGACGGTTTCTTCGAGCTGGCGGCGATACTGTGGCCACAGTTTGCGCACGCTGGGCAGATCGTGCTGATCGGCGTTGGCTTCGAGCACCTCGGCCAGCTCGAGCAGGTGTTCATCGCCGGTATAGACCGCGCCGCCACGGATGCTGTGGAACTGACGCGCCAGACTGGTGAAGTCTTCCGCATCCATGGCGCGCTCGATTTCGCTGATGCGTTGCGGCAGCTCGGCATCAAACATGCTGCGCAGACGGGTGACGAAATCCCCCTTGCGTGGCGAGGGCGTGTAACTGCCGCCGTGATGCGTGGTGCGGTGCGGTGCGGGCGGCGGCGGCTCGATGCGCTCGATCCATGCAGCAAGCATGGTGTGGAGCTTGTGTTCGTTGATCGGCTTGGTGAGGAAGTCATCCATGCCGGTGTCCAGGCACTGCTGGCGATCGTCCTCGCTGGCGTTGGCGGTGATCGCAATGATCGGGATGTGTGGTTTGCGCACGCGGAATTCGGGCAGGCCACCGGCGCGGATTGCGCGCGTCGCCTCGATGCCATCCATCTGCGGCATGCGCCCGTCCATGAGGACCAGATCGTAATCGCGGCGGGCGAGGGCCGTGATGGCGTCGAAACCATTGGCGACGATATCCACATGGTGGCCCATCTCTTCGAGCAGATCCTGCACGATCAGCTGGTTGGTGGGGGAATCCTCGGCGCACAGGATGCGCAGGCGGCGCGCATGCGGGGCCAGCGGCGAGGCTTCTGGTGCTTCGCCGAGCGTGCCCACCGGCAGGCTCAGCACGAAGCTGAACGAGCTGCCGACGCCGACCTGACTCTGCACCGTGATCTGCCCGCCCATGGCATCCACGAGCTGGCGACAGATCGCGAGCCCCAGGCCGGTGCCGCCGTAGCGCCGGGTGGTGGAGGCGTCGGCCTGCTGGAATTGCTCGAAGAGGCGCGGTAGCGCCTCGCTCGGGATGCCGATGCCGGTGTCCTCCACAGCAAAGCGCAGGGTGCACTGACCGCCGGTGGTGATGAGGCTCTGGACCCGCAAGCAGATTTCGCCCTGTTCGGTGAACTTGAGCGCATTGCTGACCAGATTCATCAGGATCTGGCGCAGGCGCGTGGGGTCGCCGCGCAGCGCACTGGGCAGGGCTGGATCCAGTTCGATACGGAAGTACAGGCTGGCGGCCTGGGCGTGCACCTGGAAGGGCTGCATGGCCTCTTCAAGCATGGGGCGCAGCGCGAAATCGATGTTCTCCAGGCTCAGCTGGCCGGCCTCGATCTTCGAGAAGTCGAGGATGTCATTAATGATGGCCAAAAGGTGCTCGGCATTGGCGAGGCAGATCGAGAGTTTGTCACGCGCAGTTTCGCTGAGCGCCTCCCGGCGTAAGGCGATCCGCAGCATGCCGATCACGCCCGACAGCGGGGTGCGGATTTCGTGACTCATGCTGGCGAGGAAGATGGACTTGGCTTCCGAGGCCCGCGCGGCGCGCTCCTCGGCTTCGCGCCAGCTGGTGATATTGAAGTTGGCGCCGACGATCACCGGGTTGCCCTCGGCATCCAGGCTGCTGCGCTTGGAGATCAGGCGGTAGCTGTCGCGCCCGGTGAGGGCATGGCGGCGCCGCTCTTCCTTGAGCAACACCTCGCCGGAGAGTACCCGTGCATCTTCTTCGCGCACCAGCTGCACATGGGCGGCGTCGCCCGGGAACATCTCGGGGGTGGCGCCGAGCAGCTCGCTGGCCGGGCGCTGCTGATCCTCGGCAAAGGCCTCGTTGACCATGATGTAGCGGCTCTGCGCATCCTTCACATACACCGGCTGCGGAATCACGTCGATGAGGCGCTGAGTGAAGGTCTGCACGCGCTCGCGCAACTCGCGTTCGCGTTCGAGGGATTGCTGCAGGCTGCGCTCGGCGAGTTTCCAGCGCGTCAGATCGAAGTGCGCGCCAACGATCACCGGCTGACCATCGGAGTCGGTCGAGCGCCGTTTGGAGACGACGCGGAACACCTCCGCCCCGCTCACCGGATGGGTGCTGTGCTGCTCCTTGAAGATCTCGCTGCCGGCCAGTACTTCGGCATCCTCGCGCAGTGAGGTTTCGCGCGCCTCGAGTTCGCCGGTCAGGTTCAGTGCAGTGCTGCCGAGGATTTCTTCCGGCGGCATCGCACGTTCGCGGGCAAAGGCTTCATTGACCAGGATGTAACGCCCTGCCGCATCCTTCACGTAGACCGGGTCCGGGATCATGTCGAGAATGCGCTGGATGAAGACTTGGGTGGCGCGGTGGAATGCCTGCTCACGCTCCAGCGCAGACTGGCGCTCGCGTTCAGCCTGGCGCCAGGGCGTGATGTCGAAGTTGGCGCCGACGATGACCTTGTGGCCGTCGGTATCCTCGCAGGCGCGCTTGGAAATCAGGCGGAAGCGCTCGGCACCGGTATCCGGATGGGGCACATGTTCTTCCTTGAGCACCGCCTCGCCGGCCAGCACAAGGGCATCCTCGGCCTTGACCCGCTCGGCCGTTTCCTCGCTGGCCCAGGCCAGATTCGACAGGATCTCCTCCATGCTGCGCCCCCGCTCGCGCATGAAGCTCTCATTGACCAGCAGGTAATAGCCCTCGACGCTGCGGACATACACTGGGGCCGGGATCACGTCGATCAGGCGCTGGGTGAATTCTTGGGTGCGGCGGCGCAGCTGGCGCTCGCGGTCTGCCGCCTCCGCCAGCTCGCGCTGGGCCTGGCGCAGCTCGGTGATGTCGATATGCGAGCCGACAATGACCGGGGCACCGGCGCTGTCTGTGCAACAGCCCTTGGCCACCAGGCGGAAGACTTCTGCGCCGGTATGGGAGTGCGTCTTGTGCTCTTCCTTGCGCAGCGGTATGCCGGCCAGCACCGCCAGATCCTCTTCCCGCTGCAGGCGGATGGATTCGGCGTGCGTCGCTTCGATGCCATGGCTGCCGAGCAGTGCTTCGCGGCTGCGCCGCTTGTCGTGCACGAAGGCGTCATTGACGAGGATGTAGCGGCTATCGGCGTCTTTCAGATACACCGGATGCGGGATCACATCCAGGACGCGTTGGAAAAACGCCAGCACATCAGCCTCGCGGCACTCGGCGCGGCGGATCAGCCAAACCGAAATCAGCGCCCCCGGTAGCAGCCAGGCCAGTGCTGTACCGGTGAGCGCCAGCCATAGCTCCGGGTGAGAAATGCCGAGCAACACCGTGCCTGCCGTACCGCATAAAAACCACAGCAAGAAGAGCTGCCAGCGAAGACCTGGATTCCGATTCATCACGCCCCGCAGTGCATGGAGACTTAGTTCATTTATAGTCTGCACCAAAGGGCAGAGGGATCGGGGCTTTCCACGAGCATGCGACAGCAGATTTCACACATCTTGTCGTAAGTCTCTCTTGCTATGATCGCGCTGCAGCAAACACGGAGGTGAGGCACATGCGGGCAAGGCTGGAGCAGGAACTGAGCGGGCTGTTCATTACGGCTGCGATGGTGGAGGCGCGGGACCCCTACACCGTGGGCCATGCCTGGCGCGTATCGCGTTACGCGCGGCTGCTGGCAGAGGGCAGCGTGCAATCCGAGGAGACTATTGCGCTCGTGTCGATCGCCGGTTTCCTGCACGACCTGGGCAAGATCGGAATTTCTGATTCAGTGCTGCTGCGCCCGGAGCACCTGATCGAGTCCGAATATGAAGTGGTCAAGGAGCACTCCACCGTTGGCGTGCGCATGCTCGATGGGCACCCGCTTGCCGCCTTCCTCGGCGAGGCCATCCGCCATCACCACGAGCGGCCGGACGGCAGGGGCTATCCAGATGGTTTGAAGGGCCTCCAAATCCCCCTCCCGGCGCGTATCATCGGCGTTGCCGATGCCTTCGACGCCATGACCAGCACCCGCCCTTGGCGTCGCCCGCTGGCACTCGAAGCTGCCTTGCAGGTCATCGAGGCCGGGCTCGGCAGCGAGTTCGACGCCGAGTTCGGCGCGCGTTTTGTATCGCTGGCCCGAGCCGGCGCGATCAGCCACATTCTCGGTCACTCGGATCTGGGGGTGCCGGTGCAGGAGTGCCCGGCCTGTGGCCCGGTGGTGAATGTGTTCCGCACGCATCGGGATGGCGACAAAGTGTATTGCCGCCTGTGTGCCAACGAATTCGTGGTCAGCCATCCGCAAGGCAAGCTCGCCATCACCGCCACCGGCAGCAAGGGCCGTCCCTCTGTGGCCGTGCCGGAGCCGGATGCAGAGCTGATCTCCAGACTCGTGCTCGATTGCGTCGCGCATTTACCTCTGCAGTAAATCTTGGGTTTTCGAATGAAAAAGGGCTGCACATGTGCAGCCCTTTTTTTGACAGGAATTCAGACCATCGTCTGAGCGAATGGAAGCTACCGCGCGGTAGTTACATCGATCAGAACTTTTCGTGCTCGCCGAGGTAGCGCCACTGGCCGACGGGGAGTTTGCCGAGCGGAATGCTGCCGATCCGGATGCGCTTGAGGCCCACCACTTTCAGGCCGACCAGCTCGCACATGCGGCGGATCTGGCGCTTGCGGCCTTCCTGCAGCACGAAGCGCAGCTGATCCTCGTTCTGCCAGCTGACCTTTGCCGGTTGCAGCTCGACACCATCCAGCTCCAGACCGTGATGCAGCAGGCGCATGCCTTCGGCCGAGAGTTCGCCTTCCACGCGTACCAGGTATTCCTTCTCGACCTCGCTGGTTTCGCCGATCAGCTGCTTGGCGACACGGCCATCCTGAGTCAGTACCAGGAGGCCGGTGGAGTCGATGTCCAGCCGGCCGGCCGGGGCCAGTTTGCGGATGATGCGGGATTCGAAACGGCGGCGGGTCGGGTCTTCGGCCCAGTGATTCTCCGGCGTGATCAGCACGGCAGCAGGCTCGTAGCCATCTTCGGCCTGACCGGAGACATAGCCGATCGGCTTGTTGATCAGTACCGTGATGCGGCGCAGCTGCATTTCTTCGGCGACGGCATTGAGCTCGATGTGCTGGGTCGGCAGCACCTTGGCGCCCAACTCAGCAATCACTTCGCCATCCACCTTGACCCAGCCGCGCTCGATGTAGTCATCGGCTTCACGGCGCGAACACAGGCCCAGTTCCGACATCAGCTTGGACAGACGCACGGCGCCCGGCTGATCCACCGGTGCGGCGGCCGGGGCGTTGGCAAAGCGTTCGGGCGGCACCGGCCGGTGGTAGCGCTCCGGTGCGGGTTCGGGCGCAGTTTCAGCACGACTGCGGCCAAAGCTGGTGCCGCGCGGAGCCGCCGGCATCTGGTCGTCGCCAAACTTCGGCGCCGGGGCCGGGCCGTCGCGATCGAGGTCGCGGCGCGGGCGCTCGCCGTAAGTGCGCGGGGCTTCATCACGACGCGGACGCTCGCTGCCGAAGCTGCGGCCTTCCGGGCGCGCCTGGGCGCCATCGCGGAAGGCCGGGCGGGCTGCGCGCTCGCCATCGCGGGCAGGGCGCTCAGCGTAAGGGCGGCGCTCATCCGCGGCACGGTTGTCCGGGCGGGAGCGTTCGCCGTCACGGAAAGCCGGGCGGGCCGGACGATCACCCTCCCGGAAAGCCGGACGGCGTTCTTCACGGTGGCCATCACGTTCGCCGAAGCTGCGGCCTTCGCGCGGGGCACGCTCGGCATAAGGGCGGCGCTCCTGATCCGGGCTGAAAGCCGGCCGCTCGCCATCACGTGGATAAGCCGGGCGGCGCTCATTGCCGCCTTCGAAGGCCGGGCGGCGTGAGCCGTGTTCGCCTTCGGTGCGGGGTTTGGCCGCGCTGCCGAAGCGGCGGTCACCGCCGTCGTCGCGGAAGCTGCGCTGCGGACGATCGCCTTGCGGCGCGCGCTCACCCTCGCGGGAATAGGCGGGGCGACGCTCGTCGCGGCCTTCCGGTCGCGCTCCACGTTCGCCAAAGCCGCGTGCCGGACGCTCGCCGAAGGACGGACGCTCGCCTTCGCGGCGCGGCGGGCGATCCCCTTGCGGGCGGCGCTCATCGAAACCACGCCCGGCGCCACCGCGAAACTCTTCGCGCG
This sequence comes from Uliginosibacterium sp. TH139, assembly GCF_002855595.1. Classification (NCBI taxonomy): domain Bacteria; kingdom Pseudomonadati; phylum Pseudomonadota; class Betaproteobacteria; order Rhodocyclales; family Zoogloeaceae; genus Uliginosibacterium; species Uliginosibacterium sp. TH139. The sequence goes on along the minus strand of NZ_PKRR01000002.1, from coordinate 454,735 downwards.
GCAGGCGGCCGTTGAACCCCGTGCGATCTTCCTCGCGACGCGGGCCGCTTGGGCGTGGCGTGCGCTCACCGAAAGCAGGGCGGGAGGGGCGGGAATCATCACGGCGAGGGCGTTCGCCCTCGCGGGAATAGGCCGGGCGGCGTTCGTCAAAACTGCGCCCATCGCGCTGGGGGCGATCACCTGCCGGGCGCGCCGGACGTTCGCCATCGCGACGCGGGCGGTCGCCGCGTTCGTTACGGTCTGCATAGGGGCGGCGCTCGTCAGAACCACGGCCTTCGCGCGGCGCGCGTTCGCTGCTCTCTTCGCGTGGGCGGAAGGTGGCTGGCTTGGGCGCGCGTGGCTTGCTGGAGCCGCGCAGCGGCGCGCGGGTGCGGCGCTCGCTGGTGGGCGCATCGCCCGTTTTGGCGGGAAGGGAGAGTTTGCTGCGTTTGCTGTCTTCAGCCATGGTCTTGTTTTTCTTCAGGGTAATTTTTTAAGCGTAGCCCGGCGCGGTGAAGTGCGTCGGTTTTTCATTTCAATACGAGAAATGAGAGGGGGAGAAATCTTAGAAGCTGTTCCCGATCTTACTGCGAGGCCGCTCATTGATCACTGAGAGGGCTCATGCGCTGCTCGGGATCCTCATTGATCAACATAAACTCCGGTTCCTGTGCGTATCGATGCCCTGCTGACGGCCTCTCGCTACAGATCGTGAATAGCTTCTTGGCAAGCGGGGCAAAGTCGAAACCCGATGCGCAGGCGTACAACGGTAGCTTGCGGTGTGTCGAAATTGCCCGGTGCCGCGGATCTATCCTGTTTTCAGGGCTGGTAGCCGAGCAGGGCGAGATGCTTGGGGCGCAGATAACACCAGTCTTCCGGCTCCATCTCGGGGAGGGTGCCATCTTCCATCGACAGGCCGCCCACGCCATAGCGGTGAAGCTTGTCCACATGGTTGCCAGCCGCAGCGATCATGCGTTTCACAAGGTGGTATTTACCGTGGTCGATCACCAGCTCGATCTGCTTCTCGCCGACCTTGCGCGCTTCGAGTGCGGCGACCGGTTCGGGCTCATCAATCAGTTGCACGCCGGCCAGCAGCTGGGCGATTTCTTCGTCGCGTACGGGCTGGTTGGTCGTGGCTCGGTAGCTCTTGGTGACCTGGCGTTTGGCCGAGGAAATGGCGTGGATAAACTGGCCGTCATCCGAGAACAGCAGCAGACCGGTGGTATCCACATCGAGGCGGCCAACGCTCTGTACATCACGTGCTACCAGGGGTTCGGGCAGCAGGTGGTAGATGCTTTCGTTGTGCTTGGGTTTATGCGAGCACTCGTAGCCGGCAGGCTTGTACAGGGCTACGTAAACCTTTTCGCTGTATTCCCATTCCCACTCGGCGATTTCGAACTGGAAGCCTTTCTCCTCGTATTCCGCAAAGGGATCGGTGGCGACTACGCCGCCGATTTTCACTTCGCCATCGCGCACGAGCTTGCGGCATTCCTTGCGCGAGCCGAAGCCCTGAGATTGGAGAATTCTGTCGAGTTGCATCACGGCGGGGGAGGGTAGAGCGGAGAAAGGGCCGCGATTATCGCATTTTGAGACCACTTGTTGCGCAAAATTTGCGCAACAAGTGGTGTGTGACTTGCGAAGGATCAGCGATTCTCGAAGCGGTTCAGATCGAGGATGCCCGCTTCGATTGGTTCCTGGCGACGGTAGTCCGCATTGATAGCGTCGCTCATGGCCCAGAAATCCGGGCTGGTGCGGCGTATGCCGAAGCGCTCCATCAGTTCGCGATAGTCTGCCTTGCTGCCGAGGCGGGCGATGCGCTGGGTGAATTCCGCCAGATCTTTGCGCTGGAGGCGGTAGAAGGCGTTCGGGTAGGCGGTGGCGATGCCTTGCAGCACGTCCAGACCGTATTCGGCGGGCACCACGGCCTTGTCCTCGCGCAGCAGCATGGTGATGTTGCGATGGGCAGTGTTGCGCAGCAGCGTGAAGGTGAGCGGCGCACGGCCGGGCTCTTCGATGCGCAGGAAGCTGGCTTCGGGCAGCCAGCTGAGGCTGCTGCCGCGAATCGCAGCGAGGGTTTCCAGTTCGCGGCGCAGACCGTTGTCCGGCAGGGCAGACAGATTGTGTTTGTAGGGCAGGGCCGGCTGAAGGCGTGCTGCCAGCAGGCCCATCAGTTCATGCTCTGGACGCCCCTGGCCGGATAAGGAGATACCTGACTCTTGATTGAAATGGGCGTACTTGCCGTAAACGTGATCTTTCACGTTCTGGCTGGCGTCGCGGTACCAGTAGTCGCGCACGCCAATGCGCTCGGCCTGCGGCAGCATGGAAATGAAGTTGAATTCACCTTCCATGCGCAGGAAGTCCATGTAGAGACGGGTGTTAACCTGGTGGCCGAGGTTGCCGAAAACGTCGTAGCCCGCCGTGAGCAGATAGTGGATGCGCTCAAGCAGTGAGTAGCTGATGGCCCAGGCGGTCTTGGGTTTCTGGCCAGCAAGCCCCTTCATGACGGTGGCGTTGTCGAAATGGCGGTAAATCGTCAGAGCTGCATTGGGGTTCTGGCCATCACCATTCCAGATCAGGTTCAGCGAAACGTCTTCTGGGCGGGCGAAGCGTTTTTCCAGATAGGCGGACTTGGCTTCCAGGTAGCGCTCTTCCTGGCGGGAATAGCGGATCAGGGGGGTGAGCACAAGGGAGTTGCTCTCCTCCGCTGCGGGCAGGGCGAGGTTGCGACTCTCCAGGGAGAGGAATTCGGCGTCCGAGCTGGTGAGGGTTTCCGGATCCTGGAAGAAGACCCAGAAGTGATCATTGATCACGTTCAGTGCGGTCTGGCCGCGACATACCGGACCCTTGATGAAGCCCATCACGGTGAATTCGGCCTCATCAAGCATGAAGCGGTAGCGTGATTTGACCGGCAAAGCGGCAAACGCCCTGAAGGGGTTGGTGGCAATTTCGGGCGCGTAGCCCGGCAGGCTCGTGACCTGATAATCCGGCGTGAAGAACAGCTCCTGCCAGCGCGTCATGCGCTGGGCGCTCAGGGCATAAGGCATGTGCGACTTGGCGACGATGCTTTCTTCCACCGGCAGCAGGCGGTAGTAGAACGGGGCCTTGCCCGGATCATCGAAGGGGCGGCGGCTGGCGATCTCGCGGGCGGGCTGGCCCGAGGGCGTGGTGGAGCGGATCAGGCGGAAGTAGCGTAGCTCCGGCTCGCCTTCGAAATACAGATTGGCGAGAAACAGGTGCTCGTAGATGTAGCGGGATACCAGTTGCTCGCGCAGCGAGCTGCCGTTGAAGAAACGCTCCCACTTGCGGATTTCAGCCGTCACGCTGGCCGCCAGCGGACGCGAACCTTCGTAGGGCGCTCCTTGCTGCAGCCAGCGCCGCAGCAAGCCGCTTTCCGCGCTGCTGATGGCCGGCATGCCGAAGGGCATACCCATCAGTGGGTTCTTGCGTTCGAAGGCGCTGTACTCCTCGATGCTGGGGCACTGGTTGGTGCGATTCAGCGAGAAGTCCAGCGAGTCCGGTGCGGGTTCGTTCGGGGTGAGCGGATGGCGCTCCTTCAGATCGAGGGCACGCGCCAGCAGGCTGGCCTGCAGTTCGGCCGCTGGCGTGGCCGGGAACTCGTTGAGCACCGGATGGAAGCCCTTCTTGCGCCAGACCGAAGGCTGGTCGGCATCAATGAAGAGGCGGGTCGGGTTCGCCTCGAACAGGCGGGCGGCGTCATAAACGTTGTCCTTGCTGGCACCGCGGCTGATGCCCTCGAAGGAACCGAGCTTGAGCTGGCAGGCGGCGTCGTAGCAGGCGTGGCAGACCACGCAGCGCTGCTCCAGCACCGGCAGCACTTCAGTGCGGAAAGAGACCTGGCCGGCCTCGGCATGCGGGGTATCGAAACGGGTTGGATTGGCGGGGCCGAAGAGCGCGCCGAGATCTTCGCGAGCGAGCGTGGCACAGCCGACTAGGAAGACCAGCAGAGCGAGGAGGTAGGGGCGTTTCATGAGCTGGCCTTCAGCAACTTGGAATGGAGTGCAGGAATGGTGGCGTCGGTTTATTGCCCGCGCATGAAGAGCTTGTCGAGATCATTCATGCTCAGCTGGGTCCAGGTCGGGCGGCCGTGGTTGCACTGATCGGCGCGCTCGGTGGCTTCCATGTCGCGCAAGAGTGCGTTCATCTCGGGCAGGGTCAGCTGGCGGTTGGCGCGCACCGCGCCGTGGCAGGCCATGGTCGCGAGCAGTTCGTTGCGCCGTGCGGCGATCACCTCCGAGGCCGGGAAATCGCGCAGCTCGGCGAGCAGGGCTCTCAAGAGTTCGCTCACGTTGGCGCGCCCGAGCAGCGCCGGCACGCTACGTACGGCGAGCTCGTTCGGCCCGGCGGCGGCGACGTCAAAGCCCATGCGATTGAGGATGTCGGCCTGCTCCTCGGCGGTGGCGAGCTCGATCTTGCTGGCGTTGAATACGGCCGGAATCAATAGGCGCTGCACACCGGGGGCGCCATCGAGCACATGCTTCAACTGCTCGTAGAGAATGCGTTCGTGGGCGGCATGCATGTCCACCAGCACCAGGCCGTGGGCATTCTGTGCCAGCACGTAGACGCCATGGATCTGGCCGACGGCATAGCCGAGCGGGGCCGAGCTTGCGCTACCGGCGTCGGCAGCGGGCAGGTTCGGCATCTGCGGGGCAAGGCGTTCGAGGATGGCCGGATTGAAGCTGGCCCCGCCATTCGGACGCTCGAAGCTGGCCGGGCGGAAGCCCTCGCTGCGGGCGGGTTCTGCGCGGGTCTGCCAGGCCGAGAGGTTTTGCGGCAGGCTTGGCTCTTCGACGCCGAGACGAGCCTGTTCAGTGGGGCCGCTGTAGGGTGCGAGGGGCGCTGAAGGTTCTTGCGCCAGGCTGGCGGACTGCACCGGCACGGCCAGCGAGCGCGACAGACCATGGAAAACGAACTGGTGAATCGCGCGGCCTTCACGGAAACGCACCTCGGTCTTGGCTGGGTGCACATTCACATCCACTCCGGCCGGATCCATGTCGAGGAACAGCACGAAGGCCGGATGCCGTGCGCCGTGGAGGATGTCGGCATAGGCCTCGCGCAGGGCATGCTGGATCAGCTTGTCGCGCACGAAACGGCCGTTCACGTAGAAGAACTGGGCGTCGCGGTTGGCGCGTGCATAGGCCGGCAGAGCGGCGAAACCGTAAAGGCGCAGCGGGCCGCTGTCCACTTCGACGCGGCGGCAGTTGGCCATGAAGTCGTCGCCCAGAATCTCGCGCACTCGTCGCTCGGCATCACCCGCCGCGAGGCGCAGGGAGACCCGGCCGTTGTGGGCCAATTGGAAGCCGACATCCGGCCGGGCCAGCGCCACGCGGCGGAACACATCGTCGCAGTGGCCGAACTCTGTGGACTCGGACTTGAGGAATTTTCGCCGCGCCGGGGTGTTGTAGTAGAGGTCTTCCACCTCGATCACCGTGCCGCCATTCAGGGCTGCTGGCGCTGGCTCACGTTCGCGCTCGGTGACGCGCCAGGCGTGCGCAGCGCCGGTGGCGCGGCTGATGATCTTGGTGCGGGCGACGGACGCGATGGCGGCCAGCGCTTCGCCGCGAAAACCCATGGTGCCCACGGCCTCCAGGTCTTCGAGCGAAGCAATCTTGCTGGTGGCGTGGCGCTCCAGTGCCAGGGCCAGGTCGTCCTTGTCGATGCCGCAGCCATCATCGGTGATGCGTAGTTGCTTCACGCCGCCCTGGGCCAGCGCTACCTCAATCGCCCGGCTGCCTGCGTCCAGACTGTTTTCCATCAGCTCCTTGAGCACTGAGGCCGGGCGTTCGACGACCTCGCCGGCGGCGATCTGGTTGATCAGGACTTCGGGGAGTTTGTGGATGGCAGGCATGCGGCGGCAACTACGGCGGGGAAGCCGGCATTATCCCGAAAATCGGGCATGGAGAGTGGTGAGGTGGGCAGGCGAGGGCGTTTCAAGCGCCGCTGCCGGCGCATGCTTTCGTTCGCTTCCTGTAGCCCTTTACTCTGCCGCGATCTCTCCGGCCAGCACGGGCGCCCACATTTCCTCCGGGGCTCCCACGCGCTGCATCACGGCGCTGCGCTTGATATGCAGCAGCTCGGCCAGCGCGGTGTAGTCGTCGGGCAGGGCTGGATCGTTCCAGCCGTTGGCGGCATGGCGGGCGAGGTCGCAGGCCAGCAGCACGGTACGCACGCGTGGATTCTGAGCGTTCTCGTCGCTCATCAGGGTGATCAGCAGATCGGGCAGGTGCCAGGCCTGGACCAGGGCTTCCTGCAGATCCTGAATGCTCACGCCGAGCACGGCTTGCTGCGCCACCACACTGCGCAGGCCCGGCTGATCCTTCTTCATCTGCTCGATCTGCTGCATGCAGACTGGCGCAAAGCACCAGAACAGGATTTCGGCTGCTTCGTGCAGCAGGGCCGCCACGGTGACTTCGTCTACATCGATGTCGTGGCGCAGCAGGGCGAAATCGCGTGCCCAGTGCGCTGCGTGCTGCGCCCGGCTGACTACATGCAGCAAGCCCACCAGGCCCTTGGGATGGCTGGCGAGATAGGCCTCCACGGTCGGCAGCTTGCCGAACTTGTCGAAGAAGGGCGAGATGCCCATCATCATGATGGCGCGATCGATGGTGGTGATGTCGTGGTTCTGCTTGCGATGGCGATGGGTTTCCAGATAGACCAGCACGCGCAGGGCCAGCATCGGGTCTCGCAGCACTTCAGAGGCCAGCGAGCGGCCGCTGATGCGATCTTCGTTACTGTGCAACTCGCCCAGCGCACGCATGCTTCGCCTCAGTACCGGGAGTTCGTGGCTGCTGAAGTAAGCGATATAGCTGTCAACGGAATCGAGAGGTTTGGCGAGCATGGTTCTTCATAGCAAGGGAATGCCCCCTGTTCTACGGCAGGGGGTGAGCAGATCTTTAGCTTTATCAATTGTTTGCCGTTGGTCGTAGATCTTTCGGCGTATGCCGGAATTGCTGCGCCGCGGAAGGCCTCGGCGCCGTAAAAGCGGATTAGCATTGCGGCCGGACAAAGCCTGGCCTCACACTTGCGCTGTTTCCTTTACGAGAGCTTGTTACCGGTGACTTTTTTTCGCGCCTTCTGCATCGAACGCTCTGCGCCTGCGACCCGTGAGGCGTTGTGCGGACGCTTTCTGAGCCTGGATGAAACGGCGCTGGATGCGGGCGATGTATTGATCCGCGTGGAGTGCTCTTCGGTCAATTTCAAGGATGCGCTGGCCGCGACGGGTAGCGGCAAGGTGGTGCGCCGTTTCCCCTGCGTCGGTGGCATCGATTTGGCCGGCACCGTGTTGCGCAGCGCGGCGCCCCGGTTTGCGCCGGGCGAGAAAGTGATTGCTACCGGCTACGAACTAGGGGTGGCGCATCATGGGGGTTACGCCGAGCGCGCCTTGCTGCCCGGGGGCTGGTTGTTGCAGCTGCCGGCGTCCCTGTCTTCGCAGGAATCGATGGCCATCGGCACCGCCGGACTGACCGCAGCGATGGCTATCACTCGGATGGAAGAGAATGGCCTCAAGCCTGAGCGCGGCCCGGTACTGGTGACCGGTGCTTCCGGCGGTGTTGGCTCTCTCGCCATCGACATGCTGGCCGGGCGGGGCTACGAGGTAGTGGCCCTCACCGCCAAGGCAGAGCAGGCCGACTGGTTGCGCAGCCTGGGCGCTAGCCGGGTGATGTTGCGCAGCGAACTGCCGCTGGATGCGTTCAAGCCGCTGGACAAGGGAATCTGGGCCGGCGTGATCGACAATCTGGGGGGCGCGACGCTGGCTTGGGCGCTCTCCACCAGCAAACCCACCGGTGTGGTGGCAAGTGTCGGGCTAGCAGCCGACGGCCATCTGAGCGCTTCGATGATGCCCTTCGTCCTGCGCGGCGTCAGTTTATTGGGCATCGATTCGGTCTATGCTGGATTCAGTGTGCGCGAACGCGCATGGGCGCGGCTGGCCGCTGATCTGCGGCCGCGCCATCTTGCCTCGATCATGCGGATAATCCCTTTCGAAGCTTTGCCGCAAGTGTTTGGTGAATTCATTGCAGCCCGCGCCACGGGCCGCACCGTGGTGCAGATTGCCCGCAGTGGCGAAACAGAGGACATGACATGAGTGAAGTGGTTGCGCAGTTGCCGCGTGTGCTGATCGTGGATGATTCGCGCATGGTGCGCGCCTCGCTGATCAAGCAGATCCGCGACAAGTTCGATGTGCGCGAAGAGGTCGATGGCGAAGCGGGCTGGCAGACCCTGCTGCTCGACCCGACCATCGAGGTCGTGATCTCCGACATCGGCATGCCTCGCCTCGACGGTTTCGGCCTGCTGTCGCGCATCCGGGGCTCGCGTCTGTCGCGCGTGAATACCCTGCCGGTGCTGATCATCTCGGGTGAAGACGAGAACGAAGCACGCATGAAGGCCCAGGCCATGGGTGCCACTGACTTCATTACCAAGGGCACGCCGCGCGTCGAGCTGGTCGCCCGCATCGAAGCCCTCGTCAAACTGGCCCAGACCCGCCGCGAGCTCGAAGAGAGCCGCGAGCAACTGGTGCGCCGCAACCGTGGCGATGTGTCGGTGATGGTCATCCAGGTCGATGGCTACGACAAACTGTGCGAGAGCTACGGTCACAGCGTCGGCCAGCTGGTGCATCGCAAGCTCTCCAAGCTGCTGTCGGCCAAGGTGCGCAAGGAAGACACGATCGCCCACCTCGCCGAAGGTCAGTTTGCGGTGATCTCGCCGTCTGCCGATCTGGATGCCTGTGGCGCCTTCGCCCTGCGATTGCGCCGGGCCATCGACACCATCGTGATGACCTACAAGGAGCACCGTATCCGCATCAGCCTGACCATCGGGCTGGCCAGCGCGCACGGCGATCCCAATCTGTCGCTGGAAGAACTGCTTCAGCTTGCCGCAGCCCGCGTGGCTGACGGCTGTTTGCTTGGGGGCAACCGTGTAGTGTCCGAGTCCGGCGAGGTCACGCCGGACAATATCGGCCGTTTCAGCCGCCTGGCCGTCAGCGTTGATCATGCCCTGACCCAGATCCGCACCGGTAGCAAGGAAGAGGCCCGTAAGCGCCTGCGCGAGCTGGTGCAGACTGTGATGCCGCTGCTGGAGCTGATGGAGGATGATTTCCGGATTTCGCTGAACCTGCTGACGCTGGCAGAGAAGGCCCAGATCACCTCGCTGGAAATGCACACCGCCACATCCACCTCCAGCCTGGTGACCAGCACGGCGACCAACATGACCCAGTGGAGAGGCTGAGCGCTGGATTTACCCGCGCGCATGCTGTCTGCCCGCATCGGCCCTTGAAGCAGCGGGTGCGCCTGTGCTGCAATGAGGGGGTACGGCTGCGGCCGGCCATGACCACAGGAGAGCAGCGTGCTGCGCATTGCCGTACAGAGCCATGATGGCGCCCCTCCTGGCTGCCCGCAGTGCGCCGAATTCGGCCCTGAGGGGGGCAGCATCGGTCGCGAGGAAGGTAATACCCTCCTGCTGGAAGACCCGGGCAAGCACCTCTCGCGCATCCAGGCCCGCATCAAGTGGCTAGGTGGCGAATACTTCCTTGTCGATCAGGGGGGTAATCCCAGTTGCATCAATGGCCGCAAGCTCGGTAAAGGCAAGGTCGTCACCCTTCATGAAGGGGATCTGATCGGCATGGGGGGCTGGGCCTTGCTGGTCGAGCACATCGGTGCCGATCGTCAGGTGCGCCCGAGGCTTGTGTCCGCCGCGCGGCCGCCCGTGGCGGCTCCGGTAGTGGCTGACGCTGAGGCGGTGAGTGAAACCCTGGAATTTGATTTCGAGCTCAGCACTCGTATGAGCCCTCCGGCTGGCAGCCCCCATGCCTTGCTTGAGGCCTTCATCCGCGGTCTGGGCATGCAGGGTCTGCGCCTGCCGGCTGAGCTGGACGAGCTGCGGGCCGAGCGCCTCGGCGAACAATTGCGCCTGTTGCTCGGTGAGCAGCAGGCAGTGCCGGCCGAAACCCTGCATACCTTGTTGGGCGTGGCCCTGCAGCGGCAGCCGGATGAGATCGCTGCGCCGTCGGGCGAGCGGCCCTGCTGACCCCGCCATGCTTGCCCTTTACAGCGCCGAGCAGAGCCATATCGGAGCGCGCCGTCGCAATGAAGACGCATGCGGCCAGGTTCGGGTTGGCGAGTGTGTCTGCCTGTGTGTGTCTGACGGGGCGGGCGGCCATAGCGGCGGCGATGTTGCAGCCAGGATCGTGGTTGAAACCGTGTTGGACATGTTCGAGGCTTCGCCTGGAGTGAGCTCAGCGGTGGCCGCTCGTCTGATTGAGGCGGCGCACGGCGCGGTACTGGTCGCCAAGCAGGATCATGTGGATGACATGCACGCCACCTGCGCGTTGCTGCTGATTGATCTTGAGCGGCGCGAGGCCGTGTGGGCCCATGCTGGAGACAGCCGGGTGTATTTCTTCCGTGCTGGTGAGGTCGTGTTTCAGACCCGCGATCACAGTCTGGTGCAGACCATGATTGATGCCGGTTATGGCGGCCTGGAGCTGACCCGTACCCATCCGCAGCGCAGCCTGCTTACCTCAGCCATCGGCAATCTGGAAGGGATCGAAGTGAGTGTGTCGGGCGAGGCTTTACCCCTGCACGCTGGCGATTGCTTCTTGGTCTGCTCCGATGGCTGGTGGGAGCATGTTCATGAGACGCAGATGGTGACGACTCTGGCCGAGGCGGCGAGCATGCCGGACTGGTTGGAGCGCATGGCCCGGGTGGTCAGTGCCGATCCTGCGCCGCGCCATGACAACTACACGGCGATTGCGGTTCGCCTACAGGACGCCGCCGGGCGCAGCCTCCACTCGCTTGAGCCCTGAGGACTCAGCGCAGCATCTTGTCCAGATCGCGATTGAGCTGGCGCATGTAATCGCGCTCTGCCTGGCTGCGCTCGGTATCGCCAGAGGCGTTCGCGCTGCGGGCTCTGGACTTGGTTATGGCGGAGCGGGTCGAGGCCGAGCTGGCTGCCGCAGCGGTTGGCGCGACAGGGGCTGACTCTGTTTCGAGCACAGTCGCAGCACTGGCGGGCACTGGCACGGGCGGCACTGGCTGCTCGATGGGGGCTGACTCCTGGGCCTGGGGCTCACTGGCCGTTGCGGCAAGAAGTGGTGCTGGCGCACTGGCCGGCGTTTCCGGTTCGCTTTGGGTGACGATGGGGGCTGCCGGTAGCGGGGGCCTTACGCGTGTGAAATGCCAGCCGGCAGCGCTGGCCAGTGTCAGCCCAGCGGCCACCAATACGATTATCAGGCGGCTCTGCGGCCGAGCGGAAGGGCGGGGGCGTTGCTCGTCCTGATCCACGCGAATGGCCGCTGCCTGGGGCGTTGGAGGCGTGGTGCGCGCCTGTGCCAGTGGTGTGGCCGGCGGGCTGGCCGGAGCACTGCCGGCCATGCCGATCAAGGCGCGCATGGCTGCAACGGAAGGCGGGCGGTCCTCGGCCTTCACCGCCAAGCAGGCATCAATGCCGCGCAGAAAGGTGTGGCTGTAGCGCCCCGCGGCAAGCTGACTCAGGGGCTCGTAACTGTCCTGCACGATGCGGCTGACTGAAGGTGGTGGCAGCTTGTGCAGGATGGCGTAATAGACCACGGCGGCAAGCGCATAGAGATCGGTCCATGGCCCCTGTTTCATGCCGGGCATTTCGGCGTATTGCTCGATCGGCGCGTAGCCCGGCTTGAGGATCACGGTGAGGGCCTGGGTCATATCGCTGATCACGCGGCGGGCGGCGCCGAAGTCCAGCAACACCGGGCGGCCATCGCGCAGGATCATGATGTTGTCCGGTGCGATATCGCGGTGAAAACATTGCTCGGCGTGAATCAGCTCCAGCGCTTCCATGACCGGCGCCAGTAGGCGTTTGAGCGTCGCTTCGTCTGGTGGCGCATCAAGGCTGGCGAGCACATCACGCAAGGTGCGGCCGTCGTAGTAAGGCATGGCCATGTAGGCCGTGCCGTTGGCTTCCCAGAAGCGATATACCTTGACCAGTGCCGGGTGATCGAAGCGGGCCAACAGGCGCGCTTCATTCACGAAGCTGCGCAGGCCGATGGCAAAGGTTTCGTGATGTCGCTCGCTGCGCACCACCACGGCGGCATCGCTGCCACGCGAAGCCAGCGAGGCTGGCATGTACTCCTTGAGCGCCACCTTGCGTTCCAGCGAGTGATCCTGCGCCAGATAGACGATGCCGAAGCCACCCTCACCGACCAGCCCGATGATTTCGAATTCACCCATGCGGGTGCCGATCGGCAGCGCGTTGTGGGCCGTGTCGCGGCGCTGCACGCTGGCGTTGACGGTCTGATTGAGGACGATGGTCTCGTTGTCGGGCGGAGTCTCGGCCACGTTCGGTTTTCCGTGCAGGGCGGGTGGGCGGTTTGCCTGCAGTGTATGCCAGGGCTGGGGCGAACACACGACCCGCGGACGGGAGGGCCGGCTTTGCGCCCTCGCCGGATTTGGCCGATCATTGCAGCCCGTACCCCGTTTCCGCCGTGCTCCGATGCTGATCGTCGTCTCCCCTGCCAAGTCCCTTGATTTCCAGAGCCCTCTGCCTGTTGCCGACTTCACCCAGCCAGCCTTTCTCGACCAGAGCGCGCAACTGATTGACCTCCTGCGCGAGAAGAGTCCGGCCGAGATCGCAAAGCTGATGACGCTTTCCGATCCCCTCGCGACCCTGAATTTCACCCGCTACGCCGAATGGGCGAGACCCTTCACGGCGCAGAACGCGCGGCAGGCGATGTTCGCCTTCAATGGCGATGTATATGAGGGGCTGGATGCTTACAGTTTCACGCCCGCGCAGATCGCGTTTGCGCAGAAGCATTTCCGCATGCTCTCCGGCCTGTATGGGCTGCTGCGCCCGCTGGATCTGATGCAGACCTATCGCCTGGAAATGGGCACCCGGCTCGCCAATCCTGCCGGCAAGGATCTGTATGCGTTCTGGGGAGATACGATCACCACTGCTTTGAATGCGGAGCTGGCGCAGCAGGGCGGTAAGCCTGTATTGCTGAACCTGGCTTCAGAGGAATACTTCAAGTCGGTGCGCCCGAAGCAGCTGGCTGCGCGAGTGATCACACCTGTGTTTGAAGAGCGCAAAGGCGCCGGTTACAAAATCGTCAGCTTCTACGCTAAGCGCGCGCGCGGGCTGATGAGCCGCTTTGCCATCGTCAATGCCCTGACGGATCCGGACGCGCTTAAGCAGTTTGATGCGGAAGGCTATGTCTTCACGCCTGCGGCATCAGACGCGGATCGCTGGGTGTTCCGGCGTGAAGCGGCTTGATGCTTCGCCATCTTTTCTACCGCGGCGTCCTGTTTGTATGGACTCTGTCGGTAGCTACAGTCGCTTGGGGTGTGCCTTGCACGGGGGTGGATCGCGGCCTTACGGTTACCCGCAGGCAGAGTCTTGCCCCGATCATTTCGAAGCATCTCCAGCCAGAATTTGGTGGTTTGGCGGACGGAGGTATCCGTTTGGCTCCGGAGGATATTCTGCAGTCCTTCCGGGGTGGTCGCTGGCATATCATTTATGTCAATAGTGGGGTTAGCGACGAGCCCTTCCTGTTTTATCGTGATGACCCCCTGCGGAGTTCGTCCTATTTTCTTCTTTGGTCGGGAGCCGCCGCGCAGGACGAAGGTCCTGCTATCCGGCGCTGGCTGCAGGCTGCCATGCCCGGGATGCCGCAGCGGCTCGCTGTTTGTTTTGCATGGCATGTTACGCAGGCGCGTGACATGTGATTTCTTGAGTGCATCCATCCGAATAGTTCTGCCATGAGCCTCCATATCAGTTCCTGTTTCGACAGCGGCAACATTGAAGTACTTGATGCTGCCAATCCCGCCGATATCCGTCTGGCCATTCGCCCCGATGCGGGCGGCCAGTTCCTGCAGTGGTTCCACTTCCGCCTGCACGGTGTGCGTGGAGTGCCGCTGCGATTGGTCATCGAAAATGCCGGTGCATGCAGTTATGCCGATGGCTGGCATGGTTACCAGTGTGCTGCGAGTTATGACCGTGCGGACTGGTTCCGCATTGCCGATACACGCTATGACGGAGAGCTGCTGACCATCGAATTCACACCGCAGCATGACACTGTGTGGCTCGCTTATTTCGAGCCCTATTCACAGGAGCGCCGGCTGGATTTTCTAGGGCGTTGCTCAGCTTCGCCGCTGGTGCAGCTCGAATGTATCGGCACCAGTCTGCACGGACGCGACCTGGATCTGCTGCACATCGGAACGGGGCCCAGAAGCGTGTGGCTGCAGGCGCGCCAGCATCCGGGCGAGAGCATGGCAGAGTGGTTCATGGAGGGGTTCATCAGCCGCCTGCTTGATCCAGCCGATCCGGTGGCGCGCGAGCTGCGCAGCCGGGCGTGCTTCCATCTGATTCCGAATATCAACCCGGATGGCAGCGCATTGGGGCATTTGCGCAGCAATGCGGCCGGAGTGAACCTGAATCGTGAGTGGCATGCGCCGACGCTTGAGCGCAGCCCGGAGGTATGGCATGCGCAGCGTGCGATGAAGAAGCGTGGAGCGGATCTTTTTCTCGATATTCACGGTGACGAGACCTTGCCTTATGTTTTCATCGATGGCAGTCACATGGTGCCGGGCTATGGGGCACGCAATCTGGAGTTGCAGGCGGCTTTCCTGGCGAATCTAAAGCGCGTGAGCCCGGATTTTCAGACTGAGCATGGTTACTCCGACGACCGCTTTACCGACGAGATGATGACGTTGTGCTCGAAGTGGGCCGCAGCCACTTTCGGTTGCGTCGCCCTGACGCTGGAAATGCCATTCAAGGACAATGCCAATGCGCCGGACTCTCGCACCGGCTGGAATGGCGCACGTAGTCAGCGTCTCGGTGCCGCTTTCCTGAACCCGGTGCTGGAGCATCTCCGGGGGCTGGGCTGAACGGCCAATCCGGCAGTCTGAATATCCGCTGCGTTCCGGATTTGATCCTGCGCCTTGATTTTGCGCTGCAGCAAGACCAGCATTCAAGCCCCCGCTGGCAACGGGCGTTGCCGGCACAGGTAGTGTTTTGAAAAGGAAGCTGATGATGAAAAAAGCTTGGATCAAGTCTGCCAGCGCGCTGGCAATGCTGCTGTCTGCCCCGCTTTGCATGGCGGCTGAAGCTGTGCATTGGGCCTATGACGGTGAGGCGGCTCCCGCTCACTGGGGCGAGCTGGCGCCCGAGTTTGCGGCCTGTGGTGCGGGCAAGAACCAGTCGCCGGTGAACGTGAGCGGCGAGCTGAAAGCGGCTTTGCCGAAACTGCGCTTCAGCTATACGACAGCCGTCACCGAGGTGCTCAACAACGGTCATACTATCCAGGCCAATTTTGCGCCGGGCAGCATGCTTCGCCTCGGCGATCACAGCTTCGAGCTCAAGCAGGTACATTTTCATGCCCCCAGCGAAAACACCATTCACGGCAAGCAGTTTCCGCTTGAGGGCCACCTCGTCCATCAGGACCAGGACGGCAGGCTTGCCGTAGTAGCCGTGATGTTCAAGCCGGGCAAGGCACAGAGCGGACTGGCGCGGATCTGGCAGCAGATGCCGGAGGCTGCAAATACCAAGCAGGCCTTTGATGGAAAGCTGCTCGCAGGGGAGCTGCTGCCGCGCAAACGCGATTACTACTACTTCAGCGGCTCGCTGACGACGCCACCGTGCAGCGAAGGCGTGTCATGGATCGTGCTGAAGCAGGCGGTGGAAAGCTCGGATGAGCAGGTGAACCACTTCTCGCATGTCATGCATCACCCGAACAACCGTCCAGTGCAGCCGCTCAACTCACGCATCGTGATCAACTGAGGCGAATGCTGCCCATGAAAAAAGCCGACCTGCGGGTCGGCTTTTTTGCGTCTGTTGCGTGTTTCAGTCGATTGCGTGTGAGGCCATGCCATCGGCCAGCTTCGGTTCGAACCAGGTCGACTTCGGCGGCATCACCTGACCTGCGTCTGCGACTGACATCAGGTCGTTCATAGTGGTGGCACACATCGCGAAGGCTACGGCCATCTCGCCGCTATTGACGCGCTTTTCGAGCTCAGGCAGGCCACGGATGCCGCCGACGAAATCGATGCGCTTGTCACGGCGCAGATCGGCGATACCCAGGATCGGGGTCAGAATGTGGGCGGTGAGCAGGCTCACGTCCAGGCGCTCGACCGGATCGGCAGGGATCAGTTCGGGTTTCACCTTGAGCTGGTACCACTGGCCGGCCAGATACATACCGACTTCCCCGTGTGCTGCCGGCCTCACCGGCGCGGTAGAAGGCGTCACGCTGTAGGCGGCTGCGATCTTCGCCAGCAACTCGTCCTTCGAGAGGCCGTTCAGATCGCAGACGACGCGGTTGTAATCCATGATCTTCAGCGCATGGGCCGGGAAAATCACGGAGAGGAAGTAGTTGTAGGGCTCGTCCCCGGTGTGATGCGGGTTGGCTGAACGACGCGAGGCAGCGACGCGCGAGGCGGCTGCCGAGCGGTGGTGACCATCGGCAATGTAGAGCGCGGGCAGGGCATCGAAGCTCTTGTTCAATTGCGTGATGGTCGCGTCATCACGTACCACCCACAGGGTGTGGCGGATGCCGTCATCGGCGGTGGCGTCAGCATCCGGCGTGCCGGCGATGGTGGCTGTCAGCACGGCGTCAATGGCGGGGGCGTCCGGATAGGCCAGGAAGACCGGACCAGTCTGGGCGTTGAGGGCCTCGATCTGGCGCACGCGATCGTCTTCCTTGTCCGGACGGGTGAATTCATGGCGCTTGATGCGGCCATTGTCGTATTCGATCACCGAGGCTGCGGCGACGATGCCGGTCTGCACATGGCTGCCCATGATGATGCGATAGACGTAGTAGCAGGCCTTGTCGTCGCGGGTGATGACGCCGGCGTCGAGCATCTTTTGCATGTTTTCGGCTGCCTTGGCATACACCGCGGGCGAGTAGATGTCGGTGCCGGCAGGCAGGTCGATCTCCGGCTTTGAAATGTGCAGGAAGCTCCACGGCTTGCCGGCGGCGCGCTCGATGGCCTCAGACGACGAGAGTACGTCGTAGGGCGGGGCGATGATCTCGGCGGCACGGCCGGCGGCCGGACGAAGGGCCTTGAAGGGGGTGACCAGACTCATGGTTCTGCCTTTTTCAGGAAAGAGAGGGGATCAGGATTGGCGCTGGGCGACCGTGTCACGCAGCGCAGTGCGGGCTTCACGTAGCATCTGTGCGGTGGTATCCCAGGCGACACAGCCGTCGGTGACCGAGCAGCCGTAGCGGAGTTCTGCGAGGTTCTTCGGAATCGACTGGTTGCCCGCTTCGATGAAACTTTCGATCATCACGCCGACGATGGATTGGTTGCCGGCCCGGATTTGACCAACCACGTCCTTCATCACCAGCGGCTGCAATTCAGGCTTTTTCCATGAGTTGGCGTGCGAACAGTCGATCACGATGTTGGCCGGCAGCTTGGCCTTGGCCATGGCCTGTTCGGCCAGCGACACGGAGACCGTGTCGTAATTCGGGCGACCACCGCCGCCACGCAGCACGACGTGGCTGTAGCGGTTGCCGCGGGTGCGCACGATGCAGGTTTCGCCTGCGTCATTCACGCCGAGGAAACTGTGCGGCTGCGAGGCCGACAGGCAGCCATTCACGGCGGCGTCGAGCGAGCCATCGGTACCATTCTTGAAGCCTACCGGCGAGGAAAGACCGGAAGCGATCTCGCGGTGCGTCTGTGACTCAGTGGTACGGGCGCCGATGGCGGCCCAGGAGAGCAGGTCGCCGTAGTACTGCGGGGCGATTGGGTCCAGTGTCTCGGAGGCTGCAGGCAGGCCCAGTTCGGCGATGTCGAGCAGGAACTTGCGGCCACGCTCCATGCCTTCCTCAATGTGGAAGGAGTCGTCCATGCGCGGATCGTTGATGAAACCTTTCCAGCCCACGGTGGTGCGCGGCTTTTCGAAATACACCCGCATCACCACGCATAGCGTGTCGGCCACTTCGTCGGCTAGCGCCTTGAGGCGACGGGCATAGTCCAGACCGGCGACCGGATCATGGATCGAGCAGGGGCCCACGATTACCATCGGGCGCGGATCCTTGCGATCCAGAATGGCCTTGATGGTGGCACGCCCTGATTCGACCGAAGCCGCTGCGGCATCGGAGAGCGGCACACGGGCCTTGATCTCGCCCGGCGAGGGCATGTGATCGAAGGAGACGACGTTCAGATTTTCAGTAGACGCGTGAGTCATTTCGGAGAGCCTGTATCGAAACGCAAAAGCCCGCAGGAGCGGGCTTTCGGGTACAGCAGGTCGGAACCAGCCAGAGTGCGAGGGTGCGGGCCGCGCCGCACACAGCGCTTACTTGAGCTTGGTTTCCTTGTAAATCACGTGCTTGCGAACCACCGGGTCGTACTTGCTGAATTCCAGCTTGCCCGGGGTGGTGCGCTTGTTCTTGTTGGTGGTGTAGAAGTGGCCGGTACCCGCAGTGGATTCCAGTTTGATCTTTTCGCGACCGCCTTTAGCCATTTTTAATCTCCGCTATTTCTATGAGTCGTGGTGGCGATCAGAACTTCTCGCCGCGAGCACGCAGCTCGGACAGCACGACGTCGATGCCCTTCTTGTCGATGGTGCGCAGACCGGCGTTCGAGACGCGCAGGCTGACCCAGCGGTTTTCTGCTTCGACCCAGAAGCGGCGATTCTGCAGGTTCGGCAGGAAACGACGCTTGGTCTTGATGTTGGAGTGGGAAACATTGTTTCCGACCATCGGGCCCTTGCCCGTAACTTGACAAACTCGAGACATATCTCGCTCCGGTAACTGGTTCCGTAAAGCACGCGAGTATAGCCTGAAAATCAGGCAGAGCTCAAGCCCACGCGCTGGAAAGACCGCAACTATAACAGGCCACGCTCGGCAAAGGAAAGCGGCGTTGCGTTTCCGGCCACGATGAAGTGATCCAGTACTCGCACATCTACCAGTGCCAGAGCCTGTTTCAGAGCATTGGTCAGCAGCTCGTCGGCACGGCTGGCTTCCATGACGCCAGAAGGATGGTTGTGCGCCAGGATGACGGCGGCGGCATTGTGAGCCAGCGCGAGTTTCACGACTTCACGTGGGTATACGGAGGTTTGCGTCAGGGTTCCCCGGAAAAGTTCGCGCGCTTCGATGAGCTGATTCTGGGCATCGAGCAGCAGCACCATGAAGACCTCGTGAGGCAGGTGGGCGAGTTTCAGACGCAGCCAGTCACGCACTGTGCCGGGCGAGCCGAGTACATCACGGCTGCGCAAGGTTTCGTTTAGCGCGCGCCGTGCCATTTCCAGAACGGCCTGCAATTGGGCGAATTTTGCTTCGCCCATTCCGTGGAAGGCCTTGAACTCGGGCAGCGGGGCATTGAACAGGCGGCTCAGACTGCCGAAATGGGCGATCAGATCACGGGCCAGATCCACCGCGCTCTTGCCGCGCACACCCACGCGCAGGAAGATCGCCAGCAGTTCGGCATCGGACAGTGCGGCCGCCCCGTGGCCCAGCAGGCGTTCGCGCGGGCGTTCTTCTTCGGGCCAGTCAGTGATTGCCATGGTGCTTGCGGGATAGAATTGCGGACTGCGGGATTCTTACCTTTTCGGAACTGGGGCATGACTGAACTCTCGGGCAAGACCATCGTGCTGGGCGTTTCCGGCGGCATCGCGGCCTACAAGGCAGCTGAGCTGACCCGGCTGCTGATCAAGGCCGGCGCGCGAGTGCATGTGGTAATGACGGAAAACGGCGCGCGCTTCGTGACGCCAACCACTTTTCAGGCGCTGTCAGGCAATCCGGTGTGGACTGACCCCTGGGACGATCGCCGCGCTAACAACATGAGCCATATTGATCTGACGCGCTCGGCCGATGCTCTGCTGATCGCGCCGGCCACGGCCAATACGCTGGCGAAGATCGCCAACGGGCTGGCGGATGATCTGTTGTCGACGCTGGCTCTGGCGCGCGCCTGCCCCTTGCTGGTGGCGCCGGCCATGAATCGCCAGATGTGGGGCAATCCGGCCACGCAACGCAATGTGAATCAGTTGCGCGCCGATGGCGTCGGCATCATCGGTCCGGATGCCGGCGAGCAGGCTTGCGGTGAGGTGGGTGAAGGGCGCATGACTGAGCCTGAAACCATTGTTGAAGCTCTGATTAGCGCCCTGCAGGCCAAGCCGCTGGCCGGCCAGACAGTGCTGATGACGGCCGGGCCGACTTACGAGCCGATCGATCCGGTGCGCGGCATCACCAATATCTCCTCCGGCAAGATGGGCTATGCGCTGGCGCGTGCGCTGGCGCTTGCGGGAGCGAAGGTGCAGCTGATCAGTGGCCCGGTGGCCTTGCCGGTGCCGTATGGGGTGGAGCGCATCGATGTGCAGACCGCGCGTGAAATGCATCAGGCCGTGATGCAGCGCGTCGGGCAGGCGCGGATTTTCATCGGCGTGGCGGCAGTGGCAGATTTTCGCCCCCTGGATGTGGCTGCCGACAAGATTAAGAAGACGGGTGATGGCCTGACCCTCAACCTCACCCGCAATCCGGACATCCTGGCCGAGGTGGCCTCGTTGCCGGCCGCCCCATTCTGTGTCGGCTTTGCGGCTGAGAGCCAGAATTTGGACACCTACGCCAGTGGCAAACTCCAGGCCAAACGCCTGCAGCTGGTGGTGGGCAATCTGGTGCAGGATGGCATGGGCGGCGACACCAATCAGGTGGTGCTGTTTGACGCAGCCGGCTCGCACCCCTTGCCGCGCGCAAGCAAAACCGAAGTCGCAGCCGGCATCGTGGCGCATTTGGCCCGGATGCTGGGCTGAGCTTTTTCTTTAACTTTTTCTCTTCTTCCTAAAATGCATCAACTCGACATCAAGATTCTCGACGCCCGTCTGCATGACAACATGCCGCAGTACGGCACTGCCGGTGCGGCTGGGCTGGATTTGCGTGCCTGCATCAATGAGCCGCTGACGATCAATCCCGGTGACACGCATCTGATCCCCACCGGCATGGCCATGCACCTGGAGGATCCGCGGCTGGCTGCGATGATCCTGCCGCGCTCGGGCCTGGGCCATAAGCACGGCATCGTGATGGGCAATCTGGTCGGTTTGATCGATTCGGACTATCAGGGGCAGGTGTTTGTATCGACCTGGAATCGTGGCAAGGAGCCTTTCACGATTCAGCCTATGGACCGCATCGCGCAGCTGGTGGTGGTGCCGGTGGTGCAGGTGAAGCTCAACGTGGTCGAGGCTTTCGAAGCGACCGAACGCGGGGCAGGTGGTTTCGGCAGTACTGGCCGGCAGTAAGTTTGGCGTCGGTGCCTGGCACCTGAGTGGAAGGTGTATCAAGAGCATGCCCATCGATTACGCACGACGTTTGACGGGTCGGGTTCGCAGCGCAGAAAGCAACCGGCATCTGGGATTCACCCTGGCGTTCGTGGCCGGTGCGACCAATGCGGGGGCCTATCTGGCCACCCGTCAATACACCTCGCACATGACCGGCATTGTCTCCTCGATGGCCGACAATTTCGTGCTCGGCAATGTCGGGCTCGCTCTGGCCGGGCTCGGGGCGCTGCTGTCGTTTCTTGGTGGGGCGGCGACAACGGCAATCATGGTCAATTACAGCCGGCGGCGCGCTCGGCATAGCGAGTATGCCTTGCCGCTGCTGCTGGAGGCTGCGCTGCTGCTCTCCTTCGGACTGTTGGGGGCACGCCTGTCGGTGATTGAGGGGCTGTTCGTGCCGGTGACCGTGATGCTGCTGTGTTTCATGATGGGGTTGCAGAACGCCGTCATCTCCAAATCGTCCAATGCCGAGATCCGTACCACCCACATCACGGGTGTGGTGACCGATATCGGCATGGAGCTGGGCAAGCTGTTCTACTGGAATCGCTCCAGCGACCCCCTGCACCCGGATGTGCGGGCAAACCGCGCCCGGCTCAGGGTGCTCGGATCACTGCTTTTGAGTTTTTTTCTGGGAGGGCTGCTAGGGGCCTATGGTTTCAAGTATGTGGGCTATCTGGCGACGTTGCCGCTTGCCTTGCTGCTGGTGCTGATGGCAGTGGTGCCGGTGCTGGACGACCTGCGGCTTCACCGGCCCTGGCGTCGGGGCTGAGGCGGGCGAAAAAAAGCCCCGCAGTCCGGGGCTTGGGCATTCTGGGGCGTGGTGGATACCACGCCCTTTTCATGCGTGCTTACTTGATACTGGCCAATGCGGCGTTCAGCGTGGCGCTGGGGCGCATGGCTTCCGAGCACTTCTCCGGAGCGGGGTGGTAGTAACCGCCGATGTCCACTGGCTTACCCTGTGCGCCGATCAGTTCGCCGGCAATCTTGGCTTCGTCGGCGGTCAGCTTTTCGGCGACCGGTTTGAAGATGGCCTGCAGGCCGGCATCCTTGCTTTGAGCCGCCAAAGCCTGTGCCCAGTAAAGGGCGAGGTAGAAGTGGCTGCCACGGTTGTCGATCTGACCAACCTTGCGGGCGGGCGACTTGTTGTTGTCGAGGAACTTGGCGTTGGCTTCGTCCAGCGTCTCGGCCAGCACGGCGCCCGCCTTGTTGCCGGTCTTGACGGCGAGTTCTTCGATCGACACCTGCAGAGCCAGGAATTCGCCGAGCGAATCCCAGCGCAGGTAGTTCTCTTCGAGGAACTGCTGCACGTGCTTCGGTGCAGAGCCGCCGGCGCCGGTTTCGTACATGCCGCCACCGGCCAGCAGCGGCACGATGGAGAGCATCTTGGCGCTGGTGCCGAGTTCCAGAATCGGGAACAGGTCGGTGTTGTAATCGCGCAGCACGTTGCCGGTAACCGAGATGGTGTCCTGGCCGGCGCGGATACGCTTGAGCGACAGCTTGCAGGCTTCGACCGGGGAGAGCACGCGAATTTCCAGTCCGCTGGTGTCGTGATCCTTGAGGTAGGTCTCGACCTTGGCGATCAGGTTGCGGTCATAGGCGCGGGCGTCATCCAGCCAGAAGATGGCCGGGGTGTTGCTGGCGCGCGAGCGGGTGACGGCGAGCTTCACCCAGTCGCGGATCGCGATGTCCTTGGTCTGGCACATGCGCCAGATGTCGCCAGTTTCGACCTTGTGCTCGGTGAGCACGCTGCCATCGGCGGCGATGACGCGCACTACGCCGTCGGCCGGGATCTCGAAGGTCTTGTCGTGTGAGCCGTATTCTTCGGCCGCCTGGGCCATCAGACCGACGTTGGGCACGGTGCCCATGGTGGTCACGTCGAACTTGCCGAATGCCTTGCAGTCTTCGATGACGGCCTGATACACGCCGGCATAGCAGCGATCGGGAATCGCGAACTTGGTGTCCTGCTGCTGGCCGGCAGCGTTCCACATCTGGCCGGAGGCGCGGATGGCGGCGGGCATGGAGGCGTCGACGATCACATCGCTCGGCACATGCAGGTTGGTGATGCCCTTGTCGGAATCGACCATGGCGACCGGCACGGCAGCTTCGGCGGCGCGCAGGTCGGCTTCGATGGCTTCCTTCTGGGCGGTCGGCAGGGTCTGGATCTTGGCGTAGGCGTCACCGATGCCGTTGCGGGGATTCACGCCCAGCTTGGTAAACACGTCGGCGTACTTGGCGAACACGTCCTTGTAGAAGGCCTGCACGGCGTAGCCGAACATGATCGGGTCGGAGACCTTCATCATGGTGGCCTTCAGGTGCAGCGAGAACAGCACGCCCTTGGCCTTGGCGTCGGCGATCTGCACTTCGTAGAACTTGCGCAGGCCCTTGGCGCTCATGAAAGTGGCGGCGATCAGCTCGTCCTGCTGCACCTTCACTTCCTTGAGCAGCTTGGTGTTGCCGGCGTTGTCGCTGAACTCGATCTTCACGCTGCCGGCGGCGGCGATCACGGCGGATTGTTCGTTGCCGTAGAAGTCACCGTTCACCATGTTGGCGACATGGGACTTCGACTCAGCCGACCAGGCGCCCATCGAGTGCGGATGCTTCTTGGCGAACTGCTTGACGGCGTTGGCCACGCGGCGATCCGAGTTGCCTTCGCGCAGTACGGGGTTCACGGCGCTGCCGAGCACCTTGGCGTAACGGTTCTTGATCTTCTGCTCGGCTTCGCTGCCCGGAGCCTCGATGTAGTCCGGCACGGCGTAGCCCTGCGCCTGCAGTTCCTTGATGGCGGCCTTGAGCTGCGGTACCGAAGCGCTCACGTTGGGCAGCTTGATGATGTTGGCTTCCGGTGTCTTGGCCAGTTCGCCCAGCTCGGCGAGGGTGTCGGGGACTTGTTGCTCGGGCTTCAGGGCTTCGGGGAAATTCGCCAGGATGCGCGCGGCCACCGAAATGTCGCGGGTTTCGACGGTGATGCCGGCGGGCTGGGTAAATGCCTGCACGATGGGCAGAAAGGAGTAGGTAGCCAGTGCCGGGGCTTCGTCGGTCAGGGTGTAGATGATTTTGTTCATGATCTTCTCTTGGGCTCTTGGGGACGGCGCTGGGCTCCGCGCGCGAAGGCGTGAGTATAACAATCTGCCCGGAGGTTCGATGCATCCATCGTGGTGCAGATGGGGGCGTGACGGGTGGAATTGGGCAGGGGTGGGCTTTCCGCCTATCGCGGCAGGCCTAAAGCTTGGATAATGTCTTCTATAAGAGCAAGAGTCAGCCCCAGCATATCCGGAGAGAAACATGCAGCAATACGACGTGATCGTGATCGGTTCAGGCCCCGGCGGTGAGGGTGCCGCCATGAAGTGTGCCAAGGCTGGCAAAAAAGTGGCTATGGTCGAGGCCTACACCCAGGTGGGGGGCGGCTGTACGCACTGGGGCACGATCCCGTCCAAGGCCTTGCGGCAGGTGATTTCGGGCCTGCGCGAAATGCGCGACAGCCCGCAGTTTCATGACTCGACTGATCTCAATGTAAGTTTCCCTGACCTGCTGCGCACGGCCGAGAGCGTGATCCGCAAGCAGGTCAGCATGCGGCAGAATTTCTACGATCGCAACGGTGTCCAGGTGATTCACGGCCGCGCCCGTTTCCGTGATGCACAGACCATCGAGGTGGCGCTGAACAACGGCGGCCACGAGGTGTATGGCGCCAAGCAGTTCCTGCTGGCGACCGGTTCGCGCCCCTACCACCCGGCCGACATCGATTTCACCCACCCGCGCATTCACGACAGCGACAGCATCCTGCGCCTGACCAAAACGCCGGAATCGATCACAATCTATGGTGCTGGGGTGATTGGCTGCGAATACGCGTCGATCTTCCGCAATCTCGGCTGCAAGGTGAACTTGATCAACACGCGGGATCGCTTGCTGTCCTTCCTCGACGATGAAATCGTCGACGCGCTGGCCTATCACCTGCGCGAGCAGGGGGTGCTGGTGCGCCACAACGAGGAAGCCGAGCGCGTGGTGGTCGAGGATGACGGCGTGGTACTGGAGCTCAAGTCCAACAAGCGCATCAAGACCGACTTCCTGCTGTGGGCCAACGGCCGCCAGGGCAACACCAATGACATGGGCCTCGAGGCGCTGGGCATCGTGCCGGACAAGCGTGGCGCGGTCGCGGTGAATGAGAACTACCAGACGGCTGTGCCGCACATCTACGCGGTGGGCGACGTGATCGGCTGGCCGAGCCTGGCTTCAGCGGCCTATGACCAGGGCCGTCACGCAGCGGCGCATCTGGTGGATGGTTCATCCGGCACAGAACTCGCACGTGACATCCCGACCGGCATCTACACCCTGCCGGAGATTAGCTCGCTGGGGCGCACCGAGCGCGAGCTGACAGAGGCCAAGGTGCCCTATGAGGTGGGCCACAGCCTGTTCAGGAGCCTGGCTCGCGCGCAGATCACCGGCCAGACCACCGGCATGCTGAAGATCCTGTTTCACCGCGATACGCTGGAGGTGCTGGGCATCCATTGTTTCGGTGCGCAGGCCTCGGAGATCATCCACATTGGTCAGGCGATCATGCTGCAACCGGCGCCGCACAACAAGATTACCTATTTCGTGAATACCACCTTCAACTACCCGACCATGGCTGAAGCCTATCGGGTGGCGGCCCTGAACGGTTTGAACCGGCTCTACTGAGCACCGCCTGGCACAATTGTTTGCGCTTCAAGAAAAGCCCTCCTCGCGAGGGCTTTTCTTTTGAACCAAGCTGAAGCGTGGATTTGTCTGGGTGGGAGAGCGGACATGAGAGGTGGCTTCATTGCGCTTTGGCTGGAGGCGGTGCTATTCAGGCTGCTGGGCCTGAATGCGCGCGCTGCGGCGATCTTTCACCATCTGCTGAATCTGCATCAATGCGTCTCCTGTGCCAGGCATTACGCAGCCTTGGCCGTGCAGCGCGGGATGCGGGCCGAGGCAGCGCTGGCGCTGGAGCAACTGGTGCAATGGGCGCCACAGGATGTTGATGCCTGGTTTGAACTGGGCTGCGTGCGGGATGATCTGGGGCACAAGCATGATGCGGGCGAAGCCTTTCGTCAGGCCGCACGCCTGCAGCCGGATGAAGAGCGGGGCTGGTATGCGCTGGCGCGCATGCACATGGATCTGGGCGAATTCGCCTATGCCATCACGCCCTTACGGCGGGTGCGCGAACTGATGCCGCTGAGCCCGCTGCCGCTTTACCTGATGGGCTTGTGTCAGCAGCGCTGCGGCAATGAGGCCGCTGTTCGGGAGGCGGTCAGACGCCTAGTGGAAATCGATCCGCTGCGCGCAGCGCAGTTGATCGAGGAGACCGGCAACGAGCGTTTGCGCTGCCTGTTGCCGCCCGCCTGAGCCTGGCGGAGATACTCAGGCCGGCTGCAGGCGCTTGTCGCGTTCGATCAGCGCGTAGGCCGAGTGGTTGTGGATCGATTCGAAGTTTTCGGATTCAACGATGTAGGCCACGACGCGGGAATCAGCATTGAGGCGGCCGGCCACATCACGCACCAGGTCTTCGACGAACTTCGGGTTGTCGTAGGCGCGCTCGGTAACGAATTTCTCGTCTGGTCGTTTGAGCAGGCCGTAGAGTTCGCAGGAGCCTTCGCTTTCAGCGATCGCGACCAGGTCCTCGATCCATACCGGGGTGTTGGTGCGGGCGGTGATGGTGACGTGGGAGCGCTGGTTGTGCGCGCCGTACTCCGAGATTTTCTTCGAGCAGGGGCACAGGCTGGTGACCGGCACGACGACCTGCATGGTCAGGGAGTAGTTGCCAGTGGCGTCAATCTCGCCGGTGAAGCAGACGTCGTAATCCATCAGGCTTTCCACGCCGGAAACCGGCGCCTTCTTGTTGATGAAGTAGGGAAAGCGCATTTCGATCAGGCCGGTGTCGGCTTCCAGACGCTTGACCATCTCGCGCAGCATCGGCTCGAAGGACTCCACCGAGATCTCCCGCTCCTGCGTGTTGAGGATCTCGACGAAGCGTGACATGTGGGTGCCCTTGAAGTTGTGGGGCAGGCCGACATACATGTTGAAGCTGGCGATGGTGTGTTGTACGCCGCTGGAGGCACGATCAAGCACGCGCACCGGGTGGCGGATCGACTTGATGCCGACCTTGTTGATGGCCAGCTGACGGCGGTCTTCGAAACCCTGGACGTCAGGGATGGGGGCGTGTTGCGTGCTCATGGGCTGGGGGCTGCGTCTGGCGTCGAGGCCAGACTGTGGTGTGTCATGAAAGCAGTCTAAGAATCCCGACTGAAAAACTCAACTATGGCTGACATAGCCGAGCCGTGCCCGGATGCGCTGCAGGATGGCCGCCTGATCCAGGCCGATCTCGTTCAGGAGCTGGCCCTGATCACCGTGGTCGATGAAATGATCCGGCAGGCCCAGGCGCATGACCGGTGTGCTGAGAGCGGCCTCTTCAAGCACGCGGGCGACTTCGCTGCCCGCGCCGCTGATGATGGCGTTCTCTTCCAGGGTGACGAGCAGTTCGTGGCTGGCCG
The DNA here is from genome assembly GCF_002855595.1 of Uliginosibacterium sp. TH139. Classification (NCBI taxonomy): domain Bacteria; kingdom Pseudomonadati; phylum Pseudomonadota; class Betaproteobacteria; order Rhodocyclales; family Zoogloeaceae; genus Uliginosibacterium; species Uliginosibacterium sp. TH139. The sequence continues at coordinate 427,016 of NZ_PKRR01000002.1, read as the reverse complement.
CGAGTTCGCGGACCAGCTCGGCGTCGATCGGCTTGGCAAAACGCATGTTGACCACTGTGGCGCCCAGCTCCTCGCCCACGCGCAATGCATCGTGCAGCAGGGTGCCGAAGGCGAGCAGGGCTACACGCTGGCCCTGGCGACGGATTTCGCCCTTGCCGAGCGAAATGGCCTGCATTTCAGTTTGTGGCACGGCACCACAACCGCTGCCGCGTGGGTAGCGAACGGCGCTCGGGCCTTCGTGCTGCCAGGCGGTATAGAGCATCTGGCGGCATTCGTTCTCGTCCGAGGGCGTCATGACCACCATGTTTGGCACGCACAGCAGATAGGAGAGATCGAAGGCGCCGTGGTGGGTGGCGCCATCGGCGCCGACCAGCCCGCCGCGATCGATGGCCAGCATCACCGGCAGGTTCTGCAGAGCGATGTCGTGGATCAGCTGGTCGTAGGCACGTTGCAGGAAAGTGGAATAGATCGCCACCACCGGCTTCATGCCTTCGCAGGCGAGGCCGGCGGCGAAGGTGAGGGCGTGCTGCTCGGCGATGCCGACGTCGAAATAGCGCTGCGGGAATTCCTGCTCGAAGCGCACTAGGCCCGAACCTTCACGCATGGCTGGGGTGATCGCCATCAGCCGCTCGTCCTGGGCGGCCATGTCGCACAGCCAGTCCGAGAAGACCTGGGTGAAGGTGAGCTTGCCACCGCTCTTGCCGCTCTGGATGCCGGCGGCCTGATCGAACTTGCCTACGCCGTGGTAGAGCGTGGGGTCTGCCTCGGCCAGCTTGTAGCCCTGGCCCTTGCGGGTCACGACGTGGAGGAATTGCGGGCCTTCCATGTTGCGGATGTTCTGCAGGGTGGGGATCAGGGCGTCGAGATCGTGCCCGTCGATCGGGCCCAGGTAATTGAAGCCGAACTCCTCGAACAGGGTGCTGGGCGTGATGAAGCCTTTGACGTGCTCTTCCACCTTGCGCGTGAGCGAGGCGCCAAGCACCTTTTCGCCGGCGCGGCGGGCGGCAGCGTAGGTGCGGCCGGAGAGCAGGCGGGCGAGGATCTTGGTGAGCGCGCCGACCGGGGGCGAGATGGACATCTCGTTGTCGTTGAGCACAACGAGCAGGTTGGCGTCCATCACGCCGCCGTTGTTCAGCGCTTCGAAGGCCATGCCGGCGCTCATTGCACCATCGCCGATCACTGCGATGCCATGGCGCTGCTCGCCTTTTTGCTTGGCGGCCACGGCCATGCCCAGCGCGGCCGAGATCGAAGTGGAGGAGTGGGCGGTACCGAAGGTGTCGTAATTGCTCTCGCAGCGGCGCGGAAAGCCCGAAATGCCTTGGTACTGACGCAGGTTGGCCATGGCTTCACGGCGCCCAGTAAGTACCTTGTGGGCGTAAGTCTGGTGGCCGACATCCCACACGATGCGGTCGCCAGGGGTATCGAACACATAGTGCAGAGCGATGGTCAGCTCCACTGTGCCGAGGTTGGACGAGAGATGGCCGCCGGTACGGGAGACCGATTCGACGAGGAAGGCACGCAGCTCGTCGGCCAGTTTCGGCAGTTGCTCGCGCGGTAGGGCACGCAGTTCGGCCGGGGTGTTGATGCTGTCCAGCAGCGGATAGGTGTTCATGGGGGCGTGGCCTTGTCTTGTTATGGTGTGCCGGGCTCAGAACTGGCGGCTGGTGATGTAGTGGGCGAGCTCACGCAGGCGGCTGGCTTCGCTGCCGAAGCCGGCCAGGGCGTGTTCGGCTTCGGCGGTAAGTTCAGCGGCAAGGGCGCGGGATTCCGCTAGGCCGAGGATGCTTACATAGGTTGGTTTGTCATTGGCCGCGTCCTTGCCGGCCGTCTTGCCGAGGGTGGCGGTGTCGGCGGTGGCGTCGAGGATGTCGTCGACCACCTGGAACAGTAGGCCGATGCTCTTGGCGTAGCGATCCAGATGCTGCAAGGCTTCGTCGCTGACTTCGCCGGCGAGCGCACCCAGCAGCACGGCGGCACGGATCAGCGCGCCGGTCTTGTGCAGGTGCATCACTTCGAGCTCGGCGCGCGTGAGTTCCTTGCCGACAGAGGCCAGATCGATGGCCTGGCCGCCGGCCATGCCGCGCGAGCCCGAAGCTCGCGACAGGGTATGGAGGGCACGCAGCTGACGTGCCGGGTCAGCAAACAGGCCGGGCGCCGAGAGGATGTCGAAGGCCTGGGTCTGCAGGGCGTCGCCAACCAGCAGGGCTGTGGCTTCGTCGTATTGCACATGCACCGTAGGCTTGCCACGGCGCAGGGCGTCGTCGTCCATGCAGGGCATGTCGTCGTGCACCAGCGAATAGACGTGAATGCATTCCAGCGCGCAGGCTACGGCGTTGAGACTGGCCACCGGGGCGCCGGAGAGTTCGCCGGCTGCAAAAGCCAGCAGCGGACGGACGCGTTTGCCACCGCCGAGCGTGGTGTAGCGCATGGCTTCGTGCAGCCGCTCGGGCGCGATGCCAGCGGCGGGCAGGGCGGCTTCCAGGGCGTGCTCGGCGCGTTGCTGCTGCTGCGCCATCCAGTCGGTGAATTTTGGGGCGCTCATGGGTTTTCCTCACCAGGCAGGTCGGTCAGCTGGTTGTTCTCGAGAATCCGGATCTTCTGTTCAGCCGCCGCCAGGGTGCCTTGGCAGTGACGCAGGAGCTCTACGCCACGCTGATAGCTGGCGAGCGCGTTTTCGAGGGGCAGGTCGTCGCGCTCCATTGCGGCAACGATGCCTTCGAGCTCAGACAGTGCCTGTTCGAAGCTGGCGGCTTGTTCTGCGGATTTTCGGGCCATTGTGCTCACGCGTGCATGCCGGGCTGCCCCGGGGATAAACCGACGATTATAATTTATTGCTCCCGGTTTCCGGGCTGAAAGGATCAAGCGCACCATGTCTTCTAACGCAACACCCGTCCAGCTGGCCCCGGCAGTCTCGCAGCTGCCTGTTTCAGCCTACTTTGATCAGGCTCTTTTTGAAGTGGAGAAGCGCCTGCTCTTCGATGCCGGGCCGGGTTACGTGGGGCATGAGCTGATGGTGCCGGAACTCTCCGATTACTACACGCTGGGCTGGCAGGACCATGGCCGCATGCTGGTGCGCGGTGAGGACGGGGTGCATCACATGTCCAACATCTGCCGCCATCGCCAGGCCATCATGCTGGAAGGGCGGGGCAAGGCACGGAATGTGGTGTGTCCGGTGCATCGCTGGACTTATACCAAGGAGGGCGAGCTGATCGGCGCGCCCCATTTTCCGCAGAATCCCTGCCTGAACCTGGACCGACAGAAGCTGGAGTCCTGGCAAGGCCTGCAGTTCAAGGGGCCACGTTCGGCCAATGCTGATCTGGCCGGCATGCAGCTGGCGCCCGAGCTGGATTTCACCGGCTATGTGCTGGGCCATGTCGAGCATCACGAATGCAATTACAACTGGAAGACCTTCATCGAGGTCTATCTGGAGGATTACCACGTTGCGCCTTTCCATCCGGGTCTGGGCAACTTCGTGACCTGTGACGACCTTTCCTGGCAGTTTGGCGACTGGTATTCGGTGCAGCGGGTAGGCGTGACTTCCCTACAGAAATCCGGCAGCCCGGCCTATGCGCGCTGGCAGAAGGCGGTCCTGGCCGCCAATGGCGGCGAGTTGCCCAAGCACGGCGCGATCTGGCTAACCTACTTCCCTAACATCATGGTCGAGTGGTATCCGCACGTGCTGGTGGTGAGTCACCTTCAGCCGCTGGCGGTGGACAAGACCCTCAACGTGGTCGAGTTCTACTACCCGGAAGAGATCGCGGCTTTCGAGCCGGAGCTGATCGAAGCGGAGCGTGCTGCCTACATGGAGACGGCGATCGAGGATGACGAGATCGGCGAGCGCATGGATCGCGGCCGCCGCGCCCTGCTGCGCGAAGGGCGCAGCGAGGTAGGCCCCTATCAGTCACCGATGGAAGATGGCATGCAGCACTTCCATGAGTTCTATCGCCGCGTGATGGGTGCGGCGCTCGACGGCCGCTGAGTCTTTGCCGCTCAGTTGACGTGCACCTTGCAGGTGGTCTCGTAACGCAGATCGTCGTTCTTGTCGCGGATCTTGAAGCGGTAGGAAATGTCGCCAGTGCTGTTGATGACGAGAGTCTGAGTGAATTTGCGGCCGGTGCCGTCGGTGCTGCTGGTCGCTGAGACCAGGCCGCTGCCGATCGAGTGACCGTCACCGATGCCCCATTCGGGTTTGAGCGGTTCGACGTCACCGGTGGTGTTGACCGTGATCGTCATCAGGATGGTCTGGTTGCCGCTGGTGCGCGACACCGTTTTCCAGTTCTCGCCATCGCAGGAGTCGGAGTAGCTATCGAGCTTGACGCTCTTGGTGATATCGGCCCAGGTGTCTGCAAGGTCGTTACCGCCACCGCAGGCACTGAGCGCAAGAACGGCGAAGCTTGTGATCAGGCTGAGGCGGAGCAGGGGGGAGGATTGCATGATCTTCTTTCTGGCTGACGAGAGATGTCGGGGCTTGCTTGCGCGGCAGTCGCCCGTTTTTTCAAGCATAGCGAATGGCGGGACGGAAGCGGCCCTCGTGCTGGGGCTAGCAGACGTGCGGCAGATCGTTATTCTCAATAGTTCTTTGTGAATCTATTTTTGTTTTAGAAATGGATAAAGGGATGCGGCATACTTGTAGCATCCTGCCCCCTACGGAGAAAGAACATGCACCAGATCCTCAAATCCGCCGCTGCTGCGCTGGCCCTGCTGGGCTTCGTTGCGGGCGCCCAGGCCCAGCAGAAAGACATCCTCAACGTGTCCTACGACGTTGCGCGTGATGTGTTCAAGGACTACAACCCGCGCTTCATCGCGGCGTACAAGGCCAAGACAGGCGAAGAGCTGATCGTGAAGCAGTCCCACGGTGGCTCTTCCAAGCAGGTGCGCGCGGTGGCGGACGGCCTCGAGGCCGATGTGGTGAGCATGAACCAGCCGACCGACGTCAGTTTCCTGGCCGAGAAGGGCTTGCTGGCCGCTGACTGGAACAAGAAGCTGCCCAACAACGCTTCGCCCTACACCTCGACCATGGTATTCATCGTGCGCAAGGGCAATCCCAAGGGCTTCAAGGACTGGAGTGATCTGACCAAGCCCGGCGTGACGATCACCATCCCGCACCCTAAGAACACCGGTAACGGTCGCAATACCTACCTCGCTGCCTGGGGCTGGGCGCTGCGTCAGCCCGGCGGTAATGAGAAGACGGCAGCGGCCTTCGTGGGCAGCCTGCTCAAGAATGCGCCGGCCTTTGCGCCCGGCGGGCGCGACGCCACCACCAACTTCATTCAGCGCGGGCAAGGTGATGTGCTGATCACCTTCGAGAGCGAAGCCGAGCTGATCGCGCGTGAGTTTGGCCGTGGCAACTTTGATGTGGTCTATCCGAGCCAGTCTCTGTTGACCGAATTCCCGGTTGCTGTCGTCGATAAAGTTGTCGACAAGCGTGGCACCCGCAAGCAGGCCCAGGCTTACCTGGAATTCCTGTGGAGCAAGGACGGCCAGGAAAACGCTGCGCAGAACTATTTGCGTCCGCGCGATGCCGAAGTGCTCAAGAAGTACGCTGCGCAGTTCCCGCCGATCAAGACCTTCACCGTGGAAGAAATCTTCGGTAGCTGGGACAAGGCTTTCACCGCCCACTTCAAGGACGGTGGCAGTTTCGATCAGGTCTATCAGGCAAAATAAGAGAACAGCAAGCAAACGATTCTGGTCGTACTGAGGTGCTGCCCGTGGTGGAGCGCCTGGCCAGAAGCGTGGCGTTACACTTCGCTTTGCTACAGTTCTCAAGCCTTCTCGAACAAGGACGGGCCGGCCATGCCGGCCCGTTTTCATCATGACAAGCAAAAAACATCACGTGCTGCCCGGCTTTGGCCTCTCGCTCGGCTACTCGCTGGTCTATCTCTCGCTGCTGGTGCTGATCCCGCTGGCCGGACTGGTGGCCCGCAGCGCCGAGCTCTCGTGGGCCCAGTTCTGGCAGATCGCCACCGCCGAGCGGGCGCTCGCCGCCTACCGCGTGACTTTCGGCACCGCCTTCATCGCCGCTTGTGTGAATGGGGTATTCGGCCTGATCGTAGCCTGGGTGCTGGTGCGCTACGAATTCTTCGGCAAGAAGCTGGTGGATGCCTTCGTGGATTTGCCCTTCGCCTTGCCGACTGCGGTAGCCGGCATCACCCTGACCACGCTGTATGCCAATACCGGCTGGGTCGGCCAAGTCCTTGAAGGCTGGCTCGGTTTCAAGGTGGCCTTCACGCCGGCCGGCATTGTGGTGGCACTGATTTTCATCGGCATTCCCTTCGTGGTGCGCACGGTGCAGCCGGTGATTGAGGATATCGAGCCGGAAGTGGAAGAGGCGGCCGCCAGTCTCGGCGCCTCTCGCTGGCAGACCTTCAGCAAGGTGCTGTTCCCGGCCCTGTTCCCGGCGCTGCTGACCGGTTTCACCTTGTCGTTCTCGCGCGCGGTGGGCGAGTACGGATCGGTGATCTTCATTGCCGGCAACATGCCGATGGTCTCCGAGATTACGCCGCTGCTGATCATCTCCAAGCTTGAACAGTACGACTTGCCCGGCGCTACGGTGCTGGCGGTGGTGATGCTGGTGATTTCCTTCGTACTGCTGCTGGCCATCAATCTGCTGCAGTGGTGGACCGCCAGTCGCCACACCGGCCGCCATGTGGATGAAGGAGCACAGGCATGAATCAGATTCGCACCGTGAATACCGAGTCGCGCGGCGTGCGCTGGACGCTGATGGCTCTGGCCTTTGCTTTTCTGTTCTTCTTCCTGGGCCTGCCGCTGCTGTCGGTGTTCGCCGAGGCTTTCCGCCAGGGCTTTGGCCCTTACTGGCAGGCGCTGGCCGAACCAGAGACTCTGGCCGCCATCTGGCTGACGGTGTTTGTGGCACTGGCCGTGCTGCCGCTCAACATCCTGTTCGGCGTGGCCACTGCCTGGGCGGTGGCCAAGTTTGAATTCCGTGGCAAGAGCCTGCTGACGACCCTGCTGGACCTGCCATTCGCGGTCAGCCCGGTGGTCGCAGGTCTCCTCTTCATCCTGATTTTCGGACGCCAGGGCTGGTTCGGGCCGTGGCTTGCGGCGCACGACATCAAGATCATCTTCGCCTTGCCCGGCATGATCATCGCCACCATGTTCATCACCGTGCCCTACATCGCGCGCGAGCTGATTCCGCTGATGCAGTCGCAAGGCAAGGACGAGGAGGAGGCTGCCGTGTCGCTGGGCGCTTCGGGCTGGCAGATGTTCTGGCGGGTGAGCCTGCCGAACATCAAGTGGGGCCTGCTCTACGGCGTGATCCTGTCCAATGCTCGGGCGATGGGAGAGTTCGGCGCGGTGAGTGTGGTCAGCGGCCACATCCGCGGCGAGACCAACACCCTGCCGCTGCATGTGGAAATTCTCTACAACGAATACAACTCGGTTGGCGCGTTTGCCGCGGCCTCGGTGCTGGCGCTGCTGGCGCTGGTCACGCTGGTGGCGAAGACCTTTGTGGAATGGCGGATGCAGAAGGAGACGGACATGCTCAATGCCGTGCTGCCGCCGGAGAAAACCACAGCAACGAATTGAACGACGGGTTTGAGGCCCGTTGATCTGCACAAGGATTTGAGTCATGAGCATCGAAGTCAAAAACATCAGCAAGCGTTTCGGCAATTTCGTGGCGCTGGACAACATCTCGCTGGAGATCCCGACCGGCGAGCTGGTCGCACTACTGGGCCCCTCCGGCTGCGGCAAGACCACGCTGCTACGCATCATCGCTGGTATGGAGTCGGCCGATACCGGCCAGGTGCTGTTCCACGGCGAGGAGGCCACGCATGTGCATACGCGCGAGCGCCAGGTCGGCTTCGTGTTTCAGCACTACGCGCTGTTCCGCCACATGAGCGTGTTCGAGAACGTGGCTTTCGGTCTGCGCGTGAAGCCGCGCGCCGAGCGCCCCTCGGAAGGCGAGATCCGCGAGCGCGTGATGAAGCTGCTGAAGCTGGTGCAACTGGACTGGCTGGCCGAGCGTTATCCCTCGCAGCTCTCCGGCGGTCAGCGCCAGCGCATCGCGCTGGCCCGCGCGCTGGCGGTGGAGCCCAAGGTGCTGCTGTTGGACGAGCCTTTCGGCGCGCTGGATACCCAGGTGCGGAAAGAGCTGCGCCGCTGGCTGCGGCATCTTCACGACGAAATGCATATTGCATCGGTGTTCGTGACCCACGATCAGGAAGAGGCGCTAGAAGTGGCCGACCGCGTGGTGGTGATGAACAAGGGCCATATCGAGCAGCTGGGCACGCCGGACGAGGTGTACTCGGCGCCGGCCACGCCCTTCGTGTATCGCTTCCTCGGTAACGTGAATGTGTTCCACAGCCGTGTGCACGGGCAGTGGGCCGAGGTGGATCGGGCTGCGCATGTCGCCAAGGATGACGCGCTGGCCTTTGTACGCCCGCATGACATCGAGATCCAGCGCGAGTCCTCCGCCGGCGCCTTGTCAGCCGGCGTGCTGCATGTGCAGGCCATCGGCCCGCTGGTACGGGTGGAAGTCGAACACCAGGGTGAGATCTTCGAGGTCGAGCTGACTCGCGAGCGTCATAACCAGCTCGCGCTGGCCGCCGGCGAAACCGTCTGGCTGCGCCCGCGCAACCTGCGTGTGTTCCAGGGCGAACAGATGGTCAGTTCCCAGACCTTTGATCTGGGTGCTGGCATCTGAATCAAGCAGGCGCGTGGGCCGATCTCGAAACACCGGCGCACGTAGTTTTATGCGCCTTGTTTAGACCTCTGCCTGCTCGCTACGCTTTCTTTCTGATTCCGGCTCTGGACGGCTTTCGTTGAAGCGGCCTTGGACCGCGCCTACAGAATGTATCGTTTGAGCGGCATGGCCGTGCCGCTGCCCTCAAGCTGCTGTGCGTGGCTTGAATACCTGGCGCCGCATTTCCTCGCGTGAGGGCAGAGCGGAGGCCGGCCAGCGCAGCACGCGCAGGCGATGGCTGCGCAAGAGGGTCTGGGCGCGCTCGATCATCGGATCTCCCGGGCTGCGTTCGATGAAGATCACCACGGCGGGGCTGAAGTCCTTCTTGCAGATCACGAAGTCCGCGCTGACGCGTGGCGGCGGTGTGCCGTGGGCGTCCAGCAGGGTAGCAATATCGACGCTGGTCAGCAGCGGGAAGCCGGCGGCGACGTCGGCGTGCAGCAGAAGGAATGCGTCCTGGGCCGGGCCATCAAGCAGGGGGCGGCGCGTACGCGGTGTGGTGTCCACCACGGCGGCGGCTGGTGTGACGGGCAGGGGTTTGATTTCAAAGGTTTCGTGAGCCGGCAACGGGTTGCCTGCTTCGGCTTCCTTGACCAGTTGCTGAAGCTGGTAGGCATCGAAATCGTTGTCGCGCTGGCCGAAACGCTGTTGCCAGACCCGCCAGGCCCGGTACAGGAAGAACGCCATTACGCCGAAGAAAACCGTGAGGATCAGACCGTACACGAGCATGCCTCCAAAATCGTCGGCGAATTCTAGCGGGATTGGCCGGGCCTTGCGCCGCCTTCGATCATGTCGCTGTGGCCGGCCAGATCAGCCAGGATCGGGCAGTCCGGGCGGGCGTCACCCGCGCAGCAGTGGTTGAGCTGGCTGAGGGTGGCGACCATGCCTTGTAATTCGGCGATGCGGGTCTGCAGATCGGTGATATGGCGGGTGGCGATAGCTTTGACGGCCGCGCTGGAGCGCTGGCGATCCTGCCACAGGGTGAGCAGCTCGCGGATTTCTTCCATCGAGAAGCCGAGCTTGCGGCTACGGGCGATGAAACGCAGGGTGTGGATGTGGTTGGCGCCGTAGATGCGGTAATTGGCGGCGGTGCGTGGCACCGCGCCCAGCAGGCCGAGGCTTTCGTAGTGGCGCACCATCTTGATCGAGACGCCGCTGGCGGCTGCGGCAGCGCCGATGTCCACAAAGCCGGCTTCAAGCGCGTCGGCGTGTTCGATGCTGGCGGGCATGAGAATTCCTGGCGAGGCAAAGCGCCAGTTTACGCCGGGCTTCTTTCAGAAACGTACATATTCTCCTGAGTCCGAATTGAAGCCGGCGCGGGGGCGAGGTGTCGCCCCGGATGCGCGTGGCGCGCTGCCGCCCGCGCGCGGGGCTGACGCTGTGCCGAGCTTGAAGAAGGCCATCAGCGTCTGCAGCTGGCTGGCCTGGTTGTTCATCTCTTCGGCGGTGGCGGCGAGCTCTTCGGCCGAGGCCGCATTCTGCTGGGTGAGCTGGGCGAGCTGGCTCAGTGTGGCGTTGATCTGGGTGACGCCGTCGGACTGTTCATTTGAGGCGCTGGCGATTTCCTGCACCAGTTCTGCTGTCTGTTGGATCGCCGGCACGATCTGCTGCAGTAGCTTGCCGGCGTTTTCGGCCACATGCACGCTGTTGCTGGCGAGGCTGCCGATCTCCTGTGCAGCGACCTGGCTGCGCTCGGCGAGTTTGCGCACTTCGGCGGCTACCACGGCGAAGCCGCGCCCGGCTTCGCCTGCGCGGGCCGCTTCGATGGCCGCGTTCAAAGCGAGCAGGTTCGTCTGGTAGGCGATGTCGTCGATGATGCCGATGCGCTGGGCGATCTGTTGCATGGCCTGCACGGTCTGGCTGACGGCCGCGCCACCTTCATTCGCTTCACCGGCGGCCTTGAGCGCGACTTCATCGGTGCTATGGGCGTTATCCGCGTTGCGGGTGACCGAGCTGCTCATCTGCTCCATGGCGGCGGAGGTCTGCTCCACGCTGGCGGCCTGCTCGCTGGAGGACTGGGCCAGCGACTGCGAGGTGCCGGTGATCTGGCTGGCGGCCCCCCCCAGGCTCTCCGAGCTCGCGCGGACCTCCTCGATCACGCGGGCGAGCTGCCGGGTCATGCCCTGCATGGCGGCCAGCAACTGACCCACCTCGTCGCGATTGTGCACTTCGATGCGGGTGCCCAGATCGCCTTCGGCGATCTGCTCGAAGAGGCCGACGGCGCCGGCCAGCGGCCGGCTGATCCAGCGCCGGCCACAGAGCATGATGCCGCTGGCGATCAGGATGGCCATGATCACGGCGGCGATCAGCAGGTCGCGCAGGATGCCGCGTGCGAAGCGGGTGAATTCATCGAGCGGGCCGGTGGAAACGATCAGCCAGTTCCAGTGCTCGAAGCTGTTGAATACGCCGAGCTGTTCGGTGCCGGCCTTGCTGTCTTTGGCTGAGCTGAAGTGCAGGGCGCCGTTTTTCCCTTCGATCATCGTGCGTAGCCAGGGATGGCTGTCGCCGAGCAGGTTCTGGCCTTCGGCTTCCGGATGCACCACGGCCTTGCCGGCGTCCGCGCCGCTGCGCTCAAAGATCAGCACGTGGCCGCTATCGCCTACGGTGATGGCGCGCACCTTCTGCTTCAGGGTGGCGAGGCCATCGGTGAAGTCGATGCCGATGAAGCCGATGCCGATGACCTTGCCGTTGTCGAGCAGCGGGATGTAGCGCGTGATGTAGTCACGCCCGAAGAGCTTGGCGCGACCGGTGTAGGCCTGCCCGGCGAGCGCCGGGGCATAGGCTGGGTGGGTGTGGTCGAGCCGGGTGCCGACAGCGCGCTTGCCGGCGGCATCCTTGACCGAGGTGGCGAGGCGGGTGAAATCCTCGCCATCCTTCACGAAGAGGGTGGCGACCGCGCCGGAGGCAGCGCTGAAGCTGTCGATCAGGGGTGTGGCTTTCGCCTCGCTGGCGGCGATGTCCTTGCTGCGGGTGGTTTCGGGCACGCCCGCCTGCAGGCGCGAGACGAATTCGCTGCCGAGCATGGCGGCGGATTGCTCCAGATTGGCGGCATAGACCTCGATCATGTCCACGATGCGCTGGTTGGCCGTTTGCAGCGCGTTGGTGGCGTTGGCTTCGAGCTGGGTGGACAGCGAGCGCGCCAGATACAGCCCGGCCACACTGAAAACGGCGGTGAGCAGGGCTAGAGTGAGCAGGCTCAGCTTGGCGGCAATCGGCAGATCGGCCATGCGCTGGCGCAGGGACGGGTTGTGGATCTGGGCATCTTCTTGCATGCGGCGCTCCTTCGAGGCAAAGGCCTCTCCTGAGCATTAGTGCCACGAAGCGGTTGCCGCACCGTGGCCTGCCCGATGGGTAGGGGCGCCTTGCCCGTCAGTGTCGCAGCGGCTGGCGCGCCAGCAGCAAGGCGTTGCTGACCACGCTGACGCTGGAGAAGGCCATCGCTGCGCCGGCGATCACCGGGTTGAGCAGGCCGGCCGCGGCCAGCGGAATGCCGATCAGGTTGTAGATGAAGGCCCAGAACAGGTTCTGGCGGATCTTCGCTGAGGTGCGGCGCGAGATGGCCAGGGCGTCGGCGACCCTGCGCGGGTCTGCATGCATCAGGGTGATGCCGGCCGCAGCCATGGCCACGTCGGTGCCGCTGCCCAGGGCGATGCCCACGTCGGCGGCGGCCAGCGCGGGGGCGTCGTTGATGCCGTCGCCGACCATGGCCGTCGTGCCGAATTTCTCGCGCAGCTCGGCGACGATGCGGGCCTTGTCCGCCGGCAGTACCTCGGCGCGCACATCCTCGATGCCGAGCTGCGCGGCGATGGCGGCGGCGCTCACGGCATGGTCGCCGGTCAGCAGGACGGGGCGGATGCCGGCCGATTTGAGTTCGGCGATGGCCTCCTGCGCTTCGGGGCGCGGGCTGTCGCCGAAGGCGAGCAGGGCGAGGCGTTGTTTGCTGCTCAGATCGATCAGCCAGGACACGGTATGGCCCTGCGCCTGATGCGGTGCGGCCTCGGCCACGAGTGCGGTGGTATCGAAGCCCAGCTCGCCGAGCCAGCGCAGGCTGCCCAGCGCGTATTCGCGCCCTGCGATCGTGGCGCGAATGCCGCGCCCGGCCTCGGCTTTCACGCCGGTTGCCATTGGTAGCTCAAGGCCTTGCGCGGCGGCGATGACGGCTTGCGCCAGTGGGTGCTCGCTGCCGGCTTGCAGGGCGGCGGCAATCTGTAGCCCGGATGGAGGCTGCAGGCCGGAATCCGGGGATTGTGGCGCAAGGGGGGCTCCCGGATTCCGCTGCGCTGCATCCGGGCTATTTTCCAAAGCCATCAAGGTCGGCTTGCCGAGGGTCAGGGTGCCGGTCTTGTCAAAAGCCACCACCTGCACGCGATGGGCGATTTCCAGCGCTTCCGCGTCGCGGATCAGGATGCCGAGTTTTGCAGCCGCCCCGGTGCCGGCCATGATCGCGGTGGGTGTGGCCAGCCCCAGCGCGCAGGGGCAGGCGATCACCAGCACCGCCACCGCGTTGAGGATGGCCTGCTGCCAGTCGCCAGCGGCTAGTCCCCAGCCGAGCAGGGTAATGATCGCAATCACCAGTACCACCGGCACGAACACTGCCGCGACTTGGTCGACCAGATGCTGGATCGGCGCCTTCTTGGCCTGGGCGTTTTCGACCAGTTCGATGATGAGGGCCAGCGCCGTCTGCGCGCCGACGGCTGTGGTGCGCAGCGCGATGAGGCCTTCGCCATTCACGCTGCCGCCGATCAGCACCGCGCCCGGTGTGCGCAGCACCGGCAGGCTCTCGCCGGTGATCAGCGACTCATCGACCTGCGATTCGCCCTCGATCAGCACGCCATCGGCCGGGATGCGCTCGCCGGGGCGCACGATCACGATGTCATTCACGCGCAGCTGGCCAAGCGGGATCTCCTGCTCGCTATCGGAGCTGCGAATACGTGCAGTTTCCGGCCGCAAGGCTTGCAGGGCACGGATCGCCGCAGTGGTCTGGCGCTTGGCGCGGTTCTCCAGCCACTTGCCGAGCTGTACTAGGGTGATCACCACGGCCGCCGCCTCGAAGTACAGATGCATGCCGTGGCCGCTGAGGAGCAGCCACAGCGAGAGGAAATACGCGGCGCTGGTACCGAGCGCGACCAGCAGGTCCATGTTGCCGCTGCCGGCGCGTGCCGCTTTCCAGCCCGCGCGGTAGAAGCGTGCGCCGAACACGAACTGCACCGGCGTGGCGAGCGCCCACTGCAGCCAGCCAGGCAGCATCCAGTGCAGGCCGAAGGGTTCGACGAGCATCGGCGCGAGCAGCGGCAGGCTCAGCGCGATGCTGCAAGCGAGCGAAAACAGTTGCCAGCGCTGGCCGGCGGAGGTGCGAGTGACGGGTGAGGCAGCCTGGTGCAGGCGGCTGGAAAAGCCGGCTTTCTCAAGTGCTGCGAGCAGGGGGGCGGGATCGGCGTCGAGCCGGGTTTCGATGCGCGCGGATTCGGTGGCCAGACTCACCTCGGCCATTTCCACGCCGGGCTGTTTGAGCAGGGCTTTCTCGACCCGCGCTACGCAGCTGGCGCAGCTCATGCCACCCACGTCGAGCTGCAGGGTGCGGCGCGGCACCTCGAAGCCGGCGCGGCGCACGGTGGCAAGCAGCGCCGCGAAGTCGGCTTCTCCCACCACGCTGGCGCGCTCGCTGGCGAGATTCACACTCGCCTCAGTCACACCGGGCGTGGCGCGCAGCATTTTCTCCAGTCGCGTGGAGCAGGCGGCGCAGGTCATGCCCTCGATGGGGAAGGAGAAGTGTGTCGGGTGGGCTACAGGGGTGGGCGCGCTCATGGCAGGGCTCCGGGTCAGGACACACTGACTCTAGGGCTTCCCATCATGGCAGGGTCAAGCGGGAGGAGGATGCGCTGTGAAGCCCCCGTGCCGGACGGGGGCATCACAGCGCAAGTGCGACTCAGAAAGCCTTGCTAAGGGTGACGACCGTCTTGTCCTTGGCGATGTTGGAGGCGGATGTGGTGTCGGCAAGACTCAGGAAGCCTTTGTAGGCATCCGGTTCGCTCGAGCCGTAGTAGGCCAGGCTGGCGGACCAGCCGTCGGCGAAGCTATGGGTAACGCCGAGCTTGTAATAGGTGATGTCCAGCCCTGTGGCATTGGCGATGATCTGGCGGCCGAGCTGGCCGTTGAGGTTCCAGCCTTCGGCCACGTCGAAGCTGCCATTGAGTTCATAGAAGTAAGAGCCGCGCGTGCTGCCGGTAACGCCGGCCGTGCTGTCGCCAGCAAAACCACCGCCAACCGGAGAGTTGTTGGTGCTCCAGCCGAAGTATTCGGTGAGGGCATGGCCGGTCTTGAAGCTGAGCCCCTTGTAGCTCAGCGAAATGAAGGCTTCGGCAGTGTTGAGCTCGTTCGGATCGTTGTAGCCGGTGAAGCTGGAGTTCTTCCAGTTGCCGCCCGGGTAGGCGTAATAGATCACGCCGAGGTCATAGCCGACGGTGTCGGCGATCGTGTTGCGGTAGCCCGTGAACAGATCAGTTTCAACGGAAGCGCCCGGCAGCCAGTGGTCCGACACGTTGGAGGCGAAGAAGCCGGCATAGAAGCCGGAGCTGTGATCGGCCTCGATGCCGTATTGCAGGGCGGGCTTGCCCCAGGTCTGGGACTGACCGCGGAAGATGTAGTCGCTGGTCAGGCTCAGGCTGCTGGGAAAGCTCCAGTCCGGAGTGGCGGCCGGTGCGGCGGCTTCCTGGGCATGAGCGGGCAGCGCCAGGGCCAGGCCGAGGGCAGCGAGGGCGGCTGGGATAGTGCGTTGTGCGAGGGTGAGCATGGTTCTCTCCTGTCAGGCAATGGTTGGGGTGGAACGGGAAGCGGGAAAAGCTGAGGTTCAGTCGCTGCCGGATAGCTCCGGCATAGGGGTTCGGGATTCCAGCGCCGGTGTGTCGCTGTCGTCCTTGAGGTCGACACCCGTGCGCCCCAGCTGGCGTGCGCCCGCGATCAGGAAGGCCAGCTTGCGGGCCGCTTCGGCGTAGTCGAGGCCTTCCGGGCGGACGTTGGAAATGCAGTTGCGCCAGGCATCGGTGAGGCCGATACGCGGCCCGCCGGTGAGGTAGATGCCGAGGCTGTCCGGCGAGGAGAGGCCGGGGCGCTCGCCGATCAGCACGGCGACCAGCGCAGCGTTGAGGAGCTGGCCGACTTCGTCGCCTAGCGCCACACGGGCTTGGCTGGCGATCACCACCGGTGCTTCGCGCAGGGTCGGGAAATAGGGCCGCAGGGCTTGCAGCAGGGGCAGGGTGTGGCGGCTGATGGCGAGGGACGAGAGACCATCGGCGACCACGATGAGCAGTGGCAAGGGCGCGGCCGGGGCGGCCTGCTTCAGCAGCTGGGCGCAGCTTGGTGCGAGGCGGCGCCCGAGGTCCGGCCGGCGCAGGTAGGTGGCGCGGTCTGTGGCCTGGCTGGCGACCTGAATGCTCTGGAAGCCGGCTAGTTGCAGATCGTGTGCGAGGGCTTCGGCATCCAGTGCTTCATGTACCGCATCGCGCGCCTGGGCATGGGCGAGTCCGAAGCGCAGCACTTCGGCGGTGGGCAGGCTGACACCGCTGCGCCCGAGCGCCAGGCGCGCCGGGGTGAGGCTGCGCAGGCGTGTCCACGGGTCCGGCGTGATCGGCAGCTTGCTCATGTCTGCCCCCAGGCGTTGCCGGCCATGGCGAGCAGCGGTTGTTGCTCGGTTTGCGGCAGGAGTTCGCCACGGTAGTCGGCGATGCCCATGCGTTCCAGCCACTCTTCGAATTCCGGTGCGCGGCGGCGGTTCAGCACGCGGCGCAGGTAGAGCGCGTCGTGGAAAGAGGTGCTCTGGTAGTTGAGCATGATGTCGTCGGCGCCGGGCACGCCGATGATGAAGTTGATGCCGGCCACCCCTAGCAGGGTGAGCAGGGTGTCCATGTCGTCCTGATCGGCTTCGGCATGGTTGGTGTAACAGATGTCGCAGCCCATTGGCAGGCCCAGCAACTTGCCGCAGAAGTGGTCTTCGAGACCAGCGCGGATGATCTGCTTGCCGTCGTAAAGGTACTCGGGGCCGATGAAGCCGACCACGGTATTCACCAGCAATGGCTGGTAGCGCCGGGCGAGGCCATAGGCGCGGGTTTCGAGGGTCTGCTGGTCGGCGCCGTGATGGCCGTTGGCCGAGAGCGCGCTGCCCTGACCCGTCTCGAAATACATCACGTTGTTGCCCAGCGTGCCGCGATTGAGGCTGCGTGCGGCGTGCATCGACTCTTCAAGGATCGCTGCGGTGACGCCAAAACTGGTATTGACCGCTTCGGTGCCGCCGATGGACTGGAATACCAGATCCACCGGCGCGCCTTTTTCGATGGCGCGGATGGTGTTGGTGACATGGGTGAGCACGCAGCTCTGGGTGGGCACCGCGTATTGCTCGCGGAAATTGTCCATCAGGTGCAGCAGGGTGGTGATGGCGGGCAGGCTGTCGCTCGCCGGATTGATGCCGATCACTGCATCGCCGGCACCGTAGAGCAGGCCATCGAGCATCGAGGCCGCAATGCCACGGGCATCATCGGTGGGGTGGTTGGGCTGCAGGCGCACCGCGAGGCGGCCACGCAGGCCCAGGGTGTTGCGGAAACGGGTGATGACTTCGCATTTCGCTGCGACCAGGATCAGATCCTGATTGCGCATCAGCTTGCTGACGGCGGCCACCATTTCCGGGGTCAGGCCGGGGGCCAGCGCGGCGAGCTCCGTACTGCCTGCTGCGTCTGATAGCAGCCAGTCGCGGAACTCGCCGACACTGTGCCCGGCGACCGGGGCGAAGGCCACGGGATCGTGATCGTCCAGGATCACGCGGCTCACTTCGTCCACTTCATAAGGAATGATCATTTCTTCTAGGAAGCGCGCCAGCGGAACGTCCGCCAGCGCGATCCGGGCCGCCATGCGCTCCTCGCTGGTGCCTGCCGCCACCCCGGCGAGCAGATCGCCGGAGCGGAGCGGGCTGGCCTTGGCGAGCAGGGTCTTGAGGTCGGCGAACACATAACGCCTCACCCCCACGCTGGCGGAATACGACATTTCTTCAGCCTCCCGCTTACTCGGTCTCGACCGCCAGGGCGGCCATCGGCGCAGCCGCGCGCTGGGCGTGGGTGGCACGGAAGTAGCCGTAGCCCACCGCCAGGATGCCGGCGAAGACGGCGGCCAGGAGCGGGTTGAACCAGGTGACGGTGATCAGGCAGATCACAGCGCCACCCAGCGCGATGGCGGGGAAAACCGGGAAGAACGGCGCCTTGTAGGAACGCGGCAGATCCGGCTGGCTGCGACGCAGCTTGAACAGCGAAGCCATGCTCAGGATGTACATCAGAAGCGCACCGAAGACCGACATGGTCACGATGTTGGCGGTGAGCGTCTGGCCACCGAAGGACAGTAGCTCGTCGCTGAAGATCGCCAGGATGCCGATCACGCCGCCAGCGATGATGGCGCGGTGCGGCGTCTTGAACTTCGGATGCACTGCGCCGAGCCAGCCCGGCAGGTAGCCGGCGCGAGCCTGGGCAAAGATCTGGCGCGAATAGCCGAGGATGATGCCGTGGAAGGAGGCGACCAGCCCGAACAGGCCCAGCCACACCAGCATATGCAGCCAGCCGGAGGATTCGCCGACGATCATCTTCATGGCCTGCGGCAGGGGGTCATTGATGTTGGCAAGCTTGGTCCAGTCGCCTGCGCCGCCGGCCATCACCATCACGCCAACCGCCAGCACCACCAGGGTGATGATGCCGCCGGTGTAGGCAATCGGAATCGAGCGTTTCGGGTTGCGCACTTCTTCGGCGGCCATGGCCACGCCTTCAATCGCCAGGAAGAACCAGATCGCAAACGGGATGGCGGCGAAGATGCCGGCGATCGAGGCCAGCGAAAATTCATCGACTCCGGCCCAGCCGCCCTTGGTGAAGTTGGCGAAGGAGAAGCCCGGCGCCACCACACCCATGAATACCAGCAGTTCGAAGATTGCCAGCAGGGTCACGCACAGCTCGAAAGTGGCGGCGATGGTCACGCCCACGATGTTCAGGCTCATGAAGACCAGATAGGCACCGACGGCCGCGATTTTCGGATCCAGCGCGGGGAACTGCACATTCAGGTAAGCGCCAATGGCCAGCGCGATGGCCGGCGGGGCGAACACGAATTCAATCAGGGTGGCCATGCCGGCGAGATAGCCGCCGGTAGGGCCGAAGGCGTGATAGCTGTAGGCGAAAGGGCCGCCTGCATGCGGGATGCTGGTGGTCAGCTCGGTGAAGCTGAAGATGAAGGTGCCGTACATCAGCGCAACGGCGAGGGTGGTGATCAGGAAGCCGAGCGTGCCGGCCGAGGCCCAGCCGAAGCTCCAGCCGAAATATTCGCCCGAGATCACTAGGCCGACAGCGATGCCCCACAGTTGCCAGGTGCCTAGGCTTGCCGCCAGCCCGTGCGGCGCTTGCGTTGATCCACTCATGATTGACTCCAGTCGAGTTGGTTTGGTGAGCGCATCGTGAATCAAAGCCTGCCGGGAGGCGTATCAAGTTTTGGCACGTCGATAGCAGGATTTGGCACAGCTTTGTTGGCACCGTACCGAAGCCTTTCTGCACCAGACGAGGGCGTATCTTTGGTGCGCAGGACGGCGCTTCCGCCGGCATCCCGCCTGCCCGTGCGCTTACCTCAACAGGTCATGCAATGATCAGGCCCGGTACGCCGCTTGCTTAGAGCTAAAGTATTAGGGGCTGCAGGATGTGACTTCCATGGATCAGTTTGTGAGGGACCGGGGCGACGCCCGGGAAGACTCGGCGCCGCGCGCCTTGCGCCGGGTGAGCCGGGCGCGTGATGCGGATGAGCATGCACTCAACCTTTCGCAATGGGATCAGCGTTACGACCAGCTCTCGGCGGGCGCGTTCGAGGGCGAGGTGATGGAGCTCTGGCTGCCCAAGAGCCAGATCTTCGTCGAGCGCGCCAATCGCCAGTTGCGCCAGAGTTGCGCAGCCTGGAAAGATTCCGTGTGGTTCGGCATTCCGGCCGCCGAAGACGGCATGATGTGGATGGGCAGCAAGCCCTTGGCGGCGGACGCGGTATGCGTGCGCGATGGCGGTGTGGAGTTCGATCTGCTGACTGCGCCGGACTTCGATCTATACGGCATCGTGGTGGATCGCCCGGCCTTTGCGAGCCATCTCGAAGAAACGGCCCGCCTCGACCTCGATCGCGTGCTCCAGCAGCGCGATGTGATCTCCCTCGTGCCGGCGCGCAAGCATCGCCTGTGCGCGGCCCTGAGCAACATCCTGCTGGACGCTGAGGCGGCGGGCGACGATCCGGCGCTTCTGCAGGCGCGGGTCTTCGATGTGCTGGTGGAGGTGCTGCAGCAAGGCAAGGCCTCGGCACCGGTCGCCCGGCGTTGCGTCTCTGCGCGTCAGCAGATCGTCAGCCGCATCCGCAGCCAGGTGCTGGCCAGCCCGGGCGAGGCACCGTCAATTCCCGATCTGTGTCGGGACCTGCATGTGAGCCGCCGCACTTTGCAGAACAGCGTCGAAGAGGTCACCGGCCAGTCGCCGCTGAGTTTCATCCGCAGCTTGCGTCTCAACGAGGTGCGGCGCGCCCTCAAGCAGGATCGCCGCAGCGCGATTTCTGCCGTTGCCTATTCCTGGGGCTTTACCCATCTGAGCCAGTTCGCCAAGGACTACCGCCAGCTTTTCGGCGAGCTGCCTTCCGAAGCCCGGCAGGAGCATTGAGCCGGGCTTGACCTTGCCCTCATGGCAGGGATGAATATGGTGCTTTTCCAGTCAGGAGTTGCACCATGTACGAATTCATCGTTCCGGACATTAGCTGTGGCGGCTGTGCCAAAACCATCACCCGCATTCTTGGCGAGCTGGATGCCAATGCCAAGGTGGATATCGACGTGGCGACCAAGCAGGTGAAGGTGGAAACCGCGCTGGCCCGTGAAGCCATCGTCAGCCGTCTGAGCGAGGCCGGTTTCGAGCCGCAGGCCTGAGCGGCACATCTCGCTTGACCGCGCGGGCGACCAGCACATATCGTCAAGGCATCTTCTCCCTTTGCAGGATGCCCCCATGGCTGTGCGCCGCCTGATCCTTACGCTGCTCTTCGTGCTGCCTGGCCTGTGTGCGGCTCAGGGCGCGGCGCCGCTGCCGCCCGAGCAAAGCGTGCGGGCAAGTGACGCGCTGTTCACCGGACGCTTCGTGATCGACCCGCAGACCCAGCTGATCACCGGTGAGCTGACGATCAAATGGGATAACGGCAACCGCTACAGCGGCCAGATGCGCGCCGGCAAACGCCATGGTCAGGGGCGCTTCGACTGGGCCAACGGTCAGTCTTACGATGGTGAGTGGCAAGACGATCAGGCTACCGGCAAGGCCCGCATCGTGTATGCCAATGGAGATCGTTACGAGGGCGCCTGTGTGGCAGGCCTACGCCAGGGCGGCGGCCGCATGCAGTGGACCAATGGCCAATCCTACGAGGGGGATTGGGCCAACGATCAACCCGAAGGGCGCGGCGTGCTGCTGTTCGCCAATGGCGACCGCTACAGCGGCGATGTCCGCCAGGGCTTGCCGCAAGGCCAGGGCAGCAAGCTCTTTGCGGCGACGGGTGACCGCTACGAAGGCCAGTTCGACAAAGGGCTCGCGCAGGGCGAGGGCCGCTATACCTGGCCCAGTGGCGACCAGTATGTCGGCCAGTGGCAGCAGGGGCGCAAGCATGGCAAGGGGCGTTACACCTGGGTCAATGGCGATTACTGGGAAGGCCTTTTCCGCGAGGATCTGCAGGCGGAGGGGCGCCTCTATTTCGTGCCCACGATCAAGCTGGATCAGGAGAGCGTGAACAAGCTGATGCAGCAGGCGCGTGCCGCCAGCGACAGTTTCGCCGTGCGCCCCGGCGGCCCCGAACCGGAGCGCGCGCTGGATCTCGAGCGCCTTGCTGCGATTGCGCAGGTGGCGGCCGAACTGGAAGTCTGCGCCCAGCCTGCCGCTAAACCTGACTGCCGCGCCACCACCCTCGCAGCCATCGCGGCCGGCCGCCACTTCGAGCACGACTGGCAGAACATGTTTGCCGAGAAGGGCGTGAGCTATGACGTCGATCGTCGCAGCAGCAGCGAGGCCGGCGTGGTCTTCTCCTGGTTCCGCTTTGCCGATTTCAATGCCAACCTGTTGCGCCATACCGGCATCAAGTACGACTGCCGCAGCCAGGCGCTCGAAATCCAGCTCATCTACAACTGCAATGGCAAGGCTTGCAGCCTCGACAAGAATTTCGATCGCTACGTCGGCAAGACCATTCCGGCCGCCACCATCAAGGGCTGGTTCAAAGGCGGTTGCGAGCGCCGGCGTTAGGCCCTGTTGGCAATCATCCGTGATCCGGCGAGTGATTGTTTAGACCCTAGGCCGTCACCGCCGCCTGCAGCCGGCGCAGGAGCGCCAGGCCCTGCGGCCAGGGGCCGTGGCCACTGTCGGTATTCACATGGCCTACCGCACCGAGGTTCAGGAAACTCAGGCCGAGCTGGTGTGCGAGGCCGCGCGCCTTGTCCAGCGTCATCCACGGATCATTGCTGCTGGCGACCAGGATGGCGGGGATATCCAGCATTTGCGTCGGCAAACGCTCACGGACGCCGAATTTGTCTGGATCGGCGGGGGCCACCAGCAGCAGGCCGGCGATGCGTTCTTCACGGCCGACGCTGGCGTGCAGGCTGGCCAGGCTGCCAAAGCTGTGGGCAACGATCCATACCGGTTCGCGGGCGGCGTCGATGGCCGCTCCGAGGCGATCGCTCCAGGCGGCGAGATCCGGGGTGGTGTTGTCGGCCTGCTCAACGCGCTGACTGCCGGGGAGCTGTGCATGCAGCCAGCTTTGCCAGTGGGCCTCTCCGCTGCCGCGCAAGCCCGGCACGATCAGCACGTTTGCATTGTCAGGCTCGGCACGGGCAAAGGCGCGGGCTGCCAGCGCATGCAAGGCGTGGGATGAGGTGGTGTGAGCGAGAGAGTGGGCGAGGGCGTTCATGGCGTGCTCTGCGTGAATCAATGTCCGCACTCTAGCGCCATCAAAAGTGTATTTTGAGTATAAGCTGTAATTCCTATAGTTCTATTTGGAATAAAAAGGCGCCCGTAGGCGCCTGATGGAACGCTGGTTCGGGTTTAGTGCTGATGATGGGATTGAGCAGGCATCGCAGCGCCCAGTCCTTCGATTTTCACGTCCACCGTGATTTCGCCGGCTTTCTCGAACTTCAGGCGCAGCGGGAAGCTCTCGCCTTCCTTCAAGGGGGCTTTGAGGTCGAGGAACATGACATGCAGACCGCCCGGCTTGAGTTCGACGCTCTGCCCGGCAGGCAGCTCGATGCCGTTCTCCAGTTTCGCCATGCGCATGATGTTGCCGTCCATGCGCATGGTGTGCAGTTCGACGAGCTTGGAGACGCCTGCGTTGGCGGACACCAGACGGTCCGCTGGCCCCTTGTTGTCGATCTTAAGGAAGCCACCGCCGGCAGCCGCGCCCGGTGCCGTGGCACGTGCCCAGGGCTGGCTGATGCGCAGATTGCCACTGGTGTAGTCGGCTGCCTGAGTGGCGCCAGCGCAGGCTAGCAGGGCAAGAAGAGTGAAGTGCTTGATGAATGACATGAGCGATTCCTTTGCAGGGGGCGGCACCTTCTGGCGCCGCGTGTGAGGATCAATGCTGGTGAGAGGGCTTGGCAGCGGCCGGGGTGAGGGTCAGGATGGCTGCCGGGAAAGCCGGCTTGTCATGCCCGGTCGGGATGGCCGCCCAGTCGTTTTCGCCCTTTTCGCAGTTCTGCAGCACGCGGAAGTAGTGCTGACCTGCTTCAGCAGGCAGGCTGCCGCGCAGGACGAACTCGTCGTACTCGGTATCCAGCAGACGCCCGCCGCTCCAGGTGATCACCGCCGCCCGCTCGGTGATGGGCTGGCCATGAGAGTCATAGGGCTGCAGCAAGGGCTCGTTCTGGATGCTGAGGGCCCAGCCCGGTTTGGGCATGGGTTTGGCGCCCACAAAGCCCGGGGGCAGGAAGACCGTGATGCGGGTGGTGGGCGAGCCCGCGCAGCCGTGGCCGACGCGGAAGACGGCCTTGTAAGTACTGCCAGCGATGGCACTGGCTTGCTCGAGGGTGACATGGGCCTGGGCGGCAGGCAGGATGCCGGCGGCAAGCGCCAGCATCGCCAGTAGATTGCGATAGTGCATGGAATTCTCCGTGTTGGCCGAAGGAGTGGCCATTGCCTTGCATCCCGCAGGATGCGCGTGAACGGGGTCAGGCGGAGAAGGCCGGCGGTGCCCGCGAATGGTAAGCGGCAGTGGCTGAACCTGGCAGGTGCAGCTGTGCGGCCGCCAGCGGCCGGGGCTGAAACAGATCGCTACGCAGTGCCAGCGTGAAATAGGCCGGAGGATTGAGCGCCAGGTGGGCGCCCGCCATGCACAGCGGGCAGCGCAGCATCTGCGCCTGCTCTTTTTCCTGGACAGGTTGGGTCTGCTCATCCAGCGCCACCCACATGGTTTGCTGCGGAATGCCTACCGCGCACAGGCTGGTGTAGAAACCGCGCGCAGGTGTCTGCAGCAGGCCGTGCACAAAGGGCAGGGCGGCATGCAGGAGGATGGCCAGCAAGGCCATCCAGACGATATTACGCTGGGGGATGAAGGGGCGACGGCTCATGGCGTGCTCTGGTTTCTGGCTAGATTATGCCTCAAGCAGGCTCTGCCTCTTGCCGCTAAGCTTCGGAACCCTTACCGGAGTACCTCCATGTTTGAATCCGCTGAAGTGGGCCATCGCATCGACAAGAAAAGTTTCCGCCAGCAGGAGGCGCTGTTGCGCAATGAGTTGCTGCTGGCGCAGAGCGCACTCGGCAAGCTCGGGAAATTTCCGGTCGTGCTGCTGATTTCCGGCGTGGATGGCGCAGGCAAGGGCGAAACCATTGCCCAGCTCTATGAATGGCTGGACCCGCGCTTTCTCAGCACTCTGGCCTTTTCCGAGCCTTCTGATGAGGAGCGTGAGCGTCCCGTGATGTGGCGTTACTGGCGCGCGTTGCCGCCCAAGGGGCGGATCGGCATTTTCTCCGGCTCCTGGTACTCGGCTCCGATTGCCGAACGCATCGCGCGCAAGCTCCCGCGCAGCGCGCTGGACAATCGCCTGGATGAAATCAACCGTTTCGAGACCATGCTGGTGAATGAAGGTGCGCTGGTGCTCAAGTTCTGGTTTCATCTCAGCAAGGCTGGGCAGAAGTGCCGTCTCGAGAGGCTCGAGAAAGATCCACGCACCGCCTGGCGGGTAACGAAGCTCTCGTGGGCGCGCATGAAAACGTACGACGAGTTGCAGGAGGTGGCCGGCCATGTCCTGCGTGTGACCAATACGGCTGCTGCGCCGTGGATCATCGTCGATGGTACGGACGACAATTACCGCAACCTGTGTGTGGGTCGGGCTTTGCTGGATGCGCTCAATGCACGCCTCGCTGTGAGTGTCCAGCAGTCTCCCCTGGCGGTCGCAGCACCGCTCGCCGCACGCATCGATGAGCGCAATGTGTTGAGCGCGCTGGATCTCGGGCAGCGTCTGGGCGAGAAGAAATACGCCCGCGAACTGGCGAAATGGCAGGGCCGCCTGTCAGAACTCTCTCGCCACAAGAAGTTTGCTGGCCGCTCCCTGGTGCTGGTTTTCGAGGGCATGGACGCGGCGGGCAAGGGCAGCGCCATCCGCCGCATCACCGCTGCGCTGGACCCGCGCCAGTTCCAGATCGTGCCGGTGGCGGCTCCTACCGATGAAGAGCGTGCCCAGCCCTACCTGTGGCGCTTCTGGCGGCATATGCCGCGCCAGGGGCGGGTTAGCATCTTCGACCGTTCCTGGTATGGACGGGTGCTGGTCGAGCGCATTGAAGGTTTCTGCGCGGAGGCTGACTGGTTGCGCGCCTACGCCGAGATCAACGACTTTGAGCATGAGCTGATCGAGGCGGGCTCCATCGTGTTGAAATTCTGGCTCCAGATCGACAAGGCAGAGCAACTGCGCCGTTTTCGGGAGCGCGAGAAAATCGAGCACAAGCGCTTCAAGATCACCGAGGAAGACTGGCGCAATCGCAAGAAGTGGAAAGCTTATCAGCAGGCTGCGGTCGACATGATTGACCGCACCAGTACCGGCAAGGCGCCGTGGATCGTGGTGGAAGCCAATGACAAGAGCTTTGCACGCGTGAAAATTCTCAAGGCAATCTGTCAGCAGCTTGAGCGCGTACTGGCTTGAGCAGGGCTGCGCGCTTCGGAGATCCGACCAGGCCGGATCTCCGAAGGCGGGGTTCAGCGCATGATGGAACTGCCGAGCCCACGCAGTGGCACGTCATCCTGCACGATCGCATCACTGACGCTTCCCGAACTCTGCAGT
The DNA here is from genome assembly GCF_002855595.1 of Uliginosibacterium sp. TH139. NCBI lineage: Bacteria > Pseudomonadati > Pseudomonadota > Betaproteobacteria > Rhodocyclales > Zoogloeaceae > Uliginosibacterium > Uliginosibacterium sp. TH139. The sequence goes on along the minus strand of NZ_PKRR01000002.1, from coordinate 400,992 downwards.
GCGAAGGCCACCGAAGTAGTCGGGCATGAACCGGTACTGCGATGGGTCAGGGCAGCAGCCAGCATCGCCTCCGAGCTGTTGCCCAGTTCGTGGCTGAAGTCGTCCGCCACCGTGCAGTTGGCAGTCAGGCCTGCTTCGTAGTCACCAAATCCCTTGGCGTTGAGGCCCTTGAAGGCGAGTGCGAAGTAGGCGTTGCCGCAGTTGTCTGTCTCATACATGCCATACGGCTTGCCGCAGGTTTTGCCGCCGATCGTGATCACTTCCACATCGATGCCACGCAGACCATTGATCACGGCTTCACTGGCCGAGCAGGTCGAGGACGTGGTGAGCACATACACCCGCTTCAGGCTCAGGGATGGCAGCGCCACGGCGAGACCGGTGTCGTAGTAGTTCAGCAGCTTGAGCGGCATGAAAGGAAAGTCGTAGTTGTCCGCACTGCGCTTGTCGTTGTGGACCAGGCGCTGGAATGTCTTGTAGCCAACGCTGTTGCTGGCATCCAGACTCTTGCTGCCCGCGATCATGTAGCCCAGTTCGCCGGCAATCGCCAGATAGCCGCCGCCGTTGTAGCGCATATCCAGCACCAGATCGCTGATGCCAGCCTTGGCAAAATTGTTGATGGCGCTTGCGAGCTTGGCCTCGGAAGGCTGGGTGTGTTCATGGAAGGCCAGGTAGCCAATTTTGGTACTGCCAGCGGTGAGGGTGGAGGCCAGTGGCAGCGGATCGGAACTGAAGCTGGCGGCCGTCAGGGTGACGGAAATGCTGGCGCCGTCGGACTGACGTACATAGGCCAGGCTGACCTTGTCTCCTACCTTTCCGTAGTAGAGCGCGTTGATCTGTGCGCTGCTGAGGTTGCTGCTCACACTGCTGCCATTGATGGCGGTGATCCGGTCGCCACGCTTGAGGCCGCCCAAGGCAGCCGGGCTGCCCGGCTGCACCAGTGCTACGCGCAGGCTCTGAGCACTGTCACGGCGGGTGTCGATGCCCACTCCGGTGGCGCTGCCGGACTGAAACATGGCGGCAGCTTCTGCTGCGGTGATCACGAAACTGAAGCGATCCTTGGCGGGTTGGGCGCGGCTGGTGAGATCAAGGAAGAAATCGGCAGGCTGGCCTGCGTAGGAGGCGGCCGTTGTTTGCGGTGCATCCTTGTAGAACAGGTAGTCGTTGTCGACATGATTGCGCACGAAGTTCAGTTGCTCCGTGTTGCTGCAAGTACTCGCGGTACTGCTGGATGAGCTGCTGGTGGCGGTTGCGGTAGTCGTGCTGCTACCTCCGCCACCCCCTCCACCGCATGCAGTGAGTACAAGTGTAGCCAGGATGAGCGGCAGATAACGGATACAGGCGTGCATGAAGACTTCCCCCCGGACTTTGTTTTTGGATGATATTTATTGAGGCCGATTATACGGACTGCTGCCCATATGTCATTTGTTCCGGTGGGTCGCTTTGATATCGGGCAAGTTGCGATTTATCGCATCGATAGCCTTGCGCAGGCGGGCTCAAGTGAGGTTCCGGGCTAGAATGAGGTCCTGATCCTGTTGTCCGAACGAAACATCATGAGTGCTTCCAACCAGCTTCACATCGACGATGTCCGCATCCGCGAAATCAAGGAGCTCGCTCCGCCTGCTCACGTGCTACGCGAGTTTCCGGCCACTGAACGCTCCGCCCAGACCGCTTTCGAGGCGCGCAGTGCGATCCACCGCATCCTGCATGCTGCGGACGACCGCCTTCTGGTGGTGATCGGGCCGTGTTCGATCCATGACACGAATGCTGCTGTCGAGTATGCCAGGCGCCTCAAGGATCAGGCTGAACGCTTCAAGGACGACTTGTTGATCGTGATGCGCGTGTATTTCGAGAAGCCGCGTACCACGGTAGGCTGGAAGGGCCTGATCAATGATCCGGGCATGGATAACAGCTACCGCATCAACGACGGCCTGCGCCTTGCGCGCAAGGTGTTGTGGGAAGTGAATGAGTTGGGGCTACCGGCGGCGACCGAATTCCTCGATATGATCACCCCGCAATACATCGCTGACCTGATCTCGTGGGGCGCGATCGGCGCACGTACCACCGAGAGCCAGGTGCACCGTGAGTTGGCGTCGGGGTTGTCCTGTCCGGTCGGTTTCAAGAACGGCACCGATGGCAACGTGAAAATTGCGGTGGATGCGATCAAGGCTGCTGCGGCGCCGCATCATTTCCTGTCGGTGACCAAGGCGGGCCACTCGGCCATCGTGTCGACCAGCGGCAACGAGGATTGCCACCTGATTCTGCGTGGCGGCAAGGAGCCTAATTACGATGCTGTCAGCGTCGACAAGGCCTGCAAGGAGCTTGCCGCCAGCGGCGTGGCTTCCAAAGTGATGGTGGACTTCTCGCACGCCAACAGCAGCAAGAAGTACGAGCGCCAGATTGAAGTGGGCAGGGATGTTGCGGCGCAGATGGCGGCTGGCGATGAGCGTATCTTCGGCATCATGTGCGAATCCCACCTCGTGGCCGGGCGCCAGGATCTGGTGCCGGGCAGGGCTCTTGAGTACGGCAAGAGCATCACCGATGCCTGCATCGGCTGGGAGGATTCGGTCGCTCTGCTCGAGACGCTGGCTGAAGGTGTGCGGCAGCGCCGCATCGCCCGTTCCGCTCAGGAATAAGCTGATCCGTAGAAAAAAGAAGGGCCGGGTTTTACCCGGCCCTTCTTTTTTTGCTTCGGCGCTCAGCGCAGAACCAGGTTGTCGCGGTGGATCAGCTCGGGCTCTTCAATGTAGCCCAGAAGCTGTTCGAATTCGTTGCTAGCGTGGCGTGCAATGCGCCGGGCTTCTGAGCTGGCGTAATTGCTGAGACCGCGCGCGAGTTCGTGCCCACTTTGATCCAGGCAGGCTACGGCAGCGCCGCGGCCGAATTCACCGCGCACTTCCGTCACGCCGATCGACAGCAGGCTGGCTCCTCCCTTGAGCGCCCTGGCGGCCCCCTCATCCAGCACAAAGCTGCCGGCCAGCTGCAGGTGATCAGCCAGCCATTGCTTGCGAGCGGCGAGCGGCGTGCTGCTGGCGTAGAGCAGGGTGCCGAGGGCTTCGCCGGCTGCTAGGCGGATCAGCGGATCGGTTTCGCGGCCGGATGCAATCAGGGTGTGCGCGCCGGAAGAGGCTGCGCGCTGTGCCGCACGGATCTTGGTGATCATGCCTCCGCGCGAAATACCGCTGCCGGCACCACCCGCCATGGCCTCATAGCTACGGTCTTCGGCCTGCCCTTCGCTGATCAATGTAGCCGCAGGGTCCTTGCGAGGGTCTGCGGTGTACAGGCCCTTCTGGTCGGTCAGGATGATCAGTGCATCCGCTTCGATCAGGTTGGCGACCAGTGCGCCCAGCGTGTCGTTGTCACCGAACTTGATTTCGTCGGTCACGACAGTGTCATTCTCGTTGATGATTGGCACCACGCCCAGTTCCAGCAGGGTAGAGAGCGTGGAGCGCGAATTCAGGTAGCGCAGGCGATCGGCCAGATCGGCATGGGTCAGCAGTAGCTGGGCGGTTTTCAGGCCGTACTGGTTGAATGCGCCCTCATACGCCTGCGCCAGGCCCATCTGGCCGACGGCGGCTGCTGCCTGCAGGGCATGCGTCTCGGCCGGCCGCTCACTCCAGCCCAAGCGCTGCATGCCGGCCGCAATCGCGCCGCTGGAGACCAGTACGATCTCGCGGCCTTCGGTTCTCAGTGCGGCAATCTGGCGCGCCCAGTCGCCGATGGCGGTCAGGTCCAGACCAGCTCCGTTGTTGGTGACGAGGGCGGAGCCTACTTTGACGACGAGACGGCGAGCGTTGCGGATGGCATTGCGCATGGTGTGTAGGGTGCGCCATGCGCACCTTCGTGCAAGGGGTTGAGAGCAAGATGCTGCGCTATGCGCAGCCTACGATTTTGAGTGCTTAGCGAGCGTAGATGATCTCGCCGTCGTAATCATCGTCTTCATCTTCATCCTCGTCCTCCTCGTCGTCCGAGCCGATCGGGTAAGCGTTCGGGCCAGCGGCGACTGCCGCCAGTTCTTCCTCTTCGCTCCAGCGCGGCAGGGCGTCGATGAAGTCCTGCAGGGCGAAGATCAGTGGCTGGCAGCCGTTGCCGCTGATGCCGGAGATGGCAAACCAGCGTTCCGGCTCACCGTAGGCGTCGAGGAAGGCGCGGATGCGATCTTCGCGCTCTTCTTCTGGGATCAGGTCGAGCTTGTTGAGCACCAGCCAGCGGGTCTTTTCGGCCAGCGATTCATCGTATTTGCGCAGCTCTTCAACGATTGCACGGGCTTCGCGCACCGGATCGACTTCCGGGTCAAAGGGCGCCAGATCTACGAGGTGCAACAGCACGCGGGTACGCTGCAGGTGGCGCAGGAAACGATGGCCCAGACCAGCCCCTTCCGAGGCGCCCTCGATCAGGCCGGGGATGTCGGCAATTACGAAGCTGCGGCCTTCACTGGTACGTACAACGCCGAGGTTGGGGGCGAGGGTGGTGAAGGGATAGCCGGCAACCTTGGGCTTGGCGGCGGAAACAGCGCGGATGAAGGTGGACTTGCCTGCATTGGGCATGCCCAGCAGGCCGACGTCGGCCAGCACCTTGAGTTCCAGCGCCAGCTTGAAGTGCTCACCCGGCTCACCATTGGTTTTCTGGCGCGGCGCACGGTTGGTGCTGCTCTTGAAGTGCAGGTTGCCGAGGCCACCCTTGCCGCCCTGAGCGATCAGCACCTGCTTGCCGTCCTGATTCAGGTCGGCGATCAATTCGCCTGTTTCCTGATTCTTGATCACGGTGCCGACCGGCATCTTCAGGAACAGGTCTTCGCCACCCTTGCCGTAACAGTCAGTGCTGCCGCCCTTTTCACCATGCTCGGCGCGGAAGGCACGGGTGTAGCGAAAGTCGACCAAGGTGTTCAGGTTGCGGTCGCCTACGGCGTAGATGTTGCCGCCACGGCCACCGTCGCCGCCGTCAGGGCCGCCACGGGGGATGTATTTTTCGCGACGGAACGACGCGTTGCCGTTGCCACCGTCGCCGGCATAGACATCAATGCGCGCTTCGTCGAAGAATTTCATGGTCTTTCCTGAGTCTCAAAAATGAAAAAGCCCCATCGCAGCGCGAAGGGGCTTTCTGCTATCGCGCGGAAGCTGATCAGGCCTGGGCTTCCGGAACGATGGTCACGGTGCGACGCTGCTGCGGGCCCTTGACCACGAACTTCACGTGGCCATCCTTCAGCGCGAACAGGGTGTGATCCTTGCCGATGCCGACGTTCTCGCCCGGGTGATATTCAGTGCCGCGCTGACGAACAATGATGTTGCCAGCCAGAACGAATTGACCACCGTAGCGCTTGACGCCGAGTCGTTTTGCTTCTGATTCGCGGCCGTTACGTGAACTGCCGCCTGCTTTTTTGTGTGCCATGGCGTATTAGCTCCTGCTTAGGCCGAAATCGCTTCGATGCGGATTTCGGTGAAATTCTGACGGTGGCCCTGATGCTTCTGGTAGTGCTTACGGCGACGCATCTTGAAGATCTCGACCTTCTTGTGACGACCCTGAGCCAGGACAGTAGCTTTGACAGATGCACCTTCAACCAGGGGAGCGCCGATCTTGACGGACTCGCCTTCGCCGACCATGAGGATCTGGTCCAGCGTGATTTCAGTGCCAACGTCTGCCGGTATCTGTTCTATTTTAATTTTTTCGCCAGCGGCAACGCGATACTGCTTGCCCCCGGTTTTTATGACCGCGTACATGTGGAACTCCAATTGCAAAGAGCGTGGGAAACGCGAGATTATGTTGATTCGAAAAGGGAAAGTCAAGCCGTATCTTCAGTTCAGCTTGACGCTGCTGCGAGCCGCCGCCTAACATCCCGCCTTTCCCCAAACGCCCCGAGTGAAGCCTTGCAGCTAGAACAACTCTACGCGCCGGTGGCCGCAGACATGGAAGCGGTCAACCAGGTCATCCGCAAGCGCCTGTCTTCCGAAGTCGTCCTGATCAATCAGGTAGCCGAGTACATTATCGGCGCTGGTGGCAAGCGCATGCGTCCGGCACTGCTGTTGCTGGTGGCTAATGCGCTGGGCTATCGCGGCACACATCATCACGAATTGGCTGCGGTGGTGGAGTTTATTCATACCGCCACCTTGCTGCATGACGATGTGGTGGACGAGTCTGATCTGCGCCGCGGCCGCAGCACGGCGAACGCCATGTTCGGCAACGCTGCTGCTGTTCTGGTGGGTGACTTCCTGTATTCCCGCGCCTTTCAGATGATGGTGGGGGTGAAGGACATGCGCGTGATGAGCGTACTGGCTGATGCCACCAACGTGATCGCCGAAGGGGAGGTGTTGCAACTCCTCAATGTACACAATGCAGATGTGACGGTAGAGGATTACCTGAGGGTGATTCATTACAAGACCGCCACCTTGTTTGAGGCGGCTACTCGTCTGGGCGCCATTCTTGGCCGTCTGGATGACGCCGGGCAGGAGCGCCTGGCTGCATTCGGCCGCCATATCGGCACAGCCTTCCAGCTGATTGATGACGTGCTGGATTACTCCGGGGATGAGGCTGAAACCGGCAAGCATCTGGGTGACGATCTTGCGGAGGGCAAACCGACCTTGCCGTTGATCCATGTGATGCAGCATGGTGAGCCTGCTGAGGCAGCACTGGTGCGTCGGGCAATCGAAGAGGGTGGGCGCGAGTTGTTTGCTGAGGTGATGGCTGCAGTGCACGCGACTGGCGCACTCGAAGCAACGCGCGCTCATGCCGCGCGTGAGGCTGAGGCCGCTGCGGCACTTTTGATTGAACTTCCCCCTTCCAATTTCAAGGAAGTGCTGCTACAATTATGTTCTTTCGCAGTTGGCCGGAATCACTGAGGCTGCAGCTGAAAACGCAGTAACAAAACGGGGTGTAGCTTAGCCTGGTAGAGCGCTACGTTCGGGACGTAGAGGCCGGAGGTTCGAATCCTCTCACCCCGACCAAAATTCCTTTCAAAAACAGCGGGTTGCGAAACCCGCTGTTTTTGTTTGTGGGTCGGTTAGTGGCAAATCAGTGGCAGTAGCCTGCGATTGAGCCATCAAAAAAAGTTCTCCCTTGTCAGGTTGGGACTTTTTTCCAAACCACGCGTTTTGGTGAGAAAGATGGGCTTGTGCCCTAGCTATACCGTGCTCCTTAACATCTGGAGCAGGCTGTGGCCTCAATCGAAAACCGTTCGCACTACCAAGTCTCAGTCAAGCACCGAGACGACCTCACCCGCACCTTCACGCACAACGCCCTGAAAAAGGCCGACGAATACTGTGCGTCGCTGACCAAGCAAGGTCTCAAACCCAAGCTCTCACGTCTGGACGACTACTACGCGGTCCGTGACCGGAGTACGACCCGTCCTGAACAAACGCTGTTTGCATCAAGCAAGCTTGAGGCCGAAGCTATCAAGCAGCGCCTTGAAAGCGAGCAGAAGCAAGGGTTGTTTGTTAACTACGCCAAGGGTCTTAAGACCAGTTTCGCCGACCTGATGATTCGCTATCTGCGAGAAGAGGCTCCGCGGCACAAGTCGTTCGAAGTCATTGCATACAAAATCAACGCCATCCTGGAGGACGCTGGTTATCCGAGGCAAGACATCGTTCAGATTGTTGCCGAGCATCCGAATCCGTGTGCCAAGGTCAAGACAATGACATTCCGTAAGCCGAACGGCAAGCGGATGGGAGAGCCTGCCGAGACCAGCAAGTTCATCCGAAAGGGGTTTGCGACAATCCTTCCCGAGGATTTCGAGGACTACATCGACGAACGCTGTCAGTCGGTGGAGGGGGCAACTGTCGACAGAGAATTTGATATTTTTTCAGCCGTTTGCAGCATTGCCATCAACACGTGGCGCATTCCCGTGGCGAAAAGTCCTTTTGATGGTGTGAGGCGACCCAAGTATTTCAACGAACGCGACCGTCGCTTGAAGGGCGATGAAGAGGCGCGTTTGCTGCGCGCCGCATACGATGAGGACCGAGCTCGGTGCATCGAGGTTCGGCTTCGTCAGCTCGTGCAAAGCAAGGGCGAAGGGACGCATAGCAAGTACGGGCGCATCCGTGCCCGCAAGCTCCGTACGGAGGAGGCTGAGGCGACCTACGAGCACGTGCCGCTGATGGAAACCTTCGTGCACTTCCAGCTCATGACAGCTGCTCGTAGAGGTGAAACGCTGAGTCTGACTTGGGCGAATGTGGACCTCGAGGCTCAGACAGCGTTTTTGCCAGACACGAAAAACGGTCGGGCGCGTAAGTTGCCGCTACGGCGAGCTTTGGTTCACTTGTTGCAGAAATTGCCGCGCGACGGGTCGAGAGTGTTCCCGATAGGCGTTGATGGGCTGCGCAAAGCTTGGAAGCGCATGTGCGTGCAAGCTGGCTTCGTGGAAGCCGACGAGTTGCGTATCCATGATTTGAGGCATGAGGCCATTTCGCGCGTGGCTGAAGCTGGGAGTAGCACGCCCGGCGGCTTTTCGCTGGTTGACCTTCAGCACTTTAGTGGCCACCGCGATGTGCGCATGTTGCTCAGATACGCACACCTTTGTACTCAGAGTTTGGCTAAGCGTCTGGATGCAGCTTTTGCATCGGAAGAGGAGTCGGACGTGCATCATGGTCGGCGACGGCTTAAGGCGGACGCAGGCATCACGCTTGCTGAGATTGTGGAAGCATCAACGCAAGTTCCAGAAGTCCCACCTGCACTGCTGACAGGCAATGCTGCAAATGTGATTGCCGTCGATTTTCGCAGCAGGGGGGCGGCATGAAGCGTTCACTCTCAATCCTTCCCTCGGTCGAATTACAAACATCGGAGTTCATAGCAGCCGCGTGTGCTGCCGGAACGCATGAGCCTTACCAGGCAGAGCTGGAATTCGATGATTTTCGGGTGGCGTTGATATTTCAGGTCATCTCGCCGGCGCCGTCCCATGGCATAGATTCCCCGCAGGACGGGCTTACCATCACCGATGTGTTTGTGCCGGTGCAATATCGCCGGCGTGGCTGGCTGGTGGCATATCTGCGCCTCTGCGCTGGGTTGGTGAATGGGCCGATTTTCATCGTCGGCATGCATGGACCGGTGCGGGATGCATTGCTGCGCCATGGATTCCGAGTCCTGACGGACGACGTGTTGGTCCTGGGCTTATAGGCTCGGCGCCCGCAACAGAGAACGGCACGCCCACTACGGCGTGCCGTTTTTGTTGCAGCGTCCGGCAGGCCTGCCGGATAGAGCCAGGTGTTAGGAGCATCAATGGGCAGCAAGCGGGGGAGCCAAGTGCGGAGCGCCGCCGCCCACTTGCGAGCCGAAGGCGAGTTGGGCGGTGGAGTCGAGCAGCTTGGGGGCCGCAGGCCCCGGTCCAGGCAGCAGCCTGGCGGGGGAGCCGCCGAAGCGAAGAGGCCATCTGCGAGCGTAGCGAGTTGGCCGATGAGTCGAGGTGGGGGCAGAGCCCGGCAGCGGGGCCCCGCCCGAAGGGGGCGGGTCTGGTGGTTTTCAGTCGAGCGTAGCGAAGACGACGGTCGCGGGAGCGAGCGGGAAAAGCGCCAGACCCGTCCGCGAAGCGGCCCCGCAGGGGTGGTCGAAGACCAACGGGGACCTGCTGCCCCGTAAGGCACCGAAGGGGCCGCGCAGCCCGGCAAGGAGCGGCTTGCCGCGACCCAGGGCGAAAGCTCGGACGAAGTCCGACCCTGGCGGCTTTCACCTGTTTGCCGGCCGATCGGCCGACAAACAGGTGAAACAACACCCGGCAGGCATGAGATGCGTGGGTGTAGGCGCTATACGGAGTATGAACACAGCTCCCCAACCCGCGCCCGCCGTCCACATCTCCAGCCAGGCTCAACGAGTACAAAACGACCTCAAGGGGCTCAGCCTGCTCCACCGCTTCGGCTGGCTGCGGGCGCCCGAGCTGGGCAAGCTCTTTTGGCGAACGCAAGAGCACGCCAGCGTCCGCGCGAACCGGCTCGTGCGCAGTTGGGCGGAACGCAAACTGGTGCTCGTGCGCAGACTGCCTGAAGGCGCTGGCCAGGCGGTTGTGCTTTCGGAAGCGGGCGCTCGCCTGCTTCGAGATTACGCAGACATTGATGCCAAGTCGGGCAAGGACTGGGGTGAAACGCGAAGCGCAACGTGGGTTCCAGCGCTGACTTGGAAGCACGATTTGATAGCAGCGGGCGTGCTCGCCGAACTCTCCAGACAAGGCTACCCGGCTCCGCTGGCCCAGAATCTGCGTGGATTCACTCGTCGTTCTACCAGTTCTCTCAACAGTTGGGGGTAAGTTACGGTGAGCAAGTCCGGGCAGCCATTCGTGCAAGCCTAATTCGACTCAATGCTGCGCTATTGAGGGTTCGCTATAAGCGGCGGGATGTTCCGTTGCCACGACTCGTCGAAGTGGTCTTTGATGAGAGTGCGCAAAGCGAGCGCGGGGCTGGAACGATTGAGTTTCGGGTTCACAAGTGTGTTGCTCAACTCTTTGGAGTCAATGCCTGGACCCACGTCGCGGAAGCTGCGCTGCATCAGTTTTCTGGGCTCGCGGCGTGGTTGGCGGGCTTCTATCAAACCCACGCAGGCCCTTATCCCCTTATGTTGGCGGATTTGAAGCGATACTGCGGGCAAGACTGTGAGCCACGAGAGTTCAAACGGTGCCTGTTACGTGCGCTCAAAAGGCTGCAGGGCGAGGACGTCCCGGAGCAAGTCCGCGTCGCGGAGTTCGAGCTGAAAGGCCACTCCATTACTGTGCATCTGCTTAGATGGGCAAGGTGAGCGACAGCATCGCCCTTTTAAATACAGCCAGAATTACGAGGCGCTCTGGGGGCAATGAGAAATATCAAAACTATCCAAGATTGGATGGGTTTAATATTCATATGTAATGAATCCTCCATGTGGAAATGTGGGTCAGACTTATTCTGAATGCTTAATGGATGCCGCCTTTAAGAAATGATTAATAATTCATCTGGATATGCTAGCGGGTTGTCTGCTGCCCATCGAGGATATGTCTATCAAGATATATTCACTGCTTACCTGCTTATCAAAGGATTGATTATAGGGTTTGACCGAATCGTTATCGACAAAAAAGTGGTTGGTGACGACCGCTTCGATGACGTCGAAACGTGCATAGGTGGGCAACGGCTGCGCATGCAAGTTAAGTCAAGTGTGCAGCCAAACCGCTGCATATCGTTTAATGATTTTAATGATGTCAGCTCGTCATTACGATTTGACCGGTTGGTGAGGACCTTCATCGATGAGGGCGAAACTCATGCGGACGAGTATCGCTTGTGTGCCACTTGGGGCGCTCCTGAGTTAGATGACGAGCTCGTTAAATTATTAATTTTATCGGATGTTTCTGGTACGTTTGATGGGTACGCAACGGTGCAGTTGAGGCTTGATGCTTCAACGTTGTGGCCACGCGATAAAGGGCTAGTATTTCCTAACGCACATCAAAAATTGATAGATGCAGGGGGAGTGAGCCGAGAGGATGTGCTGCGATTTTGTCAGTATTTTGTTATTGAAGTCGGGCTTCCATTCGCGTCTTTGGATTTGGATGCTCCCGGCCCACTTGAGAAACTTGTCTTAGGAATTCTTGAGAATGGGGTAGGGATTGGGCGATATCCAAATGATGCTCGGCGCGTTGAGGATGTGGCTGCACTGGCTGTATATATAGCGACGACGGCACGTACTACTGGCGAGACTCTGACGAAGATTGATTTTGTTCGGCGTCTGGGTATTCGTACAGACTTCGGTCGTGTCGCTCAGGCGTTCCCGATTGACAGAGCCATTATGCAAGAGCGCACAGCTGCGCGTAACAAATTGATGGAGGCTGTCTCTGCTGGAGGAATTCATTTACTGCTGTCTGGGCCTGGCTCTGGTAAGTCTTGGTTACTGACTCAACTCTCTGAAGATTTAGAGGCATCTGGCATTGTTGTAGCGCGTCACTACTGTTTCCTTGAGCCGGGTGACGAATTAGTCGAGCGCCGTGTGATGACCGATGTTTTTATTGGCAACTTGATGGGGGAGTTACGGGACGCTCTAGAACGCCATTCTGCCGCCCATGAATGTACTTACGCAGCCGGTTTGGAAGAGTTCGAGAGGATGCTCGAGTACGCAGCGCAAGACGGACGGCGTGTTGTCGTCATCGTTGATGGGATGGACCATATCGCGCGTGTAGTGGCTGGTTCTACTTCGCTTAGTGATTCCGAGACTGATATCGTTGAGAAATTAGCTACGTTGCGCCTTCCTGAGGGCGTGACATTGGTTGTCGGCTCACAACCAGGTAGTCACCTCGACGCGATTCGTGGTGCGGGCGAGCAGACCGTGATTGAACACTATTTGGCTCCTTGGGGACGTCAGGAAATAGAAGAGTTTTCTGTCGCATTAGGTGTTTCGGGCGCTCTGTGTGACCTAGGTTTAGATGAGGAAGAGCAGCACCGTGCTGTGTTTGATACTCTTGCGCAAAGGTCGGAAGGTAATCCCCTCTATGCGCGCTATCTTAGCCGAGCACTAGTTAGTGGCTTACGTTCGACAGAAATTGTTTCTCCTGTGGAGTGGCTTGAGTCTGCTCCTGAGATAGAGGGGGATATTTCTCGCTATTACCAGCACCTCTACGACTCATCAAGTAAAGAAGCCCAAGCTATTGCTGATGTGCTTGGAGTTCTCGATTTCTCAGTTACTGCTGTTGAAGTCCAAGAGATTGTTGGACCTTTGCTTGAAGATAGAGTTGCAGGTGCGCTTGCAACTATGTCTCCCGTGTTGTCGCAAGCGTCTACGCAGGGCGGTGTGCGCGTATTTCACGAAAGTTTTCGACGCTTCATGATGTCGGAAATTGAGAGGCGCGGAAGTTCCGTGGCGAAGATTCTTCAGCCTGTAGCGACTTGGTTGGAGTCAAAGAATTTTTTTGCTGACGCAAAGAGCTATCGATTTTCGCTTCCTGTTATGCGTCGGTCAGGAAGAGCGACGGAGATTCTTCAGAAAATTGCTTCTGACTTCGTTAGCGTCAGTGTTGAGCATGGACATCCGCGGATTGCAATAGAGCGTAATTTGGAACTTGCGGCAGACGTTGCTGCACGCAACGTCGATTGGCCCGCGTTAATGAGGATTGGGGAACTGTGGCGGGCTTTGGACGCGTGCTTCTCCGAAGGAAACAACAATTGGAAGGAGTTTTGGAAGACATTTCTTTCCATATTCGGGCCTCAAAGTACTTCTGAACGCCTCCTTTTTGACGGGAGAGCTACGCTGGAGAGGGAGGAAGGACTGTCCGTTTGTGCGCTTGTTGATGCAGCAGGCGCTTCGGCTCCTTGGAGAGAGTACATCAGTCTTCCTGTCTCGGATTTTTCTAGTGAAGATTCATACTCATCAAACTTTGATGCTCTTGGGACACTCCTTTCAACCGAGAAAAGCTACCTCGATGCTATTCGTGGGCGTTTACACTTGGGGCAGTATTACAGAGTTCTTCGTATTTCTCTTGCATTCCTAAGCAACCCCGGCAATCAAGTAACCTCTGGATTTATTAGGAAACTGGCGCATTTGTTGATTGAGAGCTGTTCTGCATCGACAGTGCGCCAACTCGTCAACAGAGCAAAACCCGAATACCGTGGGGCGTTTGCGCTCTCGCCGGGAACCGCCTGCGCTCTTTTGCTAGGGCTTTCTGACGCAGCCAAAGCAGAGTTTGATTTTTGTGGCCCCATGCCTTCATATGCCGGCCAAGCTCTAGCCTATGCGACCACATTAGATGAGGTGCTTTGGTGTCTCGATGCAGGGGCGTCGCTTCAGGAAGCTTTTGACGCGCCTGTAAAAAAATCAGAGCTGAACGCATTTTTGTCGGCGACAAAAGAGCAGCCTGAAACCTCTAGCCTACGGGCTTGGGTGGCTACGGTGCGGCTCTTGGGGAGGAGTGAACGAGGTCGTACTGAACTGAATGACATGTTGCCGCTTGTGCGTGGGGCGGGTTGGTATCTTTGCTGGGTCCGCTTTGTTATTAATATTTCTGTTGCCGAAGGGCTGGCTGCGGAAAATTCCGAATTTGATGTGGTCGCTGCCTTTCAGGAGCTGACTGTCGATACTCGGCCATTTGTTGGGACTCCGCGAGCATGTGACCTGTACTTTTCGCGGGGCGTCATCATGGAAAGCGTTGGCCGCGGCTTGTTGCTGCTCAGGTCCGCACAGGATTGGCAACTGGCGCTCGAGAGTCTCTTCGAGGCGCGCAGCAAAACTGCTACGCATTTCGACAGAGAAGATGGCGGGCCAATAACTGCTGGCGCCTTCTTTTCTATCCTTTTATCCCATATCGGCAACCCTCAGGCTACCGATGCAATTACCACCATTCTTGAGAAACAACTTGAGGATGAGGAGGCGTCTGGTACGTACTACAGCACTCATGCTGAGTTTCGCATGCGGTTGGCTCGCATGCATTCCGCCGTGGGTAACCGACAACGTGCGGTTGAACATTGGAGAAAAGCGGCACAATTTCTGACTGCTTACACGTTTCGTAAAGATGCCGCGCTATTTGACATTCTTGATAGTGTTTCCGCCTTGAAAGAGGCTCCCGGCAAAGCAGCTCTGCATGGATTGGTTCGACTTCAACCGCTGTTGAGTGCTGTATTGCGTCATACCGACCACCGAGGCACTAAGAACGCTCCGAACGCGTGGTTTCGTGCGTTGCTTGACGTCGACGAAATACGTGCAGTAATGACGCTTAGCCGAAGCTTTGCGGCCGATGTTGGGGGGCCGTCATGGATGGAGTTGGGTGCTCTTGAAGATGTTTTAAATAAAGTGGTTGAAACTGCTGACCCATTGATAGTAAATGCGTTGTGGGAGACGCTTCTCTTCGAGATTGAGTACGAAGGCGAAGGTGAAAAGATGGTTCGTGAGCGGCTCGCTTCGTTAGAAAGACTTGCTCAGTCTGCGCCCGTGTATTTGGAAGACCGCTTTACGTGTCTTAGTGGGCAAGCGCAGAACGACTCCCGTAGTTACTCAGCTAGCTCCGTAGCTCCATTGCAAGATTTCGCTGAACGCCATGGCCTTCAGTTCCTACGCTCATCCTCAATAACGCAGGGGGGGGCTCGCGAGATTCAGAGGGGGGCATCCGTCTTGGCTGAAGAGACTGAGCTTGCTCTGGGGACTCGACCTGTGTTCCCTATTACTTTTTCGATGGTTGACATCATTACTGTCGTTCGTCGTATAGCTAAAGAGCGAGTAGATGAGACAAGTATGTACGGACTACTTACGCTACCGCTCAGTTATGCACTATCGGAGATGGTGGAGCGCGGAGAGGAAGTTCAAGCACTGCGCATCCTGTATTTTCTTGTGCACGAGGTGACGGGATGGAGCTACTCATCAATACCACACCCTATCCGTTTGCTGGCTCAGTGTCTTGAAAATGCGGGGCATTCGAGGCTTGCGGCAGTTGCTTATGTACTTGAGTTCACTTCCGCGCGAGGAGGACGGGGTTGGCTCAATTTTGGTGACCGTGAGCTTGCATCTGTTATTCGACGAGCACTCGAGCTAGACAAAATCAATGCCCTTCAGGCTCTGGCAAATGAAACAGCACGCAAACTTCGTCTTGGCAATTTCAACGGATTAACTAAGCACCTCGTTCAACAGATTGCATTGTGGGGCGATGTGCACACTGCTACCAATGCATGGGAGGCGGCATTCGATGTCATGGCTGCACGGCTGCCTTTAACAGGAAGTACTTGGTACTTTGAGCCGCTGGAGGTTGATGATGATTCTGACTGGAATTTGGATGAGGGGCTGGTCGCACTATTGTTAGTTCGCTCGACTGACCCATCAATCCCAAGAAGAACGTCGGCATTGGCAGGTTTTGTACGGCTCCTTGAGCGGCACGGCGAAATATTGAGGCGACCCGTTAACTGGTTTCTAACTAGTTGTACCACTGTAGCTTCTGTTCAGGCGGTGCTTCAACTGCTGTATCAGTCTCCCTGGGACGTAACAAGCATCATCTCGTTTAATGAAAATTTATTACGTGCCTATGCCAAATCTAAATCGTGGAGTCTTTCTAAATTGGCCATTTTGCTTTTGGGGGAAAATGGAATTTATGAGGACGCACCATTTTTCCCAGCTTTGAGCCTCGATGAAGCTCCCTCACGCCGGGGGCTCATGCTTGCTCAGTACGGTGATGTTGGGGAATGCTTGCCTATCCTCGCCGAAGTATGGCCTGACCTTCCCAGTATTGTTGCTAGGAGGATGCAGCATCCTGATATTGATAACGAGCATTTCAAAGAATTGATGCAGGAGCACCTAAGGCTGATGAGCGGACGAGGCCTCAAATGCCGACCATCGGCTGATGTGTTTTTGTGGGTATCTGAATTGCTTGTTTCGGTTCTTGACGAAACCCTCTGCGGTTTGCGGGCACATCTGTGGGTTACCGGTCAGTGGAATAGTGAGCTCGACTATGAAATACTCCAGATAGTCCTTCCCGATTTATTAACACGTATCGCTTTGCATGCCAGCCTTGGACCACGCCCAGCCATGCCTTTTCCGACTGAGGCCTCTCGCGCAGTTGAACCTATTTTTCGGATGTCAGAGGATGCGCCCAAATACAGTCGTTGGATAAGAATTGCAATCCGAGAAAAGCACTACTTCCATTCTGAAAGTCAGCGGTGGGATGCTCCAGATAGATGTGCAGAGTTAGTCGCTGGAGTTGTTCGTACCGAGGTAGACGGGACGGTTCCTTGTTCGGCAGGTCCTTTTGGTTGTAGTGACATGCAACCATGGTGGGAAGACTTTGATGAGGAAGAGGCGCGAGAAAACGCTAGGCTTCCGCAACTAGTAAAGCTGTTTGCTGCTAACGATTGGCTAGGCGAGTGTTTAGCGCTCGTTCCGCCTCTAGCTTTACGACACAAAGCTAAGCTGCAGCCCCCTGTATTTGGAGCACCACTTCGGTGGACGGACGAAAATGGAGCTCCAGCACTTGTGTTGCGGACGTGGCGTTTGCGGGGAGATGAGTTGAATGTTGAGTGCTACTCAACGCAAGGCTGTGAACTATTGTTAAGACCTGACTTGGAAGAGGCGCTATACACGACATTTGGCGGCCCGTTGAAGGAGTTGAGCCAGGTTCGTTTGATGAAGCTGGCCAATAAGCCCCCCTCTACGTAGTCGTCGTAATCTGTCTAAAGTGGTTTGTTTTTATGCTCGAACTTGCGCCTATACCGAGTATCCAGTGGCGATTTAATGGCAGGGCACTGGAATCGGAAAAACTAGTGGCAAATTGGTGGCATTTTTTCGAAATTGCCACTGATTTTGACGGAAAGTTTGAAGGCGTTGTTTTTTGTAAGTGAATGTTTTATATTGGTTTTGCCCTTAACCCGGGGCACGGTTTTAGCAGTCAAAACGCGTTCGGGACGTAGAGGCCGGAGGTTCGAATCCTCTCACCCCGACCAGATACAACGGCCGGATCAACGCAATGTTGGTCCGGCCGTTTTCATTTCCGGAGTGGCTGTGAAGCGGCTGTCGGGCTGAGAAGGCGCTGGCATCTTTCCGGGAGACGCTGACCTGTGTCAGGCGGCTGAAGTGGCGCTATTGGCTGGCGGCCACGGCTCCAGTATGTGGCTCAGGCGGTTTGATTCCAGCCCAGTGTTTTCAGAGCGTGCGAAACCTGATGGAGCGCTTCAGTGCGACAGCTCTTGCCTGCCAGCGAGAATTGTTCTGGTCCCAGCAGAGGTTGGCGCTCGGGCGCCTGATTGCCCCGGTGGATGAAGAGATAGAGACCATCACCATCTTCGTCGGTGCCGACGATTCCATAACGACTGCTGCCATGTACGCCACGGATCCACCAGGACCAGCGCGGCGCTTGGCCATTTGCGCAGTAACTGGTTGATTCGATGTGAAAAGACATGTTTTGGTGGCGTTCGTGGATAGCGGGAGGCGAATCCTAGGGTAAACCCTTTTTTTCGGCTAGGGTTATC
Source organism: Uliginosibacterium sp. TH139 (assembly GCF_002855595.1). NCBI lineage: Bacteria > Pseudomonadati > Pseudomonadota > Betaproteobacteria > Rhodocyclales > Zoogloeaceae > Uliginosibacterium > Uliginosibacterium sp. TH139. Next base: position 383,131 of record NZ_PKRR01000002.1, on the reverse strand, counting down.
CGTCATTTTTTGCAACCGATTGATTCTGAACAAGCTTCGGAAGTGGTTGCCGCTCAATCTGGGGCCGTAGGCGGTCGGAAGGGCGGCGTGTTATTCTTCGACGCTTGTGAAAACCTCGCCGGATCAGGCCGGCGATATGTATGAATCTGGTTTTTCTGCTGTTGCTGCTGATCGTGCTGAATGGCATTTTTGCCATGGCTGAGATAGCAGTCGTGTCCTCGCGCAAGGCGAGGCTGCAGAAGCTGGCCGACGAAGGCTCGCTGGGCGCGAAAGTGGCACTGCGCCTGCATGATGATCCCTCCTCCTTCCTATCCACTGTTCAGGTGGGGATCACTTCGATCGGTATTCTCAGCGGCGTAGTGGGTGAAGACGCTCTGGCGGTGCCGATTGCCGAGTGGCTGGCAGGCTTTTCCACCCTTGAGCATTACGCTCGTCCACTTTCGGTGGGTTTCGTGGTGGTGTTGATCACCTATCTGTCGGTAGTGATTGGCGAGTTGGTGCCCAAGCGCTTGGCTTTGCTGGCTCCGGAGTCGATTGCGGCGGTGATCGCCGGCCCGATGTCCGGCCTGGCCCGCGCTACGCGTCCGCTAGTGTGGCTGTTTTCGGTGTCCGGTGACGTGATCTTGCGCCCCTTCAATGCGCGCCGTTCCGACGAGCCACCGGTGACCGATGAAGAGATCAAGGTGCTGATGGAGCAGGGCGCTGAGGCCGGAGTGTTCCACGAGAGCGAGCAGGAGATCGTTTCGAACGTGTTGCGGCTCGACGAGCAGCGCATTGGTACGATCATGACGCCGAGGAAGGACGTGCATTTCGTCGATCTTGAAGAGCCGCAGGAATTGCGCAATACGATCGCGGATACCGAGTACGGCCGCCTGGTGGTGTGTCGGGGTGGGCTGGAGAATGTGCTGGGCGTGCTGCATGTGGCTGATCTGCTCAAGCCTGCACTGTCTGGCGAAGTGCTTGATGTAGAGTCGGCGATCCGCCCGGCGCTGTATGTGCCGGAGACCGTGACGACTTCGCAGTTGCTGGAAAATTTCCGCAAGACTCGCGTGCAGTTTGCGCTGGTGGTGGACGAGTACGGTGAGCTCGAAGGCGTGGTGTCACTGACCGATGTGCTGACCTCCATCGTCGGGGAATTGCCCGCTGATGACGAGGAGCCGGATTCTGATGCGATCCGTCGTGAGGATGGCAGTTGGCTGATCGAAGCATCAATGAGCGTGGAGCGCTTCCATGATTTCTTCGAGGTGGATGAGCTGCCGGGCAGTGAAAGTGGTGGCTTCCACACCATTGGCGGCTTTGTGATGCATATGCTGGGCCGAGTGCCGCGCGTCGCAGACCACTTCGAATGCATGGGGATGCGGTTTGAAGTCGTGGATATGGATCGACATCGCGTCGACAAACTTCTGCTGACCATTCAGGAGCCGGATCTGCGTGCGCAGCTGGCAGCCAGCAAGGACTGAGCGCCGTAATGCAGGAACGAACAAGGGCTACCCCGTGGGGTGGCCCTTTTTGTTTGGCCTTACTGTCCTGATGGGCAAGCAGCCTAGTTTGCGTCTCAAAAAGTAACAGTTCCACTTCAGTCGCCGGACGCCTTGCCGATAGGTTTCAGGAGACCGGGCGCATCTGTCCGCCTGATCCGGTGAAGCTCAACGGGGGACATCATGAAGTCGATCCTGCTGGTGGACGATTCGGCAACCGTGCTACTGAGTACGTCCAGCATCCTGGCCAAGGCGGGTTATGAAGTCAGCAAGGCAGCTTCGGGCGACGAAGCATTGGGCAAGCTCAACTCGGGGCTCAAGCCCAATCTGGTCATCACCGATCTGAATATGCCGGGCATGAATGGACTTGAGTTCATCCGCGCCGTGCGTCAGTTGCCCCTCTTCAAGTTCGTACCGATCCTGTTTCTGACCACCGAGTCGCAGCAGTCCAAGCGTGCCGAGGCCAAGGCCGCCGGTGCTTCGGGCTGGCTGGTGAAGCCTGTGACGGCTGACGAACTGCTCGGCACCATCAAGCTGGTCATGAAATGAACACCCCGCAGCCACTCAACTGCCATCGCTGTTTCATCCTGCGCGTGTCCCTGGTGTCGCTGGGCACGGCAGCGGTGATCGGCTTTCTGGCCTGGCTGGGCTTTGACTGGTTCAACCCGCGCCTGCAAGACTGGTTCGGGCTAAGTCCGCGTGGGGCTGCGTTGCTGGTGGTGGAGGGCGCCGTGCTGTGTGCGTTTGCGGTGCAGTTTATTGCTTCGCTCCTGCTTTTTCGCGATCCGGCCTTTGGCTTGGCGGCTCAGAGAGAGCAGGTCGAGGGGGAATTCCATAGTGTCTGGCTGCGCCGGGTGCACCCGGTGCGTGAAGAGCTGCTGGGGTTTCCTGCTTTCCAGGGGGTGGTGCACAAGCAACTGGGGGCGGTAACGGTGGCAACCGAGGCGGCCGCACTGCGCATCATGGAGCGCCTGCAGAAGGTGGACGAACACCTGACTGAAATGAACGATTACATCGGCGCTTTCAACCAGCAATCCGAAATGATGATGGAGAACTCGCGTGCCGGGCTCGATAAGAACACCCGGCGGGTCGAGGAAATGCAGCGCTATATCGCTGACCGGGTGACAGACAGCGAGGACGAGCATCGCCGCATCTCGGAAATCGTCGCCGATGCGCGCTCGCTGGAATCTCTCGTGGATCTGATCAAGCATGTGGCTGGCCAAACCAATCTGCTTGCCTTGAATGCGGCGATTGAAGCCGCGCGGGCTGGTGAGGCGGGGCGTGGCTTCGCGGTGGTCGCCGATGAGGTACGTAAGCTCTCGGTGCAGACCGAGCACGCGGTCGTGCAGATTCGCGAGGGCATCCTGAAAGTGGCCTCCCGTGTCGAAGAGCAATTCGCCCAGCGCATGGCACATGACGTGCAGAAGGAAGAAGTCGAGACCCTGGAGGAGTTCTCTGGTCAGCTGATCGAGATGGGCGCGCGCTACGGCTATTTCGTGATGCGCGAAGGGGAGACGGTGGAGCAACTGCGCACCACCAGCGAGGCGCTGACCCGCACCTTCATGGATGTGATGGCCGATATCCAGTTTCAGGACGTGACGCGTCAGCAGGTCGAACACGTGCTGGCGGCGATCGGCAAGTTGGGCGCACACCTGGAACAGATGGCCGGCGTGCTTGATCCGGCCTGTGCCGAGGCACCTACGCTGGTGCCACTGGCCGACACACTGGACGACATGTTTGCGAACTACGTGATGGATGAGCAGCGCGATGCCCATGCTTCGGCTCTGGGCAATTCGCCCTCTGCTGGTGGTGGTGGCCCCAAGGTCGAGCTGTTCTGAGCGAGGAGAGTGGCATGCCTGGAAGTGGAACGCAGCAGATGACGCCGGTGGGCGGCATCACGATCTACAACGCGGGTGAGCTGAAGGCCCAGCTCCTGCAGCGGCTGGAAGAAACCGAGTTGCTGGAGCTTGATCTTTCGCGTGTGGATGAACTCGATAGTGCTGGTTTGCAGGTGCTGGTGCTGGCCAAGCGCGAAGCGCAGCGTCGTCAGCGCCATCTGGCCATCGTGGCTCACAGCGCCGAGGTGCAGGAAGTGTTCGATCTGCTTGGGCTCGCCCGCTGGTTTGGCGACCCGATGCTGATGCACGCTGATTCACACAGGGCCGCAGCGGCCCGGGAGGCCTGAACATGGATCCGGTCCGCGAGGCCTTCATGGCCGAATGCACGGAATTGCTGGCGCTGCTCGACGAGAGCCTGCTTGCGCTTGAGAACGATCCGCTCAACGCGGATCTGATCAATGCGATCTTTCGTGCGGTGCACACCATCAAGGGTGGCGCCGGCATCATCGAATGCGGTTTCATCGAGCGTTTTTCGCATGTGCTTGAAAACGCGCTCGACGATGTGCGCGAGGGGCGCCTGGCGATCTCGCCCGAGCTGCTCGATACGCTCTTTGGCAGCGTGGATCACTTGCGCGCCCTCTTGCCCTTGATCCCGGATCACACCGCCAATCCTTCTGCAGACATGGACGCCATCGGCGCCGAACTGCTGGCCCGCATGCGCCAGATCAGCGGTCAGCCGGAGGCCGCTGCGGCCAATGCCGCCGTGCAACTGCCGCTGCAGCAGGGTACGGGCAGTCTGATCGGCCACGATTGCTGGCACATCTCGATCCGTTTCGGTGAGAACGTGCTGCGTGAAGGCATGGATCCGCTGTCATTCATCCGCTACCTCGCCAGCTTCGGCGAAATCGTGCATATCACTACGCTGGTGGACGCGATTCCGGCCGCGGCCAGCATGGATCCTGAATCCTGTTATCTGGGCTGTGAGATTGATTTTCGTGCTGACACGAGCAAGGAAAAGATCGAGCGCGTATTCGAGTTCGTGCGTGATAGCTGCTTGCTCCATATCCTGCCGCCGGACAGCAAGCTGGCCGACTACATCGAGCTGGTCATGAGTCTGCCAGAAGACAATCTGCGGATCGGCGAGATCCTGGTGGCGGCCGGGGCGATCACCCGTCAGGAGCTGCTCGATAGCCTGCAGATCCAGAGCCGCGAGGAGAGTGCCGGTGAGCCGCTGGAAACAGCGCTGCAACCGCTGGGAGAAATTCTCGTCAGCCAGCAGGTGGTTCAGAAAGAGATCGTTGAGGCTGCCGCTGTGAAGCAGGTCAAGGCGCAAGAGAAGCGTGCTGCTGAAGCCCAGCTGATCCGCGTGCCGGCAGACAAGCTTGACCATCTCATCAACCTTGTTGGCGAACTCGTGATTGCCGGCTCGGCTGCTGCGATGGTGGCCCAGCGCACCCGCAACAGTGCCCTGTTCGAAGCCACCGCCACCATCTCCAGCCTGGTCGAGGAGGTGCGCGAGAGCGCCTTGCGCCTGCGCATGGTGCAGATCGGCGAGGTATTCACCCGCTTCCAGCGTGTAGTGCGTGATGTGGCCAAGGAGCTGGACAAGAACATCGAGTTGCGCATCTCGGGTGAGGAAACCGAGCTCGACAAGAGCGTGGTCGACAAGATTGGCGATCCGCTGATGCACCTCGTGCGCAACGCGATCGATCATGGCATCGAAGCCCCGGATGTGCGGAGTGCGCGTGGCAAGCCCGAGCGTGGCACGGTGGGGCTGAACGCCTATCACGAGTCAGGCAGCATCGTGATCGAGATCTCGGACGATGGCGGCGGCCTCAACCGGGAGCGGATCTGCGCCAAGGCGATCGAGCGCGGCCTGATCGCAGCCGGCGCCGAGCTTCCCGATCAGGACATCTATCGCCTCATTTTCGAGCCCGGTTTTTCCACCGCAGATCAGGTGAGCAAGCTCTCTGGCCGCGGGGTGGGTATGGACGTGGTCAAACGCGGTATCGAATCCCTGCGTGGCACGGTGGAGGTTGAGAGTAGTGAAGGCGTCGGCAGCCTGTTCCGCATCCGTTTGCCGCTCACTCTGGCCATCATCGATGGCTTCCTGATGGGCGTTTCCGGCGCAGCCTACGTGGTGCCGCTGGACATGGTCGAGGAGTGCATCGAACTGTCGGCCGACAAGGCTGGCAGCCGCTACATCAACCTGCGCGGTGAAGTGCTGCCGTGCATCCGCTTGCGCGAATTCCTCGAGCTTGGCGGGCTTGCCGGGCGTCGCGAAAACGTGGTGGTGGTGCGCTACGGCACGCAGAAAGCAGGCCTGGTGGTGGATGAGTTGATGGGCGAGTTCCAGACCGTCATCAAGCCGCTCGGCCGCATCTTCCGTCACCTGCGCGGGGTGGCCGGCTCGACGATTCTCGGGGGCGGCGAAGTCGCCCTCATCCTGGATGTACCGGCCCTGATCGCGCTTGCCGCTGATCAGGAGCGCGCCCAGCGCACGGCCAGCCCGGCCAGTGCCTGACGCCGCAGTCAATCGCTTTAATGTGGAGGAGCTGGATCATGTTCAAGAATCTGAAACTCGGAGTAAAGCTGGCCGTCGGCTTCGGTCTGGTCGTAGCCATGATGGGCATCATCTCCATCCTGGCCTACACCCGCGTCGTCGCGCTCGACGAGATGGTCAATGTGATGGTGAATGACCGCTTCCCGAAGACGGAATGGTCCAACAATGTCATCAATGACCTCAATACGGTGGCCCGGCGTCTGCGCAACGCCGTGCTGGCCGACAAGCCGGATGCGGTGAAGGCCGAACTGGACCAGATTCCCCTGCTGCGCAAGAGCATTAGCGACAGCCTCGAAAAGCTCGAGAAAAACATTACCTCCGAAAAGGGCATTGAGCTGCTCAAGGTCGTGAATGTAGCGCGGGCTGGTTATGTCGCCCAGCAGGATGTGGTGATCAAGGCGGTTAACGAAAACCGGCGTGCCGACGCAGTAGCCACCATTTTCGGTGAGCTGCGCAAGACCCAGGCCGCTTACATGGACGCCGTGAATGACCTGATCAAATTCCAGGTCAAGCTGATGGAGGAGGATGGGCATAGCGCCGAGAAACTGGCCGAGCAAACCAAGCTGCTGGTGCTGGTGGTGTTCTTAGGCGCCTTGTTGATTGCGGGCCTGGCGGCCTGGATCGTGACCCGCAGCATCACCCGGCCGATCAATCAGGCGCTTGAGGTGGCCAACCGGATCGCGCAGGGGGATCTCACCGCCACGGTCAAGGCAGACAGCACTGACGAGGTAGGCATGCTGCTGGGCTCGCTGGATGCAATGAGCGCCAAGCTGGCCCAGATCATCACCGAGGTGCGTACTGCGGCCGACAGCCTCACCGGCGCCTCCGGCCAGATCAGTGCTACCTCGCAGTCTCTCTCGCAAGCCTCCAGCGAGCAGGCTGCCAGCGTCGAGGAAACCTCAGCTTCGATGGAAGAGATGAGCAGCTCGGTGACCCAGAACGCAGATAACGCCAAGGTCACCGACGGCATGGCCATCAAGGCCGCACGTGAAGCCGGCGAGGGCGGTGAGGCGGTCGAAAAAACCGTTCTCGCCATGAAACAGATTGCCGACAAGATCGGCATCATCGACGACATTGCCTACCAGACCAATCTGCTGGCGCTCAACGCCGCGATCGAAGCCGCGCGCGCCGGAGAGCACGGCAAGGGCTTTGCCGTGGTGGCTGCTGAAGTGCGCAAGCTGGCCGAGCGCAGCCAGGTGGCCGCGCAGGAAATTGGCGAACTGGCCGGCGGCTCGGTGCAGCTGGCAGAGAAGGCTGGCAAGCTGCTCGATGAAATGGTGCCCTCGATCCAGAAGACCTCTGAACTGGTGCAGGAGATCGCTGCCGCATCCACCGAGCAATCGGGCGGCGTTGGGCAGATCAATGCCGCCCTTTCCCAGCTCTCCCAGCTCACCCAGCAAAACGCCTCGGCGTCTGAAGAGCTGGCGGCCACGGCCGAGGAAATGAGTGGCCAGGCCGAGCAGTTGCAGCAGCTGATGGCCTTCTTCAAGTTGGCGGGCGGGGCGGCGAGTGCCGGGGTGGTCGACAAGGCCATGCGCTCCACGCGCCACACCGTACGCATTGGCTCCGGTGGCGAGCCGGGCGACAAGGAATTCGTGCGCTTCTAAAGGAAGGGAGGGCATCATGGCCAACATCATTCCAGCAGGCCCGCTCGCAGCCACTCTGGCCGACGAGCAGAGTCATCAGTACCTTACCTTCCTGCTTGGCGGCGAGCTCTACGCCATCGGCATTTTGTCGATCAAGGAAATCATTGAGTACGGCAAGCTCACCACCATTCCGATGATGCCCGAGCACATTCGCGGCGTGATCAATCTGCGCGGCGCGGTGGTGCCGGTGGTGGATCTCTCGGCGCGCTTTGGCCGCGGAGGCTGCCAGATCACCCGGCGCACCTGCATCGTGATCATCGAGATCGGCGGGGGCGAAGGCGAGCGTCACGATATCGGCGTGATCGTGGACGCCGTGTGCGAGGTGCAGGATATTCCGGCCAACCGCATCGAAGCCCCGCCAGCCTTCGGCGCCAACATCCGCACGGACTTCATCTCAGGCATGGGCAAGGTTGGCGAGCAGTTCGTGATCATCCTCAGCGTCAATCACGTGCTCTCGCTCGATGAACTCGCTGCACTCGGCGCACTGCACGGCAGCCTGCAGGACAACCGGGAGGGGGAAACACTCGCCGCCTGAACCTTCTGAGTGGCCCATGTGCGGAGCGGGGCATTGGCCAGCCGCCCGCACGTGGCTGGCTGCAGTCCTGAAATCTGTTTGAATACCTTCGTTTCACCATGGCAGCCCAATCCTTCACTCCGCCCGGATTCCTCAATGAGCGCCCGGATTGCATCCAGGAGGTGTTCCTCAATCCCGGGGGCTTCCATTTCGGTGGTGCAGATACGCGTATCGTCACTCTGCTGGGCTCCTGTGTTTCGATCACCCTGTGGCATCCTAGGCTGCGGATGGGGGGCATGTGCCATTTCATGCTGCCCTCGCGCGGGGTGATCCCTGAGGGGGGAAGTTACGACGGGCGCTATGGCGACGAGGCCATGAAGATGTTCATGGGCCACATCATGCGGGTCGCCGCCGAGCCCGAGGAGTTCCAGGCCAAGCTCTTTGGCGGCGCCAACATGTTTGCTGACATTGCGCAGCGTCGCGAAGCCAATGTGGGCGAGCGCAACATCGAGATGGGGCTGGCCCAGCTGGAGCGTTACGGCATTCCGCTGATCGCCAAGCATCTGGGCGGTGAAAGTCACCGCAAGCTGATGCTGGATGTCTGGAGCGGTGACGTGTGGCTCAAGCAGCAAGGCGTCAGCCCGAGCGAAATGGAGCGGGCGCGAGGCCGGAAATGAGGCGGATCCGGGTAGCAGTGATCGATGATTCGGCCATCGTGCGCCAGGTGGTGAGCGAGCTGATCAGCCATGCGGCGGATATGGAAATTGCCTGCACAGCGGCCGATCCGTTGTTTGCCCTGCCCAAGATGAGTGATGCCTGGCCCGATGTGATCGTGCTGGATATCGAAATGCCGCGCATGGATGGCATCACCTTCCTGCGCAAGATCATGGCCGAGCGACCGACCCCCGTGGTGATCTGTTCCTCGCACACCGAGCGCGGCGCGCAGGTCACCATGCAGGCCATGGCGGCAGGGGCCATCAGCATCATCACCAAGCCCCGGCTGGGTGTGCGCCAGTTCTTGCACGATGTAACCAGCGATCTGCTTGCCGCGATCCGCACTGCGGCACATGCCAACCTGCGTGGCCTGCAGGCGGCGTCCGGCGCTTCATCGGCGCTGCCTGAAGCGCGAAGTGCGGAGCCCGTTGTTGCGCGTGCCCCCCGTGCGGGCGCCCGCATGGTGGCTATCGGTACCTCCACGGGCGGTACTGTGGCGCTGGAGAACGTGCTGCGCCAGATGCCGGCCGATTGCCCGCCGCTGGTGATCGTGCAGCACATGCCGGAGAAATTCACCGCGGCCTTTGCCGAACGCCTCGACAGCTTCTGTATTCCCGAGATCCGTGAGGCACAGGATGGCGATCGGGTGCTGCCGGGGCGCGCCCTGATTGCGCCGGGTGGCAGCCACATGCAATTAGTGCGTGTGGCCAGCGGTTGGGCCGTGGAGGTGGCTGACGGCCCGCTCGTGAATCGCCACAAACCCTCGGTGGACGTGCTCTTTCGTTCGGTGGCAAAGCTCGCGGGGAGCAGTGCGCTGGGCGTGATCATGACCGGTATGGGCGATGATGGCGCGCGCGGCCTCAAGGAAATGCACGACGCCGGTGCACTCACGTTGGGGCAGGATGAAGCCAGCTGCGTGGTCTACGGTATGCCCAAGGAGGCCATGCGCCTGGGCGGCGTGCAGGAGCAACTGGCGCTGCCCGATATTGCCCGGCGCATCCTGGAGTTGGCCTGAGCCTCTTGGGGGCATGAAGTTGCAGGGGCTGCCTCTTTGTGCGCCTCAAAGCCTTGCCGCTGGCGACGTTATTAATTAGGAGAGCGGCCAAGTGGGGCCTGCTTGATTCCCGGAGGCAAAATGAAAACAGTTCCCTTCCTGTGCGTGGCCTGGCTGGCCGCGTTCGGTAGTGCTCACGCAGCGGATGAGTTTGCTTCTGCCAAAGAGGCTGAAAGCATGGTGGTCAAGACCGTTGCGGCGCTCAAGTCCAACCGCGCGGCGACGCTGAGCGAGATCACGGCCAAAGCCCCGAAATGGATTGATCGTGATCTTTATCCGGTGGTGTATGACACTACCGGAAAGGTGCTGGCCCATGGCCAGAACGACAAGATGGTCGGCAAGGAGCTGATCGATTTCAAGGATCCGGACGGCAAGCTGTTTGTGCGCGAGCGTGTCGATCTTGCCAAAAGCAAAGGCAAGTTCTGGCAGGACTACAAATTCACCGATCCGGTCAGCAAAAAGGTTTTGCCCAAGCAAGCGTATTGCGAGCGCTCCGGCGAGGACATTGTCTGTGCCGGCGTGTACAAGCGCTGAGCCTGCGTGAAGGGGCCGGCTTCTGCCGGGCCCGCTAGCCTGATACCCACCGGGAGCGCTTCATGCGGATCATTCACCGGATGCTCGCTGCACCGCTCTTGTGCGCGCTGCTCATGCTGCTCCTCGGGGCCAGCAGTGTCATTTCGATCAACGCAATGGGCGCCGCCCTGCGCGAGCTGTTCGAACAACGCTTCAACTATGTGCTTCTCCTCAAGGGGCTGGAAAACGGCCTCCTGCAGGCTCATGCCGAGGCCTACAGCCTGTTCACGGCGCTGGATGGTCTGGCCTCCGAAAAGGTGGCTGCGCGCACCGCGGCCATCGATGCGGCCATCGTCCGGACTGACTCCCAGGTCCAGGCCATCCGCGCTGCAAACGATATCGGGGAAGCCGAACGTGCCGTGCTGGGCGAGGTGGCCAGCGGTCTGGCGCGTTATCGCAAGGCCGTGAGTACGGCGCTGGATATGGCGACCGTGGACCCCAACATGGGCCGCTCGGGCATGCAGACCGCTGACGACGTGTTCCGCGAGATCGTCCGGGCGATGAGTCAGGCCATCGAGAGCCAGACCGATGCGGCTCGTGAGCGTTATGAGTCTGCCGAAGCGGATGCCCGCCAGGCACTCCTGATGACGGCGGCGATTCTGGTCGCGTCCCTGTTGCTTTCCATCGTCACCAGCTTCTTCATGGCACGCCGGATAGCCATCCCGATGGCTGATGCCGTGCGCGTAGCCGGCCGGGTGGCCGACGGTGATCTGACCGAGCGGATCGCACCGCAGTCCGCCGACGAGGTGGGCCAGTTGCTGATGGCGCTGGCGCGCATGCAGGAGGGCTTGCGCATCGTGATTGGTGAGGTGCAGGCCAGTGTGCGCAATGTAGAGGAAGCCGCCCACACCATGAGCGGTGTGGCCAGTGGTGTGGCTGAAACAGTCAGCCAGCAGAGCACTTCCCTGGCAGGTATTTCGCAGATGGTGAGTGGTCTCACCGAAAGTGTGTGGAGTGCTGCCGAGCGCACCGAGGCTGTGGTGCAGGTTGCACACGAAACCTCGCAGACGGCCACCTGTGGACGCGACCTTGTGCTTCACGCCGCAGAAGAGGTGCGCCACATCGTGAGCACCGTGGATGGCACCGCCAACTCGATGACGGCACTCGTTAGCAGCGCCGAAGAGATCAGCGGTTTTGCCAACGTGATCCACGAGATTGCGGACCAGACCAACCTGCTGGCCCTTAATGCTGCAATTGAAGCTGCGCGTGCCGGCGAGGGTGGGCGTGGCTTTGCCGTGGTCGCTGATGAGGTGCGCAAGCTGGCCGAAAAAACCGCTACGGCCACCTCCCAGATCCAGCGAATGATCGAGCAGGTACAACGCCAGGCGCGGGAAGCGGCGGGTGAAATGGGTGTGGCACGGCAGCAGGTGGAAAGCGGCGTGAGCGAAGTCGAAAGCCTGCGCGACCCACTGCGCCAGCTTGATGAAGGCGCCCATCGCTCGCTGGAGAATTTGCGTGAGCTGAGTGAAGTGGCGCGCCAGCAAACCAGCGCCTCTACCGAGATTGCCCAGCGCGTGGAGCAGATCAGCCAGAGTAGCGCGGTAAGTTCCTCTGCCGTAGAACGTGGGCGCGAGGCAGCGGGCGAACTGGAGCATCTCGCTCGCGGCCTGACGGAGACTGTCGCACGCTTCCGCTGCTGAAATCCGCGCGTTGCCGCGCAGACAAAGGCCCTCCTGGGCTTGGCTCCAGGGCGCCTTGAATCCGATCCGGGCAGATTTTCCCGGCATGCCTGCGCCATAGCCGGGTGGGCGCTGCGCTACACTGGCGCCTTGCCCATGCCGGAGTTCGCCATGTCCGCCACCTCGTCCGAAGCCCTGCCGCGCAGCCTTGCTGTCCTGGTCGTCCTGGCCTTGATCGTGTCCGGTATCGCTCCCTTCGATCGCATCACCTGGGTCATGGAAGTCGTGCCTGCGGTGATTGCAGTAGCTGTGCTGGTGGCCAGCCGCCAGCGCTATCCGCTCACGGATTTGCTCTACATCCTCATTGCCTTGCATTGCCTCGTCCTGATCTATGGCGGGGCCTATACCTATGCCCGGGTGCCGCTGGGCTTCTGGCTGCAGGACTGGCTGGGCTTTGCGCGCAACCCCTATGATCGTCTCGGCCACTTCATGCAGGGCTTCGTGCCGGCGATGGTGGCGCGTGAAATCCTGCTACGCGGCGCCTGGGTGCGCGGCCGGCGAATGGCTGCCTTCCTGTGCATCTGCGTAGCGCTGGCCGTGAGTGCCTGTTACGAGCTGGTCGAATGGTGGGCGGCACTGCTGCTCGGGCAGGGGGCTGACGAGTTTCTTGGCACCCAGGGCGACCAGTGGGATACGCAGTGGGATATGTGCATGGCGTTGATCGGTGCCAGCACCGCGATGCTCTTGTTCGCGGGCTGGCACGATCGCCAGATTGCGAAAATGAACCAAGGCAAACCCACAGGCGGAGCGCCTTCTTCTGCGTAGGTGCATCTTGATCTGTTCGGCCTTAAGTATTCGCCTTGCGGGAGCGCTCGGGAAGTATGGTGCCGGGCGCCATGCCTGGATTTGGGCGTCATCGTGATTTCTTACCGCGAAGCCTCCCTCACGGACCTGAGTTCAAGACGCCTGGGCGAAGCGCCTTGCTTCTCCGGATTCCGCTATTTTTGTTGCGGAGGAGAATGCGTGGATCATCGGATTCATCGCTTTCGGCCTTGTCAGTGAAACAGGCTCGCTTATGCAGCCCGTCACCTACGGTCGGATTGGCTCTGTCGGTGTCGCCGCAGGGCACCGAGGCAAGGGCGTTGGCCGGGCACTGGTTGCTCTGGCCGAAGAGTGGGCGGCGAGACGTGGAGCCGCGGACATGCGTCTGCAGGTCTGGTCCTTCAACGAGAGAGCGATGGCCGTCTATGAAGAACTTGGCTATTCGGTTCGCTCCCATGTCCTGGGCATGCGACTGCCATAGCAGAGGGTAAGGGCTGGCGTTCGATTCAGGGCTTGCTTCAGCAGCCATTCGTGAATCTGGCCGGTGCCGTGGGGGGCTAGGGGCTTAGAGGCCGGCGCCAGACCCGCGTGTGTCTGGCGCATCCTTCTGCGGTCTTCAGGGCTTGGCGAGGTGCCAGGTGTTGTTCACGCCGTCTCCCGTGCGGTCGCCCGGTTTCTGATCCTTGATCCAGTAGTACAGCGGCTTGCCCTTGAAGGCCCACTGCTTCTTGCCGTCGTCGCGCGTGACGATGCTGTAGTCCCCACTCGGGGCTTCGCCCTCGGCCACGTAGAGCGGCGGCCAGTTTGTTGCGCAGGGGCCGTTACAGGCGCTCTTGCCGTTGCCTGCTGTATCGCGGTCGAAGGTGTAGAGCGTCATGCCGCCGTTGCCGGTGAGGGTGCCGTCAGTGAGTTTGGCCGGGGCTGGCGGCTGCATCGCACAGGCGGCGAGCAGGGCCGAGAGGAGTAGCGATGCGGTGAGATGCCTGGTTTTCATGGTGTTCTCCTGGTTGGGGTGGGGATGCGCACTTTGGGTCAGGCGCCCCTGCTGCAGACTATTCCGGGCCTGAGCGGGCTGCCCGGAAACCTCCCACTCGTACGCAGCGGGGCCTTGCGCTGCTTGTGGGTGGCCGAGCCTGCTGCTCTGCGACTTGACTTGGACAGGGCGTCGGAACATATTTCACGCCACTGAACTTATTACTTCAGTGCTAGAGACACATTGCCGGGAGCCAGGACCGGTGATGGCCACAACATAGCCTGGCAGGAGACAAGACATGAAATTCCGTTTCATTACCGGCGCCTTGCTGGCGCTGGCGGCCGTCAGCGTCCAGGCCGCTTCGGATGCACCGACCGGCTACACCAAATGTGCGCAGAACACCGGGGCGATCTGCACGATGACGGGCAGCCGCTCGGTGGCTCTCGGCAAGTCCGGCAGCTTTGTTTACGCCACCAAGACGGACAGCTTTGCCTGCATCGGCTCGGCGTTCCCGAGCAATAGCTACACCACCTCGGCCTGGTGCTCGTATGCTGGCAGCACGTCGGCGGCCTCCAGCGCAGCTGCTTCATCCGCTGCAGCCAGCGCGGCAGCATCTTCCAAGGCTGCTTCCAGTGCGGCGGCCTCTTCTAAGACTGCTTCCAGCGTCGCCGCTTCGTCAAAAGCCGCCTCTTCGACTGCCGGTATCCCGGCGGCCACTGGCACTGTGATCAATCCCACGACGGTCACCATTCCGGCCAATACCACCAAGGACTACGGCTTCCAGCGCATCGGCATTAGCGCCCAGGCCGCCAGCTGTGATGACGAAGGGCAGAAGCCGGTGTTCCTGCTCGAAGATGGTGCGGTGCTCAAGAACGTGATCATCCATGGGGGCCTCAATGGTTCCGATGGCGTGCATTGCAAGGGCAATTGCACGCTCGAGAACGTGCATTGGGAAGACGTTTGTGAAGACGCGGCCACCATGCTCGGTGGCTCGGGCAAAGTCATGAGTGTGGTGGGGGGCTCGGCCAGCCATGCGTCGGACAAAGTGTTCCAGCACAACGGCAAGGGCAGCACGGTCAAGGTGCGGGATTTCAACACCTATGGCGATATCGGCCGTTTCTGGATGTCCTGCGGCAATTGCTCGGACAACGGTGGCCCGCGCAAACTGGATATCGATCGTGTGAACATCACCGGCCGCATCTGGGATTCAGCCAAGAACGTCCAGGCCTATGCCATCCGCTTGAACTACAACTACGGCGACAAGGCTACGGTGCGTAACCTGAAGATCAAGAACTACGTCAAGGGCAGCCCCAAGGTGTGCGTGCAGGCCGTGGGCGTGCAGCCGGGCGAGGCCCAGACCAATAACGGCGAGTTCTTCAACACCGCCTATTGCGATCTGAGTCCGGCAGATGTGACGGCTTACTGATCCCGCTCCGAGTACTTCCAAGCTGAGCCGCCCCGCGTGTTGCGCCGGGCGGCTTTTTCATGCGGTGGGTTTTGCCATCAGCGCCCAAGCCGGGCGATGCAGGTGCCTCGCTGCTATTCGCCAAACACGCTCTGCCACAAGGCCTGTACTGGCGTGCGCCAATGGTCCAGGCTGTCGTCGGGCACGCGGCTCTTGTACTGGTTCAGACGCAGGCCATGCTGGGCGTGGCGCAGGGCGCGATAGCTGTTGGCGCTGGCTTCGGCCAGCGCTGCCGGAATCAGGCCGGCATTGGCCGCGCGGCCCAGGAGGGCGATGTTGCCCTTGTTTTCGGTGAGTTCGGGGTGGGCGTGGGAATAGGCCAGCACCAGATACTGGACGATGAATTCCACGTCGATCAGGCCGCCTGCGTCATGCTTGAGCTCGAAGCCCGGCCCCTTGTTGGCGAAGGATTCGCGCATCTTGCGGCGCATGCCCAGCACCTCTTCGCGCAGCTTGGTGATGTCGCGTTGTTGGGCCAGCAGGCTGGTGCGCAGGGTTTCGAACTGGGCGCCTACGGCCGGGTGGCCGGCGCAGAAGCGGGCGCGCGTCAGGGCCTGCAGCTCCCATACCCAGGCGTCATTGCGCAGGTATTGGGCGAAGCCTTCCAGGGAGACCACCAGAAGACCGGATTCGCCGTTCGGGCGCAGGCGCGTGTCGATCTCGAAGAGGTGGCCGGCGGCGGTGCGACTGTCGAGCCAGGTGTTGATGCGTTGAGCGAGGCGGGCGTAGACCGGCTGGCAGTCGGTGTTCGGGTCGTCATGCACATAGACCAGATCGAGGTCTGAGGCATAGCCGAGTTCTTTGCCGCCGAGCTTGCCGTAGCCAAGGATGCCGAAGCGGTGTTCATCGGCGTGGCGGCGGGCGCGCTTCCAGTTCAGGCTGAGGGTTTCGGTCAGCACCGTATCCGCGGCGGCCGAGAGGTGATCGGAGAGGCGCTCCACGCTGAGCTGGCCGGCAAGATCCCGGTTGAGCAGGCGGAAGACCTGGGCATGGTGCTGCTCGCGCATCACGTCCATCTGGCGCTCCACATCGTCGCCGAGGCGCTCCATGGCCTCGTGCAGGGCGGTGGCGAAGTGGGACCAGTCCGGCTCCTCGGTGAGGCTGCGGTTATCCAGCAACTCGTCGAGCAGCAGCGGATGGCGCGTCACGTAGGTGGCGGCCCAGCTGGAAGCGGAGACCAGTTCCACCACCCGCGCCATGGCCTGTGGGTATTGCTGCAGAAGGGCGAGGTAGGCCGAGCGGCGGCAGATCGCTTCGAGCAGCTCGATCATGCGGGCGAGGGTCTGATCGGGATCGGGGCGTGCTGCGGCGAGCTCGAGGATGCGCGGCATCAGCGCATCCAGGCGGTGGCGGGCTTCGTCTCCCATGCTGCGCAGGCGGGCGCTGTTGCGGAACTCCTGCAGGCGGGCGGAGGATTCGAGCGGCTTGCGGTAGCCCAGTTCGCCGAGGCAGTCACCGGTCGGCCCGGCTTCACAGGCGCCTTGCCAGATCGGGTCGAGGCGATGATCTTGCGCCACCGGGTCGCCGAAGACTTCGGTGAAGTGCTTGCCCACGATGTGGCGGTGCACATTGAGTGCTGCGATGAGGCCCTCGTAATCGTCGCAGTTCATGGCCCGGGCCAGGCGCAGGCGGTCTTCGGCGTTGCCCGGGATGGTATGGGTCTGGGCGTCTTCCAGATACTGGATGCGGTGTTCGAGGCGGCGCAGGAAATCGTAGGCGGCGGCCAGCAGGGCTTCGGTTTCGGCTTCGAGCTGACCGCGATGGACCAGCGCGCGCAGCACCTTGAGGGTCGGGCGGATCTGCAGGCCGTGATCACCGCCGCCGCGGATCAGCTGGAAGACCTGGGCCAGGAATTCGATTTCGCGGATGCCACCGGGGCCGAGCTTGACGTTGTCCGCCATCTCGCGGCGGGCCACTTCGCGGCGGATCTGCGCATGCAGTTCGCGCATGGCGTTGATGGCGCCGAAGTCGAGATACTTGCGGAAGATGAAGGGGCGGGCGATGTTCTTCAGCTCGTCGTGGCGTGTGCCGGTCAGCGGGCGCGCCTTGATCCAGGCGTAGCGCTCCCATTCACGGCCCTGGGTGATGAAGTAGTTCTCCAGCATCTCGAAGCAGGCCACCAGCGGGCCGGAATCGCCGTTCGGGCGCAGGCGCATGTCGACGCGGAACACATAGCCATCGCCGGTGAGCTCGGAGATCGCGCCGATCAGCGCGCGACCCAGGCGGGTGAAGAAATCGAAGTTGCTGATGCTGCGTGCGCCGTCGGTTTCGCCGTCTTCGGGGTAGGCAAAGATCAGATCGATATCGGAGGACACATTCAGCTCGCCGCCACCGAGTTTGCCCATGCCGATCACGATCAGCGCCTGGGCTTCGCCGGCGGCATTGCGTGGTGTGCCAAAGCGGGTCGTGAGCTGGGCCGTGAGCACGCGCTGGGCGGTGACGATGGCGGCCTCGGCGATGTTGGTCATGGCCGCGGTGACTTCCTCCAGCGGCGCCAGCCCGGCCAGATCGCGCACCATGGCGTGCGCCGCCACCCAGCTCTTGAGGGCGCGCAGGCGCGGGGCCAGATTCGTCTCGTCGAGCGGGCTTTCAGCCAGGAAGGCGTCCATGTCGGCGCGCGTGAGTGATGCAGCAAGACTCGTCCCGAGGCGCTCGGCCAGCCAGGGGCGGGCTGCGAGCTGGCGTTCGAGGTGGCGGCTGTGGGCACAGGCGCGGCTGATCAGGGCAGTGGTATCGGTCATGGTGGAAACGCGACGGACGGTTGTCAGACTCTGTGATCTACGGCGGAATAAAGGGCGGCAGCAGGTCCGGCCCTGATAAAATCGCCCTCCCATCATGCCGCCACCGCAGTGGCGACGTCCAGCCTGAATGCTTGAGCCGACCGGCACCCCTCCTGATTCGCTGTGCACGCGTGCCCGCTCCCGTTGGCAGGCTTGGCTGCGTCTGCCCCTGATGCTGCCTAAGCTGTTGCGCACGCTGCTGCTGCTGACCTTCTTCGTGCTCGGCGTGGCTCTGCTCTTGCTGCGCTATCTTGGCGCGCCGCAGATTGCCGCGCACCGCGTGGAGATCGAACAGACGCTGAGCCAGGCCATCGGTTTGCCGGTGCGTATCGAGCAGCTGGAGGCAAACTGGGATGGTCTGCGCCCGGAGCTCGCGATCCGCAATGTGCAGGTGCTGGACAAGGCCGGTCGCCCGGCGCTGGAGTTGCCTGCGGTGAATGTCGCTGTGGCCTGGTCCTCCCTGTGGCATTTTGGCCTGCGTCTGCATCGCCTCGAGATCATCCGACCGGAGTTGGCCGTGCGTCGCGAGGCCGATGGCCGTCTGTTCGTGGCCGGCTTGGCGATGAATACCGGTGGCGAGGGCTCCGGTGCGGCAGATTTCGTGTTGCAGCAGGACCAGATCCTGATCCGCGATGCACGCCTGACCTGGGCCGATGCCCAGCGCTCGGCCCCGCCGCTGACCCTGGACAAGGTCAGTCTGCGCCTCGAAAACAGCGGCCGGCGTCACCGTTTCGCACTGCAGGCGAGCCCGCCTGCGGCCTATTCGGCCAATCTGGATCTGCGTGGTGATCTGCGCGGACGCAGTTTCGCTGAGCTCGAAGACTGGCGCGGCACGGTTTACACCTCGCTCGACGAGGCGGATCTGGCGGTCTGGCAGCAATGGGTGGATTACCCGCTGGGTCTGACCCGCGGACGCGGCGGGCTGCGTGCCTGGGCCAGCTTCGATGCCCTCCAGCTCACCGGCCTGACGGCCGATGTGGCGCTGGCCGAGGTGTCGCTGCGCTTCGGCAAGGATATTCCGCAGCTGGACCTGCATGCCCTGCAGGGGCGGGTGCGCCTGAGCCGTCGTGACGGCGGTATCGATCTGGCTGCCGAGCGCCTGAGCCTCGCCGCGCAGGACGGCCTGCAGGTGGGTCCGACCACGCTGAGCCTGCGTTACGTGCCGGCCCGGGCCGGGCGCGAGGCGCGCGGCGAATTTGCCACCAGCGCCCAGGATGTGAAGGTGCTGGCCCAGCTCGCAAGCTTCCTGCCGCTGCCTGAAGAGCAGCGCCGACAGCTGGTGCTGGCCGATCCTTCCGGGCGCATCGAAGATGTGAAACTCAGTTGGGAGGGCAGTGCGGCCAAACCGGTGGAGCATTTCACCCTGGCGGCTCGTTTTGCTGATCTGCACCTCCATCCGGTGGGGCATATTCCCGGCTTCAAGGGGCTTTCGGGCCAGCTCAGCGGCAGCGAGCGCAGCGGCGAGTTCCGCCTCGGTTTCAAGCAGGGTGGCCTCTATCTGCCGCACATCATGCATGAGCCCTTCATGGTGCTGGATCAGGCCGAACTCAAGGGGCGCTGGGGCTATGAGCCAGCGCCGCAGGACAAGGTCCAGCGTCTCACCGTGCGGCTGGACCGGCTGCAGGCCAGCAATCCGGATGTGCAGGCCGAGGCCTCCGGTTACTGGCAGGCACGGGCCAGTGGGCCGGGCTATCTGGATGTCCGCGCGCGCGCCCCGGAGGCCAGGCTCGATGCGGTGTGGCGCTACATTCCGGCGGTGGCGCCAGTGCAGGCCGTGGATTGGCTGCGCAGCTATCTGCAGGGTGGGCGCGGCGAGAGTCTGGCCTTCCAGCTCACGGGTGAGCTGAATCAGTTCCCCTTCAATCACGCGCCCGGCGTGTTCAAGCTCGAAGCCGGCCTGCGCGACGCGCTGATCAGCGAGTTCTACTCCGGCTGGCCCGGCATGAATGCCTTGCAAGGCAGCTTCCTGCTCGATCGCCAGCGCATGACCATCCGGGCCGATAGCGGCCGCTACGGCGCGGCCACCGCGCGCGGCGTGAAGGTCGAGATTCCGGATCTGATGGACCAGGGCAAACAGGTGCTCACCGTGGATGGCAAGGCCAGCGGCCCCAACCCCGATTTCCTGCGCTACGTGAATGGCAGCCACCTGCTGGCCAATCTGGTTGGCAGTTTCACGCGCAATGTGCGCGCCAGCGGGAATGGAGAACTCAACCTGCACATTGAAATCCCGCTGCATGAATCCATCCACACCCGGGTGCGCGGCGATTACCGTTTCCAGGCGCCGAGCCTGCAGCTGATCCCGGCCTTGCCTGAATTCACCGAAGCCAGCGCCACGCTGGGTTTTACCGAGAAGGGCATCAGCCTGCCGGCTGCAGGGGCCATGTTCCTGGGGCGGCGTGTGCGCGCCACCGGCGTGACCGAAGCGGACGGCAACCTGCGCTTCGATGCCCAGGGCAGCATGACTGCGAGCGGGCTGGACCAACTGGTGCGCAACCCGGCCTGGCGTCACCTTGGCGGTGAAACTCCAGTGGCCCTGGTGATCCGGGTGCGTCACGGCCTGCTCGATCTGAGTGCGGACACCAGCCTGATCGGCATCAGCTCCAGCTTGCCGGCGCCCTTTGCCAAACCCGCCAGCGAGGCCTGGCCGCTGAACTTTTCTCTGCGTCAGGAAAAGCGCGAGACCTTGGGCGGGCAAAACCAGATCTGGCGTGTGCGCCTCGACAAGCGTCTCGACGTGGCCTGGAGCGAGCGCTGCGGTGATACGCCCTGCCAGTTCACCTCGGGCGCGCTGGCCGTTGGCGAAACCGCCACGCTGCCGATGCAGGGCTGGCGTTTCTCCGGTGTGGCGCCTCAGGTGGACGTCAATCCCTGGATCCCGGTGGTCGACGAGTTCATGACGGGCTTTGCCTCGGGCAGCGGCGGTCAGTCTCAGGTGGCCGCAGCTTTCCGGGTGGGCGAGCTGCGCGTGGGGGGCTACCGTTTCCGAGATCAGCAGGGCAAAGCCTTGCGTCGTGGCAATGACTGGAGCCTGCAGCTCGACGGGCCGGACATGGCCGGCGAGCTGAGCTGGGGCGAGCTGGGTGCCGGCAATCTGCGTGCCCGTCTCAAGCGCCTGAACCTGCAACACCCGGCCGGCGTGGCCGAGATTGCCAGCGTGGTGGATGTCGCCGAGTCCACCAGTGGCCGCCAGTTGCCGGCACTGGATGTGGAGGCCGAGCACTTCAGTACCCGCAACATCGATTTCGGCCAGCTCAAACTGCGTGCGGTGAATGATGGCCAGCTCTGGAAGCTCGAGCAGGTCAGCCTCAAGACGCCGGATCTCGAATTCACCGGCAGTGGCCACTGGCAGCGCGTCGGTTTGAAGCCGGGCACCCATCTGGACTTCAGCCTGCATAGCGAGGATGCCGGCGCGATGCTCGCGCGCCTGGGCTTTGCCGGCATGGTCGATAAGGGTACGGTCGACTTTGAAGGCAAGGCGGAATGGCGTGGCGCGCCCACTGCGATCGACTATCCGAGCCTGTCCGGCAGCCTCAAGCTTGAGGCCCGCAAGGGCCGCTTCCGCCAGATGGACCCCGGCGCCGGCCGCCTGCTCGGGATCATGAGCCTGCAGTCCCTGCCGCGCCGCCTGACCCTCGATTTCAGCGACATCTATGCCCAGGGCTTCGCCTTCGACCGCATCAGCGGCGAGATGAGCGTGGCCGCCGGCGTGCTGCATACCAACGATCTCGAAGTGCGTGGCCCGGCGGCCCGCGTCTTCATCACCGGCAATACCGATCTGGGCCGCGAGCAGCACGATCTGCAGGTGATGGTGCAGCCGACCCTGTCGGAAACGGTGGCCGTGGGAGGCGCCCTGGCTGTGGGCGTATTCAATCCGCTGATTGGCGCGGCCACCTATGTGGCTCAGAAAATCCTGCTGGACCCGGTCGAGAAAATGTTCAGCTACGAATACCAGGTGCGTGGCCCGTGGGCTGAGCCCCGGGTCGACAAGATCAGTACCCTGAAGGCCGCCGTGCAATCCGGCGTCCAGTCCGGAGTTTCATCCGCCGAGGAGGGAGATAAATGATGCCATCCGCCATGCGTGTTGCCGCCGTGCAGATGATTTCCGGGCCGGATGTGGCCGTCAACCTGACTGAAGCTGCCCGCCTGATCGCTGAAGCGGCTGCACAGGGGGCGCAGCTCGTGCTGCTGCCCGAGTATTTCCCGCTGATCCATGCCGATGAACAGGCCAAGATCGGCATCCGCGAAAACTTTGGCGAGGGGCCGATTCAGCGCTTTCTCGCGGCCGAAGCCAGGCGCCATGGCTTGTGGCTGATCGGCGGCACCCTGCCGCTGCAGGCCGCAGATGCTGAGCACGTGCTCAACAGCAGCCTGGTGTTCGACCCGCAGGGCGCGTGCGTGGCGCGCTACGACAAGATCCACCTCTTCGGCTTCACGCGTGGCGCCGAGCATTACGACGAATCCCGCACTATCGAAGCCGGCCGCGAGATCGTGAGCTTCGAAGCACCCTGCGGTCGGGTCGGCCTCTCGGTGTGCTACGACCTGCGCTTCCCTGAACTTTATCGCCGCATGGGCAGTCCGAACCTCATCGTGGTGCCTGCCGCCTTCACCGAAACCACGGGGCGGGCACACTGGGAAATCCTGCTCAGAGCAAGAGCCATCGAGAACCAGTGCTATGTGCTGGCCTCGGGGCAGGGCGGCGAACATCCTTCGGGCCGTCGCACCTTCGGCCACAGCATGCTGATCGATCCCTGGGGCGAGATAGTATCGGCCCTCGCGAGCGGCCCCGGCGTGGTCGTGGGGGAGATCGACCCCAAGCGTATCGCCGCCGTGCGCGAGAGCCTGCCGGCCCTGCAGCACCGCATTTTCAAAGAATCCGCCTCAACCGAACCTGGAACGCTTCCCGCATGAGTCACCCCGCAGCAAACCCCGCGCTGGATATCGCCGCCGAACTCCTTCTCACGCCCTACGGCCTCACCACCGCCTCGCTCGATCGCAGCCTCGGCCAGATCCTGAGCCACGACGTGCAGTTCGCTGATCTCTACTTCCAGTACCAGCGTGCTGAGAGCTGGAGTCTCGAAGAGGGCATCGTCAAGGCAGGCAGCTTCAATATCGAGCAAGGCGTTGGAGTACGCGCCATCGCTGGCGACAAGACCGCCTTCGCCTATTCCGACGACATCAGCCTGTCTGCCCTCGGTGAGGCCGCCAAAACCGTGCGCGCCATCGGCGCTCAGGGCCAGAGCCGCAAGACCCGCGTGCGCTCGCCCGGCCTGCCGGCGCCGCTCTACGCCGCAGTCGATCCGCTGCCCTCGCTGCCGGATGCCGCCAAGATCGCCTTGCTCGAGCGCCTCGAACAATATGCCCGTGCCGAAGATCCGCGCGTCGTGCAGGCCATGGCCTACCTCGCCTCAAGCTGGGACGTGGTGCTGGTCGCGCGCAGCGACGGCCACCTGGCGGCTGACGTGCGCCCGCTGGTGCGCCTGTCGCTGACCGTGATCCTCGAAGACGGCGGCCGCCGCGAGCAGGGCTCCTCGGGCGGCGGTGGTCGTGCGGACTACGCGCTGTTTACCGACGAAGTGCTGCGCGACTACGCCCGCCGCGCGGTGCACCAGGCCAGCGTGAATCTCTCCGCCAAGCCCGCCCCGGCCGGCAGCATGACCGTCGTGCTGGGCTCTGGCTGGCCCGGCATCCTGCTGCATGAGGCTATCGGCCACGGTCTTGAGGGCGACTTCAACCGCAAGGGCAGCTCCGCCTTCGCCGGCCGCATCGGCCAGCGTGTCGCCGCCAAGGGCGTCACCGTAGTCGATGACGGCACCCTCACTGGGCGCCGCGGCTCGCTGACGGTGGACGACGAAGGCAATCCCACGCGCTGCACCACCCTGATCGAAGACGGCATCCTCGTCGGCTACATGCAGGATATGCACAACGCAGGCCTGATGGGCGTTGCGCCCACCGGCAACGGCCGCCGCGAATCCTTCGCCCACCTGCCGATGCCGCGCATGACCAACACCCTGATGCAGGCCGGCGACAAGGATCCGGCCGAGATCATCGCCTCGGTCAAGAAGGGCCTCTACGCGGCCAACTTCGGGGGCGGCCAGGTCGACATCACCAGCGGCAAATTCGTGTTCTCCACTGCCGAGGCCTACCTGATCGAAAACGGCAAGATCACCCAGCCGGTGAAGGGGGCGACGCTGATCGGCAATGGCCCGGACGCGCTGACCCGCGTGTCCATGATCGGCAACGATCTGGCGCTGGACCCCGGCGTGGGCACCTGTGGTAAGGAAGGCCAGAGTGTGCCGGTCGGTGTTGGTCAACCCACTCTGCGTATCGACGGTCTGACCGTGGGTGGCACCGGCGGCTGAGCGCCGGCAGTACTGCACAAGACAAAGGCGCCGTGAGGCGCCTTTCTTTTTATGGGGCAGGAATCGACCTAGTCTGGGCATTCGGCCTCGTGAGCTGTCAGCGGCAGGAAATAGAGCGCAGTGGTCATTTATGACCTGAGGCGAGCTACTCCTACTCGGTCTTATATGGAGTTCCACATAAGACAGAAATCTACCGACATGCCAAAAAATATGGTGATTCGGTACTTCAAATCCGACTGAATGCTTTCAGAAAATTTTCCTGATGGTTGCAGAACCGAATATGGCCTTGCGAATTTAGTGGGCGATTTGTTTCAGTGAATGCAGGAGTTATATAGCCCCAATCGCCAAGGGTTGAAAAATAGACAACGTAGTCAATTTTCGCCCCCCTCCATTTGTTCTCAACCCGGACCGACTCACTCTTGGACTGAATACTCTTGACCTGTATCCGATAAAAGCTGTCATCGTCAGCCACAACTAGATCAGTTTTCTTGCCGTGATCAATCACTGGAATCAGAACTTCCCAACCATCGCTTAGAAACCAGGCAGATAAAAGTTGTTCATATGACAACTGCTTGTGGGCGGCCAAAGTGGTTTGCTTGAGAACTGCGTTTTTTACAGGCATGACATTACCTTTTCAGGTTATGCCGTACGACAGCCGAATTGGTGGCTTCCTGTATACGGACCGAGGCGGTATAGCACCGTCCTCCCGATAAGCATTACCGTACTGCGGTAGTCAGTAGAAGAGTAGCAAAGGCTGCCAGCCTTGCAGTTCGGGCAGACACCCACCTCCTGCACAAATGCCACCTTGGCCCATAGCGGACCGTAACGCGATTAGCCGCAGGTTATCTACCTCTGCATGTAACTGTCAACGGTGCTCATCCCCGGGTAGGAAATAAAATGATCGCTCGCCACACCTTGTCGCCATTGCACGGCCAGCGCCCTTTCAGGCCAAGCAGCTCGCATTAGCCGTCAGGCTGGTTTTGAGGTGAAACAGTCATCCGAACGGCCACTTCATGGAGAAGGCGACCGTCCGCTCTTGGCCGTGACCGCGTACGGCGCACCCCGAACAATCCGGCACGATTCGTAGGGCGTCAATAAGCAAAGCGAATTGCGCCGTATGTGGAAATCAACTATCCGGCGCAATTCGCTTTGCTCATTGTTCCCTGCGGCGCCCTACGAATGCCCGCTTCCGGGAGTCATCATCGACCGACCGACCACACCTGGCCGTAAGCCGTCACCCTCAGCACCAAAACAAAGAGCGCCCGAGGGCGCCCTTTGTTTTGCCTTGCCGTTCAGTCAGTTCGCGCTGGATTTCTTCGGTGCGATTTCCTGGATGATGCGCCAGGCATTGGCTTCTTTCTTCAGCACCAGGCGCTTGTCGACGTCGTCGTTGAAGTCGCTGGAGCGATAGCGCTGGCGGAAGTTGGCTTCGCAAGTGTCGGCCGTGAGCTGCTTCACGCTGAGGTTGCGCGGTTCGACCGAGATGTTTTCCTTGTCCAGGCGCTCGGCGCGGAAGCGGCGCCAGTCTTCGCGGTCGGCACGGGTCAGCGGCTCGAAGTTGTTCGAGTAGTAGCCCATGTATTTCTTGAGGTCCTTGGCCGACCAGGCGGCGGCCCAGTCCTGCACGGCGAATTCGCACTGGGCCGTGATAGTAGCTGGCACGGGCGCGGGGCTTGGTGCTGGGAGTGGTGCTTTGGCGGGAGTTGGACGGGCGGCCATGGCAGCGGCCAGATCCAGCGGTTCGTAGGCTGGCAGGTCCGTGCCGCAACGGGCGACGGCGTCTTCCGATTCGGCCGCGTCCAGTTCCGGGAAGCTGGCCGCAGACGGTGCGAGGCCCAGGCCTGGCAACAGGCGGTGGGATGCGGTGAGGACCTGGTATTCCGCGAGGCGCAGGTCGTACTGGGCATTGGCGTAGGCGCGGCGGGCCTGGAAGAGTTCGTTCTCGGTGTCGAGCAGATCCAGCAGGGTGCGCTGGCCGATGTCGAACTGCTGGCGGTAGGCGTCGCGAGCCTTCTCGGTGGCGAGCAGATGCTGGTCCAGATAGCGCAGTTGTTCGCGCAGCTTGCGTACATTGTTCCAGCCGATGGTGGTGGTCTGACGTACTTCGCGGCAGGCCTTCTCGCGCATCTCGACAGCGGCCGAGTACTGCTCATTGGCCTGGCGCAGGCGGGCGCTGTCTGATCCACCCTTGAACAGGTTGTAGTTCATCACGACCTGAGCGGCGGCATCGTTGTAGTTGCCGGAGAAACCGTTGCGGTTGCGCTCGACGCCGGTGGAGGCGCGGAATTCAACGGTTGGCGAGTTCTGCGTGGAGCGGCGGACATCGGTTTGGGCACGCGCCGCGCGCAGGTTGGAGACGGCGGCCATGAAGCTGGGGTTGTCGCGCAGTGCGTCGGAAATAACGCTCTTTTCTTCCGGCAGGCTTTTTGTCAGATCCGGCGCTTCGGTCAGCACTGGCGGCGCTTCACCAACGATGCGCTGGAAGCGGGCGCTAACGTCGTGCAGGTTGCTGGTCTCGGTCAGCCAGTTCGACTGGGCGAGGGCGAGGCGGCCGGAGGCCTGCTCCAGATCGACGCGGCGGCCGACGCCGGCCTGCACGCGCGAGGCGATCTGTTCATAAACTTCTTTGTGGGCGCCCCAATTTTCCTGCGCTTGCAGCGAAAGCTGCCGATAACGCTGTACATCGAGGTAAGCGCGCGCCGATTCGAAGCCGATGTCATCGGCGGCGGCAAGCAGTTCGAAGTAGCGGGTGGCCTTGGTATAGCCGAGGCGACGCACTTCGCCACGGGCACTGCCGCCATCGAAGAGCAACTGGCGCAGCTGGATGGCGACGCCAGGGTGGTTGAAGTAGTTGCTGGTGCCGGGCGAGGGGTCGTAACGTTCGCGGCCGGCGTAAGCATCCAGATCGAGACGGGGGCGCAGGCTGCCGCGTGCGGCTTGTTGCTCTTCACCTGCCGCGTTGTATTCGTGCAGGCGCATCTGGACTTCCGGGTTGCGGGCCAGGGCGCGTTCGGTAATTTCGGCAAGCGTTGCTGCCTGCGCTACGCTGCCGATCAGCATCAGGGATAAAGCTATTATTTTCATGGGGCGTGCCGGTGCGGTAATGGTTTGCAGGGCTTGTTATTGATTTAGATTTTATGCCTTGCCCCTTCTCAGGAGTCGTTTTTGTTGAAGCAATCTGTGTCGGAATATGTCTTATAAAGAACTATTTCACACTTGCTCTGCCCGTTGGCGCCGAGCGGTGCTGCTGGGCGGCTTGTGCGCGCTGCTGAGCCTTGGTGTTGTTGCCTGGGCGGGGGTGGATCTCGATCGCATGCTGGTCAGCATGCGTGAGCGCTATGGCAGCGCCGGTGAGCAGAGCCTGCGCGATTGGCGCGATATGCTGCAGGGGGCGGGCAATCTTTCAGAGGCCGACAAGCTGCGCCGGGTGAATGATTTCTTCAATCGTCGGATCCGTTTTCTGGATGACATTGTCGTCTGGCGGGTGGCGGACTACTGGGCTACGCCGATCGAGTTTCTGGGGCAGGGCGCTGGAGACTGCGAGGATTACGCGATTGCCAAGCTGCACAGCCTGCTTGAGCTGGGCGTGGCGCCCGAGCGCCTGCGCATGATCTATGTGCGGGCTACGCTGGGCTCGTCGGGCAGCCCGGTGCAGGTGGCGCACATGGTGCTCGGCTACTATGCCGCTCCAGATGCGGAGCCGCTGGTGCTGGATAATCTGATCACCGACATTCGCCCCGCTTCGCGCCGGCCTGATCTCGCGCCGGTATTCAGTTTCAATCGCGAAGGGGTGTTCATGGGGGGGGCCACGCGGCCGACTTCGCCGGTGGATCGCCTTTCGTTGTGGGCGGGTTTGAAATCGAAGATGCGGGCTGAAGGCTACGAGCCTTGAGAAGGGAAACGGGATGTCTTTGCTGAAACGGTTGTGGTTGAGCGTGCTGGGCGCCATGTTGCTGGCGCTTGGGGTGAGCTTTGTGGTGAGCGTGCTGACGGCCCGCAATTATCTTGAGCAGCAGCTCTTCGCCCAGGCCAGCGATGGCGCGGCTTCGCTGGCCTTGTCGATGTCACAGCAGAGCAAGGATGCTGCGATGAGCGAGTTGCTGGTGACGGCGCTATTCGATTCGGGCCACTTTGAATCCATCGTGTATCGCGATGTGCAGGGCAAGGTGCTGGCTGAGCGACGCACCAGTGCGCCAGCGCCGACGGCGCCGGCTTGGTTCGTGGCGCTGGTGCCGCTCGATGCGCGACCGGGAGAAGCGCTGGTGTCGGACGGCTGGCGCCAGGCCGGGAGCGTCGAGGTGCGGGCCAGTGCGCGTTACGCCTATGGCGAGCTGTGGGCCGGCATCCTCAAGCTGGCGCTGACCCAGGGAATCGTCGGCCTGTTGCTGTGCGCCGTTGTGGCTGTACTGATGCGCTGGCTGCAAAAACCCTTGAAGGGCATTGTTGAGCAGGCCGAGGCTATTGGTCAGCGTCGGTTCGAGATCCAGCCCTTGCCGAATGTGCCGGAGCTGCGAGTGGTGGGCGCCGCGATGAACAAGATGGTGGACAAGGTCAAGGCCATGTTCGCTGAGCAGGCGGCGCGGATCGAGGCTTTGCGCCAGGAGGTAAGCCATGATTCGCTGACCGGGGTGCCCAGCCGCCCGCTCTTCATGGGTAGTCTGCGTGCGGCGCTGAGTGATGAGCGTGCGGAGCCTTCTGGTTTGCTGATCCTGGTTCGCTTGCGTGATCTGGCGGCGATCAATCGTAGCCTCGGTCGGCGTGAAACGGACGAGTTGCTCAAGAGTTGTGCGCGGGCACTGATCGAAATGTTGCCCTCACTGCCGCCGCCTGATGCGGCCAGGGAGGGCGAGAACGTGGCTATCGAGGCTCTGGTGGCACGTCTCAATGGCGCTGAGTTCGGCCTTATGTGCCCGGGCCTCGATGAGGCTCAGGCGCGCGTTGCCAGTTCCACGTTGGTCGAAGCCTTCGAGCGGTTGCGTGCCAATCTGCTACCAGGTGAGGGTGTGCTGGCCAGCATTGGCTGGACGATTTATCAGCGCGGTGAGCAACTTGGCGAGGTTCTGGCACGCCTCGATAACTATGTGATGCAGGCTGAGACGGCGCCGGTTCCGGCTGCCGGCGGAATAGGGGGCGGCCAGCTGCTGGCCGTGTCGCAGGACGAATGGCTGCAGCGCCTGAACCGCGCTATTGAGCGGCGCGGTTTCCGTTTGGCGAGCTTTCCTGTGCTGGCTGCCGACGGGCGCCTGATGCATCGCGAGGCGATGTTGCGCATGCTGGATGCAGAGGGGCGTGAGTTCACGGCAGGTCAGTTCATGCCGGCTGCTGCGCGCCTGGGCCTCACGGCGCGCCTCGATCTGCTCACTGCGGAACTGGCGCTTGAGCGGCTGCAGGCCGAAGCTGGCGAGATCGCCATCAATCTGGCGCCGCAATCTCTCGCCGAGGCTGGTTTTGTGGACGGCCTGCGCAGCCTCCTGCATGAGGCCGGGGCTGACGCTGTGCGGCTGTGGGTGGAACTTTCCGAGCGTGGCGTGACCGAGGCCGGCGGGCTGGAGGTGCTGGGTGGCTTGGCGCAGGTGCTGCGCGTGGCAGGCTGCAAGTTCGGTATCGAGCACTTTGGCCGACAGATCAATGTCAGCGCCCGGTTGCAGGATCTTGGGTTGGACTACCTCAAACTCGATGGAGCCTTCGTCGCGGATATCGACAGCAATCCGGATCACCAGCGCTTTGTGAAGGCTCTGGTGGACGTGGCGCAAGGGCTGGACATCGCCTTGATTGCCGAGCGTGTGGTGTCCGAAGCCGAGGCGGGTACGCTGCGTCGCTTGGGCGTAGCCGGGCTGACCGGACCCGCGATCCGTTTGCCGGATTGAGGGCGCGGCCACGCTAAAATCGCGGCTTCCGCGCTGAAGTTCTGCCCATGCCTCTCGATCCCCGTTCCGCTGCCTGGCTGGCGATGCTGCATCGCATCGATGCGCCGCGCCTGCATGAGTTGCCGGTCGAGGTCGCACGGCGCAGTTTCTACAAGCTGATGTTTGCCTATCGCGGCGAGCCGGAAGCGGTTGCTGCGGTCGAAGAACTGCAGCTCATGCGCCGTGAGCATGCCGGTGGTCCGCTGGCGGCACGCCTGTATCGACCGAGCCTGGAGGCGGGTTTGCCGGTGATCCTGTGGCTGCATGGCGGTGGCTGGACGCTGGGCGATGTGGCTGCTTACGATGCCTGGTGCCGCGCCCTGGCCAATGCCACAGGCATGGCTGTAGTGGCGCTGGATTATCGCCTGGCG
Organism: Uliginosibacterium sp. TH139; assembly: GCF_002855595.1. NCBI lineage: Bacteria > Pseudomonadati > Pseudomonadota > Betaproteobacteria > Rhodocyclales > Zoogloeaceae > Uliginosibacterium > Uliginosibacterium sp. TH139. Next base: position 352,456 of record NZ_PKRR01000002.1, on the reverse strand, counting down.
CCCGAGCACCAGTTTCCGGCCGCGGTGGACGACGCCTGGTTTGCACTGCGCTGGCTGGTGCGTGAAGCGCAGGGGCTCGCTCTGGATAGCGATCACCTGGTGGTAGCGGGGGATTCGGCGGGTGGCAATCTGGCTGCGGTGCTGGCCCTGAAGGCGCGCGATGGCGGTGGGCCGGCGATCCGTCAGCAGGTGCTGATTTATCCTGCCACCGATCTGCTGAGTGAATTCGAGAGTGGCCGGCGCTATGGGGCAGGCCACTTTCTGGAACGCGAAACCATGGCCTGGTTTCATCATCAATATTTTGCACGTGGCATTGAAAAGCAGGATTGGCGGGCTTCGCCGGCCCTCGCCGCAAGTCATGCCAATCTGCCGCCAGCGCTGGTGATTACCGCTGAGTGTGATCCGCTGGCTGACGACGGCGCGCGCTACGCCGAGCGCCTGCAAGCGGCGGGCGTGCCGGTGCAGTATTCCGAATATGCGGGCATGGTGCATGGTTTCGTGACCATGTTCAGCCTGTTCGAGGAAGCACGGGCGACGCTGAATGAAATTTCACGTGCCTTGAAAGGGCCAGACTGGCGTGAGGCTTAGGTCGCAATAAGGTTGTGGAGCCTGTCGCCTGGAATGGTTCGGGCTCCGCTGGTTTTCCCTTGGCGGGCCATCTCTGGCCCGTATTGATCCGGAATTGTCATGAACGAAAAACTTGTGCCAGAAAACTCTCCGCTGGGTCGGGCCACGGCTTACCGTAGCGATTACGCGCCGGAGCTGCTGTTCCCGATTCCGCGTAAGCAGAAGCGCGATGAGCTCGGGCTGGATGAAGCCGCCTTGCCTTTTACAGGCGAGGATCTGTGGAATGCCTACGAGATTTCCTGGCTTAATCCACGTGGCAAGCCGGTCGTGGCGCTGGGCGAATTCCGGGTGCCGGCGCATTCACCGCGCCTGATCGAATCCAAGTCGCTGAAGCTCTACCTGAACTCCTTTAACCAGACCCGCATGACTGACGCCGAAGCAGTGTCCGCCACCCTGGCGCGTGATCTGTCACAGGCTGCCGGCGCTTCGGTGCGGGTCAGCGTGCAGCCGCTCGAGCGTCGTCCGCGCCGCGAGATCGATTATCTGCAGGGCGAGTGCATCGATGCGCTGGATATCGAGGTGGCGCAGTATTCGCCACAGCCCTCATTGCTGCGCGCTGATCCGGCGCAACTGGTGGAGGATGAGCTGCTTTGCTCGCATCTGCTCAAGTCCAACTGCCTGGTCACCGGCCAGCCGGACTGGGGCATGGTGGCGCTGCGCTACAGCGGCCCGCGTATCGAGCGTGAGGCCTTGCTGCGCTACATCATCTCCTTCCGCGAGCACAACGAATTCCATGAGCAATGTGTGGAGCGCATCTTTACCGACGTCCTGACCCGCTGTGCGCCGCGCGAGCTTGCGGTGTGGGCACGCTACACCCGGCGGGGCGGGCTGGATATCAATCCTTTCCGCAGCAATCGGGCGGACTGGTGCGCCGAGAACCTGTTCGAAGTGCGGCAGTAAGGGACGCGCTCCGAGCCCTGCAGGAGCGGCCTTGAGCCAGCCGCTCGGGCATCATTCAAGCCGCCAGCGGCAGGCTCACGAAGAAGGTCGCGCCTTCGCCGAGTCGGCTCAGGCAGCCAACCTGACCGCCGCTTGCCTCCACCATGTGCTTGACGATGGAAAGCCCCAGACCGGTGGAGTGCTCACCGCCGGTGGGGCGGGCGCTGAGGCGGGTGAATTTGCGGAACAGCTTGCTCTGGTCTTCTTCTGAGATGCCCGGCCCTTCGTCGCGCACCTGGATCAGGGCATGGCCGGCTTCCTGTTCTAGGCTGACGTGGATGCTGCGCCCTTGCGGGGAGTACTTGATGGCGTTGGAGACCAGATTGTCGAGGATCTGGTGCAGCGCGGTCTTGTCGATGCGCAGGCGCAGTGCGTCTTCGCCGAGACTCAGGTGCAAGCGCAGATCCTTGGCTTCGCAACGCTCGCGATATTCCGCACAGACGCTGCGCAGGCTCTCCGAGGCGTTCAGCGTGGTCGGGCGCAGGGCGTAGTTGCCGGACTCGATGGCGTCGATGTCGAGCAGCTTGCGGATGATGTCGAAAGTCAACTGGGCCATGCTGCGGATGTTGCCGATGCGCTTGAGCTTTTTCTCTTCATCCCAACTGTGCCAGCGCTCGCGCAGCAGATCGGCATAACTGATGATGGCGGCGGTGGGGTTCTTGAGGTCGTGGGCGGCGATCTGCAGGAAGGCTCCACGCTCTTCGTGGAGGGCCTTCAGGCTGACATTGCTGCGCTCCAGTTCATTATGCTGACGGTATTGCAGCTCCAGCGCTTCTTCGAGCTGGCGAGTGCGTTCCTGCACACGGGTTTCCAGTGCCGCTTCCGATTCGCGCAAGACTTCGATCATCTGCTGCTCGGCGATCAGGCGATCACTGTGGGCCTGCAGATGCTCCTGCTGCAGCGCGCGCAGCTTGCCCGCCAGTGCCAGGGCGATCATCACGGCGCTGAGGCCGGCGCCAAGCTGAAAACCGAACATGGCCAATGGAATCGCCGGGATCAATCCCAGATTGGCACTCACATAGATCAGGCCGCCGCTGACCAGTGGAATCTGCGAGAGAAGGTAGTAGCGTGCCGGGCGATAGCCTGCTCCAAGCCGGCTGAAACCCGCCAAGATGCCGGTGCCGGAGAAGAGTAGCGAGACGAGGTCGGTGACCGGGATCGAAACTTCGCTGCCGAACAGCCACCAGGTCGGCAGGATCAGCGCCGGGGCGGCCCACATGCACAGCGTGAGCAGGCGATAGAGGCGTGGATCGTGTTCGGCCAGGTTCAGGAAGTTGCGCGCAAAGCGGCAGAACGCGGCCAGAGCCAGCGCAGGCAGCAGACTGGAGAGGAAGTCTTGCCAGGCCGGATGCCCGCGCATGAAGAATTCGTGCCATACCCCCAGCATCTGGCCTTGCACCAGACCCATGAGCGAGAGGAATAGGGCGTAATCGAAGTAGTTGCTGTCGCGGGTGCCGACCCAGGCCATCAGGCTGTAAAGGCACAGGGTGACGAAGAGCCCGCAATAAAGCCCCAGCCACATGCGTTCCTTGACGCTGTTGCCGAAGAAGTCGCTGCCGCTGTAGAGCCTTGGCCAGGCAAACAGTGGGCGCGAGGTTTCAATGTTGAGGAACAGTGTGCTGCCTTGGCCGGCTTCCAGATCGAAGTCGAAGAGCTGGTTGTGATAACGGCTGAAGGTTTGTGGTGTGTGGGCCTGGCGAAAGCCGCCGTGGCGTACTTCGGGGGGGGCGTTGTCACGCAGGATGTAGAGGGTGATGCGGTCGTGCAGCGGATTGGCGAGCTCCAGCACCTGCTTGCCGAAACGCTCGGGACTGAGGCGGGTCTGCAGCCACAGGCTGTTGCCGTGGAAGCCGCGATTGGTCATGCCGCCAGGTGGCAGGGCTTCCCAATCAGTCGCGGGCAGGCTTTCGACGTGCTCGAAAGACATGGGCCTGGTATTGGTGTGGACTGACCAGACCGGCGTGTCGGTGGGGCCAGCGAGGGCTGGCAAGGACAAGGAGCCGAGCAGGGCGCACAGGCCCAGCAGGTAACGCAACATGTTTTCCCCCCGCGACGCCCGTCGATGCCGGGAATCTGTTTTGACATGCCGTGCAGGTACTTCAGGTGCTGTCTCTCCGCGCGGCAGCTTGGCGCCCTATGGGGGCGCCAGGCAAGCTGCGGCAGACCCCTACGACTCTTGGCCGAGTGTGCCCGCTGCGGGGTGTAGCACTGTGTGCAGGCTCACTACCCGGCCGATGATCAGCAGTGCGGGAGGTTTCAAGCCGGCCGCCTGCACCTGGGCTGGCAGGTCGGTGATTGTACCGGTGATGACTTGCTGATCCGGCAGGGTGGCGCGGCGCACGCAGGCCGCCGGTGTGTCCGCCGCCATGCCGTGAGCGATGAGCTGGCGACTGATCTCGGGTAAGGAGGTCAGGCCCATGTAGATCACCAGCGTCTGGCCCGCGCGGGCCAGGGTGGGCCAGTCCAGGTTGCAGCTCTCGTCCTTGAGGTGGCCGGTGACGAGGAAGCAGGACTGGGCGTGATCGCGGTGGGTCAGCGGAATGCCGGTATAGGCGGCGGCGCCGGCGGCGGCCGTCACACCCGGCACGGCTTCAAAGGGGATGCCTGCGGCGACCAGGGTTTCGGCTTCTTCGCCTCCCCGTCCGAAGATGTAAGGATCCCCGCCCTTCAGGCGCACCACCTGCTTGCCTTCGCGGGCCAGCTCCACCAGCAGTTGGTTGATCTCTTCCTGTGGCAAGGCGTGCTTGCCGGCTTTCTTGCCGACATAGATGCGCTGCGCCTGGGGCGGGGCATGGGCCAGTACGGCCGGGCTGACCAGATTGTCGTACACGACAACGTCGGCCGCGGCGAGCAGGCGTACGGCTTTCACGGTGAGCAGGTCCGGATCGCCGGGACCGCCGCCGACCAGGAAAACCTTGCCAGGAAGAGGGGATGAGGGCATGTGGGGAATTCAGGAGGTTGCTGCGGCCAGAATCTTAGCGGGAAGCGCAGTTTGTGGGAAATTGCCCACGCTTTGCGCGGCCGTGATTGTCGCAGTGCGGTAGCGGTGGTAGCTTCGCGCCGCTGGCAGTGCTGCACGAGGGCAAGCCAGTCTGTCTATTGGAGATGACCCCGCATGTCCCACGAACCGTCCGCCCCTGGCGGCGCGATTTCCCGCAAGCGTCTGGCGGCCCTGACACTGGCCGCAACAGGCATCGTCTATGGCGATATCGGCACCAGTCCGCTCTACACGATGAAGGAGGTGTTCGGCGGACATGGCATTGCGCCGGTCGAGGCGAATGTGCTGGGTATCCTGTCGTTGGTGTTCTGGGCGCTGATGCTGGTCGTGTCGCTCAAGTACGTGGTGTTCATCATGCGTGCGGACAATCGTGGTGAAGGCGGCATCATGGCGCTCACCGCCCTGGCCAACCGCGCAGTAGCCGGTTCCAAGGGCAAGATGTGGCTGTTAACGGTGCTGGGCATGTTCGGCGCCGCCTTGTTCTACGGCGATGGCGTGATTACCCCGGCGATGTCGGTGCTGTCGGCGGTGGAAGGTCTGAACATCGCCGCGCCTGGCCTGGAGCGTTTTGTACTGCCGATCTCGCTGTGCGTGCTGCTGGCGCTGTTCTGGATGCAGAGCCGGGGCACGGCCAGCGTCGGCGCCTTGTTCGGTCCGGTGATGGTGATCTGGTTTCTGACCCTGGGCCTGCTGGGCCTGCTGCAGGTGGTGGAGCATCCCTATGTGCTGAAGGCGGTCAACCCGCTCTACGGGGTGAACTTCTTCATTGAGCATCGCTGGCACGGGTTTCTTGCACTGGGCTCGGTGGTGCTGGCGGTGACCGGCGGCGAGGCCTTGTATGCCGATATGGGCCACTTTGGCCGTCGTCCGATCAAGCTCGCGTGGTTCGGTCTGGTGCTGCCCTGTATCTACATGAATTATCTGGGGCAGGGCGCGTTGCTGCTTTCCGACCCCGAAGCGGTGCGCAACCCCTTCTACCTGCTGGCTCCGTCCTGGGCGCTGTATCCAATGGTGGGGCTGGCCACTGCGGCCGCCATCATTGCTTCGCAAGCGGTGATTTCCGGTGCCTTCTCGCTGACTCGCCAGGCCACTCAGCTTGGTTACTGCCCGCGCATTGCCTACATTCACACCTCGCACAAGGAGATCGGCCAGATCTACGTGCCGGGCGTGAACTGGACTCTCTTGCTGGCCGTGGTGGCGGTTGTACTGGGCTTCCGTTCGTCCTCCAACCTGGCGTCGGCCTATGGCATTGCCGTGACCCTGACCATGCTCATCGACACCTTGCTGGCATTCGTGGTGGTGCAGCATCTGTGGAACTGGTCGATCGGGAAGGGGCTCGTGTTCCTCGTTGGCTTCCTGATCGTCGATCTGGCCTTCGTGATCGCTTGTGCGGTGAAGGTCGTAGATGGAGGCTGGTTCCCGTTGGCCATGGGCCTGGCCGTGTTTTCACTGCTGGCGACCTGGAAACGTGGCCGCACCCTGCTCAAGGAGCGCACCGATACCGAGACGATGCCGCTCGATATCTTCATCTCTTCACTGTTTCACTCGCCACCGCGACGTGTTGAGGGGACCGGAATCTTCATGACCTCCACGCCGAGCGGTGTGCCGCGCCCGCTGCTGCACAATCTGCTGCACAACAAGGTGCTGCATGAGCGCGTTGTGCTGCTCACGGTGATCACCGAAGACGTACCGAGCGTGCCGGACATTGATCGTGTCGAAATCGAGGAGCTCGATTACGGTTTCTACCGGATGTACGTGCGTTACGGCTTCAAGGATGAGCCGGACATTCCGGCCGCCATGCAGGCTGTGACCGAGGACGGGCGCCTGCCCTTCCACATGATGGAAACTACCTTTTTCCTTGGTCGAGAAAAGCTGGTCCCGCATATCAAGCCGGGTATGGCGATGTGGCGTGAGCGCCTGTTTTTCTTCATGTTCCGCAACGCGGGCAGTGCCGCGGACTTTTTCAAGATCCCGCCCAACCGGGTGGTGGAGTTCGGCACCCAGGTGGAAATCTGAGCAAGGCCAGATGAAATGGCCGGCTTGCATATAAGACGCAGGCCGGCCAAGCTTGAAAGCCGTCTGATATGAGCCGCCCGGCCATGATTCCGTCATTCATCCCGATCCTCGGTAGCGAGGCTTTGCGCGCGCTGGAGCAGCTTTATGCCCAGGCTCAGCCGCCGCTCATGGAGCGGGCCGGGCAGGCCGCTGCCGCCTGGGCGCTGGAATTGCTTGGCGAGGCGCGCGGCCCGGTGCTGGTCTTGGTGGGCCCCGGAAACAATGGCGGTGATGGCTATGTACTGGCGCGTGAGCTGGCGGCTCGCGGCCTGCAGGTAGTGCTGGCCACGCCGGCCGGGGTGAGCAGTCTGCCGCCGGATGCGCGGGCGGCGCGTGAGCGCTGGCTGGCCAGTGGTGGCCAGATCGTCAGCGATTTCATCGGCACGCGCTGGGCATTGGCGGTGGATGCGCTTTTCGGCATCGGTTTGAAGCGTCCGCCAGCAGGGCTCTATGCGGAATGGATTGTTCGCCTGAATGCGCTGACATGTCCGGTACTGGCCTTGGATACGCCCTCCGGGCTGGATGCGGAAACCGGTGCCTGCGTTGGCCCGACCGTTCGCGCCAGTCATACCGCCAGTTTCATTGCCCACAAACCGGGGCTGCTGACACTGGATGGCCCCGACCATTGCGGCGAGTTGCGCCTATTCGACCTGGATTTACCCGTGCCGGAGGATGCCGGCCGCGTCCTTGCGCCGGAACTCTTTTCTGCGCATCTGCAGCCGCGGCGTCGCAATGTGCATAAGGGGGATTTCGGTGCTGTTGGCGTGATCGGGGGCGCTGCTGGCATGCAGGGAGCTGCCTTGCTGGCGGCTCGGGCTGCGTTGCATTTGGGCCCGGGCAAGGTCTTTCTGGGGCTGCTCGATGCGCAGTCGGCAGGGGTTGATCCGCTGTATCCGGAGTTGATGCTGCGCGCGCCAGGCGAGTTGGCGCTGCTGGTCAAGGCTCTGGCCCTCGGCCCTGGCCTGGGGCGCGGCGAAACTGCACAGGCACAACTGCGGCGTGCGCTGGGTTTTGCCGGTCCCTTGTTACTGGATGCGGATGCGCTGAATCTGCTGGCAGAAGACCCGCCCCTGCAGGACTTGCTGCGTCGTCGTGCTTGGCCTGGCGTGCTGACACCACACCCGGCCGAAGCGGCACGCCTGCTCGGTACCGGCACCGCCGCTGTGCAGGCGGACCGGCTTCGGGCGGCGCAGGCGCTGGCGCGACGCTTCAATGCCGAAGTCATCCTCAAGGGCTGCGGCAGCATCGTTGCCGGCAGCCAGGGCGCTTGGTTCATTAATGCCTCGGGTAACGCCGGAATGGCTGTCGGGGGGATGGGAGACGTCTTGACTGGCCTCATTGTGGCCTTGCTGGCGCAGGGCTGGCCGGCGCTGGATGCCGCTGCTGCGGCCTGCCACCTGCATGGCTGCGCAGCGGATCAGCTGGCGTGTGAGGGGATCGGCCCGGTGGGGCTTACGCCTTCCGAAACCATGCCGGCTGCGCGGCGGATCTTCAATGCCTGGCTGAAACGATGACGACAGCTTCCCCGCATCCGTTGCGCGGCGTGCTCCTGATCGCCAGTGCAGTATTTCTCTTTGCTTGTCTGGACAGCACGATCCGCTATCTGGCGGCGCATTTCCCGGTGCCTTTGATGGCCTTCGTACGTTACGTGGTGCACCTCGTCCTGATGCTGGGCATCCTATGGCCACGTCAGGGTCTGGGCTTCGTGCGCCCGCGGCGTACTCTGCTGGTGGTTGTGCGCGCCTTGTGCCTGGTCGCTTGCACACTGTTCATGATGCAGGGGCTGGTACGCCTGCCGGTTGCTGAGGCGACAGCGATCGGTTTTGTGGCACCCCTGCTGGTCGTCTTGTTATCGCGGCCCTTGCTCGGCGAGCGCATCGGTTGGCTTCGCTGGGGAGCGGTGCTCGCTGGCTTCTGCGGAGTGCTGCTGGTGGCGCGCCCGGGCGCCAGTCTGGATGCCTTCGGGGTTGCCATGGTGCTGTGCGCAGCGCTCTGCGGCGCCGCTTATCAGCTCCTCTCGCGCCTGCTGGCCAGCAGCGAGTCCACCAATACCTTGCTGTTTCACGCCGCGCTGGCCGGCACGCTGTGTTTCGGCCTGAGTCTGCCCTGGCAGCCGGCTATTGCCTGGCCTTCCCTGTTCGAAACCGGACTGCTGTTCAGCCTTGGCGTGACCGGCGGGTTGGGACATTACTTGTTCACGCGCGCCTATCGCCATGCCCCTGCGTCGCTGCTGGCGCCCTTTACCTATTTGCAACTGCTGTGGGCAGGTTTGCTCGGTTGGCTGGTTTTTGATCGCGTACCGGACGGCCTCACTCTGCTGGGGATGGCGGTGATCGCGCTGGCCGGTGTTGTGGTGGCCTTGAATCAGGTACGCGGCGGGTAAGGGTAGAGGCTGGAGAGCGCCTCCGAGCGACCCGAAGGCTGCACGATGCGCACATGTTCGCGGCGGAATTCGCGGGCATGTACGAGACCGCAGGAGTGAGCCAGCATATCCACCTCGGCATTGACTGCGCGGCAGTAATTGGCCACGCGCAGATATTTTTCTTCCACCACCAGTCCGCGCTGCAGGCGCGGGTCGTGGGTAGTTACTCCAGTGGGGCAACTGTTTGTGTGGCAGCGCAGGGCCTGCACGCAGCCCAGCGAGAACATGAAGCCGCGCGCAGAATTGACGAAGTCCGCACCACAGGCCAGTGCCCAGGCCACCCGTGCGGAGGTCACCAGCTTGCCCGAAGCGATCAGGCGCACCCGCTCCTTCAAGCCGCTGGCATAGAGTGCATCGGCTACGCGGGGTAGGGCTTCATCGATGGACAGACCCATGTGATCGGCCAGCGCCTGCGGCGCAGCACCGGTGCCGCCCTCGCCGCCGTCGATGACGAGAAAGTCTGGCGCGCTAGTGAGGCCACGGCGCAACACGGCTTCGCAGAGTTCGTTAGAGAAGTGCCAGCCACCGATGGCGGTCTTGATACCAACCGGTTTGCCGGACAGATCGCGTACCCGTTCAACGAAATCGAGCAGCTCGTCGATATTGCCGATGTCGTAATGGCGGTTCGGGCTGAGAGAGTCTTGCCCTACCGGGATGTTGCGAATGGCCGCGATTTCGGCGGTGACCTTGGCGCCCAGCAGCACGCCACCCTTGCCGGGTTTGGCGCCCTGGGAGAGTTTTACTTCGAAGGCCCGGACCGTGTCGTGGGCTGCCAGGGCGCGCAGCTTTTCCGGAGAGAAGTTGCCCTTGGCATCGCGCAGGCCGTACTTGGCCGTGCCGATCTGCATGATCAGATCGCAAGCACCTTCAAGGTGGTATGGCGAGAGGCCGCCCTCGCCGGTATCCAGCCAGCAGCCGGCCTCGGCGGCACCCCTAGAAAGGGCCTGTACGGCCGGTTTTGAAATTGCACCGAAACTCATGCCGGAGATGTTGAAGATCGAGCGGGCAATGTAGGGCGTGGCGCAGAAGCCTTCACCGATGATCAGTGGCGGGGTGGGCTGACGTTCTTCTTCCAGGACCGGGAAAGGGGCATTCACGAAGATCAGGGCTCCAGGCTCCTGAAGCTTGTAGGTGGAGCCGAAACCGATGGCGCCCCCTTCTTTTTTTGCCAGGCGATAAATCCAGGCACGGGTAGCGCGATTGAAGGGCATTTCCTCGCGGTCATTGAGGAAGAAGTACTGGCGGAAGTATTCGCCGAGGTTTTCGAAGAAGTAGCGCAAGTGGCCGACGATCGGGTAGTTGCGCAAGATGGCGTGTTTCTTCTGAGTAATGTCCCGGATATAGAAATACACCAGCGTAGCGAGCAGGGCTGCCGCAATCAGTGCTCCAAGGCTGATGCTGAGAATGCTCAGTATTCCGGACATCTGCGCCTCCCCCGGCGTGTACAATTCCTGACTTCGGTCTGCCCTGCATGCTTTGTGCTGCAAGGCTTCAACAGAGGAACATGATGAACCAAAAATCAGAACAGCTGCGTGTCGAGATTTACCGCAGCGTGGCTCAGGCATTGGCCGAGGATGTGGGTACCGGTGACCTTACGGCCCAGTTGATTTCCGAAGACAGCAGCGCGCGTGGCCGTGTGGTCACACGTGAAGATGCCGTGTTGTGCGGCACGGCTTGGTTCGATACCACATTCCGCATGGTTGATCCGGATTCGTCCGTGGTCTGGCATGTGCGGGATGGTGAGCAGGTGCGTGCCGGGCAGGTTCTGTGTGATGTGTTTGCCAGTGCGCGGGCGCTTCTCACGGCTGAGCGTACGGCCCTGAACTTTCTTCAGTTGCTGTCTGGCACTGCGACGGCTGTGGCGCAGTACGTGTCGGCGGTGGCAGGTACTTCGGCATGCATTGTGGATACTCGAAAGACCCTGCCTGGCCTGCGTCTGGCGCAGAAGTATGCGGTTTCGGTGGCGGGGGGCGTCAATCACCGTATCGGACTGTATGACGGAATCCTGATCAAGGAAAACCACATCATTGCCGCTGGAGGCGTGGCGCAGGCGATGAAGCGTGCCAAGGCGCTGGCGCCTTCCAACGTATTCATCGAGGTCGAGGTTGAGGGTTTGAGCGAGCTCGACGAAGCGCTCAAGTGCGGTGCGGAGATGATTTTGCTCGACAACATGTCACTCGACGAAATGCGTGAAGCCGTGAAGATCAGCGCCGGGCGTGCCAAGCTCGAGGCTTCCGGTGGCGTCAGCCTGGAGCGCGTACGCGAGATTGCCGAAACCGGTGTGGACCGCATTTCCATCGGCGCGCTGACGAAAGACGTCGTCGCTGTGGATCTGTCGCTGCGCCACGTCGAAGAGTAAGCTTGTTGCCCAAGTATTCCTGAGCGGAGAGGTGAGATGCTGTTTGCCCTGTACTACATCCTGGCCATCGTGGTGTTGATCCTGCATTTCACCGGTTTTCTGGTCCGCCGCAATCTTGAGTGGCTGGTCTATGTGCTGGCAGTCACGGTATTCCCGGCGGTGATCTTCCTTTAAGGGCGACAGCTACAAACAAAAAGGGCGAGCCCGCAGGCTCGCCCTTTTTGTTTGAACGGATCGCTCAGGCGAAATTCGCTGCAGCGAAATCCCAGTTTGCAAGGCTGGTCAGGAAGGTCTCGACGAACTTCGGACGTAGGTTGCGGTAGTCGATGTAGTAGGCATGTTCCCACAGATCAATGGCGATCAGCGGGATGTCGCCAGTCGTCAGCGGGTTGCCGGCGGCACCGGTGTTGAGGATGTCAACCGAGCCATCAGCTTTCTTCACCAGCCAGGTCCAGGAGGAACCGAAGTTGCCCACGGCACTCTTGGTGAAGGCTTCCTTGAAGGCATCAAAGCTGCCGAACTTGGCATCAATGGCGGCAGCCAAGGCGCCGGTCGGTGCTCCGCCGCCAGCCGGCTTCAGGCTGTTCCAGAAGAAGGTGTGGTTCCACACCTGAGCGGCGTTGTTGTAGATGCCGCCGCTCGCCTTCTTGATGATCTCTTCCAGGCTGGCGTTTTCGAACTCGGTGCCCGGGATCAGGTTGTTCAGGTTGGTCACGTAGGCCTGATGGTGCTTGGCGTAGTGGTAATCGAAAGTTTCTTCCGAAATGTGCGGAACGAGGGCGTTCTTCGCATAAGGCAGGGGGGGCAGGGTGTGCGCCATTTCTTCTCTCTCCGTGCAAGTTTTGAAAATGCCCGAGCAGAATACTCGGGAATGGGGCTAAACCGCGATTGTACTTGCAAATCGTGGTAATAGTGACCGAGCGCCTTTCAGGGCCGGATCAGCTTTTCTCGACTCGGGCGCGCAGCTGGCTGTTGGCAAGCTGGATGTTGATGGCTTCACCGTTGTGAGCAACGTCGGCGTCGCGGAGTACCTCGCCACGCTCATTTCGCACGACGGCATAGCCACGTGCCAGAACGGCATCTGGGTTGAGGGCGGCAAGCTGGCCGGCCAGGCTATCGAGTTGCCGGCGGGTATTGGTGATACGCCATTGGCCATTGCGTACAAGATTGTGGGCCGCACGTTCCAGACGGGCATGCAGAACGGCGGTGCCGGGCAGACAGGCATGCAAGCGGGCCGTCTGAGTTTCGAGCCGTGCGCCCTTGTGTAACAGGCTGTTGCGGCTGGCTTGCTGCAGGCGCATACGCAAATTTGTCAGGCGCTCATGGCTGCGTGCGAGACGCGCGCGCGGGTGGAGCAGGCGGCGCTGCAACTCGTCGAGGCGCTGCGCGGCTTGCTGTAGCCGGCGTTCCCCGCCCCGCGCGAGCGCTGTCTGGAGTTGGGGCAGGCGCTGGCGCAGGCCATATAAACCCGCTGATATGAGTTCGGCTGCCGCCGTGGGGGTCGGTGCGCGCAGGTCGGCAGCGTAGTCGGCCAGGGTCGTGTCGGTTTCATGGCCGACGCCACTGATGACCGGGATCGGGCAGGCGGCAATGGCTCGCGCCACGGCTTCGTGGTTGAAGGCCCACAGGTCTTCGATGCTGCCACCGCCGCGGCACACGATCAGGGCTTCGCAGCCATCTCTGGCCGCCCGGCTGCCCGCCTGCTCGATAGCCGCGGCAATCTGAGCCCCAGCCGCATCACCCTGTACCAGGGTGGGGTAAATCGTGATGAGGAGTCCTGGGGCTCGCCGGCGCAGCGTGCTGAGGACGTCGTGCAAGGCTGCGCCAGCGGGTGAGGTAACGATGCCGATCCCGTGCGGTAGGGGAGGCAGGGCGCGTTTGCGGGCTGCCTCGAAGAGCCCCTCGGCTTCCAGGCGGGCCTTCAGGCGCAGGAAGGCCTCGAAGAGATTGCCCAACCCGGCCTTGCGCACACTCTCTATGGAGAGTTGCAGGTCGCCGCGTGCTTCATAGATGGTGGCTTGGGCCCGTACTTCGACCTGCATGCCTTCATTGAGCTGGAAGGGCAGCAGAGCGGCTTTGTTGCGCCACATTGCACATCGTAGTTGGGCGCGCTCATCCTTGAGCGTGAAGTAGAGGTGTCCGGAGGCGGCCCGTACCAGATTGGAGACTTCGCCACCGACCCAGCCAAGCGGGCAGTTGGCTTCAATCAGGCTGCGGAGTTGTAAGACGAAATCCGACACACTGGAAACCCGCGTGCCTACTCGCTCTGCATGAATCGGTGCTCTGGACATGGCGTCGATTCTAGCTCAATCCACATCCCTGCCCGCAAAGGCGCACCACGACTGCCTTCGCAGGATGTGTGTGCTTGTTGACAACTCTCTTGTTTTGCAAGTTGTTGATTTTAAAGAAACTGTAATTTCAGCTTCATTTTTGACCGAATTGAAAAAATCCTTTGCAGGAGGCCGACTTAGGTTAGTCCGGAGCAAACTGCTCACAAACTTATCCACAGATTTTGTGGATTACACCGAACTGGTGCATACCGCCGGTCTTCCGCTCGATGGCTGCTCCGGCATGCAGCAGCGTGCTTGCCCTCTGCAGGGCGGGGCGATACAGTTCAAGGCTTGTCGAAATTCGAGGAGTCGCTCCCGTGTGGGACATCATCCGTGCTGCTGGTTGGCCGATCATTCCGCTGTTGTTTGCTTCCGTCATCGCGCTGGCGCTGATCATTGAGCGCAGTATTTCCCTGCGTCGCTCGATCATCGTTCCGGCCGGTCTCCTCAATAAGGTGCTGGGCGACCTGCGTCAGAGTGGTCCGACAGATGAACTCATCGGCCGCGTTCATGCTCATTCGCCACTGGGCCAGGTGCTGGCAGCCGGGCTGCGCAATGTGCGCAGCAGCCGCGAAGTCATGAAAGAGTCGATCGAAGAGGCTGGCAGCGTGGTGGCGCACGAACTTGAACGCTTCCTGACTACGCTTGGCACGATTGCCACGGTAGCGCCCCTGATGGGTTTGTTCGGGACGGTGGTCGGCATGATCGAGCTGTTCGGCGCCCAAGGCGGTGCTGGCGGCGTGGGCGCTGATCCGCAGCAACTCGCGCACGGTATTTCGGTCGCGCTTTATAACACCGGCTTTGGTCTGCTGATCGCGATTCCGGCGCTGATTGCACATCGTCACTTCCGCGCGCTGGTCGACAGCATCGTGGTCGAGATGGAGCAGCAGGCTGTGAAACTGGTCGAAGTGCTGCACGGTGAACGCCGTCCTGCGCCGGCTGCTAAGTAAGGAGCCGGGCATGGATTTCCGGCGCGGGCGTGGCAAGGAAGAACTCGAGATCAATCTGATCCCGCTGATCGACGTGCTGCTGGTGATCATCATTTTCCTGATGCTGACCACCACCTATTCGAAGTTCTCGGGGCTGGAAATCAACCTGCCTAGCACCGATGCGCCGCCAGCCCAGGAGCAGCCCAATGAGATTGATGTGGTTATCAATGCCCAGGGCGAGGTCCTGATCAACCGTACGCCGGTGGCGGGGCGTGACATCGAGAGCATCGTCGCCGCGCTGCGTCGGGTGGCGCCTGAAAGCAGCGAGAAGTCCCCGCTGGTGGTCATCAATGGCGACGCCAAGGCTAACTTCCAGAGCGTTTTCGATGTGATGCAGGCTGCACAGAAGGCCGGCCTGCCGAACGTCTCTTTTGCAGCGCAAACGAAAAAGTAAGTCGGGTCAGCCATGGCCCTCAAACGCCCCGCCTGGTGGTCACGCCGCAGCCCTGCTGCGATCCTGTGGCTGCCGCTCGCGGGGCTTTTTTTTGCCGTTTCCGCGCTGCGCCGGCTGGCCTATCGTTCTGGCTGGCTGAGGTACGAGCGCTTGCCGGTTCCGTTGATCGTGGTCGGCAATATCGCTGCGGGCGGCAGCGGCAAGACCCCGGTTGTGATCTGGCTGGCAGCGGCGCTGAAGGCGCGTGGCTTCACGCCAGGCCTCCTGTCGCGAGGCTATGGCGGCACGGCCCGGGTGCCGACGGCCGTGTTGGCGGATAGTGACCCGGAAATTGTGGGTGATGAACCGGTGCTGCTGGCGCGCCGTACGGGATGCCCGATGTGGGTCGGGCGCGATCGGGTGGCTGCGGGCCGGGCTTTGCTCGGTGCTCACCCCGAAGTGGATGTGCTGATGACCGATGATGGGCTGCAGCACTATCGCCTCGCGCGCAGTGCCGAAATCGTGGTGCTGGACGAAACTATTCTGGGCAATCGCTGGCCATTGCCGGCAGGGCCTTTGCGCGAGCCACTAGGGCGCCTCAAGGAGGCTCATTTGCTGATCTGCAACGGACCGCTAAGTCCGGCCCTCCAAGCTTTACTGCCACCGCAGCCACGCGTGGACATGGTGCTCACACCAGGCCGGTTTTGGCGCCTAGGCGAGCCGAGCGAAACCTGCTCGGCTGCTGATCTGGCCGGGCGCCGTCTGCATGCTGCGGCGGGGATCGGCAACCCGGAGCGTTTCTTTGCCACGCTTGCGGCTATGGGGCTGGAACTCTCCAGCACCCGGTCTTTCGGAGACCATCATGCTTACACGCGGGAAGATCTTGCCGTGCCTGCAGGTGAGCTTCTGCTGCTGACGGAGAAGGATGCAGTAAAATGCGCCACCTTCGCGCCCGCCGAAAGCTGGGTGCTGCCGGTGGAGGCTTGTATAGCTGATGCCGCGCTGGATCATCTTCTGGAGCGTCTGCATGGATCCGAAACTGCTTGAAATCCTGGTGTGCCCGGTTTGCAAAGGCCCGCTTGAACATCGCCGTGCTGCCGCTGAACTGGTGTGCCGTCCCTGCCGCCTGGCCTACGCGGTCAAGGATGGCATCCCGGTGATGCTGGCCGATGAGGCGCGTCAGCTGTCTGCCGAAGAAGCTGGAGCCGCCTGATGGCCTGCGTGCGTTTCAAGGCCATCGTGCCGGCACGCTATGCCTCGACACGCCTGCCCGGCAAGCCGTTGGCCGATATCTGCGGCAAGCCGATGGTCGTACGGGTGATGGAACGGGCGTTGGAGTCCGGTGCCGAAGAGGTGTGGGTCGCAACCGATCACGAAGGCGTTCGCGAGGCCGTCGAGGCGGCTGGAGGCAAGGTGTTGATGACCAAGCCAGACCATCCGACCGGCACCGATCGCCTAGCCGAAGTTGTGACCCGGCTGGGCTGGGCTCCTGGCGATATCGTGGTGAACGTGCAGGGTGACGAGCCCCTGATTGATCCCGCCATGGTGCGTCTGGTGGCTGAATCCTTGGCGCGCGATGTGAATGCGGAAATTGCGACAGCGGCCCATCCGATCGTGACGGTGGAGGATTTCCTCAATCCGGGTGTGGTGAAAGTTGTGTGCCAGAAGAACGGTCATGCGCACTATTTCTCGCGCGCGCCGATTCCCTTTCCGCGCGATGCAGTGCTCGCAGGGGTCTTGCAGCCTGGGAATCCCCTGCCCGCAGGGCTGGGCTTGCTGCGTCACGTCGGCCTGTATGCTTACCGCGTCGGTTTTCTGAAGGCTTTTGCCAACCTGGCCCCGGCGCCGACCGAGCAGATCGAGCTGCTCGAGCAATTGCGTGCCCTCTGGCACGGTTACCAGATTCGCGTTGAAACCCTGAGCGAAGCACCGCCTGCCGGGGTCGATACTCCCGAGGATCTCGCCCGTGTGCGAGCCTTGTTTGCCGCCAACAATCAATAAACTGGAGATAGCGCACATGCGTCTGATTCTTTTGGGACCGCCGGGAGCCGGCAAGGGCACGCAGGCCAAATTCATTGCCGAGAAGTACGGCATCCCGCAGATTTCCACTGGCGACATGCTTCGCGCAGCCGTCAAGGCCGGCACCCCGCTGGGTGTGCAGGCCAAGGCCGTGATGGATGCAGGGCAATTGGTGTCTGATGACATCATCATCGGCTTGGTGAAGGAACGCCTTGCCCAGCCGGACTGTGCCAAGGGCTACATGTTCGACGGCTTCCCGCGCACCCTGCCGCAGGCTGATGCGCTGAAGGATTCCGGCGTGGCACTGGACGTGGTGCTGGAGATCAATGTACCGGACTCCGAGATCATCGAGCGCATGAGCGGCCGCCGTGTGCACCTGGCTTCGGGCCGCACCTATCACATCAAGTTCAACCCGCCGAAGGTGGCAGGCAAGGACGATGAAAGTGGCGAGGACCTGATTCAGCGTGATGACGACAAGGAAGAGGTCGTCAAGAAGCGCCTGGATGTGTATCACTCGCAGACCAAGCCGCTGGTTGAGTACTACGGCAAGTGGGCGGCGACGGGTGACAAGCAGGCGCCGCGTTACGCGAAGATCCTGGGGCTTGGGCCGGTGGAAGAGATCACCGCCAAGGCTTTTGCCGCGCTTCAGGGCTGAGCTGTAACAGTCGCTGCACAGCCAGATAACGACAAAAAGCCCGGGCTCTTGCGAGCCCGGGCTTTTTGTTTGCCTGTCCGTGGGCTTACTTCAGCTGGCTGGCGATCGGCAACTTGGCTTCCTTGAGGCCCTGGGCGACCAAGCCACCAATGGCTTCGGCACCCTTTTCCTGGAAGTGGGTGTTGTCAGGCTTAGTGCGTGAGCCGGTCTGGGTCGCGTAGTACGGATACTTGGCCGGATCGACGGCGAGGTAATAGTTCAGCGACTCGGCTTCACCGAGCTTGTTGAAGAAGTCCATGCTCTTCTGATCCAGATCGACCAGCGCCACCTTGTTGGCTTTGGCTGTGTCGCGGATGGTCTGCGAGTAATCGCCCGGCACCTTGCCCTTGCCCCAGGTATGGGTCGTGCCGCCGATCTTGCCGTCCTTGAACTGACGACGGGTCACCGGCGTGATCAGCACCGGGGTGGCGCCAGCGTCCTTGGCGATCGCAATGTACTTCTCCAGGGTCTTCTGGAAGCCCATTTCGGCCGGCACACTAGCAGCGGTGCCAGGGTAGGTGCACAGGTTGGCGATGTCGATCACGTCACGAGCCGGAGCGGGGCGCGGCGGTTCTTCACCGCACTTCTCGTCGTTGTGGCCGAACTGCACCAGCAGGTAGTCACCCTTGCGGATATCGGCCTTGATCATGTCGAACCAGCCTTCGGTGATGAAGCTGCGCGAACTGCGGCCCGATTGCGCCACGTTCACGACCTTAACCTGTTTGGCATCCTTGAGCTGGCGCTCGAAGATCTGGCCCCAGCCATTGCGTGGGGTGACGTCCACGTCGTAGTTGCTGGCCGTGGAGTCGCCGGCAATGAAGATGCGGGTCACGCCCGGTGCCGCGATGGCCTGGGCTTCAGCGCGGGCGTGCGCCATGGAGAGCGGGCTGAGCTTGGTGATCTCGTGGTAGTTGCTGTCAAACAGCGAGGTTTCGCCGAGCACGCCTTGCGAGGAGAGATAGCCGCGGTTGTGGCGGATGTACTTGAGCACTTCGCCAGCATTGCCGCTGGCCGGATCAAAGTTAGCCGCGTCGGAGACGCCGGCTTCCTTCAAGGCTGAGCCAAGCAGCGGTTGCAGGCTACTGGCCTTGCTCTTGAGGGCTTCGGCCTTGACGGCCGGAGCCTTGCCAGACTGAACCATGCCAGCCGGCCCCTGGAACTTGGCATCCTTGGCGGCGCCGGAAGCGATGAAGTCAGTCAGCGCGTTGATATTGGCGGTGACCTTGCCGGCCGGTTCGGCAATGAGGCTCACGAACTGGGTACGGCCGGCTTCGGCGACCAGCATCAGCGGGGCGACCAGGCCATCGGCACTCAGGCTGTAGGCGCCCTTGTCGTCGCTGGTGACGGATTTGCGGTTGCCTTGGGCATCATACGCAGTGACCGTGAATTTCTGCTGGCCAGCGCCGGCAACGCCGCTCAGAGTGACGCCGGCAAGCGGCTTCACGGCCGGCTGGGCAGCCGCCGGGCTGGTGGCCGGGGCCTGAGTTGGGGCATTGCTGGCACAGCCGATCAGCGAGGCGCCGATCATGGCGACGATGGACAGACGCAGATTCAGGTTCATGGTTTCTCCTGTGTGACGCGGAATGGCAGGCCGCGCTGCGGCTGCCGGACGGAAATGGATCGCGCGAGCATGGCGCAAGGCTGGCGGGCTGTCTTGATAGGGATTGCGCTTATCTCTCTACCGGCACATAGAGATCGAACTGGCGCTCGAAGTCGGCCGGCAGATAGCTGGTGTTATGGAAACAGCGCAGCATCGGCGCATCAGGTTGCATCCGCCAGCCGGTACTGGTTTCGATATGACGTGCCAGCTCAGCCGCCCCCGGGATGGCGAAGCCGCCGCCGATGCGCAGCACGGCATAGTGGCCCTCGGGCAGGTGTCCCTGCTGCAGCCCCGGCACCTGCTGGCCGAGGCGTTCCGAGAGCAGGGCGGCCTGTAGTTCGATTTCACCGCTTGGATTGTTCATGTCACCGGCCAGTTGCACGCACCAGCCCTTGCGGCGCTCGCGCGGGATGCCTGCGAGAAGAGCGTGGGCACGCAGCTCATCGAAAGGCGGAATGCCTTCGCCCAGGCGGCCGCGAAAATGCACATACTGTATGCGCTGGCCGGTGAGCAGCTCGATGCGCACCGGGCGAGCCTCGGCGGCACGCGGGCGCACGGCTGAAGGCGCCATACCATGTGCCGCCCGGAAGGCACGCGAGAAGGCTTCAGCAGAGCCATAACCGCTGTCGAAGGCCAACTCCAGGAGTGAGCCGACGCGCCCAGCTTCGATGCGGCGGCGCGCCAGGGCAAGGCGCAGGCGGCGCACGCGCGCAACCGGCGTTTCACCAGAGTATTCGTTGAATACGCGTTCAAAGTGAAAGCGTGAGAGATGCGCGATGTCGGCCAGTGCGTCGAGGCTCAGCGACTCACCCAGGTGTGCGTCGACATGGCTAGCCACACGGCGCAGGCGGGAGAGTTTGCGGGCATAGGTGGCGACGTTCATGATCTCGGCGGGTGCTGCGGAGGCGCACAGTCTGCCACCGTCGTTCCGGTTTGGGAACGGGAACACGTGCACCGTGTGGCGGGCGTGCGACGGACTCGATCGCTAGCGGGATCTAGCGCTGCTTCGGCAGTGCAGGCTTGCCGCTATGATGGCGGCTTGTTCGGGTTCCGGAGTGGGTCATGCGCCTTGTCTTGCGATTGAGTCTTTACAGTCTGTGTCTGGTTTGCCTGCCGCTTCAGGCCGCAACGCCCCAGGACGAGGTGTTGCAGCGCCAGAGGGCGGAGGTTGAGCAGCAGAGGCGGCTGGCCGAACAGGATCGTGAGCGCATTCGCCGCGAGGCCGACGCGGATCAGCAGCGTCGTCGCCAGCAGCAGGAGCAGGATGAGCAGGTGCGGCGCCAGCGCGAGCAGGCACGCCAGGAGGCCGAGCGCGCGCGCCAGCAGACGGAGAATGCGCGTCAGCAGGCGGAGGTCATGCGCGAGCGTCAGAGGGTGGATGCCGAGCGCTTGCGCATCGAGGCAGATCGCGAACGTATCCGGCTGGAGGCTGAGGTTGATCAGGCGCGGCGACGCGCTGAAAATGTGCAGCGCTGATCAGGGTCCCCTTCACGGCGCCCGCCCCCGGAAGATCTTTCAGGGGCGATCCGGATGCAGGGACGGGCGCCAGGGGATGTATTCATTGTGGCAGCCCGGCAGCAAAGCTCAAGCTGGATTTGTGCGTAGCAGCATCTGTATCTGCATGAATTTCTGGGATAAATCTGCGTACCAAGGCTTCAGAGCTGCAGCCCGGCACCCGCCGGCAAGCGTTTGAGCAAAGGGCGAAGATCCAGGCCGGTGCTGGCCTTGAGCTGAACGGCACGCGCTTTCAGCTCCTCGCCAGACAGTGCGACCGGTACACCACGGGTGGCCAGGGCCACCACATTGCCACTGGCGCAAGGGGGCAACGCCAGGCTGCGGCCCTCAAAGGCTTCGCCAAGACGCTTGAGTGGCGCTGCGTATTTCTGTGCGCGGCCAAAGAGATTGGTGGCGAGGATCCCCCCGTCATTGAGGCGCGCCCAGCAGGCCTGGTAAAAGGGCAGGCTGTCGAGCAGGCCGACCTTGGCGTCCTCATCGTAGCCATCGACCAGGATGTAGTCATATTTCGGGCTGGGTCTCTGCATGTACTCCACGCCATCGCCGATCACGATCGAGAGCCGCAGATCCTCGGGCGGCAGCTTGAAGAGCGCACTCGCCGCGGTCCACACTTCCTCGCTGATCTCCACCGTGGTCACGCGCGCCTGTGGCAGCTTCCAGTAGCAGAACTTGGTCAGCGAGCCTGCGCCGAGTCCGATCAGGAGAATGCGTTTGGGCCATTTGGCTTCCGCGCTAAAGCCTTCACGCAGGAGCAACCCGGCCATCATGTCGCGTGTGTATTCGAGTTCCAGATCCACCGGGCGGCGCAGGCGCATGGCGCCCTGTACCCATTCCGAGCCGAAATGCAGGTAGCGCACGCCATCTTCTTCGCTGATGTCAATGCAGGGGTCGGACATGGCAGAGCTTTCTGATGGCGGGGCCGCGATTCTAGCGGTTTCAGAGGCAGCCGCGGTCAGACACCGACAGTACGGCGCTCCTGCGCGGCCTGCAGGGCTTCAGCCAGGGCGCGGCGGCTGATTGGTTTGGTGAGATAGTCGTTCATGCCGGCGGCCAGTCCGTTGGCCTGCTCGTCCGCCATAGCGGCTGCGGTGAGCGCGTAGATCGGTACCGGGGGACGGCCCAAGGCGGCTTCGGTTGCACGGATCTGAAGGGTGGCATCAATTCCGCCCATGCCGGGCATATGCATGTCCATGAAAATGACATCGAAGTTGCCGCCGCGCCATAGTTCCACTGCCTCGTGGCCATCGCGAGCGAGTTGGCTGCTGCAGCCGAGTCCGTCGAGCAGTTTGAGTACCAGTTTCTGGTTGGTGGGGTTGTCTTCGGCGACCAGAACGCTGAGCGGGAAGCGCTCGGTTGCAGGGGAAGGCTGCGGTGGCGCAGGCATTGCTGCGTTGCTGAGGCGGATCAGCGGTATGCTCAGTTCGAAGCAGCTCCCCTGACCAGGAGTACTTTGAAGCGTGATGCGACCACCCATCAGGTCGGCTAGCCGGCTGCAGATGGAAAGCCCCAGTCCTGTACCACCGAAGCGTCGGGTGGTGGTCTCGTCTTCCTGGCTGAAGGCGTCGAAGATCAAGGCTTGCTTGTCCTGAGCGATACCGATGCCGGTATCGCGGACGGCGATGGCAAGCTGTTCCGTGCCCGCAAGGTTCAACAGGCGCGCCTCGATGGTGATGCTGCCTTGCTCGGTGAACTTGACGGCGTTGCCCAACAGGTTGGAGATGATCTGGCGCAGCCGTACTGGATCTCCCTGAAGCACTGGCGGCAGGGCCTCGCTGATTGTCAGTTGGCAGCGAATGGGGCGTTCGCCTATCGCTGCACGGGTGCTGCGCTCAAGATCACTGAGTAGTGGGGCGAGTTCGACCGGCAGGGCTTCGAGACTCAACTTGCCCGCCTCGATTTTCGACAGATCCAGGATGTCATTGATGATGGTGAGCAGGCTGTCAGCTGAACCCTTGGCGACGCCCAGATAGTCGCGCTGCTCGTCGTTGAGCGGGGTGTCCATCGTCAGGTCAATCATGCCCATGATGCCGTTCATGGGGGTGCGGATTTCGTGACTCATGTTGGCCAGGAAGTCGCTCTTTGCGCGGTTGGCCGCGTCGGCCGCTTCTTTGGCTTCCTGCATTTGGCGAGCTGCCTCCTCGCGTTCGCTCACGAGCCGTGCGATGGTGGCGATGAGCTCTTCGATGTCGCCTTCGGCGGAGGTGTCGGAGGCTGCTTCCGGCAGTAGCTCGGCCACCAGCCGGTGCAGTGAGGAGAGCGCCTGCTCTCGCCCTGCGAGCTCGGAGCGCAGCCGGTCGGCCGTGTGTTGCAGGGTCTCCAGGGTGTGGCGGAATTCCAGCGGAGCATCATCGATCAACTGCTGACTCAGTTGCACAGGGCCTGCTTCTGCGGCCCCGGCTGCGCGGCGGCCCTGTTGCAGATTCCCTAGCCAGCGTCGCAGCGGGTACCAGATCATCAGCATGCCGCCAAGCATGCTGGCGACGGCCAGCGCAAGGGCTGCGCGGACGACCCCCCAGAGACTGCTGGCGACGGCCTCTGCATCAAACTGCAGGCGCAATACACCGTAATCCCGTCCGCCAATATTGATGATGCGATTGGCATCCAGGAGCTGACTGGCTAGGCGTTCGCGCAACCAGTCGGGTGACGACTGCTGACGGATTCCCGGATTCGGGCTGGTGATTCTTGCGCCGCTGCGATCGATGAAGAGCGCTGCCGAGAAGGGGGATTGACGCATGCTCAGATCCAGCGTGCGCTGGATGGTGTCGTAGTCGCCGATCACGGCGCTCTCGCCGATGGTCTGCGTCATGATTTCGACCAGCATGGACGCAGTCTGCTGGACATCCTCCACATGCTGGACGAATTGCGAGCGATAGAACATCAGCAGGCCACTGCTGCAGAAGAGCAGCCAGGTCACGGAGTACAGCGCGTAGATCCGGCTGACCAGAGAGCGCGGCAGCAGACGACCGAGTTTCATCTCAGGGGCTTGGCTTAGTGCAGGTTTTTTGGGGCTTTCTGGTAGAAGCGCTTGTAAGACGCGTAGTCCGCCTGGGTGGCGGGCACAAAGGAGGGGGGCTCCGGGAGGCCCACTTCTTGGCCAGAGCGGCTCAGGATGTCCTTGCCACGGGGATCCTTATGCATGTTGAAAAAGGCGTTGGCGACGGCCTTGAGGTCCTTTTCCGCCACCTTGCCTGAAGCCATCAGGGCCAGATCGTGATAGCCCTCGGACGTCCACAGCACGCGGAACTTCTTGTTTTCGCGCGTCGCATAGCCCTCAACCAGCGCCGAATTACTGCCCACGGCTTTGGCCTTGCCGGCAAAGAGTTGAGCGAATGCCGCGTTCTGGTTGCCGCCGAAGACGGGTTTGACCTCGATGTTGCGCGAGAGCAGGTAGGCATAGGGGACTTTGTAGCCGATGAAGGCTTCGGGGCCGGCAAAGGCCATATCCTGCCCGGCGAGCTCTTCCAGGCGGGTGATTGGTGAGTCCTCCGGTACCGCGATCTGACCATGGATTTCCGGCGCCTGCCGACGACCGAAAATCTTCCAGCCCAAGGTTTCTCGCTCAGGGCTGAATAGGTGATTGCTGAATACGAATTCAACTTCCTGAGCCAGCACATAGCTGGTTGTGTCCGCCGAGGTGCGTCCGATTTTCAGTTCAAGCTTTACTCCGCTCTTTTCACTGATGTACTGGACGATTGGGTTCCAGTAAGCGGCGGTCTTGGTGATGTCCCACTGATTGACCGGTGAGAAGCGGTAAGTGGGCTGCTGAGCGGCAGATAGCGTGGGCAGCAGGCAGCTGAGGGCCAGTGCGGGGGCGAGCAGGGCTTTCATGCGGAGTCTCCTGAGGCAGACTGATTCCAGTAGATATGGCTCTCTTGAGATTACGGCAGGTGTTGCGGGTGACTTGATACACAGTTTGCGTGGATAGGCCTGTGGATGAGTGCCGGATAAGCAGGACAAGTGCCTGATCGGCCTCGGGATTTGCTCGCCGGGCAAAAAAGGAGCAGGTTCGCCAGAAGGAGGCGGGCGGCATGTACGGGCCCAAAGGTCAAGACACAAAACCGCTTATTTCCCCCCTTTTGCTGCCCGCAGAGTCCCTTGCAGCAAGGGAATCCACACGAAGCGGGGAGAAGCCTGTGGATGACTGCAGGATAAGCAGGGCAAGTGCCTGATCGGCCTCGGAATTTGAGCAGCGGGCAGAAAATGAGCAGTTGTACCAATGGGCGTCGGCCTGCATGAGCGCCCATAAAGGTCAAGCTGCAAAGTGCTGTTTTTGGACGCTTTTGTTGCCCGCCGCAGACTTCGTGGCTAGGGAATCCACACGAAATGGGGAGAAGCCTGTGGATGAGTGCAGGATAAGCGAGGCAAGTGCTTGAAGCCCTTCACTAATCCGGTGCTGAGCAAGAATTGCACGATATCCGGATTGCATTCGATGGTGGGTGCCTACCTTGCTATGCATCGGTTTTGTCAAGTAGCCGGGCTTGAAAAACTGACTTTCTGGCCCGGTTTTCCGGGCGGTAGCGGGTGGGCTTTCCACACAATGTGGGGAGAAGCCTGTGGATAATCCATCCGAAAGCCGGCCAAGGCCGCTCTGCTGCGGGGCGCGGCCGTGTTGCGCATTTTTTGCGCAGAGATGACTGTCATGTGACGTATGTCACATGAGCCCTGCGCTATGCTCGCCGCTCTATCCCGGCGGAGCCTGCGATGCGCGCATTCCTTGTCTTTTTCCTGCTGCTGCCCTTGTTCGCCCAGGCAGCGCCTGTGAAGCCTGGCTTCGATGAGGCGACATTGGCGGCGCTGCGCGAGAGCGTGGCAGAGCGCGAACAACGCTTCTTTAGCGGGGAGCAGCTGAAACCGCATGCCAGCGTAATCGACACGGCCGGGCTGCTGCTGGATGCGCTGGCCAGCGGGTCGGAACCCGCGCAGCAGTCACGCTTGCTGGCAGCCATTGATGCGCAAATTGATCGCGATACTGCGAGTCGCAGCTACGGCAATATTCACTGGTATCAGGGCGATCAGACATTGGTGGATCGCAATGGGGTGGAGTTCGTGACGCGCATGACGGCGCTGGCCTGGCTGCTCTATGGCGATCAGCTCGGCGTGGCAGAACGCCAGCAGTTGCGAAGCTTGCTGGAGTGGGCGCGGATCGGTGTGACGCGGCACGCGGTGGCCATCAGCTACACCAACATCTGGCTCATGAAATGCTGGAACTTGATCGCGCTGGGTGAAGGGCTGCAGGACGAGGCGCTGGCCCGCCAGGGCTACGCCATGCTGACGGAATGGCTGGCCTATACACGTCGCACCGGAATCAACGAGTACCTCAGCCCGAGTTATTACCCTGTTGATCTCGAAAGTCTGGCCCTGATCCATCGTCTTTCCGCCCAGCCGCAGGTGCGTGCCGAAGCACGTGAGGCACTGGATCTGCTGTGGCATGACGTTGCGCTGAACTGGTATGCGCCGGCGCAGCGCCTCGGCGGTACTCATAGCCGTGACTATGACCGGCTCTTCAACCTGGGTGGCTTGAACGCCTGGGTGAAGCGTGCGGGCTGGACGGGAGAGCCCGTTCAGCCCGCACGCGGCCCTTACACCGCCCTGGCCTGGGCGCCGCCGCCGCCCGCTGCCGGCCGCTGGCTGCAGGGACCGTTCCCGCGCCTAGTGTCTTCCCGCTGGGGAGAGGCGCCTGAAAAGCGCCATACGCATTATCTGGGACGCAGTTTCAGCATCGCTTCGGCCGAATCCGGCTATTACGCGGGGCATGACAACTCGCCGCTGGTGATTAATCTGGGTGGCGGACAGGATGTACCGATCATCAACTTCTTCATGGATGGCCGCCGTGACTACTACGGTCAGAACAAGACCCTGGAGGCGGGCTCCGGTCACCTGAAGGCGCTCCACCTGCGGCCCTTCCTGACCAGCGTGCAGCGAGAGGGAGAGGTGTTGTTCCTGGCCTCGGTGCGTGAGCGTAAGCCTGAGTATGTGGCACTGGAGTCAGTAGTGACCCTGCCGGCGGACGCCGAATTCTGGCTGGATGACAAACGCCTGGACGTGTTCCGGGCTGTCAGCCGCTGGCGACCGGATTACGCGCCGAATGGCCGCACAAGCTTCCTGCAGGTCGAAGCACGCGAGGGCGTGAATGAATTGCATCTGAGCGATCGCGATGAAGCGCAGGGCGTTGGGGTGTCGCAGAGCTTTCCGGTGCAGGGTGGGCAACGCTATCGCCTGGCTGCCAGCTTGCAGGGCGGCGAAGTTTTTCTCTACCTGAACTACCTCGATGCAGAGCGGCACCTGATTGGAGGCGAGCATTCGCTCAAAGTGGCGGGTGGGCAAGACGGATTTGCGATGCGTGAACTCACATTGCCGGCGCCTGAGGGGGCGGTGTGGTGCAAGGCCTGGCTGTACTCCACGCGTGCCAATCGAACCGAGCTGCGGGTGCGTGATCTGCGCTTCGAGCACGTCGGGCCTGAAGGGGCGACGCTGCTGGGCGGTTTTGATTTCCAAGTTTTCCAGCCGCAGGCGATTGCGCTACCGGCGGGCCGCACGCTCTTTGTGCGTCGCGGTGATGCGGTAGCCGCGCTACGCCTGCTGGCTGCCTGGGATGTGGCCGGGACGCCGATCGGTTTCACCTTGCATAACGACGGACTCGCCTGGCGGGCCTTGCGCCTTACCGCCGTGCATTCGCCGCAGGCAACGGATCAGCGGGCCTCGCTGGCGATGTGGGCCTGGGCTGGCGAAGGCCTGGCTGACGAGCAAGTCTTTGCGCGCGAGCGGCAGCGGATTCTCGGCCTGGGTGGCGAGGCCACGTTGCAGGGGGATGTGGTCCGCGCCAGCGTTGGGGTATTGCAGTTAGAGGCTGACGTGGTGAGCGGCCGGCGCCTGTTGCGGCAGGGCCACGCCGAAGTGCCGGACTCGGCCTGGAGTGTGGATGGCCGGGCGTGGCAGCCCTAGCGCAGGTGTAACATGCGACCGGTTCCAGCCCTGCGTATGGCGGGCTGTTTTTCACCAAATAAAGGGGATGTGATGGCTTCTTCTCTGCGTCAAATCACACGGGCTGCCGCAACGGTTTCAGCCGCCTTGCTGGCGGCCTGCGCCGTTCCGCAGGGGGGCAGCCAGCCCGCTGCTGCGCCGGCTGCGGCTGCGCAATGCGCGCCAGGGATCTGGTTCTGCGAAAACTTCGAGAGTGGCACGCTGGCACGCTGGGATCTGCTCCCGGCGGGGGGCGCTGCCACTATCGGCAAGGCCGATGGCGTGGCCATCGTGAAAACGGAGGCCGGTAACAGCTTCATGCAATATGACGCTGGCCAGAGCAAGGGCGTGGTGGCTGCGCTCAAGAGTGAGGCTTTCGCGGGCGTGAAGACTGCGGATTACTTTGTTGAAGCCCGCATCAAGCCGATCAACAATCAGACCAGCAACAAGTTCCTGTGCCTGCTGGGGCGCTATCAGGATGTGAACAACTGGTATGGCGGCTGCCTCAACGTGCAGAACAGCGCCAGCTCCAAGGTCGAGTTTCACAAGGCCAATGGTGGCAAGTGGCTGCGCGCACGCCAGTTTCCGACCCGTAGCATCGTGAATGACCAGTGGTACAAGCTGCGTATGGAAATGAAGGGCGATACGCTCAGTTTCTATATCGATGATGACCTCACCGGCAGCTTCACCGATGCCAGCATCAAAGGGCCGGGCAAGCTGGGCCTGTGGTTGGACAACCGCTCCTTCGCCATCGACGATATCGTGGTGGGCGATGCTAGGGTCAAGCCGGTCCTGCTTTCGCTGGATCAGCCGGGAGAGTGGAACGGTGAGGTGGGAGGCGCGGAGCGCGTGATCGAAGTGTCCGCCACCAAGACGGATTCTTCGGCGGACAGCTTCAGCGTGGTATCGAGTGACCCGAAGGTGGTGGCTGTGACCCAGCACGGCAACCAGGTCAGCCTGCGTGCGCTGAGTGCTGGCTCGGCCAGCATCACCTTCAAGAGTGGCAGCAACCCGGCTCTGCAACGTTCGGTGAAAGCCAATATCGAACCGGCCTTTGCGCTCTCTGCCGCCAGCTACGGCAATCTAGCAAAGAAAACCGAGCCGGCCGCGGGCAGCAAGGCTGCGTATGCCGATGGCGAACTGGCTCTGAGCTTCGATGTGCCACCGGTGCTTAACAGCATCGGCTCCTTGCGCATCTTCCGCGCCAGCGATGATCAACTGGTCGACGTCATCCGTCCGAAGGGCGAAGGCAATGTCTTTGGCCCCTCGCCGGATGGTTTCTACCGTGGCGTGAACATGCCGCTGATGCGCGTTGTCGGCAACAAGCTCGTCGTGCGTCCGCACAACGGCAAGCTGGAGTACAACACGGCCTACTACGTGGCGCTGTCCGACAATCTGCTGAAGGACGCCAAACTCGCTGGCAAGCCCTTCACCGGGCTGGGCAAGAAGGCCGGCTGGAGCTTTGTCACCAAGAAAGCGCCGGCTGCCTCCCTGACCCGGCTGACGGTAGATGACGATGGCAGCAAGGCTGACTATCGCAGCGTGCAGGGGGCGCTCGACCACGCCATGAAACTGCCGAAGGAAACGCCGGTCAGCATCAGCGTGAAGAAAGGCAGCTATGAGGAAATCCTGTTCCTGCGTGGCAAGGATAACGTCAGCATTCAGGGCGAGAGCCGCGAAGCTACGGTGATCCAGTTTGATAACTACGAGTCTCTCAATACCGGCCTTTCCATCGGCATGAACAAGCCGGTGGCCAGT
This sequence comes from Uliginosibacterium sp. TH139, assembly GCF_002855595.1. Classification (NCBI taxonomy): domain Bacteria; kingdom Pseudomonadati; phylum Pseudomonadota; class Betaproteobacteria; order Rhodocyclales; family Zoogloeaceae; genus Uliginosibacterium; species Uliginosibacterium sp. TH139. Next base: position 322,818 of record NZ_PKRR01000002.1, on the reverse strand, counting down.
GGCGGTGGGCGCGCGGTGTTCGCCGTGGGCAATGCCGACATGCTGGTGATCGATCGTCTGACCCTGAAGAACACCCATTACAAGCGTCTGGGCGTGAATGGCCAGGCTGAGACGATTTTCTTCATGGGTGATAAGGAACGTCTAATCGCGAAGAACGCCAACTTCATCAGTCGTCAGGACACCCTGCAGCTCAACGCCTACAGCTGGTTTTACAACACCCTGGTGGCGGGGGACGTGGACTTCATCTGGGGCAGCTCCAAGGCAGCCTTGTTCGAGAACAGTGAAATCCGCACCGTGGTCGATTCCACCGATGCAAGCAAGGGCGGCTATGTGCTGCAGGCCCGCGTGAGCACTGCGGCGGACAAGGGCTACGTTTTCCTCAACAGCCGCCTGACCCGGGAGGAAGGGGTGCCCGATGGTTCCACCGTGCTCGCCCGTAGTGCCGGCAGCCCGAACTACTTCGACAATGTGGTGTTCGTGAATAGCCGGATGGACAAGCACATCGCGCCCGAAGGCTGGTGGCTGAACCCGCTGCCGAATCCGGCCAAGGCCAGCGAGAAGGCCGGCTGGCGCGAATATGCCAGCGCCACCTTGAAGGGGGCTCCGCTCAATGTAGGAGGACGTGTAGCTGCTGCCCGTGGCCTGAGTGCTGCAGAGGCCGCGCCTTACGCCACCCGCGAGCAGGTGTTCTCGGCCATCGGCTGGGCACCCAAGCCCTGAGTGCCAGTGCACACTGGTTAAAGAAAGGGGCAGCCTCGGCTGCCCCTTTTTCATGCGTGTGCGGATCGTGAGTTTGTCTGGGTGCGACGTGAGCCGATGGCTCGTTCTTCAGTCGTGAAACTGGGTGAACTCGCTTGCCGGGATGCGCGGCAGCTCCAGGGTGTTTTCGGGAGCGCTTTCGTCGGCATAGCCCAGCGACATGCCGCAGACGACCATCTGATCGTCCGGGATGCCAAGCTGCTGTTTCACGATCGGATGGTATTCGCAGAAGGCCGCCTGCACGCAGGTATGCAGGCCATGCGCGCGGGCAGCCAGCATCAGGGTCTGCAGGAAGCCACCGTAGTCGATCAGGCTGCCCTGGCCGAGCACCTTGTCGATCGTGAAGATCAGGCCCACCGGCGCGTCGAAGAAGGTGTAGTTGCGTGCCCATTGCTGGCGCATCCGGGCGGTGTCTTTCTTGTCGATTTCCAGCAAGGAGTAGAGCGCCAGCCCGGTGTGGCGGCGGCGGCCCAGATAGGGCTCGCCCCAGGATTCCGGGTAGTAGGCGTACTCGCCCTTGTGCTCGAAGCTGGGGGTTTCGTACTCGGTGAGAATCTTTGCGCTGAGGGCTTCTTTCGCCGCTCCGGTCACAACATGCACATGCCAGGGTTGGGTATTCACGCCACTGGGCGCGCGCGCGGCAAGGTCCAGCAGGGCGAGCAGGGTGTCACGCGGAACGGGGTCGGGCAGGAAACGGCGGATCGAGCGACGACTGGTGACGATCTCGGCGAAAGAACTGGGGGTCTGATTCATGAGGCAGGTCCGGCAAGGAAAAACGATGGCGGCAAGCCTAGCAGTTTTGGACTCCGCCGCGTTTGATCAGGCCGCGCTCTCGAGCTTGATATGGGCGCGGCTGGCAGTGCGCGAGATCATTCCCTGAGCCATATCTTCGGCGGCGACCGGATTCTTCATGCGGATCATGTCGAAGAGATCGCTGTGCTCCTTGATCGTGAGCGCCATGTGGCCGGGTTCGGAGAGATAGGTGTGGTCGAAGATCGCGCGTTGCAGGGCGCTGATCGCATCGGCCAGTTGCTGGACCACGAAGTTGTGGGTGGCAGCGACAATCGCACGGTGGAAGGCGATGTCCGCTTCCATGAAGGCGTCACGGTTCGTGGTGTTGGCCTTCATGCCGTTGAGTGCGGCTTCGATGGCGACCAGATCGACGGCCGTGGCACGCTCGGCGGCCCAGCGCGAAATGGCTGGCTCGATCAGGCTACGCACTTCGATCAGGGAGGCGATCAGGGCCGGGTCGGCATCGCCGGAAAGCGCCCATTCCAGCACGTCGGCGTCGAGGTAATTCCACTGCTCGCGTGGCATGGCGACGAGGCCACGGTAGCGCTGAGCATCGATCAGGCGCTTGGTGGCGAGCACCTTGATGACTTCGCGCATCACGTTGCGCGAGGTGTCGTAGCGCTCGCACAGCTCGGCTTCGGAGGGCAGGGCGGCGCCCGGCGTGAACACGCCCTGGACGAGGTCACGGCCGAAGGCATGGATCAGGCGGTCGGTCTTCGTCAGCTTGGGGCTCACGGCGGTTTCCTTCAGGTTTTCAGGCAGCCGGTATCCTAGCAGGGAAGCGCAAGCGCATCGGGCCACATGGCGTGGCCCGATGCGGCTTCCGGCTTATTTGCGGATTTTGGCCAGTTCGGTCTGCAGATCCTTCACGACCTGGGTGTGGCCGTCGGCAGCAAACTTGTCGACCGCTGCGGTGGTTGTGGCGCGCATGCGGGCCAGCTCGGCGTCACTCGGCGTGGTGATCTGCATGCCCTTCTGCTTGAGCACTTCCATGGCCTTGATGGAGGCGGCGCGGCTGTCCTTGCGCTCGAAATCACGCGAGGCGATGGCGGCTTTCTGCAACGCGGCCTTTTCGTCGGCGGAGAGACCGTCGTACCACTTCTTCGACACGGTCACGATCCACGGGCTGTAGACGTGGCGCGTCATGGACAGGTATTTCTGCACTTCGTAGAACTTGGAGGATTCGATGGTCGTCACCGGGTTTTCCTGACCATCCACGGCGCCGGTTTCGAGTGCGGTGAAGAGTTCGGAGAAGGCCAGCGGTACGGCGTTGGCGCCGAAGCCCTTGAACATGTCGATGTAGACCGGGTTCTGCATCACGCGCAGCTTGATGCCGGCCATGTCTTCCATCTTGTTGACCGGGCGCTTGGAGTTGGTCAGGTTGCGGAAACCGTTTTCCCAGTAGGTCAGGCCGACCATGCCCTTGGCCTGCAGCTTGGCCATCAGGTTCTGGCCGAAGGGGCCGTCGAGCACGGTGTCGGCTTCCTTCTCGTTGGCGAAGACGAAAGGCAGGTCATACACGCCGAAGTCGCTAACGATGCCGACCAGGGTGGCGGTGGAGCCGACCATGATTTCCTGCGCGCCGCCGATCAATGCATTCTGCATTTGCGGATCGCTGCCCAGGCTGGCGGCGCCGAAGCCCTTGACCTTCCATTTTCCGCCGGAAAGCTTGCTCATTTCGTCGGCAAAGTATTTCACCGCACGGCCCTGGTTGCTGTCTTCCGCCAGACCGTAGCCAAAGCGCACGATGCGCGGCTTGAAGTCTGCCGCCTGGGCGGAGGCGAGGCTGCCGGCCACAGCCAGACCGATGATGATGGATTTGAAGATACGGTTCATGATTCCTCCAGCGGATGCGGGGTTGAGAGCAAAGCCGGGCTGCGGCTTCTTGAAGCGCCCCTCTTCCACCGTGGAAGAGGGGTGAGACGAAACAGGTTGCAGATCAGCGATACCAGGCCATCGGGGCGGTAATGATTCCCGGGAAGGCTACGAACAGCGCGATCAGCACGATGTAGACCAGCAGGAAGGGCCAGATGCCTTTGGTGGCACTTTCGAGCGAGATCTTGGAGATGCCGCAGACCACGTTGAGCACGGTGCACACCGGCGGGTGGATCAGGCCGAGGGTGCCAACGAGCACGAACATCACGCCGAAATAGGTCGGGTCGATGCCGGCTTTCAGCGCGATCGGCAGCAGCACCGGGCCCATCACCAGAATGGTCGGAGTCAGATCCATCACGGTACCCACGGCCAGCAGCAGGAGCATGATCGCGGCCATCAGCAGGCGCGGGTCCTGCATCAGCGGGCCGAGGAATTCGGTGACCTGCTGCGGCAGATCGGCCAGGGTGACCATGTAGGACGACACCAGCGCCCCGGCACACAGGAACATCACGGTGCTGGTGGTGCGGGCGGCATCGATCAACAGATGCACCAGTTGCTTGAAGTTGACTTCGCGGTAGATGACCATCGCTACGAACATCGAGTAGGCGGCTGCCACCACAGCTGCTTCGGTCGGCGTGAAGAACCCGCCGCGCAAACCGCCGAGGATGATCACGGGCAGCATCAGCGCCCACAGGCCTTTGACCACCGCCTGGCCGCGCTGGCCCCAGGTGCATTTCGGCTGCGGGGTGACGTCCATGTTCTTGGCCAGGCGGGCCCACACGAAGATCAGCGCCAGGCCCATCAGCACGCCCGGCACGATGCCGGCGAGGAACAGGTTGGTGATCGAGGTGTTGGTGGTGACGCCGAAAATGATGAAGGGCATCGAGGGCGGAATGATCGGGCCGATAATGCCGCCGGCAGCGATCAGACCGGCCGAGCGTGGCACCGGGTAGCCGTGGTTGCGCATCATCGGCACCAGCAGGGTGGCGAGTGCGGCGGTGTCGGCAATCGCCGAACCGGAGAGGCTGGCCAGCAGCACGGCGGCGGCGATGGTCACATAGCCGAGGCCGCCCTTGATGTGGCCTACGAGCGTCACGGCCAGATCGATGATCCGCCGCGAAATGCCACCGGCATTCATGAGTTCGCCGGCGAGGATAAAGAAGGGCACCGCCATCAGCGGGAAGCTGTCGGCACCGGAGAGCAGGTTCTGGGCAACCAGCTGGGCATCGAAGAAGTCCAGATGGAACATCAATGCCACGCCGGTGAGCACCAGCACGAAGGCAATCGGCATGCCCAGCAACATCAGGCCAAGCAGGGAGCCGAGGAATACAGCGAGCGTCATGATCGGCGTCCTTTATTGGCTGACTTCAGGTTCGGAGGCGGGGGCGTGTTCGTGGGCCTGCGGCTCGCCCGGGATACGGGCGAGCGGATGGCGGGTCACGATGCGCCACAGGTTCAGGCCCACCATCGGCAGCATGACCAGCGCGCAGACGAGGCCACTGCTTGCCATCAGCGCGGTGGGAAAGCCCAGCACGGTGGAGTAGGTGTCGAGCCCGATCACGGTCTGGCTCCAGCTGCCTTCGAGGAACAGCCACAGCGCGTAGAGCATCAGCAGATGGCTCACGATTGCGCAGCTGCGGCGAAGGCCGGCGGGCAGGCGGGCCTGAAGGATCTCCATGCCCAGGTGCGCGCCGCGGTGGAGGGCCAGGATTGCGCCGAGGAAGATCATCCACACAAACATCAGGCGGGCCACCTCTTCGGCCGCTGGAATGCCGGTGTTGAACACATAGCGCAGGACGACATTGGCGCCGATGGCCACCACCATCACGGCGAGAGCAAGCGCCATCAGCCATTCAACGGCGTGCTCGAGGCGCGGGGTCAGTTGTTTCACGATGATTCTCCTTGCGGTCGTGCCGGCCCGGCTGCGGGAGCGTTTTCGCACACCGGACTGGCTTGGGGTGAAATGTAGTGCATGAAACTCTTATGAGCCCATAGGTGTTTTCCATGATACTACTGATGATATACGGTTGTACTACAATCACCTGGAACGCAGCCGATGGGCAGTCTCGCCCTTGCTGTTCCGGAAGGAAGAAAGCGCCATGGACAACACCGCCGTCGTGAACCCCGAGTTCGCCACCCTCTATATAGATGAGGCTTACAACCCCTATCGCAGCTGCATCCAGGGTCTGGCCAACGAGCCGATCACGGTGCGGGCGCTGTTGCGCCGGGCGGATGACCTTCTGTGCGATGAGCCAGCGTTCGCGGGTCTGGGAGACCATTCGCTGGAGGCGATCGTGGCGCGTCTCGCGGCCAATCGCCCGCGGGTGGCGATCATTCAGGGCTCGCCGGATCACCCGGCGCACATGTTCGATTACGAGCACAGCCTGCGCGCCGCTGCGCGCATCTGGCAGAACGGTGGCGTGCCCTTCACCTTCGGCATCCCGGTGATCTGCGACGGCACCGCGCAGAGCAACATCGGCCAGAGTTACTCGCTGGCTTCGCGCAACCACACGGCCACCGCCGTGAACATCAATTTCGAGGGCCACAGCTACCACGCGGCCTATGTGCTGTCGGGCTGCGACAAAACGCCGACCGGCATCCTTTCCGGCCTCGCCTCGGCGGATCGCGCCCGGCGTCAGCCTGCACGCGGCACCGCGCCGGTATGGGCGATCTTCGTGCCGGCGCATGTGCTCAAGGGCGGCACGATTCCGAAGCGCACGCGCCAGAAGCTGCAGGCTATTCAGGATGCCGCCATCGCCGCCGGCGACGCTCAGCTCGCCGCGGACATCGAGGAAAACTGCCACTACATCCTGCAGTGCTCGTCGGACGAAGCTTTTCTCGGCCATCTGCAGCGCGCCGAGGAGAAGGGCCTGGTGACGCGTGCCGAAGCCGATGCGATCCTCAACGAGCTGGCTGCCGCCACCTGCGACGACAAGGGCGGCATCTGCGCCTTCAATGGCACCGGCAACTCCTCGCGCACCCTGGTTGCGGCGCTCGGTTTCGTGCCGGCCGAATCGGAGCTGCTGACTGACGAGCCGGGCACCGATGTCGTGCAGCGCAATGTTGATCAGCTCTTCCGAATGTTCAACAAGCCCGAGTATTCGGTGTGTAATCTGCTCGAGAAGAACTATGCCAACGCCATTCGCATCCACGGGGCGACTGGCAGTTCCTCCAACCTGATGCTGCACATGCCCTGCGTGATGCGCCATGCCGGCTACGACGTCAGCCTCTTTGACTATGCCCGCGTGCGCGATCAGCATGCCGTGCCGGATGTGTTTGCCCACAGCCTCACCGAGGGGCGCGACACCTTCGTGCTGGCCCAGCAGGCCGCTGCCGGCCTGCATCACGGCATGACCAGCCTGTTCAAGGTGCTCACCGACCTGGGCGTGCCGATGGATCTGGATGCGCCGACGGCGGCGGGCCTCACCTGGCGCCAGCGTGTGGCGGCGATTCCGGTGGCCGTGTCACCAAAGCTGCCGCAGGAAAAGTCGGTGATCCGCATCCAGCCGATCCGCGCCATTTCCGGCACCGACGTGATGCGCGGCAACTTCTTCTCGTCCTGCACGCTGAAGGTGGCCGGCATGAGCAGCGAGTCCTGGCAACGGTTCAACGGCCGTGTGTTTCTGGTGCGCTATTACGAGAACGAGATCGATTGCAACGACGACCTGCGCTCGACCAATCTCGTCGAACGCCTCGCCGCACGACCGGCGCTGACCCCCGAATTGCTCGCTGCAATCCGTCGCCACGCGGGAGCACCAGCCGACCAGAGCGTCACCGAGATGATCACCAGCGGCGTGCTGGCTTTCGCCTTCGTTATCGCCGGGCAAGGGCCGAAGGCCTTCGGTATGCCCGAGATGTTCGCGCCGAGCCAGTACATGCGCCATCACGGGGTGATCGAGAAGACTTCGATCATGATTACCGATGGCCGCTACTCCGGCGTGACCAAGGGCGCCTGCGTGGGCCACATGGTGCCGGAAGCCTATGAGGGCGGCGGTATCGGTGCGCTGGTCGATGGAGATCTGCTGTGGGTGCAACTGGCTGAACGCCGGATCGATCTGCTCGACACGCCAGACTTTCTCGCCGGCCGCCTGCGCCCCTTACCGGCAGCGCCGGCTCGCGCGGAACTGGTGGCCGAACGCCGTGCGCGGATCGAAGAACGTCAGTTGCAGGTGGCAGCCAGCAGCATGATGGAAGGCGTGACCGACGCTGAATACGGCGTGGTGCCGCTGGCGGTGCACAAGCGCGCCACCCTGCGCTGGCCGGCCTGAGCCAGGCCAGGGCCAAGGGCAATCAGAAGGGCTTCTTGGGGTCGAAGTAATACTTCTGGTAATCGAAATCGATGCGTCCGATATCCGGGTTCTGCAGGTGGAAGATGCGGCGCTGATCAAGGCGCGCAAATGCCAGGGCGCTGCGGAACTCCGCCAGCCAGAGCTTGCGCAGGGAGCCGTCCTTGTACGCCCTCTGCATGCCGCGGGTAATCCGTTGGAGGGCCGGGCCATTTCGTGCGCTGGAAAAGAAAAAGCGCGGCAAGGGATAGGCCAGGGCGAAAGAGCTGTCCACCAGCAGGTTCGATTGCCCTTCATGGCTCTTCAGCTCGGGTTCCAGCTCGTTGATGCCGCGGCAAAAAAGATCCACTCGGCTGGCGGCTACCATGCCGAACAGGCTCTCGTAGCTGCCAACCTCCTGCACCGTGAGTCGGTTGTGGCGCAGGATGTTCACATCCGCCCAGCCCAGACCCTGGGCGATGGTGTACTTGCGTAGCTCTTCGAAGCTCTCGAGGCGGGCAATTGCATCATGGGCCGCCGGGGAGACGAAGCACACGCGGTAGCCAGTCACACCGAAATCAACCGGAAAGCGGGCGTAGTCCAGGCCCTGATCCAGCAAGGCATTCTGAAAAGTGGTCATCACCAGCAGGTTGGTGAGGCTACCGGCCCTGGCTTCAGCCAGGGCCCGCGCGGTATTCATTGGCGCACTGGTCCGGATCTCGTAATCGCCGTATTCCGCGCGGGTTTTCTCCAGCGCCAGCTTCACCAGTTTCAGGTTGTAGGAAGTGCGCGGATCGCTCCCGCTCTCCGCCGCCGTCAGGGTGAAGATCTCTGCCTGGAGTGTGGTGCTGCCGAGCAGGCAGAAGAGCAGAGTCAGCAGTCGGATGAGGTGCTGTACGGGAGGCTGGAGCATGGCAGGCGTAAGAAGGCGGATGCAGTCATAACGGTCGCTGCGACAGATATCTGAAGCCGCCCTTCAGCATATTAGCCCCTCTTGGCCATTCTGCAGGGCTGCCCAGATTGCCGATCACGTCGTCGGCTGTTTGCGCCCCAAAAAAAAGGGGCTGCCGTGGCAGCCCCGTGCGATGTATCAAGTGCCTTCAGGCCTTCAGGCGTGAGGCGATTTCGGCCACCCGTGCGCCATACTTTCCGGCGGTATCCAGGTCGCCTTGCGGAATGGCTTCGGCGCCCGCGTCGGATGGCGATTGCACCAGCAGGCCAACCGAGCCGCCGAGGTTGTTGACGTCCTGGCGAGTGGAGGCCAGCGTGTTGGCCGGCGGCAGCCCGAGGCTCACCCAGATGCCGCCGTGCTGCGAAGCCAGGGTCTGCAGGCTGATCAGTGTGACGGCTTTGTCGCCATTGAGGCTGGCGCTATTGGTGAAGCCGCCGAAGACCTTGTCCTGCCAGGCGCGGGTGAACCAGGCCTTGGAGGTGGCATCGGCAAATTTCTTGAACTGCCAGGGGGCGGAACCCATATAGGTCGGCGCGCCGAAGATGATGCCATCGGCAGCTGCCAGTTCATCCCAGCCTGCCTCCGGAATATTGCCTTCGCTGTCGACTGCAAGCAGCGATGCGCTGGCGCCTGCGGCAACCGCTTCAGCAATGCGACGGGTATGGCCATAGCCGGAGAAATACACAACGACGATCTTGCTCATGAGGACGTCCTTTCGGTTGGGCACTGCTAGGGAGAAAATCTGTATCGCTTCAGGCATGAGCGTTTGGCTCGCTCGCGATGAGTCTGGATGGATGGTATCTTCTGGAAACCAGGTCAACAAGAAGGTACTTTGTACTCACCTGGTTACCTTGGAGAAACCATGTCTGTAGTGACTTCGAGTGAGCGCTGCATGTCCGGCGCCTATGATGTCTATTCTCGTCACTGTCCGGCTCGTCTGGTGCTTGATCGCCTTGCGGACAAGTGGGCGCTGCTGGTGATCGGCCGCCTGCGCGGCGGCACCCTGCGTTTCAACCAGCTGCGCCGCGAGGTGGATGGCGTATCGCAAAAGGTCTTGTCGCAGACGCTCAAGAAACTCGAGCGTGATGGCCTGATCGGGCGCAGCGTGATTGCAACGGTGCCGGTCACGGTCGAATACTCGTTGACCGGGCTTGGCAACACGCTGGCCGAAACCATCGAGCATCTTTCGCGCTGGGCCGAATCCAACATGCCCGGCATCCTGGCCGCTCAGCAGAGCTATGACCAGCGCAGCGGTCTGACTGAAGTGCCCTGAACGAGGGCTCAGTTGGCTGAATGTGCCGCCGCCTTCTTCAGTTCTTGCACGATCGTGACGACTTTCCCCGCCCCGTCCTGAATCTGGCGGATCGTGGTGCCGACCTCCGACACCATCCGGGTGCCTTCTTCAACCCCCTGCAGGCTCTTGTCCATGCTGTCGATCACCGTGCGGGTTTCGCTCTGGATCTCGTTGATCATCCGCGAGATATCCCCGGTGGACAGACTGGTTCGCTCCGCAAGCTTGCGGACTTCATCGGCCACCACGGCAAAGCCGCGCCCCGATTCCCCCGCACGTGCGGCTTCAATGGCGGCGTTCAGGGCCAGCAGATTGGTCTGGTCGGCGATTTCCTTGATCGTATTGACGATGGAAGTGATCTGGCTGGTCTTCTCACCCAGGCCATACACCTGACTCGATGAGGCATTCATCTGGGAGGAGAGCTTTTCCATCTGCGCAATCGTGTCGCGGATGGTCAGATTGCCATGGTTGGAGAGTGCTTCGGCCTGCAGTGAAACTTCGCTGGCAGTTTCTGCACTTTGATGCTCGGCCTGCGCGCGCAGCACGCGCTGTGTGACATCGCTGGCGAATTTCACGACCCGGCAGGGCTTGCCCTGTTCATCCAGCACCGGGTTGTAGCTGGCCTCAAGCCAGACTGTTTGCCCCTGTTTCGTGACGCGCTCCACGAGGCCGGTGAAAAACCGGCCGCTATTGAGGGCGCGCCAGAATTCAGCATATTCCGCACTGGCGGCATGGCTGGCGGTGCAGAAAATACGGTGATGCTGGCCGATGAGTTCGTCGTGGCGGTAACCCATGACGGCGAGGAAGGGCGGGTTGGCGGTGATGATCCGGCCCTGCATATCGAATTCGATGGCCGCCATCGAGCGGTTGAGGGCATCAAGCAGGGCTTTGCTTTGCTCTGCAGTCTTGACGCGTTCCGTGACGTCGCTGGCGATCTTGATCACCTTGCAGACCTTGCCCTCCGCATCGCTTACCGGGAAATACGTGGCCTCCAGCCACACGACACCGCCATCCTTGCGCAGGCGGCGGAACGTGCCCGTAAAAGACTCGCCGTGGCGTAGGCGCTGCCAGAAATCACGATATTCATCGCTGTTTGCGAAGGCAGGCTCGCAGAAGATCTGGTGGTCCCGGCCAATTACTTCACTGGCGGCATAAGCCATCGTCTGACAGAAAAGAGAATTTGCATTGCGGATCACCCCGTCGCTGCCGAACTCGATACGCGCCACGCTGCGGTCCAGTGCTGAGGCAATTTCGCGCAGAGATGAAAGCTCGGTGCGCAGTTCCGTGATTTCCTGAACGTGCTTTCTTGAAGGGCCGAACATGCGCTTCTCCTGTTGAGCGGCGCATGGTCTGACGCTCGCCGGCACAGCGAAGCGGACGGGTTTGCATGACATGCGGCCGGACCATCCATTACCGGGATGGGCTTGCTTCAAGAAATAGCGGCAGACAGGAGCAGGGGCTTGAACAGGGAAAACCCTTTTTCTCGAAGGGGCGCCCGGAGGTGCGTAGAGAGGCCAGTACTGCGCTGGCCTCTAGCGTCAGTGTGGAACTCTGGCGGCGTCCGGACGTGCGATGCCGTGCATGGCATGGGGCGTCAGCAAAGCCACGAGGACGGCAAAGAAGGCCACCACCAGCAGGCCGCTGGAGAGGCTGCTGTGCTCGGCGATAGCGCCGATCAGTGGCGGGCCGCACATGAAGCCCAGATAGCCGATGCCGGAAACGCCGGCGATGCCACTGGCCGGTGATACGCCGGGTACGCGCGCGGCGGCCGAGAACAGCACCGGGATCACGTTCGAAAGCCCCAGCCCAACCAATGCAAAGCCGCCAATGGCGGCCCAGCGCTCACCGATCAGCAGGGTCAGCAGCATCGCCGCGCCGGTCAGCCAGGTCGACAGCTGCAAGGTGAGGCTGGCGCCGAGGCGGCCGCGTAGCCAGTCGCCGCCGAAGCGGCCGGCCGCCATCGCGCCGGAGAAGGCGGCGTAGCCCAGCGCAGCAATGCTGGCCGGGCTGGCCAGCTCCTGGCTCATGTAGAGCGTGCTCCAGTCGTACATCGCGCCTTCGCTGACCAGCGCCAGTGCGGCCAGCAGGCCCAGAAGCAGCAGCACGCCATGCGGCAGGCGGAAGCCCTGATGTTGCTCGTCCGGCGAATGGGTGGCATGGGTGGGCAACATGGCGCGGGCGGCAAACCACACCAGGGCAAAACCCGCCGCACAGGTGAGTGCAACGTGCAGCACTGGGCGAATTCCGGCCCCGGCGACGAGGCTGCCGTTCAGCGCGCCGGCGAGTCCGCCCAGGCTGAAGAAGCCGTGGAAGGAGGGCATGATCGGCTTGCCCATCTCGCGTTCCACCGCCACGGCTTCGGCATTCATGGCCACATCGAAGCCGCCGCTGCCTAGCCCGAAGGCGAACAGCAGGAGCACGAGCAGCACATAGCCGGGTGCGAATAGCAGGGCCGCAAGGCTGGCGCAGACCACGCTGGCGCCGCACAGCACCACCGGGCGCCGCACAGCACCACCGGGCGCGCACCGTGGCGCGCCACCCAGCCGCCGACGCGGGTCAGCGTGATCAGCGAGCCGATGCCGGCGGCCAGCATCAGCCAGGCCAGCTGGGCCTCGCTGAGGCCGAACTGCGCCTTCACTGTCGGCACATGCACGCCCCAGGTGGCAAAGAGCAGGCCGCAGATGAAGAAGTGGGCCTTGGTGGCGATGCGCGCGTGCAGTAACTGGTGTGCTGGCAGGCTCGGGGGGACTGTGGGTGTCACTGTCACAGAGCTTTGCGCAGCGCGTAGAGCGCTTCCATGGCTTCGCGCGGGGTCATGCTGTCCGGGTCCAGTTCGGCCAGCGCCGACAGAGCCGGATGGCTGACCTGCGCCGGTTCCGGCTCGGGCAGCGAGGCGAATAGATCATCCTGCGGGCCGCTCGCTACTTCGCGGTTTTCCAGCGCGCGCAAGCGGCGCTTGGCGTCGCGCACCACGGCGGGTGGAATGCCGGCCAGTGCGGCGACTTCGATACCGTAGCTTTGCGAAGCCGGGCCATCCTGCACCGCGTGCAGGAAGACGATGCTGTGGCCATGCTCCACCGCGCCCAGATGCACGTTGGCGCACTCCGGGTAGTCCTGGCCGAGGCGAGTCAGCTCGAAGTAGTGGGTCGAAAAGAGCGAATAGCTGAGATTCTTGTCGAGCAGATGCTTGGCGATCGAGTAGGCCAGCGCCATGCCGTCGAAGGTGGAGGTGCCGCGGCCGATCTCGTCCATCAGCACCAGACTCTTGTCGGTCGCGCCATTCAGGATGGCCGCGGCTTCGGTCATCTCGACCATGAAGGTCGAGCGGCCGGAGGCCAGATCGTCCGACGCACCGATGCGCGTGAAGATCGCATCCACTGGCCCGATCCGGCACTGACTTGCGGGCACGAAGCTGCCGCAGTGGGCCAGCAGCACGATCAGCGCCACTTGGCGCATATAGGTCGATTTACCGCCCATGTTCGGGCCGGTCACGAGCAGCATGCGCCGCGTCGGCGCCAGTCGCGTGTCATTGCTGATGAAAGCGTCGACCTGACGTTCGACCACCGGATGGCGGCCGGCCGTGATCTCGATGCCGGGCTCGTCCGAGAGTTCGGGCGCGCGGTAGTCGAAGCGGGCAGCGGCCTGGGCGAAAGCGTTGAGGCCGTCGAGCAGGGCCACGGCATGGGCGATCTGTTGCAGGCGCGGCACCTGCGGCGCGAGCTGCGCGACCAGCGCCTCGTAGAGCATCTTCTCGCGTGCCAGTGAGCGGTCTTGCGCCGATAGAGCCTTGTCCTCGAAGGCTTTCAGCTCGGGCGTGATGTAGCGCTCGGCATTCTTCATGGTTTGGCGCCGGCGGTAATCCTCCGGCACCTTGTCGGTGTTGGCGTGGGTGACTTCGATGTAGAAGCCATGCACCCGGTTGAACTCGACCTTCAGCGTCGCGATGCCGGTGCGCTCGCGCTCGCGGGCTTCCAGTGCGATGAGAAATTCGCCGCAGTTGTTCTGGATGTCGCGCAGCTCGTCCAGCTCCGCGTCATAACCGCGCGCGATCACGCCGCCATCGCGTACCTGAGTGGCGGGCTCCTCGGCAATCGCGGCACGCAAGAGCATCAGGGTGTCGAGCGGCGTCTCCAGATCCATGTGGATGTGTTTGAGGAGACTCGAATCCGCTTGCGGCAAAGGCGCACGCACCGAGTCGAGCGCAGCAAGGCTCTCGCGCAGCGCGGCCAGCTCGCGCGGGCGCACGCTGGTCAGTGCGATGCGCGTGGCGATGCGTTCAATATCGGCGATCGGGCGGAGTGCTGCAGCCACTGCATTCAGCGGGCCGTCACCGGCATCTCCCAGCAGCGCGCCTACCACGGCGTGGCGCTCGCGGCAGGCGTTGCGACTGGCCAGCGGGTGGTGCAGGGCGTGGCGCAGCCAACGCGAGCCCATGCTGGTCTCGGTCAGGTCCAGCAGCGAGAGCAGGGTGGGCGACGGGTCGCCACGCAGGGTTTCGGAAATTTCGAGGTTGCGCCGGGTCTGCGCGTCCATGCGCAGGTAGTCGCCCTCGCTCTCCACCTTCAGCGTGGTGATGTGGGCCAGGGTCTGGCGCTGGGTGCTGCGCGCAAACTCGAACAGTGCGCTAGCGGCGGCCAGCGCCACGTTCAGGCCTTCGGCACCGAAACCCGCGAGATCGCGGGTGCCGAAGTGCGTCGTGAGGAGCTCCTGCGCAGTCTTGGCATCGAACTGCCAGTCAGCCAGACGCCGGATCGCCGGCACGCGGGCTTCCAGCGCCGGCAGTTTGAGCGATTCGGGGATCAGCGCCTCGGCCGGGCGCAAGCGCTCCAGATGGCTGATCAGGTTCTCGGGCTCGGTCTCGACCAGGCGGAAGTCGCCATTGGCAAGGTTCAGCCACACCAGCCCTAGCACGCCGCGATTGAGCTGTACCGCCAGCAGCGGCGCTTCGGCGCGTTCGTCGAGCAGCGCCGCGTCGGTCAGTGTGCCGGGGGTGACGATGCGGGAGACCGCTCGCTCCATCGGCCCCTTGGTCACGCCGGGCTCGCCCACCTGTTCGGCGATCACCGCCGATTCGCCCATCTTCACGATCTTGGCGAGATAGGGCTCCAGCGCATGGTGCGGTACACCGGCCATCTTGATCGGCGAGCCACCTGAGGCGCCACGCGTGGTGAGCGTGATGTCCAGCATCCGTGCGGCCTTCTCGGCATCCTCGAAAAACAGCTCGTAGAAGTCGCCCATGCGATAGAAAAGCAGGGTGTCCGGATGCTGGTTTTTGATCCGGAGGTACTGCTTCATCATGGGGGTATGAGCGGCGAGTTCCTGGTCGCTGAGGGGCTTGAAGGGCTGCAAGCTGGGCTTCCTGCTGTGTGGGTGCGAAGCCGGGAATTGTAACAGCTCGGTGAACGTGCCCCTGCAGAAGGCCTGCCCCCAGCGAGCAGGGACAGGCCCGCAGGCAGCTTACCGACGGTGTTCGTTGGCCCAGCCGTAGGCTGCCAGCGAGGTGAAGGCCAGCAGCATCGCCAGTACCGATACCAGCGCCACATAGTGTGCACCGGCCAGCGCATCCTTCTGCAGCCACAACTGGGTCAGCACGGGCGTCAGGCCGCCGAAGATTGCGTAGGCGATGTTGTAGGCGAAGGACAGGCCGGAGTAACGGATCATGGGTGGGAAGGCGCGCACGCCAACAATGGCCATGGTGGCGATGGCGCCAACGAAGAAGCCCATCAGGCCGTAATTGAACACCAGCTCGCCATAGCTCACGCCGGCGGGCAGCACGGTGAAGAAGTGATAGGCGCTCAGTGCGAGACCGCCCCAGCTGATCAGCAGCGTCAGACGCATGCCGACGCGATCAGCCAGCCAGCCAAAGAAGCCGCAGCCGAGCACCAGCATCAGGGTTCCGACGCAGTTGGCTTCGAGCGCAGTGGCTGGCGCGATGTGGTGCATCTTCTGGAGCAGGGTCGGCGTCATCAGGATCAGTACCACGACGGCTGTGGACAGCGACCAGGTGTAGGCCCCTGTCAGCAGACAGGCCGCGCGGTGCTCGCGCAGCACGGTCTTGACGGGCATTTCTTCGGCCAGCGCGCGCTGTGCGGCGAGTTCCTTGAAAACCGGGGTCTCTGACAGGAAGCGGCGCAGATACACCGAGATGAATCCGAACAGGCCACCGAGGATAAAGGGAATTCGCCAGGCATAGCTGCCGATTTCTTCCTGCGTGAAGCTGCGGTTGATGGCGATCGCGATCAGCGATCCGAGCAGGATGCCGCCGCAGATGCCTGAGGTCAGCACTCCGACGCTGAAACCGGAATGGCGTGGCGGTACGTGTTCGGATACGAAGACCCAAGCGCCTGGCATTTCTCCGCCGATAGCGGCGCCTTGCAGTACGCGCATTGCGAGCAGCAACAATGGGGCGGCTACGCCGATGACCTCATAGGTCGGCAGCAGGCCGATGAGCAGGGTGGGCGCCGCCATCAGGAAGATGGACAGCGTGAACATGCGCTTGCGACCGAGCTTGTCGCCGTAGTGCGCAATGATGATGCCACCCAGCGGGCGCGCCAGATAGCCGGCCGCGAAGATGCCCAGGGTTTGCAGCTGGATCATCCAGTCGGGCAGGGTGGATGGAAAGAACAGGCGGCCTAGTGTGGCCGAGAAGAACACGAAAATGACGAAGTCGTAGAACTCCAGCGTGCCGCCGAGCGCGGACAGGGAAAGAGTCTTGTAGTCCTCGCGCCCCATGGGACGGGATGGGGCAGGGGTCGAATCGTAGGTGGTCATGGTCTGTACATCGAAGTCGCGCCAGCTCGCAGGGGCAAACAACTGCGACCCGAACTCAGCAGACCCGGGCCGGGAGGGGCGTGAGGATTGAGAGGCGTGCCGCAGGAGGAGTCAGCTTGCGCGTGGCGCAGAATTCGCAGGCCGGCCCTGGCCGCCGCATGCATCATCCGCCGTGCGACAGTCGGGGCAGTAATCATATTCGCGCGGCCAATGGCACGCAAATTCCTGCTTTGCAAGCATGTGTTTTGTGGGGAGCAGGGCAGGTATAGTTTGCGGCTGCCTGGCCGTACCCCGAATTGCATGAAAAACGTCTTGCTGTTCCTTGTTGCCTTTCTGTGTCTTGACCTTGCTGCCGAGGCTGCGGAACCCGTGTTGAGTGTATCGATTCCGCAGATCCAGGGGCGCGGCGTGCGCAGCCCGCTGGAGGGGCAGACGGTTACCACCACCGGGGTCGTGAGCCTGGCCACCAGTCTTGGCTTCTTCATGCAGGATGAAACCGGTGACGGTGATGAAGCCACTTCGGATGGCATCTATGTGCATCAGGGGCTGATGCCCTGGGTAACGCCAGGAGACCGGGTCAGGGTCCAGGGGGTCGTGAATGAGTATGTGCCGGAGAGCAGCGCGCTGGCGCGCGCCAACCCGCATACTGAACTGACGCGTGTGCAGGTCGATATCCTGAGCTCGGGCCCGTCACTGGTGCCGAAGCGGATCATGTTTCCCCCGGCAGTAGAGGGCGATCTTGAGCGGGTGGAGGGGATGCTGGTTGAATTGCCCGGGCTGCTGACCGTGACCCAGAACTACTTTCTCGGCCGTTATGGCCAGCTTACGCTGGCGGCAGGTGGGCGCCTGATGCGCCCTCTCAGCCAGTTCGTGGCAGGCTCGGCGGAGGCGCGGGCTCTCGCCGCGGAGAATGCCCGCCGGCGGATCGTGCTGGACGATGGCAGCAGCCGCCAGAATCCGGATCCCACGCCCTATCCGGGCAGCGGGGGGCAGGTGCGGGTCGGAGATCGTGTGCAGTCGCTATTGGGCGTGATCGACTATGGCTTGTCCGGCAACGAGGGAGCCGGGCTGACAGAGTATCGCCTTCATCCCCTTACACCGCCCCTGTTCACGCGCGGCAACCCGCGTTCCGAGCTGCCTCCGGCGCCGAAGGGAGACCTTCGCATCGCTAGTTTCAATCTGCAGAATTACTTCATTACGCTGGATCGCAGCGGCGCGGACTGTGGCCCCGGGGCTTCCCGCAATGATTGCCGCGGCGCCGACAGCGCAATGGAGCTGCAGCGTCAGCGCACCAAGATCATTCACGCCTTGGTGGCCTTGAGTGCGGATGTGGTGGGCTTGCTGGAAGTTGAGAATCGCGGCAACGAAGCGGTGCAGGACCTGGTGGCCGGGTTGAACGAGCGGCTGGGGGCCGGGACTTATGCCAGCGTGTCTCTGCCGGAGGGTGGAGCCGGGAGCGATGCGATCCGCAGCGCAATGATCTATCGACCCGCGCGGGTTGTGCCGCTCGGAGCAAGCGTGAGCGATAGCCGCCCGGTACATAATCGCCCCTTGCTGGCGCAGACCCTGGTTGCGCAAGGGCGGCGCTTTAACGTGATCGTGGCTCACTTCAAGTCCAAGGGGCGTTGCCCGTCCGAGCTCGGCAGCCTGGATGGGGAACTGGGCGACGGTCAGGGGTGCTGGAATGCCCGGCGGGTGGCGCAGGCGCAGGCGACGCGCACCTTCATTAGCGCCATGCAGCGGCGCAGCGGTGCGCAGGATGTATTGCTGATCGGCGATTTGAATGCCTATGCCCGCGAAGCGCCGGTACTGGAACTGGTTCATAACGGTTTGGTCGACCAGATCGCGCGTTTCGATACGAAGCCTTATTCCTACGTGTTCGACGGAGAGTCGGGCGCACTCGATCATGCCCTCTCGAACGAAAGCCTATGGCCTCGGATCGTCAGTGCAGGGCATTGGCATATCAATGCCGATGAGCCGGTCTATCTGGATTACAACCTGGAGTTTCGTCAGCCGGCTTGCCGAAGCTGCGCCCCGGATCGCTATCAGCCGGATCCGTTCCGCAGCTCGGATCACGATCCGCTCTACGTGGACATCCGGCTGCGCTGAAGCAGTCTCTTTCCCGGGCTGCCGAGCAGCCGGGGCTGGGTGCTAGATCAGTCAGGCAGCCGTGCGCAGCATGCCCTGAGTTTCGATGAAGGCGATGATTTCATTGAGGCCCTGACCCGTCTTCTGGTTGCTGAAGACGAAAGGCTTGGTGCCGCGCATCTTCTTCGAGTCGCGATCCATCACTTCAAGTGAGGCACCCACCAGCGGCGCCAGATCGATCTTGTTGATCACCAAGAGATCGCTCTTCATGATGCCCGGCCCGCCCTTGCGCGGAATCTTGTCGCCGGCCGATACGTCGATCACATACAGCGTGAGATCCGAGAGCTCGGGCGAGAAGGTGGCCGCCAGGTTGTCGCCGCCCGACTCCACGAAAATGATCTCCAGCCCCGGAAAACGCCGGTTGAGCTGGTCGATGGCCTCCAGATTGATCGAGGCATCTTCGCGGATCGCGGTGTGCGGGCAGCCGCCTGTTTCCACGCCCAGAATGCGCTCGGCGGGCAGGGCCTCGTTGCGCACGAGGAACTGTGCGTCTTCGGCGGTGTAGATGTCGTTGGTCACCACTGCGATGTTGTACTTGTCGCGCAGGGCGGTGCACAGGGCGAGGGTCAGAGCGGTTTTGCCGGAGCCGACAGGGCCGCCGATGCCGACGCGCAGGGGTTGGGATGATGCGTTCATGATCTGTTCTCAATGAGGTCGTAACAAAATGGAGTGAAGCGCAGCGAAACGATTCTGGCACGGCGTACCGACGCAGACAGTACAAGTGGTACGGCAAGGAGGTGCAACAAAGGCAGAACCATTTTGCTACGGCCTCTTAGGATCGGAAGAGTCTGGTGTATTGCGTCTCATGCTGACAACTCGCCAGCGTCATGCCGGGGGTGAAGTTTTCCCAGTCCTCTGTATCCGCTCGGCGAACGGCTTCAAGCGCGAGGGCGGGCAGGTCTTCGGCCAGGGCGACGAGCATGCGCTGGCCAGCGGTCTGGCCCAGCGGCACGAGCTTTACGGCGGCCATCACCTGATTCTCCAGCCAGGCCCACAGATAGGCGTTGGCTGCATCTGTTTCGTCGATGTTCCAGTGCGCCGCCGCAGCAGCCCAGGGAGTGGGGAAGGCTATTTCGCGCAGCTCGAGCAACGCGGTTTTGGTGGCCTCTGGCGTATCCGGCAGGTCGCGCAGCAAGCGCGCCAACGAGTAGCCCATCTGTAGGGTTTCGGCGCGCAATTCGCTGGTTTCGCGGGTGGCGATGAATTCGGCATTCAGACGCGCGATTCCGTCAGCGTTGCCTGCTTTCCAGGCGCGCAGCAGGCCAATCAGGGCCGGCGCTTCGCAACGCGCCAGCGCGAGATGCAGGGCATCGCGGATCCAGGCTTGCGCAGCGGCTTCCGAGCTGACCGCGCCCGATTCGACGGCCCATTCCAGACCTTGCGAGTAGGAGAAGGCACCGACGGGCAAAGCCGGGCTGGCCAGATGGAGGAGTCGGACGAGCTGCAGATTCATGCGCTGTAGCCCGGATGAAGGCCGCTGGCCGGAATCCGGGGAAGCATGTCGAGGCACCGGCCCCGGATTCCGCTACGCTGCATCCGGGCTACGGTGTTACGCATGGCCGCCCATCACGTGAATCTTGGCTTCGGTGGCGCCGCGTTCGGAATGATGATGGCCGGGCGCGTAGGCGCCGGCTTCGGGTTCAAATGCGGCGACGATGTGCAGCAACTCTGCGCCGAGGCCTTCGAGCATGTGTTCGAGCACATGATCCTGCTGGATGCGCAGCGCGCCTTCACCCACTTGCACGGCGACGTGGCGGTTACCCAGGTGGTAGGCCGTACGCGCTAGCTCGAAAGCGCTGTTGCAACGGGCTTCGACGAGGGCTTCGGGCGCAGCGATCACTTCCACGATGCGGCCATCCTTGGCTTGCAGCTTGTCACCACCGCGCAGGATGGTGCCGCGCGGCAGGAATAGCCCGACCTCTTCACCGGAGGCGAGCTTGGTGCGCAGACGGCTCTTGGTGCGGGCGTCGAAATCGAGGATCAGCTTTTCGCTGGCAGGGGTGTCGGCGGGGCAGAGGGATTCGATCAGGAGCATGGTTGCAGAAATGGAAAGTCGTGAGTGGGGCGCCGGTGGATGGCCGGCTTCAGTCGGCCATCCACGCATGGTGTGCGGCTAAAGCCGCACCTACATTATCCGCGTCAGAACAGGAAGTAGCGCTGTGCCATCGGCAGGCTGGTTGCTGGCTCGCAGGTCAGCAATTCGCCATCGGCATGGACCTCGTAGGTCTCGGCATCAACCGTGATTTCACCGCACCAGTCGTTGTGGATCATGTCGGCCTTGGTCACGCCCCGGATGTTCTTCACTGCCACGAGTGGCTTGGCGAGGCCCAGATCCTTGAGGGTGCCTTTGTCCAGCGAGGCTTGCGATACGAAGGTCAGCGAGGTTTTCAGGCCGCCCCCGAAGCTGCCGAACATGGGGCGGTAGTGCACCGGCTGCGGGGTGGGGATCGATGCATTCGCATCGCCCATCGCCGCCGCTGCGATCATGCCGCCCTTGATGATGGTGCTGGGCTTTACGCCGAAGAAGGCAGGGCGCCAGACGACCAGATCGGCGAATTTGCCGACTTCGACCGAACCAACCACATGGCTGATGCCGTGGGCGATGGCCGGGTTGATGGTGTATTTGGCGATGTAGCGTTTGGCGCGGAAGTTGTCGTTGCGTTCGCCGTCGCCGGGGAGCGCGCCGCGCTGCTGCTTCATCTTGTGCGCGGTCTGCCAGGTACGGATGATTACTTCGCCCACGCGGCCCATGGCCTGCGAGTCGGATGAGAACATCGACAGGGCGCCGATGTCGTGCAGGATGTCTTCGGCGGCGATGGTCTCGCGGCGGATGCGCGATTCGGCAAAGGCCACGTCTTCGGCAATCGATGCATCGAGGTGGTGGCAGACCATCAGCATGTCCAGATGCTCGTCGATGGTGTTCACTGTGTAGGGGCGGGTCGGGTTGGTGGAGCTGGGCAGCACGTTCTTCATGCCGGCGAGCTTGACGATGTCCGGCGCATGGCCGCCGCCCGCACCTTCGGTGTGGAAGGTGTGGATGGTGCGGCCCTTGAAGGCGGCGGCGGTGTCTTCGACGAAGCCGGATTCGTTGAGGGTGTCGGAGTGGATGGCAACCTGCACGTCCAGCTCTTCGGCCACGCCCAGGCAGGTGTCGATGGCCTGCGGGGTGGTGCCCCAGTCTTCATGCAGCTTGAGGCCGATAGCACCTGCTTCGACCTGCTCACGCAATGGCCCCGGCAGGCTCACATTGCCCTTGCCGAGAAAACCCAGATTCATCGGGAAGGCGTCGGCCGCCTGCAGCATGCGCGCGATGTGCCAGGGGCCGGGCGTGCAGGTGGTGGCGAAAGTGCCGGTGGATGGGCCGGTGCCGCCACCAATCATGGTGGTCACGCCGCTCATGAGCGCTTCGTCGATTTGCTGCGGGCAGATGAAGTGGATGTGGGTGTCGATGCCGCCGGCGGTGATGATCTGGCCTTCGCCTGCGATCACTTCGGTGGCCGCGCCGATGGCGATGGTCACGCCCGGCTGCACGTCCGGATTGCCGGCCTTGCCGATGCCACAGATGTAGCCGTTCTTGATGCCGATGTCGGCCTTGACGATGCCCCAGTGGTCGATGATCAGTGCATTGGTGATTACCGTGTCGGCCACCTCGGCGGCGGGCAGCTGGCTCTGGCCCATGCCGTCGCGGATCACCTTGCCGCCACCGAACTTCACTTCCTCGCCGAGGATGGTGAAGTCTTTTTCGACCTCGATGATCAGATCGGTATCGGCTAGACGCAGGCGATCACCGACGGTGGGGCCGAACATTTCCGCGTAGGCGCGGCGGGAAATCTTTGCCATCTCAGAGTGCTCCTTGCACGAGGCCGCGGAAGCCATACACCTTGCGTTCGCCCGCGTAATCAACCAGCTCCACGGTGCGGCTCTGGCCCGGCTCGAAACGCACGGCCGTGCCGCTGGCGATGTTCAGGCGCATGCCGTGTGCAGCGGCGCGATCAAAGCTGAGCGCCGCATTGGTTTCGGCAAAGTGGTAATGCGAGCCGACCTGGATGGGTCGGTCGCCGGTGTTCGCTACGCTGAGCGAGTGCGTACGGCGGCCGACATTGAGTTCGTGTTCGCCATCTTCGACAAGCAGTTCTCCGGGGATCATCACGTGCTCCTCAGGCCGCCAGCAGGGTGAAGCCGAACAGGGCGACGGCTGCGCCACACAGACGAGGCAACCACACACTGCGTTCCAGTGCGAAGCGGGTCAGCAGCATGCCGAAGACATGCAGCACCAGAGTGCTGAAGACCATACCGGAGAGCGCGGCCAGCGCTTGCTGAGCCGGAAGCTCGGCGCCGTGGGCGAGGCCGTGGAAGAGGGCGAAAGCGCCGGCTATCGCAGCGCCAACGATGGCGGGCAGCTTCACCTGCAGGCCGACCAGCAGGCCCAGCACCAGCAGGGAAGCGGCAATCATCGGTTCGACGCCGGACACCTGTACGCCTGCGAAGGCCAAGAGGCCGCCGATCAGCAGCACGCCTGCAAAGGCCGCTGGTGTGATGAGGGCTGCACGTGTGTTGTGGCGGAATGCCAGCATGCTCCATACGCCTACCATGATCATCGCAGCCATGTGATCCAGGCCGGTGAAGGGGTGCGAGAGGCCGGCAAACAGTGCCGAGCCGTGGACATGATCGCCACCGGCATGGGCAAAGGCGAAGGCGGGGAGCAGAGCGGCGAGGGCAATCAGAGCGCGTTTCATGGTGGACTCCTTGAGGGATTAAGCGCGTGAAGAAATCGTAGCGAGCGCGACAAGGCCGAAGTGAGGCGCGGAGGCGTACGTAAGTACCTTGAGCACTGGAACTTCGGGATTGGCGTGCGCAGTAGATTTATTCATGTGCGTCAGATGATCGGGTGGTGGACGGTGACGAGCTTGGTGCCGTCAGGAAATGTGGCTTCAACCTGGATCTCGGGGATCATCTCGGCGATCCCGTCCATCACGTCATCGCGGGCGAGCAGCGTCGTGCCATAGCTCATCAGCTCGGCAACACTGCGTCCGTCGCGGGCGCCTTCCATGATTGCTGCGCTGATGAAAGCTACGGCCTCCGGATAGTTGAGCTTCAAGCCACGCGCCTTGCGACGTTCAGCGAGCAGGCCGGCGGTGAAGATCAACAGCTTGTCTTTTTCGCGGGGGGTGAGTTCCATTGTTTCTCCTAAATTTCATGCCATTTCGGAAACGTTCCGGTCGCGAAGACGAGCCGCAGGCAGTGCCTGGGCCACGGCAAGGCGAAGTCGACAGGCGCGAGGCGTTTCCGGGATGGCATCAGGTTTTCCAGATGCGGGGCGGTACTGCCTCGCGTTGCAATACATGCGGCCGGGCGATGGCCCAGACTGCTTCAAAATACTGGCGGATCGCTTCGGCAGAGTCTGCCATGGCGCGAACGATCGTGACTTGTGGCAGGGCGGATAGCCCATATGTTCCGGCGCTGATGGCGAGCGTGCGCAGCGATTCGGTGAGCGTAGCATCCGGCGTAATGCCAGCCAGCCACAGCGTGCCGAAAACCCGGTTGTTATTGAGTCCGACAGGCGAGCGCATGGCGCAGTCCGAGCCTTGCAGATGCATGGCTTCCTGCCAGAGCGGTGTGCCGTCCGGGCGCTGCAGGCGCAGGCGCTGACGGAATGAGCCGGTCCTGAAGTCTTCGCCGCTGGCCTGGCGGCCCAGGCACAGGATGTCCCAGCCGATGGCGCGGGCGCCTTCGGCGAGGCTGATGAGGGTGCTGGCACGCGCCTGCGCCTGGTCGAATAGGATAACTTCTTGCGGCAGCCACTCCAGCTTGCCGCCAGCGGCTATGTTCAGGGTGATGTCCTGCGTCGCGAGCGCCTGATCCGCTCCACGTGCCTTGTACCACTTGCCGGCACCGGGCGTGGTGAGCTGGGCGTGGGCATCGGCGGCGACTTCGACTTCGATCTGCAACTGGTCACCGCCGGCGATACCTGCCGGCGGGTGCAGCATCAGGATCTGACAGACAGGATCGCCTTCCGGGTAGAGCGCTTTCTGCACGCGCAGCGGGCCGTAATGCTGATTACGGGCGAGCACGCTGCGCCCAGTCCGGTTCTCCACGCGCAAGGCGAGCGAAGCCTGCCAGCCTAGGGGTTGGGTGAAGGGGGGCGGGTGTGTCGGATCAGCGGGGGCGTTCACTTGAGTTCAGGTTCAAAATCCTATCCCGGTGCATAGCAAGAGCGGTGCCATGCCGGGAAACGGCTCCCGGCATTACGCAGACAGGTTTGAAGCTTGTTTTTAGTGCATCAGCACGCATTTGGTGCGTGATGATGCACTAGAGTCGGGCGTCGAGTTAGATGGCGACCAGACTCTTCACATTCTCCGCTTGCATCTCGCTGCCAGGGCCGGCCTTGACGATTTCGCCACGCGCCATGACGGCGTACTGGTCCGCGAGTGATTCCGCAAAGTCGTAATACTGTTCGACCAGCAGGATGGCCATTTCACCGCCTTCGGCCAGCTTGCGAATGGCGGCACCGATATCCTTGATGATCGAGGGCTGGATGCCCTCGGTGGGCTCATCGAGGATCAGAACTTTGGGGCGCATGGTGAGTGCGCGGCCGATGGCGAGCTGTTGTTGCTGGCCGCCGGAGAGGTCGCCGCCCCGGCGTTTGAGCATGTCTTTCAGGACCGGAAACATCTCGTAGATGTAGCCGGGAATGCCACGTGAGGCCTTGCCATTGGCGAGGCCCATCAGCAGGTTCTCTTCTACCGTGAGGCGCGGGAAGATTTCGCGTCCCTGCGGTACATAGGCCATGCCCAGCGCTGCGCGATTGTAGGCAGCCAGCCGGGTAATGTCGCGGCCATCAAAAGATACCGAGCCTTTGGCCACGGGCAACAGACCCATCAGGCATTTGAGCAGGGTGGTTTTGCCCACGCCATTGCGGCCCAGCAGAGTGGTGACTTCGCCTTGCTTGAGCGAAAGCGAAACGCCGCGCAGGGTGTGGCTGCCGCCGTAGTACTGGTTGAGGTTTTCGATGGTCAGCATATTCATTCCGTAGGGTGCGCATTGCGCACCATCCATGCGGTGCGCAATGCGCACCCTACATATCCCGGCTAGCGGCCGAGATACACCTCAATCACGCGTTCATCGTTCTGCACCTGCTCCAGCGAGCCTTCGGCCAGCACGCTGCCTTCGTGCAGGCAGGTGACCTTGCCGTTGCGAGCGGAGATCTGCTTGATGAAATCCATGTCGTGCTCCACCACCACCAGGGTGTAGTCGCCGGCCAGATCCAGGAACAGCTCGCCGCTGCGCTCGGTTTCTTCATCGGTCATGCCCGCCGCAGGCTCGTCTAGCAACAGCAGGAGCGGTTCCTGCATCAGCAGCATGCCGATTTCCAGCCACTGCTTCTGGCCGTGTGAGAGTAGACCAGCCGGGCGATGGGCCTGATCCTTGAGGCGGATGAGCTCCAGCTTCTGTTCGATCTTGCTGCGGGCCTCGCCGCTGAGCTTGAAGAACAGGCTGGACCAGATGCCCTTGTCGGTCTTCATGGCGAGTTCGAGGTTCTCGAACACGCTCAGCTCTTCGAACACGGTGGGCTTCTGGAACTTGCGGCCGATGCCGGCGTGGGCGATCTGTGCTTCGTTCAGCTTGGTCAGATCGATGGTCTGGCCGAAGTAGGCGGTGCCGGCGCTAGGGCGCGTCTTGCCGGTGATCACATCCATCATGGTGGTCTTGCCGGCACCGTTGGGGCCGATGATGGAGCGCAGCTCACCCTTGTCGATGGCGAGATTCAGGTTGTTGATGGCCTTGAAACCATCGAAGGACACGGTGATGCCTTCGAGGTAGAGGATCACGCCGTGCGTGGTATCGAGCTGGCTCGAATCAACCGGGCGCTCAAGGCCTACGGCGCGGTCGAAGGCGCTCTCGGCGCCGGAGATCGGCAGGCCGGGTTTCTTTTCTGTTGTCGCGGCGGCGTTCATGCGCGCTTCTCCTGCTTGCTGAAATAGCCCTGGACTTGGCCGACCACGCCGCGTGGCAGCCACAGGGTGACGAGAATGAAGATCAGGCCGAGGAAGTAGAGCCACACTTCGGGGAAGGCCACGGTGAACCAGCTCTTCACGCCGTTGATGAGGCCGGCGCCGATCAGCGGGCCGATCAGGGTGCCGCGCCCGCCTACGGCCGTCCAGATGGCGATCTCAATGGAGTTGGCCGGGCTCATTTCACCGGGATTGATGATGCCCACCTGCGGCACATACAGCGCACCGGCAATCGCGCAGATTACGGCCGAGAGCGTCCAGATGAAGAGCTTGTAGGGCAAGGGGTTGTAGCCGGAGAACATGACGCGCGACTCGGCATCGCGGATCGCGGCGAGCACCCGGCCGAGCTTGCTGGTGACGATGAAGCGGCCCAGCAACAGGAAGCCGATCAAGGCTGCGGCGGTCAGCCCGAATAGCACGACACGGGTTTCCGGTGCTGCGATGTGAAAGCCGAGGATGCGCTTGAAATCGGTGAAGCCGTTGTTGCCGCCAAAGCCCGTTTCGTTGCGGAAGAAGAGCAGCATCGCGGCGTAAGTCATGGCCTGGGTGATGATCGAGAAATACACCCCCTTGATCCGCGAGCGGAAGGCAAAGTAACCGAAGATGAAGGCCAAGAGGCCCGGCACCAGCACCACCAGCAGCATGGCCCACAGGAAGTGCTCGGTGCCTTGCCAGTACCAGGGCAGCTCCTTCCAGTTCAGGAAGACCATGAAGTCCGGCAGGTCGCTTTGGTAGTTGCCTTCGCGGCCGATGGCGCGCATCAGGTACATGCCCATGCCATAGCCGCCGAGGGCGAAGAAGATGCCGTGGCCCAGCGAGAGGATGCCGGTGTAGCCCCAGACCAGATCCATGGCCAGTGCCACGATGGCGTAGCACATGATCTTGCCGATCAGCGTCACCCAGTAGGTGGAGAGGTGCAGGGCACTTGTTTCCGGCACGACGAGGTTGAGGATGGGGACCAGAATCAGCGTGACGGCGGCAAAGGCGGCCAGTGCAGCCCAGGCTTTGGGGCCGAAGAGGCGGGCGGTGAGGGTCTTGTTCATTACTTGTGGCTCCACGCTCAATTGTCGACAAACCGGCCCTTCACCGCGAACAGCCCCTGTGGCCGCTTCTGGATGAAGATGATGATGAAAACGAGGACCGCGATCTTGGCGAGCACTGCGCCGGCGAAGCCTTCCAGCAGTTTGTTCAACACACCGAGGCCCAGTGCGGCATACACGGTGCCGGCAAGCTGGCCGACGCCGCCCAGCACCACGACCATGAAGGAATCAATGATGTAGCCCTGGCCCAGATCCGGCCCTACGTTGCCGACCTGCGCCAGCGCACAGCCGGCGAGGCCGGCGATGCCCGAGCCCAGGCCGAAGGCCAGCGTGTCGACACGCGGGGTGGCCACGCCGACGCAGCTCGCCATCTGGCGGTTCTGGGTCACTGCGCGCACAAACAGGCCGAGGCGGGTGCGGCTCAGGATCAGGCCCATACCGATCACGACCAGCACGGCGAAGGCGATGATGGCCAGACGGTTGTAGGGCAGGATCAGGTTGCTCATGACCTGTACACCGCCGGAGAGCCAGGCCGGGTTTTCGACCATCACGTTCTGCGCGCCGAAGAGGCTGCGCACGGCCTGGATCAGCATTAGGCTGATGCCCCAGGTGGCGAGTAGTGTCTCCAGCGGGCGGCCATACAGGTGGCGGATCACCAGACGTTCCATCGCCACGCCCACCAGCGCCGAGGCGCAGAACGAGACCGGGATGGCGATCAGCGGGTAGAACTCAAAGAGCCCCGGCGCGTGGGCGCGGATCAGGTTCTGCACGGCGTAGGCGGCGTAGGCGCCGATCATGATCAGCTCGCCGTGGGCCATGTTGATCACGCCCATCAAGCCGTAAGTGATCGCGAGGCCCAGCGCGGCGAGCAGCAGGATGCTACCCAGCGACAGGCCAGTGAACAGGCCGCCTGCGGCTTCACCCAGCTTGAGGTGGGAGTTGATCGAGTTGATGGCCTGCTGGGCTGCCACGCGCAGGGCTTCGTCGGCTTCACGATAGCTGCTTCCCTCTTTCTCGAGCAGGGCGCCGAGCAATACCTTGGCGTTCGGCTCACCGCTGCCACCGAGGGTCTGGATGGCCGCGAGGCGGATGGCCTTGTCCGGATGTTGCAGCTGGGCGGCAGCCTGGGTAAGGCGCAGCAATTTGGCGATCTGCGGGTCAGACTCGGTGGCCAGCGCCTTGTCCAGCAGGGGCAGGATCGCCGGGTTGGCCGAGTCCTGCAGTTTCTTCACGGCTTCCAGGCGTTCGCTCTGGTCGGCCGAGGATAGCGCGAGGGCGGCGAAAGCACCGTCCAGTGCATTGGTGACGCGGTTATTGCTGACCACGTCTTCGAGTTCATCCGGCACCTTGGCCAGTTTTTCACCGCTGATGGCATCGCTGGCGGTTTCCCCATCAAAAATGATGGCTTGCTTGCCTCCGAGCGATTTGAGCGTGTCGTCGCGCAGGGCTTCGAGAATGGGCAGAGCTTCTGGATCGGCGCTGCCGGCAATTGCATAGAGCGCGGCGACCTTGGCGTCGTTGTCGCCCGTGGCGAGCTGGAGGATCAGTTCGGGGGCGGGTTTGGCGAGGCCGAGCGGGCTGGCAAGCGTGAGAGCCAGGCTCAGCAGGGCAAGAAGGGCAGGGCGCATGAAGGTCATGGCGGTCTTGAAAATCCAGGATTCAGGCGTGGCGGGCCGTAAGGCCCGGGTGTCCGGCGGTGAGGCCGGCTGCAGCAAGGGCAAGGGAATTGCCTTGATGCACGCGCGCTGCGCGCACCCGGCATGAAGAGGAAGGGGATGCATGCATCCCCTGTCCTTTCAGATCACCGGATTACTTCTTTTCCGGCTCATCCTTCTTCTTGTCGTTGCCTTCAACAAACGGGCTCCAGGGTTGGGCCTTGACCGGGCCCGGGGTCTTCCACACGACCTTGAACTGGCCATCCGCCTTGATCTCGCCGATGAACACCGGCTTGTGCAGGTGGTGGTTCTTCGGGTCCATGGTGGAAACGAAACCGCCCGGAGCCTTCACGGTCTGGCCGGCCATGGCGGCGATGACCTTGTCGGTGTCGGTCGATTTGGCCTTCTCGACAGCTTGCGCCCACATCTTGATGCCGATGTAGGTGGCTTCCATCGGGTCATTGGTCAGCGGCTTGTCCTTGTGACCGGCGATGTTGTTCTTCTTGGCGTAGTCGCTCCACTGCTTCACGAAGGCCGTGTTGGTCGGGTTCTTGATGCTCATGAAGTAGTTCCAGGCGGCCAGGTGGCCGACCAGCGGCTTGGTATCCACGCCGCGCAGTTCTTCTTCACCCACCGAGAAAGCCACCACCGGCACGTCGGTTGCCTTCAGGCCCTGGTTGCCCAGTTCCTTGTAGAAGGGCACGTTTGAGTCGCCATTGATGGTGGAGACCACAGCTGTCTTTTTGCCTTCAGAGGAGAACTTCTTGATCTTGGCGATGATGGTCTGGTAATCGCTGTGACCGAAGGGGGTGTATTCCTCCAGGATGTCGGCATCGGCCACGCCCTTGCTCTTCAGGAAGGCGCGCAGGATCTTGTTGGTGGTGCGCGGATACACATAGTCGGTACCCAGCAGCACGAAGCGCTTGGCACCTCCACCGTCCTTGCTCATCAGGTACTCGACGGCCGGAATGGCTTGCTGGTTGGGCGCAGCACCGGTGTAGAACACGTTCTTGGAGAGTTCTTCGCCTTCGTACTGCACCGGGTAGAAGAGCAGGCTGTTCAGCTCTTCATAGACCGGCAGCACGGATTTGCGGGAGACGGAAGTCCAGCAACCGAAGGTGACGGCGACCTTGTCCTTGGAGATCAGCTGGCGGGCCTTTTCGGCGAACAGCGGCCAGTTGGAAGCCGGATCGACGACGACCGGTTCGAGCTTCTTGCCCAGCACGCCGCCCTTGGCGTTGATCTCTTCAATCGCCATCAGCACGGTGTCTTTCAACACGGTTTCCGAGATGGCCATGGTGCCGGAGAGCGAGTGCAGCACGCCCACCTTGATGGTGTCAGCGGCCGAGGCGCTGAAGGAGGCAAAGCCGGCGACGGCCATGGCGGCAGACAGCGCCGAGATCTTGATGAAGCTGCGACGAGATTGCATGTGAAAGCTCCCTGAGTGTGTGGTGGTGTGCAGGCGACCGTTTCCTGATCGCGTGGTGCCACTTTAGGGAGTCAGCTTCGGGAGCTGAATACGTCAGAGTGCGTAGGCGCTGCGTAGTGCTCAGCGCGACGGGCGTTGAGGCAAGGCCTGCAGCGCGACGACCAGTGCGTCAACCACGCTGCGCCAGTCGCCATGGCTGGGCTGACGGAACAGGCGCATGCCCGGGTACCAGGGGCTGTCGTCGCGCTCCAGCTGCCAGCGCCAGTCGGTATTGAAATGCGGCAGCATGACCCAGCAGGGCTTGCCCAGCGCACCGGCCAGATGAGCCACCGCCGTATCCACGCTGATCACGAGATCGAGCCCTGCGATCACGGCTGCGGTATCAGCAAAGTCCCGCAGTTGCGGGCCGAGCGGAGTGATCGGGCAGGCGGTCTGCACGGTATGCGCCTCGTCTTCCCCAGTGCCTTTCTGCAGGCTCACGAAGCTCACGCCGGGGACTGACCACAGCGGCGCGAGATGCAGCAGGTGCGGAAGGGAGCGTTCGCGGTCGTTCTCGAATTTCGGATTGCCGCGCCACACCAACCCTATGCGCAGGCCACCGTTGGGCAACACGCGTTGCCAGCGCGCTTTGTCCGCAGCATCCGGATGCAGGTAGGGCGTGGCGGCCGGGATGCTACGGGCATTGGTGCCGCAGTAGCGGGGCAGGCTCAGCGGAGGACACCAGAAGTCCCAGCTCGCCAGATGTACCGGGTGGTCGAGGGGCAGCACCTGATCGATACCCGCCAGCGTGGTAAAGAGCCGCTGCAGGCCCGGGTGGCATAGCAGTTCGACCCGTGCCGCACCGCGTGCCTTGAGCAGGCGCGCATAGCGGCTGAACTGGATCATGTCGCCATGGCCGGCCTCGCAGGTGATCAGGATGGACTTTCCCGTCAGTGCTTCTCCCTGCCAGCGGCGGATGCCAAGGGTGTCGCCGAGAACATTCTCCAGGCCGGCATACCAGTCGCGTGCCTCGAAGTAGCTGAGGCCTTCGTCGAAATTGCCCTGGCGCAGGAGCAGGTAGCCCAGGTTGTAGCGGGCGCTGGGGTAGTCCGGCGAATGCTCGAGGGCTGTGTACAAGCAAGCTTCGGCTTCGGCATCACGGCGCAGGCTGACCAGCAGTGCGCCGAGGTTGGACCACAGGGCTGGGGTGTGCGGGTCGCTGGAGATGCCTTCGCGATAGGTGGCGATGGCGGCTTCGAAGTCCTGGCGGGCTGCCAGCAATGCGCCGTAGTTCAGGAACAGTTGCGGGCTGCGCTCGCCCAGCTCCAGGGCGTGGCGATAACAGTGCTCGGCCTCTGTCGCCTCGCCGCCCTGATCGAGTAGCAGGCCCAGATTCACCCAGGCTTGCGAGAATTCCGGTTGCAGGCTGATCGCGCGGCGGAAACAGCCCTCGGCTTGGGTACGGGTACCCGCCATCATCAGAGCCACCCCTTCATTGAAGAGGGCGTCGGCGGGCGGGGCGAGGAGGGCGCCGGAAGCGTGGTTCATGTGAGCTGGATGGGCTGCGATGCAAGCGAGGCCAGCTTATGAATTTTTCAGCGCCAGTGGGTTAACTTGATATTTTTTTACTCCTTGGGCCGGGGCGTATGTTCAGACGCGCGCCAGGATGGCCGTGACGGCGGCCGCGAAGTCATCGCAGACGAGTGCCGGGCGCTCGCCTGCTGCCTGTTCATCGGCTGGCCGGTATTTGCCGGTCCGTACGAGCATGGCGGCAACCCCGCAGGCTTGGGCGCCTTGCACATCGTCGCGCAGATCATCACCGATCATCACGGCCTCCTGCGCGCCGATGCCCAGTTCGCCCAGCGCGGCCTCGAAGAAGGCTGCAGCCGGTTTGCCGATGATGGTGGCTTGTACGTCTGCGGCGTATTCCAGGGCAGTGACGAAAGCGCCCATGTCAATCGTGAGTCCGTCGGTTTCCTGGAAGAAACGGTTGCGGGCCATGGCGATCAGCGGCAGGCCTTGTTTGAGCAGGCGGAAGGCCTGGTTCATGGCGGCAAAACTGAAGCCATCGGCCGCATCGCCGAGCACCACGGCATCCGGTGCGGCGGCGCTGGGGCCCATTTCGGCGGCAATGTCCGGGTGAATCAGCAGCCAGGGATGCAAGTGGTGACGCTGTACATATTGGTGCGTGGCATGCACCGCCGTCATCACCTCATCCGGCGCGATGCCCAAGCCCATCGCCTGCAGCTTGCCGACCACGCTGGCGCGCGGACTGCGTGTTGTGTTGGTGAGAAAACGCAGTGGCAGCTTGGCTGCACGCAGGCGCGCCAAGGCGTTGATGGTGCCGGGCAGGGCACGATCACCGACGTGAATCACGCCGGCCAGATCGATCAGCACGCCGCGCGGGCGGGAGGGCAACTCGGGCATGGCAAGTCTCCTTGGCAGAACCTATCTTCAGCTTATGCAAGAAGCGCGCGCACTGTTGGGCATTCAAGCGAGGAGTCCGCACTGCCGATAAATGCGTGGCCTCCCTCTTTTGTCATCCGCACTGTCATGCACGACTTGCTGCGTACCCGTACTGCCCGTTGGACCCTGCTAGCCGCTTGGCTCAGTGCCAGTTTCGGCGGGCTGCTCTATGTTGAGTACGAAGCGGCTCTGCGCGGCATCCTGTGCAGGGTGGCTACTGGCTGAAGTACGCAAACCACAGGAGCCGCTCACATGAACCCATCCGCTGCACAGAATTCCGAGCAACAGGCCTTGCAGGCTTTTCGGGCCCGGGCCGATGGGTTGTTGGCTGGGGTGCTGGGCCTGTTACTGCTGGTCTGCCTGGGCCTTGCCGTGGCCAATGGCAGCTGGTTGCCGGCGCTTCTGCTGGGCGTGCCGGCCCTCGTCGTGCCACTGGCCCTGATCCGTTTGGAGCCGGGCGGCCTGATCGCCAGACTGGCAGTGGCGGCGGCCTTCATGATTTTCTCAGGACTGATGATTCATCAGGCGCGCGGCATGATCGAGGCCCACTTCGGCATCTTCGTGCTGCTGGCCTTTCTGGTGTTGTACTGCGACTGGAAGCCGCCGGTGTTTGCGGCCGGGCTGATTGCGGTGCATCACGTGCTGTTCTCGTGGCTGCAGGCCGGCGGGCTGGGCGTATATGTGTTCCCGCAGCCCGGCACAGTCGGGCTGGTGGTGCTGCATGCGGTGTATGTGGTGGTGGAAACCGTGGTGCTGTGTTTTGTGGCCTTGCGCTTGCGCGCGATGGTGCTGGACGCAGCCGAGGTCTCCCGCTTCGCGCTGGAAGTCAGCGCCGGCCGCCTCGACTATCGCTTCGATGCCGCGCGGCGCGAGGCCAGCCCGGTGATTCAGGCGGTGGCCACGATGCAGGATCAGTTGCGCGAATCGCTGCAGCGCGTGAGCCAGGGTTCGGGTCGTTTGGCTGCACTGGTGACGCGGCTGAATGCCTCGGTGCAGGCGATTGCCGGCGATGCGGCCGAGCAGGGGCAAGCTACCCAGAGCATGGCCACGGCAATGCAGGAGATGAACGCCTCGATCAGCATGATTACCGGAGAGGCGGCGGAAGCGCGGCGTCTCGCTGCGGCCTCGCAGACGGCGGCGGCCGAGGGCGGGCAGGTGGTGCAGAATTCGGTCAGCGAAATGGGTGCGATTGCCGGGGTGATCTCGCAGGCGGCAGAGCGGGTCGAGGAGCTGGGCGAAAAGTCCGAGCGTGCCGCCCAGGTCGTCAACATCATCAAGGAGATCGCCGACCAGACCAATTTGCTGGCCCTGAACGCGGCCATCGAGGCAGCACGGGCTGGTGAAACGGGGCGCGGCTTTGCCGTGGTGGCTGACGAAGTGCGCAAGCTGGCCGAACGTACGACCAAGGCTACCAACGAGATCAACCAGATGATGGACGACATGCGCGCGGCCAAGCAGAGTGTGCTGGATACCATCGAGCAGGCGGTCGGCAAGGTCGAAGCCGGTGTGGCGCATGCGGGTGAGGCCGGTAGCCGGATGGCTCAGATCAACACCCAGACGCATAGCGTGGGGGAGGTGGTGGAAGCCATTTCCGGCGCCCTGAGCGAACAGAGTACGGTGACGGGCGAGATCGCCAGTCATGTGGACCGGGTGTCCTGCCGGGCGGACTCGGCGACCGCAGCCACCCGAGATATTGCCCAGGAGGCGGGCGAGGTGCAGGAAGTGGCGCACGATCTGCGGGATTCGCTGGCGCGCTTCAAGCTCTGAGCTCCGGCTCGTATCGGGGGCGGGACGGCGCTCAGCCGCGCAGTTTTTCGAGTGCCAGCTTGGCGGCCGCCGTACGGTTCTCCACGCCCAGCTTCTCGTAGATGTGCTCCAGATGCTTGTTCACGGTGCGCGGTGAGGAACCGAGGATTTCGCCGATATCCGGGCTGGTCTTGCCCTTGCATACCCAGTAGAGCACTTCGGCTTCCTTGCGGGTCAGCGTGAAGGCGGCAAGCAGGGCCTCGATCTGCGCGGCATCGTTTTCTTCGCGCAATACGATCAGCCATTCGCCGTCGGCGGTTTGATCATGCAGGGTGAAGATCAGGCGCCGGGATTCGTGGGCGATGTTGAGGGGCAGCAGCGGGCTACCGGGTTCGCGGCGCGCCTGATCAAGGGTGCGGATGATCCATTGCAGCAGCGGCGGCGGCGCCAGTTCGGCAGCGCTTTCGGCCGGGAAGTAGTCGGCCAGCAGGCGGCGCGCGAGCGGTGTTTGCCAGGTGACGCGGCCGCTCTCGGGGCGCACGGCCAGGGTAGCCTGGCCAAAGGCGTCCAGTGCGCTGCGCGCCTGCTTCATCTGGCGGGCGCTGGCCAGGTGGCTGCTGATGCGGGCAATCACCTCGCCGGTGCGCACCGGTTTGCTCACGTAGTCTGAGCCGCCAGCGTTGAAGGCCGCCACCACATGCTCGGTTTCGGTGAGGCCGGTCATGAAGATGATCGGGATGTGGCGGGTGGAAAAGTCGGCCTTGAGGCGACGCGCTACTTCGAAGCCATCCATGCCGGGCATCAGCGCGTCGAGCAGGATGATGTCCGGCAGGCTCTGGCGGGCGCGGGCCAGGGCCGAGTCGCCATTGATGGCGACCAGCACAGTGAAGCCGGCCTCATCGAGCGCATCGTGCAGCACGGAGAGGTTTTCCGGTACGTCATCGACGATCAGGACGAGATCGGTGCGGCTGCGGTCGAGGTCAAGCGGCGGCATCGAGGGCTTTCTTCACACGCTGTTGCAGGCTATCGAGATCGAATTGTGCCAGCAGTTCGCGTAGCGGTTGAGCCCAGGCGGCGTGCGCCGGGTTGGCCTGGCTGATCGCATCGAGGGCTGCGTGGATGCCGCGCACATAGCCCAGGCGGACTTGCTGATCGAGTTTTTCGAGCAGCGCCCGGGGCGGCTGGCTGCTGCTCTCCTCTGGCAAGGGCGCGGTGATTTCGGCGGGGGCTTCGATCCATTCCAATTGCAGCGTGCGTCCGATCCAGTCGAGCAGTTCTGCCACCTTGAAGGGCTTGAGGATGAAGTCCTGCGGGGAAACGCCAGCGTCGTTTTCCAGCCCCTTGTCGAAGGCGTTGGCCGAGAGGATGGCGATGAAGGGCGCACTGGTTTCGGTCGTAGCGTCTGTTGTAGAGGCGGACTGATCAGCCTCGGGGCGGCCCGGCGGACGCTGAGCACGAATGCGGCGGATGGTTTCCCAGCCGTCAATGCCGGGCATGGCCAGATCCATGAAGATCAGGTGCGGCTGGAAACGCGGCAGTACTTCAAGGCATTCGATGCCAGAGGCGGCCTGGTCCAGCTCGAAGCCGAGCGGAGCGAGCACGCTGGCGAGCAGCTCGCGGTCGTCGGCCTGGTTGTCGACGATCAGGATGCGCCGGCGCTCGCCGCGGTAGCCGGTGTAGTGGCGGCGTGGCAGTTCGCGGGCGGCCTGGGCTGCATGCACCTGCGGCAGGAACAGGCGCACCGTGAAGCAGGTACCGATGCCGGGTTCGCTCTTCACCGAGAGCTCGCCGCCCATGAGGCCGGTGAGCATGCGCGCGATGGTCAGGCCCAGTCCCGTGCCGGAGGTGCTCTGGGCGCTGCTGCCGCGCGAGAAGGGCTCGAAGATGCGTTCCAGTTCTTCGGCAGAAATGCCGGGGCCCGTGTCTTCGATCTCGAAGGTGGCCATGTCGCGGCTGTGGCGCAGGCGGAACTTCACGCCGCCGACACGCGTGAATTTCACTGCATTGCCCAGCAAGTTGATGAGGATCTGGCGCAGACGTTTCTCGTCGGCCCGCACCACGGCAGGCGGCTCGCCGAGGCACTGGTAATCGAAGGTCAGCGCTTTATGCTGGGCCTGCAGGCTGAACATCTGCACCAGTTGCTCGAGGAGGGCGCTGAAGTCGATGGCGCGGGTTTCCAGGCTGAGTTTGCCGCCCTCGATGCGGGCGATGTCCAGGGTGCCTTCGATGAGCGACAGCAGGTGATCGCCGCTGCGCCGGATCACGCGGATGGCCTGCTGGCGGTGGCTGGGGATGGTGGGGTCATCCTCCAGAATCTGGGCATAGCCGAGGATGGAGTTGAGCGGCGTGCGCAACTCGTGGCTGATCGCGGTGACGTAACGGCTCTTGGCCTGGTTGGCCGCATCCGCAACCTGTTTGGCCTGTTGCAGGGCTTCGTCGGTGCGTTTGTGGGATTCGATCTCGCGCATTAGGAGATGGGTCTGGCGGTTCGATTCTTCCTGCGCCACCTGGCGGCTCTTGTGGGTCAGCACCAGCCACCAGGCAATGATGCCGGAGGCGAGCAGGAGCACGCAGAAGACCTTGGTGAAGGTGCTGCGGATGGCAGGCATCAAGACCGGGTCGACAAGGGTCTGGGCCTGCTGGTAGTACAGCACGCCGAGCAGGGCGGCGAGGCCGGCCAGTACTGCAGCCATCAGCAGCAGGTAGTGGCCCAGCCCGCTGTCGATGTAAGGCCACAGCGAACGCGGCAGCAGGCGGCGCATGCCGGCAGACCACTGTGCGGAGAGGCGTGCGTCTGGCTTGCACAGGTCATGGCAGCGGGCGTCCAGCGAACAGCACAGGGAGCAGATATGGCCTTGGTAGGCCGGGCAGCGCGCCATGTCTTCGCTCTCGTACTCGCGCTCGCAGATCACGCAGCGCAGGGTGCCGGCCGCAGCGGGCACGGCCGGACGGGCGAGGTAGTACTTGCCGCCAGTGGCCCAGGCAATCAGTGGTGAGCTGATCAGGGCGGCAGCCAGTGCGATGAAGCTGGCAAAGGCCTGGGCGTTGGCGCCGAAGACACCGAGATAGGCAAGGATCGAAAGCGTGGAGGCGATCAGCATGGCACCGACGCCGACCGGATTGATGTCGTACAGATGCGCGCGCTTGAACTCGATGCCGGGCGGCGACAGGCCCAGCGGCTTGTTGATGACGAGGTCCGCCACCACGGCCACCAGCCAGGCAATCGCGATGTTGGAATACAGGCCCAGCACCTGGCCGAGGGCCTGGAATACGTCCAGCTCCATCAGCATCAGGGCAATCGCGGTGTTGAACACCATCCACACCACGCGGCCCGGGTGGCTGTGGGTGAGGCGGGCGAAGAAGTTGCTCCAGGCGAGCGAACCGGCGTAGGCATTGGTGACGTTGATCTTGAGTTGCGAAATGATCACGAAACCAGTCGTGATCGCCACCGCCAAACCTGGATGACTGAAGACGGACTCGAAGCCCACGAGATACATCTGGTTCGGGTCGACGGCCCGGTCCACCGGCACCGAATTGCGCAGTGCAAGATAAGCCAGCAGGCAACCTCCGAGCATCTTGGCCACGCCCATCAGCACCCAGCCCGGCCCGCCGACCAGCACTGCGGCGAGCCAGCTTTTGCGGTTCTGCGCCGTCTGCGCGGGCATGAAACGCAGGTAGTCCACCTGCTCGCCCATCTGAGTGATCAGCGCGATGCCCACCGTAAGTGCGGCGCCGAACAGATGCATGTTGAAGCCTGCGCCGAGGCCATTCGCACCGGGATAAGCGGCCAGTTCGCCGAGCACGCCGGGGTTCTTGGCCAGCACGAAGCCAAAGGGCAGGGCCAGTAGGATCAGCCACACCGGCTGGGTGAGGCGCTGCAGGCGGCTGATCACGGTGACACCGTGGGTCACCAGCGGAATCACCACCAGAGCACAGATCAGGTAGCCCCAGGCGGGCGGGATGTCGAAGGCGAGTTCCAGTGCGTAGGCCATCACCGCCGCCTCAAGGGCGAAAAAGATGAAGGTGAAACTGGCGTAGATCAGTGAGGTTATGGTCGAGCCGATATAGCCGAAGCCCGCGCCGCGTGTGAGCAGATCCATGTCCAGCCCGTAGCGAGCGGCGTAGAGGCTGATCGGCGTGCCGCACAGAAAGATGATGATGCCGGTGGCCAGGATGGCCAGAGCGGCGTTGGTGAAGCCGTAATTGACCAGCAAGGTGGCGCCCACGGCCTCCAGCACGAGGAAGGCGGCGGCCCCGAAAGCGGTATTGGCAACCTGCCATTCCGAGAGCTTGCGGAAGCTCTTGGGGGTGTAGCGCAGGGCGTAATCCTCGATGGTTTCACTGGCGACCCAGGTGTTGTAGTCGCGCCTTACCTTCACGACGCGTTGTACGGCATCGTGCTCGTCGGCACTGGCTTGGGGCAGGGGGCTGGGGTTCATCCCTGGAACGATGCAGGGCCTGTGCCCGGGGCGTCAAGCAGCTGAAGTGAAAGAGGATACGCATTGGTTCGGAGGCGCCTGTGCCTGCGGCATTCCCGCCGATGGTGCCGGAGCATCCGGATACAGCCCCTGGCTGGTGCCCGACGCTGTACTTGTGTGCGGTGTCAGGCTCAAACAAACAGGCGTATTGTTGCTGCGCAGCATACTCCCGGCAGGCTCTTTGCGTTGTGCCGTACCTGCCGCCTGAACCGCTTTCCGTTCCTTGTCGGAGATCCGCATGTTCACCGAATTCACCCAGCAGCTACGCAACAGCTTCGAGCTGTATCAGAAGTCCTCCCACCTCTTCTCCCGCCGCAGTGAGCTTGCCAACACTCAGGCCACGGCGCGCTTCAAGGAGGCTCTTGCCGACGCCATGGGCGGCAAGATCACGCCGCAGGAGTTCTGGAGTGGCTATGGCGATTACGTGGTGGATTTCGCGCAGCGCTCCGTGCTTTTCATGGACACCCTGCGCCAGCGCGGCAACAACTATCTTGAGCACGTGAAGGCCGGCCAGCCGCCACTGCTGCACTTCGATTACGAAGTGGTGCTGGATGCACGCAAGTTTGAAACACCGGTCAATTACATGCTGCTGAAGATCATCCCGCCGGCGGGCGTGAAGATCGATCCGAAGCTGCGGCCCTACATCATCATCGATCCGCGTGCCGGTCACGGCCCCGGCATCGGTGGTTTCAAGGATGACTCACAGGTTGGCGTGGCCTTGCGCGAAGGCCATCCGGTGTACTTCGTGTCCTTCCATCCGAAGCCCGAACCAGGCCAGACTCTGCTTGACGTATGTGAGGCCGAACGCCGCTTCGTGGCCGAAGTGCGCCGCCTGCATCCGCACAGCCCCAAGCCAGTGCTGGTGGGCAATTGCCAGGGCGGCTGGGCGGCGATGATGCTGGCTGCCAGCAATCCGGAAGATACCGGCCCGATCGTGATCAACGGCGCACCGATGTCCTACTGGGGCGGCGCCTTCAAGGAAGGCGAGGGCGACAATCCGATGCGTTACGCCGGCGGCATGCTGGGCGGTAGCTGGCTCTCGTCGCTGACGGCAGATCTGGGTAACGGCGTATTCGACGGCGCCTGGCTGGTGCAGAACTTCGAGAACCTGCACCCCTCGAATTCGATGTGGGACAAGTACTACCACGTGTTTGCCAACATCGATACCGAGCCGCCGCGCTTCCTCGAATTCGAGCGCTGGTGGGGCGGATTCTTCCTGATGAACCGCGAAGAAATCGAGTGGATCGTGCGCAATCTCTTCGTTGGCAACACCCTGTGGGAGGGTGATCTGCGTGCGCGTGACGGCGATCGCCTGGACCTGCGCGCGATCCGCTCGCCGATCATCCTGTTCGCCTCGATGGGCGACAACATCACCCCTCCGCAACAGGCCTTCAACTGGGTGGCTGACGTGTATGCCTCCACCGACGACATCAAGGCCAACGGCCAGGTGATCGTTGGCATGCTGCACGAGAACATCGGTCACCTCGGCATCTTCGTTTCCGGCAAGGTGGCGAAGAAGGAGCATGCGCAGATCGTCGAGGTGATGAAGTCCATCGAAAGCCTGCCGCCCGGCCTGTATGCCATGAAAATCAATGAAGAAAAGGGCGCCGGCGGCAAGATTGAGTATTCGGTGGAGTTCGTCGAGCACCGTCTGGAAGACATCTCCCAGCGCCTCAACAAGGTGGGGCGCAAGGACGAGAACATCTTCGAGGCCGTGGCCGAGATTTCCAAGCACAACCAGCGCAGCTACGAGATGTTCGTGCGCCCCTGGGTGAAAATGATTGCCAACGAGCCGATGGCCCAGGCTCTGCGGACCCTGCACCCGCTGCGCCTGCAGCGTTGGATCCTCTCCGACCTGAATCCGATGATGGCTTGGCTGGGGCCGGTGGCTGCGCAGGTGAAGGCCCAGCGCCGCGCCGTGCCGGCAGATGCGCCGCTGAGAAAGGCTGAGCGCTTCGGCTCCAGCATGATGAGTTCGCTGCTCGATTTCTATCGTGACATGCGCGATGGCATGACCGAAAAATCCTTCTTCGAACTCTACGGAAACCTGTTCCTGATGGGGGTGGAAGACCCCGATCGCGAAGTGCCGCAAGTGGTGACCGAGCCTCGCCAGCTGGCGGTGGTGAAGGAGGCGCTGGCCGCCATCGAGCGCGGCGGTTATGCCGAAGCGCTGGTGCGTACGGCGGCCCTGATCAAGCGCCACGGCCAACCCTTCCTGCTGGAGCAGATCGAGCTCAAGCGTGATCTCGAAGAGAGCTATGCTCACCTGCTGCCGAAGATGGCGCGGGCTGACTGGCGCCAGCTTCGCGGGGTGCAGGAAATCATTTGCCGTTACGAGCCCGCGCGTGCCCTGGCTAGCCTGCCGAAACTCCTCAGCAATGCCGACGAGCGCAGCCGTTACCTGGCTTTGCTCGATGCACTGGCTGCTGACCCGCGCTTCATTGAGCATGGTCTGGATCCGTCGCAGCAGGCGATTATCACGAAGATCCGTGCCAGCCTTGCGCAGCCTGCAGTGGCCCGGGGTGCGCCGAAAGCTGCACCGAAGGCTGCAGCGAAAGCGCCTGTCAAAGCCGCAACCAAGCCGGCAGCCAAGCCCAGGGCGGCCAGCAAGTCGGCGGCGAAGCCTGTCGTCGCCAAGGCTGCCAGCAAGGCCGCGCCGAAGCCTGCGCCCAAGTCCGCAGTAAAGGCCAGTGCGGCCGCCAAGCCGAGCGCTGCGCCAGCCCCGGCAGTCGCCGCACGCAACCTGGTGGCTGCCAAGCCTGTAGCCAAGCCAGCAGCCAAACCGGTCGCGGCCAAACCTGCGGCCAAGGCTGTTGCCGTGGCTACCCGCTCGCGCAGTCGCAAAGCGGCCAGCTAACGGCGCTGCGGTTTAGCGCGTGCAGCACTCAGCAAAAAGCCGGGCGTGCCCGGCTTTTTGCGTTGTCATTCG
Source organism: Uliginosibacterium sp. TH139 (assembly GCF_002855595.1). Taxonomy (NCBI): domain Bacteria; kingdom Pseudomonadati; phylum Pseudomonadota; class Betaproteobacteria; order Rhodocyclales; family Zoogloeaceae; genus Uliginosibacterium; species Uliginosibacterium sp. TH139. The sequence continues at coordinate 280,231 of NZ_PKRR01000002.1, read as the reverse complement.
GCCGCTTCGGCTCCAGGCCTAGCGCCCGGGCTGCCGGAAGTCGCTTTCAATCCAGGCACGGGCAGTCGTCTGGCTGAACCGGAAGTCCGGCCCCACCCGTAGCTCGGCGAGCAGCTCGCCGGCGGCATCATGTGCGGACAGTGTGGCGTAGGGGGCGTCCTCGTCCGGCACGATGCAGAGCGAGACTTCGACCACCCCGTCGTCGGTGCTTACGGAGAGACGCTTATTGAGCATCGCATGCAGATGCTGCTCGTGACGGCGGATCACTTCTGATGCGGTTTTCACCAGGGTGCTGAAGGCTGTGGCATCCAGCGGTTTGGGGTTTTTCTTATCGCGTCCCATGGTCCACGGGCCGACCAGTGCGGGTTCCGGTTCGCCGTCGAGAATCATCTCGACGGCCCAGCCGTCGTCATCCTGATTCTTGATCACGCGGGCAGTCCAGCCGCGATCCACCCACAGGCGGTCTTCGTGGATGGAGGGGGATTCGTCGTTTGCTTCGTGGTGTGTCATGGAAAAGATGATTAGGTTCAGGCCTGCAGGCGCTCGCGTTGGGCCAGTTGCGGAAAGAGCCGGATCCACAGGGCGACGATGCCCAGAGTGCCGAGGCCGCCGAGCACCACCGAGCCGACCGCGCCAAAGGCGGCTGCCGTGGCGCCGGACTCGAACTCACCGAGCTGGTTGGAAGCGCCGATGAAGATCGAGTTCACCGCGCTGACCCGGCCGCGCATCTCGTCTGGCGTTTCAAGTTGCACCAGCGACTGGCGGATTACGACGCTGATCATGTCCGCCGCGCCCGAAATCGCCAGCATCGCGAGTGACAGCAGGAAACTCGTCGATAGCCCGAACACTAGGGTCGCTAGCCCATACACGGCCACCGAGCCGAACATCAGCTTGCCTGCACCGCGCTCGATGCTGTGATGGGTCAGCCAGATCGACATTGCAAACGCGCCAACGGCCGGCGCAGCGCGCAGGATGCCCAAGCCCCAGGGGCCGGTATGAAGAATGTCGCGCGCATAGATCGGCAGGAGTGCGGTGGCGCCGCCCAGCAGCACCGCGAAGAGGTCCAGCGAGATCGCGCCGAGCACCGGCTTGCGCTGCCAGATGAAGCGGATGCCCGCGAACAGGCTGTCCCAGCTCACCGGCTGACGCGAGACGGCCGGTGCATGGTCATAGCGCACGCGGGCCAGAAAGATCAGCGCCGTAAGGAAGAGCAGGCCGCACAGCCCATACACCGTCTCGGCACCCGCCACATAGACGAAGCCGCCCGCAGCTGGCCCGGCAATGATGGCGAACTGGGCGCCGGCTGAGTTGAAGGCCAGTGCGCGCGGCAGGATTTCGGCCGGCACCAGCAGCGGCGCCAGCGCCTGCTGGGTGGGCATCTGGAAGGCCTTGGCGGCGCCCAGCGCCACGGAAGCCAGCAGGATGTGTTCACGGCTGATCCAGCCAGAAAGCGTGCCCCATACCATTGCCAGCACCACCAGTCCCTGCGCCACAAGGCACAGGCCCAGCACGCGGCGGCGGTCGAAACGATCGGCCACATGGCCGACCACCAGGGTCAGCGCGAGTGCCGGCAGGAACTGCGCGAGGCCCACCAGGCCCAGATCCCAGGCGCTGTGGGTGAGGTCATACATCTGCCAGCCCACGCCCACCATCAGCATCTGGTTGGCCATGGTGGTGAAGATGCGCGACACCCAGAAAGACAGGAAGGCGTGCTGGCGGAAGAGGGGGTTTTTGAGCGGCATGGAGCAGATTATCTCGCGCTTTGGGCGGGCGTTAGGCAAGGATTGTGGACTAAGCGTTGATGAACTACCCGAAGCGTCGATTCAGTTAGGATGCATCGGTTGGATGAAGGGCGACGCCTTGCTGCCATTGGACGCGGCGGTGCGGCAGATGTTCGAGCGCGCGCAGAACGACATGGCCGATCGCAGCCTGCGTGTGCTGGCCTGCGCCTGGAAGCCTTGCGTGAGCGTGGAGCAGGGCCTGCATCGGTGTGGCCTGCTCGGGCCGGGAGATCCGCCGCGAAGGAGGTGCAGCCCTGCCACGGTGCCAGGCTGCGCGCGATCATGGTCACCGGCGATCATCCGCACACTGCTCTGGCGCCACGCGATCCGCTCTATCTGCAGGCGACCACGGCTTGCCTCATGGCCATCGTGCGGGCGCAGATGGCGAATGTCTTCGTCTGCTGCCCTCTGCAGTTGCCACTCTGGCATTTTGTTGCTGGCCGGGCTGGCACTGGAGTTGGGGCTGTTGCTGCTGATCATCTACACCCTGCTGGGCAACGTGCTCTTCGGCACGGCACCGTTGACCGCCTTGCCGGGGGCTGGAGGAGGCACGCAAGGCCTGCGTGTCACATTGGAGCAAATAGCTCGCCACGTGCGGCATTGCAGATGGCGAGCACGCAGGGATGGGTGATCCGCCGTTCAATCGAAATGGCATAGAAATCCTGCCAGATGGCCGCTGTACGCCCCAGCAGTTTTACACCGTGCTGACTGATGATTTCCGCTTCCAGAATCGTGGGGGCCGCAAAGATGCCGTGACCTTCACGACCGAAGGCCTTGAGCAGTGCACTGTCGTCGAAGACGCCGGCAACGTTTGGATACAGGTGCTCGCTCTCGAGCCAGCGGTCGAGCTGTTTCTGGACTTCGGAGTCGTCGCCATGCATGAGCATCGGCATGCCGTTGAGCGTGGCCGGAAAGCTGCCTGTGCAACGGGCCGCCAGTTGTGGCGCCGCAAAGAAACTCTGGCCGGAGCGCCCCAGCTTGTGGTTATAGGCCTTGACCGAGAGGCCTGTGGGGATCGGGCTGTCGGCGATCACCAGATCCAGTCGGTGGGTAGCGAGTTCGGCCATCAGGCTGTCCAGCTTCCATTCCCGACACACGATGCGTACTGGCTCCGGCAGGCGCATGGCCGGTTCCAGCAGGTGGTAGACGATGGATTTGGACAGGGCATCCGCCACGCCGACCCGGAACTCGATGGCTCGCCCGGACGGGGTTTCAGTGCGAAGAACCTGTTCCATCTCGGCGCCGAGCGAAAAGATCTCGTCGGCAAAGCTGAAAACAGTCTTGCCGGCTTCGGTGAGTTCCAGCTTGCGCCCGCGCTTCTGAAAAAGAGCTTTGCCGAAGCGATCCTCCAGCTGCTTGATCTGTCCGCTGAGGGTTTGCTGCGAGGTGTGTAGCGCCTCGCTCGCCGGGAGCAGGCCGCCTGATTTCGCGACCATCCAGAAGTAGTGCAGATGCTTGTAGTTGGTCATTTCTATATTCCCGTTTTTTCGGAGTATCTGTTTTGATAATCCGAATTTTCAATGGAAGTCTCTGCGCCTAGAGTGAGGCATGTCAATACCGACATCTCTTGAAAGGGAAGCAGATCATGCATATCGACATCCAGTTTCGCGGGATTGATGTGAGCCAGGCCTTGCGTGAGCACGCCGAGCGGCGTGTGCGCTTCACTCTAGGGCGACTCGCGGGGCGGATCGCACGTGTGAGCATCAGCCTGGTGGATATCAACGGCCCCAAAGGTGGTGACGATAAATCCTGCACGGTGCAGATCAGCCTGCAACAGCCGGGCTCCGTCGTGGTGGAGGAGTTGGGCGCTGACTTGTACCAGGTGCTGGACCGCAGCCTGGCGAGGGCCGGGCGCACGGTAGTGCGGCGGCTGGAGCGCCAGGCACGCCAGCGCTATGCGGCACGCAGTGAGCGCATCCCGGCCGAGGCCGAGCTGGTTTGAAGATTCTTGATTCTCAAAGGAGTGTGAGCATGACAAACGGTATTTCTGCCTACAGAACGGGCACGCTGGCAGGGGGTGCATCGCTGCTCGGCACGCATCGCGTACTTCGCAATACCTATGCGCTGCTGGGCCTGACGCTTCTGTTCAGCGCGGTGGTGGCGAGTCTCAGTACTGCACTGGCCTTGCCGGCCCCCGGGTTGCTGCTGACGCTGGGTGGCTTTTTCGGCCTGTTCTTTCTGACCGCAAAACTCGCCAACTCCGGCTGGGGGCTGCTGTCGGTGTTCGGCCTCACCGGTTTCATGGGCTACACCCTCGGTCCGATCATCAATCGCACGCTCGCCATGCAGGACGGCGGCATGATCGTGGCCATGGCACTGGGCGGAACAGCCGTGATCTTTTTCAGCCTGTCGGCCTGGGTTCTGGCGACCAAGCGGGACTTCAGTTTCATGGGTGGCTTTCTGTTCGTGGGGATGGTGGTCGCGTTTCTGGCCGGGCTTGGCGCCATGTTCTTCCAGGTACCAGGGCTGGCACTGGCGGTGTCGGCGGTCGTGGTGCTGCTGATGGCCGGGATGATCCTGTATGAGACCAGCAACATCATTCATGGCGGAGAGACAAACTACATCATGGCGACGGTGAGTCTGTATGTGTCGATCTACAACCTCTTTACCAGTCTGCTGAGCCTGCTTGGTATGGGCGGTAATGATGAATGAGTGGCATGACCTGATTGAATCGAAGGAGAAAAATGATGCGTAGTTATGCGAAGAACAGCCCTCAAGCCGCCGCCCGTTTTCTCGTTTTAGCGGCGCTTGCGGATGGAGATCTGGACCGGCTTGAGCTGGCCGTCCTGGATCATTTTCCGGCCTTGAGAAAGCTGGGGATTGATCGCGACCTCATCGATACCGTGTTGGGCGATTTCTGCGAAGACGCGCAGCGCAGCCAGCGGGTGGGGCCTGACTTCAAGCTTGAATTCAGGCCCGGCGATATCGCTCGTTTGCTGGCAGACATTGATCAGCCGGAATTGCAGCGCAGCCTGTGCCGGGCAGCGCTGAGCGTGATCGGGGCCGACCAGCTTGTGCATTCGGGCGAAGCCATCCTGTTGTGGGCAGCGCTGGATGCATGGGATCTGCAATTGGCCAATGTTTTACGCAGCCCCAAACCCTTCATTCCTACGCTTCGGCCGGACAAGCCTTACCAGCCGAATCCTGCTTCGTACTGAGTCACACAGACTCTTCTCCACTGGATAACAAATCATGCTGACTGTTGGTACGCCTTTGATGTGGACGCTATTCGCGCTATTCGTCCTCCTGGCGCTTGTTCTGGATTTTTTTGCACTCAGCCGCCAAGGCGCCCACAGAGTCTCGATGCGTGAGGCGGGCGTCTGGTCACTGGTCTGGGTGGCGGTTTCCTTCCTGTTCATGGGCTGGCTATGGTGGTATCTCGGCGGGCTGGGAGATGACGCCGCCGCGCGAGAGCTGGCCAATACCAAGGCCATCGAATTCACGACGGGTTATCTGATCGAGAAAGCCCTGGCGGTGGACAACGTCTTCGTATTTTTGATGCTCTTCACCTATTTCGCAGTACCTGCCGAGTTTCAGAAACGGGTCCTCATGATCGGGGTGATGGGGGCCCTGGTGCTGCGTGCGGTGATGATTCTGGTGGGGGCCTGGCTGATCGCCCAGTTCCACTGGATCCTGTATGTCTTTGGCGTATTCCTGCTGTTTACCGGCATCAAGATGTGGTGGGCTGCCGGACAGGAGCCTGATCTGGACAACAATCCGGCGCTCAACTGGATTCGCCGCAAGGTGCGGATCGCGCCGGACTATGACGGCGAGAAGTTCTTCACCTTCGTGAAGGGCGTGCGCATGGCGACTCCGCTGGCCATCGTGGTGGCGCTGATCGGGATCGTCGATGTGGTGTTCGCGGTGGACTCGATTCCCGCAATCTTCGCCATCACCACCGACCCGTTCATCGTGCTGACCTCGAATGTGTTTGCCATTCTGGGGCTGCGGGCGATGTATTTCCTGCTGGCTGGCGCGCATGAGCGTTTCCACCTGCTCAGCTATGGTCTGGCACTGGTGCTGGCTTTCATCGGGATCAAGATGCTGATCGTCGATTTCTACAAGATCCCCGTGGTCCTGTCGCTATCGGTTACTTTTGGCATCCTGGTCACCACCATGCTGCTGTCGGTGTTCATTCCGGCCAAGGGCAAGGGCGGCAGCGCCTATCCGTTCGCGGCGAAAAAAGCCGAGGCTGCCGGGAGTGAGAAGTCCTGAGCCTAGTTTGAGCTTCGGCGCGTGCTGCGAGCTTGCGCCAGCAAGCGTCGAATGAGGCACTCAGAGATGAGAAAAAAAAGGGGGGGGGACGCTGGTTCAGGTCTCCCCCTTTTGATGACTTGAGCCCGGCGTCAGACGATGGCCTTGCTGCCTTCCGCGATCAGGCGCTTCAACTCCGGCACGCAGGAGCCACAGGAGGTGCCGCACTTGAGCCCTTCCTGCAGCTTGGCCAGATCGGCGCCAGCGGCCACTGCAACCTTGATTTCGTTCTCGGATACGTTGAGGCAGTTGCACACAATGCGTCCGCGGCTGTTGCCGGGGCCGGGCGGCTTGGGCAAGGGAGCGAAGAGCCAGCGGCGCACGGTATCGGTCGGCGCGCGCTCGATCATCAGTTCCTTGAGCCAGCCCGCAGCGGCGGTTTCGCCGGTCAGGCGCAGGCCGGTGAGGATGCCTTCCTCGACCATGGCTTTCTTGCTCACGCCGCGGCGCGCATCGGCATAGGCCATGCATTGATCGCCCTGCAGATCCATGAGGGCGTCGAGCTGCTCCAGCCATTCGGTTGGGATCGGTTCGCTGTGGGCGATGCGCAGCACCACCGAGGGAAAGTCGCGTCCAGCCAGCGAGATGACGGCGTAGTCGAACTTTCGCAGCCACGGCTCAAGGGCTGCGGCGCGTTCCAAGGCGAGGCCGTTGGCAGCGTCGGCATATACGGCGCTTCTCATCAGCAGGGCCTGGTGTGGCAGATCGACCTTTTCGATCTGCACCGCTGCATGCTTGAGCTCGGGTTGCTTGGAAAAGGGGTCGACGGTGTTGAGCGTGAGTTCGTTGGCGCCTGAGGATGAGAGCAGATTGCGCCCCCAGTGCATGGCGATGAAGGCGTGCCCCGGCTTGATCTCTTCGGTGGCATAGGCGCGCAGCACCACCTTACCGCGCCGGCTCTTCACGCTGACGAGGTCGCCATCGCGCAGGCCACGGCGTTCGATGTCCGCCTTGTTGAGTTCGATGCGTGGCTCGTCGACATGGGCGTAGAGGCGGGCGGCCTTGCCGGTACGGCTCATGCCGTGCCACTGATCACGCAGGCGTCCGGTGGTGAGGCGCAGCGGATAGCGAGCGTCGATGGCCTCAGAAGTCAGTGTGGTGGCCGGCACGACGAATTTCGCTTTGCCGGACTCGGTCTCGAATTTGCCATCGGCATACAGGCGGGTGCGGCCTTCCGAGGCGCCGGCCGGGAAGGGCCATTGCTGCGGACCGAGTTCGTCGAGCACGGCGTAGGAGAGGCCGGTGATGTCCAGATCGCGGCCCCGGGTGGATTCGGCATGCTCCAGGAAGACGGATTCGGCGTTGGGGTAGGCGAAGAGACGATGCACGTCCTTACGGCCGAGCTTCGCGCCGAGGCAGAGCGCGAAGTCGCGCGCGATGGCCCAGTCTGCGCGGGTTTCGCCTGGGCCGGGAATGGCGGCATTCACATGGGTGATGCGGCGCTCGGTGTTGGTGACCGTGCCTTCCTTCTCTGCCCAGGTCAGGGCCGGCAGGAGCAGGTCGGCGTAGGCTGCGGTTTCGGTGTTGGCATAGGCTTCCTGCAGCACCACGAATTCGCACTTCTCCAGCGCCTCGCGGATCAGGGCCTGTTGCGGCATCGAGTGGGCCGGGTTGGTGCAGGCGATCCACAAGGCTTTGACCTTGCCTTCGCGCACCGCTTCGAAGAGCTCGACGGCAGACAGACCGGGTTTCTCCGGTACGGACTCGATGCCCCACAGCGCAGCGACCTCGGCACGGTGCGCCGGGTTGGCCAGATCGCGGTGGGCCGAGAGCAGGTTGGAGAGGCCGCCGACTTCGCGTCCGCCCATGGCGTTGGGCTGGCCGGTGAGCGAGAAGGGGCCGCAGCCGGGTGCGCCGATCTTGCCGACGGCGAGTGACAGGGCGATCAGCGCGGTGCCATTGTGGGTGCCGTGATGCGACTGGTTCAGGCCCATGCACCACAGGGAGAGTGGGGCCTGCGCTTCGCCCCACCACTTGGCGGCGGTGATGATGTCCGCTTCACTCACGCCGCAGATCTGCGCGGCGGTGGCCGGGGTGGCTTCGCGCACAGCTTCACGCAGGGCTTCGAAACCTTCGGTGTGCTCGCGCACCCACGGCATGTTCACATAGCCTTCCCACAGCAGCACGTGGAGCATGGCGTTGAACAGCCAGATGTCGGTGCCTGGCAGAATCGCCAGATGCAGGTCGGCGCTTGCGGCAGTGTCAGTGCGGCGCGGGTCCACCACGATGATCTTCATGCCAGGCCGGGCGGCCTTGGCGGCTTCGATGCGGCGGAAGGCAATCGGGTGGGCAAAGGCCGGGTTGGCACCGGCGATCAGCAGGCAGTCGGTGTGATCGAAGTCTTCATACGCACAGGGCGGTGCGTCGGCACCCAGCGTCTGTTTGTAAGCGGCTACCGCGCTGCTCATGCACAGGCGCGAGTTGGTGTCGACGTTGTTGGTGGCAATCAGACCCTTGGCGAGCTTGTTGAAGACGTAGTAATCCTCGGTCAGCAGCTGGCCCGAGAGGTAGAAACCGACGGCGTCCGGGCCATGCTCGGCGATCACGCTGGCGAACCTGTCCGCCGCCGTATCCAGCGCCTGCTCCCAGCTCACCCGGGCGCGCGGCTCGGCGCGGCCCTGACGCAGCTCGGGAAAGATCAGGCGGGTTTCCGGACGGGCGGTGAAGTGCAGGGTCGAACCCTTGGAGCACAGGCGGCCGAAGTTGGCCGGGTGATCCGGGTCGCCACGCACTTCGATCACGCGGGCGCCATCATGCTGGATGATGACGCCGCAGCCGACGCCGCAGTAGGGGCAGGTAGCCTTGGTTTCAGCCATGTTTGCTCGGTTCAGCTCAGGGTTGCGTAGAGGCCGGTCAGCTTGTCCATGACCTGGAGGATGTTCTCCGAGCTCACGGCCACGTTGTTTTCAAGATAGGCCTGCTCGTGCTGCTTGGCATTGCCGCGCAGGGCGTCGTCGAAGAACATCCACTGGGTTTCGGCGAGCTTGATCCAGGATTCGGTGTCCTTGGTGTTCTCCGGTGCCATCTTGAGGGTCTGCATAGCGGCCACGAATTCCTTGCGTGCCGCGTCGAGGCCCTTGCTCACTTCGGGCGTGTTCACGCCGGTCACGCTGAAGAAGTAGAACTTGGACATGCGCTGGGACAGCATGCGCTGGCGTCCGGCGATGTTCACCAGCTTGCCGAGCGAGCCGCCGTGCAAGGCTTCAAGCTGCAGCGTGCCCTGGTTGGCCAGCGCCAGCACCTGCTCGTTGAGTGCGGCGACGCTCTTGAGGCCGTCATTGCTGGCCGGGGTGCCGACCACGCGCCGGTAGTCCAGCCAGCGGGTGGCCAATTGCTCGTAGGTCTGGATCAGTTCCGGCGCATTTTTCCTGGCGGCGAACTCGCGCAGGGTCTGCAGCTGCTTGTCGAACAAGGCCATCGAATCGGCCAGCAGACCGCGTGCATCGGCTTCGCGCACGCCGCGCAGTTGCTGGGCATAGAGCTTGGCCATGCGTTGCGACAGCATGCGCTGGCGACCGGCTTGGTTGATGGCCTCCAGCATGCCGATCTCTGCGGGCTTCTGGGGGGCAGCCAGCGCACGGGCTGCCAGGGGAAGGGCGCCAAGTGCGAAGAGCACACGACGCCTGGTGGGGTTGAGGCTGCTGTTCATGTTGTTTTCCTCTATCTCTGTGCAGGGGCTTTGGGCGCAATCCGCTTCGCTTGTTGCGCCCGACCAATCAAACCGACAGCCACACTTCGCCGGCTTCGAGCTTGGCGGCGAAGGACTTGGTGCAGCCCACATCGGGTGCCTGGGCTTCGCCGCTGTCGAGGTTGATCTTCCAGCTGTGGAGCGGGCAGGTGACCTGCTTGCCGTGCACGATGCCTTGCGAGAGCGGACCTTGTTTGTGCGGGCACTTGTCATGCACGGCGAAGACCTCGTCTTCCGAGGTGCGGAAGATGGCGATGTCACCGTGCTTGGCAGTCTTTACGACGCGCGAGCCGAGTTGCGGGATGTCGGTGAGGGCGCAGATTTTTTTCCAGTCGGACATGGTTGTTCTCTCGGGAGTAGTGAGTCAGGCGTCGTGAGTTGGGGCAGGGTTTTTCTACGCCCTGCGCGCAGCTCACGAATGTGTCTCTTCGTCGTCAAAACCGAAATCGGTTTCCCATTCGCTCATGATGTTTCTCCTGTCAGATGTGCAGGGAACTCCTTAGGGCCGACTTCAGTCGGCGATGTGCGGCTGAAGCCGCACCTACAGAGTTCAGGCCGTGAAGTCTTCGTAAGCCGCGCGCAGCGTGCCCTTGTTGGCCAGAGTGCTGCGTTCGAGCCACGGGTCGGTGTAGTCCTGCAGCGCGTAGAGCAGGCGCTCGTAGAGTTCGCGGCGCAGTGCGGCGTTCTCGACGATCTTGCCCTTCACGTACTCCAGGCCGACGCGCTGCACGTAGTGCACCGTGCGCTCCAGGTAGAAACCTTCTTCGCGGTAGAGCTGGAGGAAGGCGCCGGAGTACTCCATGACCTCCTCGTCGGTCTTCACCTTGCAGAAGAACTCGGCGACTTCAGTCTTGATGCCGCCGTTGCCGGCTACATACAGCTCGTAGCCGGAATCCACACCGATCACGCCGACGTCCTTGATACCGGCCTCGGCGCAGTTGCGCGGGCAGCCGGAGACAGCGAGCTTGACCTTGTGCGGGCTCCACATGCCGAAGAGCATCTTCTCGAGCTTCACACCCATGTCCATCGAGCGCTGGGTGCCGAAGCGGCAGTGCTCGGCGCCCACACAGGTCTTCACCGTGCGGATGCTCTTGCCATAGGCGTGGCCGGAGACCATGCCGGCTTTCGACAGATCCGCCCAGATCTTGGGCAGGTCGTCCTTCTTCACGCCGAGCAGATCGATGCGCTGGCCGCCGGTGACCTTCACCGTGGGTACGGCGTACTTGTCCGCTGCATCGGCGATGGCGCGCAGCTCGTCGGGCGTGGTGAGGCCGCCGAGCATGCGTGGCACCACCGAGTAGGTGCCATCCTTCTGGATGTTGGCGTGGGCGCGCTCGTTGATGAAGCGGCTTTGCGCGTCATCCTTGGCCTCGTGCGGCCAGGTGGAAATCAGGTAGTAGTTCAGTGCCGGACGACAGGAGGCGCAGCCATTGGGCGTCTTCCAGGCCAGCGCGTGCATCACGGCCGGGATGCTGGTCAGGTGCTGATCGCGGATGGCCTTGCGTACTTCGCCATGCGAGTGATCGGTACAGCCGCACACCGGCTTGCTGGTTGAGTCCGCCGGGGTGTAGGCGCCGCCCACGGTGGAGGCGATGATCTGCTCCACGAGCCCGGTACAGGAGCCGCAGGAGCTGGAGGCCTTGGTGTGCTTCCTTACATCATCGAGCGTGAACAGGCCCTGTTCCTTGATGGCCTTGACGATGGTGCCCTTGCACACGCCGTTGCAGCCGCAGATCTCGGCGGTGTCGGGCAGGCTGGCGGCCTGGTTCTGGCCCTTGTGCCCCGCGTCGCCGAGGTGGCTCTTGCCGAACAGCAGGTGATCGCGGATGTCGGCGATGTTCTGGCCGTCCTTGAGCATCTGGAAGTACCAGGAGCCGTCAGCGGTGTCGCCATAGGCCACGGCGCCGACGATCTTGTCGTCCTTCACCACCACGCGTTTGTAAACGCCCGCCGCCGGGTCGGAGAGCACGATGTCCTCAGTGCCTTCGCCGCCGGAGAAGTCGCCGGCCGAGAACACGTCGATGCCGGTGACCTTGAGCTTGGTGGAGGTGACCGAACCCTGATAGCGGCCGATGCCGAACTGGGCAATGTGGTTGGCGGCGACCTTGGCCTGCTCGAACAGCGGCGCGACCAGACCGTAGGCGATGCCACGGTGGTTGGCGCACTCGCCCACGGCATACACGCGCGGATCGTAGGTTTGCATCGTGTCATTGACCACGATGCCGCGGTTGCAGTGAATGCCGGCCGATTCGGCCAGCGCGGTGTTGGGGCGGATACCGGTAGCCATCACCACCAGATCGGCCGGCAGGGTTTCGCCGCTCTTGAGCTTGAGTGCGCAGACGCGGCCACTTTCGCCCTGCACCAGTTCGGCGGTGTGGGCACCGAGGCGGAACTGCATGCCGCGGGCCTCGAGCTCCTTCTGCATCATGTTGGCCGCGGTCTTGTCGAGTTGGCGTTCCATGATCCACTCGCCGATGTGCACCACGGTGACGCTCATGCCGCGCAGGATCAGGCCGTTAGCGGCTTCCAGGCCGAGCAGGCCGGCGCCGATCACCACTGCGTGCTTGTACTGGGCGGCGGCATCGATCATCGCGTCGGTATCGGCGATGTCGCGGTAGGCGATCACGCCCGGCAGATCCTTGCCCGGCACCGGGAGGATGAAGGGATTCGAGCCGGTGGCCAGCAGCAGGCGATCGTATTCGGCTTCTGTCCCGTCCTCAGCGAAAACCTTGCGTGCCTTGCGATCGATCTTGATGATCTTCTTGCCGGTCTGCAGGGTAATGCCGTTGTCTTTGTACCAGTTCCAGTCGTTGAGAATGATGTCCTGGATGGTCATCTCGCCGGCGAGCACCGGCGACAGCATGATGCGGTTGTAATTGGGATGAGGTTCGGCGCCGAAGACGGTGATGTCGTACATGTCCGGAGCGATCTTGCGCAGCTCCTCGAGCGTGCGCACACCGGCCATGCCATTGCCAACCATGACGAGCTTGAGCTTTTCCATGCGGTTCCCTCTGTTGAAAGCTGAGGACGTCTTGACATACGTCCTGTTCATAAATCTTCAGCTACACCAGAGATCGCCCTTGACCCTGTCCGGACAGCTTCGTTGCTGGCCGGTTGCGTACGGCAGGATTGCCCAGCCGTACTTGGTGCTCGATATTGATCCAAATCAAAGCACGCGTTGTGCCAGACTTTTTAACTCATTGAAATTCAAGGGTTTGGTTGTTTTTATAGTGTTTTTATCAGGCCTTCGATGCACTCGCGGAGGGCGAGGATGCACGTTCTTGAAGCATGGCGCCGCACTCTTTATTTGCTCAGGAACAGGAGCAGCAGGAGCAGGTTGGCGATCAGCGACAGGGCGCACACGAGCTTCAGCAGCGCGTGCGGGTCGCGCTCCAGCAGCGGGCGCTGGCGTGGCACGGCGAGCGGGCGATGGGCGCCGCGCTGAAGGGCCAGCAGGAATTCTTCGGCGGTTTCGAAGCGGCGCTCCGGTTCGCGTGCCACGGCTTTCAGCAACACCGATTCGAGCCATTCCGGCAGGTCCGGCCGGTAACGTGTGGGCGGCACCGGGTCGCCAAAGCGCGGATGCTGGAAGGGTTCGATCTCGCCGTACGGATACTTGCGGGTGGCGAGTTCGTAGAGCGTGACGCCAACGGCGTACAGATCGCTGGATTCGTTGGCGCGCGGGCGCTCGGCACCTTGCTGGAAGAGCTCCGGCGCCATGTAGGAAGGGGTGCCGGGATTGTTGATCTCGCCGAAGCGTTCGCCTTCGTGCTGGCCATCGGCGGCTGCCACGCCCAGATCAAGGATGCGCAGGCGCCCATCGGCACCCAGGTGCAGATTGTCCGGCTTGATATCGCGATGCACGATGGCCAGCCGATGCAGAGTGGCCAGCCCCTTGAGCAGGCGCTCTCCTGTCTCGGTTACTTCGGACGCATTGAAGCGGTGGCCGCGGGCGAGGCGCTGTTTGAGGCTCTCCCCTTCGTGCCAGCTCATCAGGTAGTACAGGTGGCTGCGCGAGGGCCACGGGATCACCTGCGGGAAGGCTGCATCGGTGACCCGGCGGGCAATCCACTCCTCGTGGGCGAGTGCGGCGGCATCCTCCAGGTCGGCGCTGGCATGCAGGGTCTTGAGCACGGCGATACCGCCGGCGGGCATGCGCACACGGTAGAGCAGGGTGATGCGCGAGTCGTGCAGCACATCAAGCACCTCCAGCCCGTCCAGGCTTTGCCCCGGTTTGAGGCGCGGCGGCAGCGGCAACTCGCGCAGGCGGGCCAGCGAATCGCGCAGGGTGTCGCGCGGCAATTCGCTGACACGAATCACCAGGGCCGTGCAGTTGTCCTGCGCACCACTGTCGACCGCCCCGTCGGCCAGTGCGAAAGCGGCTTCCTGAGCGTCCGGATGGCTTTCGATGAGGCTCTGGATGCGTGCATCGCGCAGCGTGCCCCACACCCCGTCGCTCAGCAGAATGAAGCAGTCGCCCTCATTCAGCTCGCCTTCGCCGAAGTCGATGGAAAGATGCTTGTCGAGGCCAACCGCGCGGGACAGCACGGTCTTCAGCTCCGGGTGCTCCCACACGTGATCCTGGGTCAGGCGGCGCAATTGCCCTTCCCGCAGCAGATAGATACGCGAGTCGCCTACATGCGCCGTGATCCAGCGCCGGCCTCGTAGAACCACCGCCGAGAGCGTGGTGGCCATGCCAGCCGTTTCGCTGCGACGGGCTGACTGTGATACCAGCCAGCGGTTAGCCGCGCCGATCACCTTGTCCAGCGCCTGAGGCACGGCCCAGGTATCCGGCGTGGCGTAGTAATCGCTGAGCAGGCTGCGGACGGTGAACTCGGCGGCTTCGCGCCCGTTAGCGTGGCCGCCCACGCCGTCCGCGACCACTCCGAGCAGGCCTTTGTTGTCGAGCTCGGCCCCTTCTGGCGTGACGGCGCCGACGAAATCCTCGTTGCGGGCGCGCGGGCCAGTCAGCGAGGCGTGACCGAGGGTGACGGTAAGAGGCATGGGGGAGTGGGAAGTGGCGGTGGGAGGTGGAAGTGTGGGGAAACGTGACTTTATCCCACGCCCGACTTCACACTCCCCACTATCAGGTTTCTAGATCTTTGCCGCCACCGCTGCGCCCCAGGTGGTGCGCCAGCGGGTCTTTACGCCGGTGAGGCCCAGCAATGCAGCCACCGCGAGACCGATGAAGATCAAGAGCCCCATCTGGTAGCTGCCGGTGTGCTGCTTGGCGTAGCCGAGGCTGGAGGCGAGGTAGAAACCGCCGATGCCGCCGGCCATGCCCACGAGCCCGGTCATGACGCCGATGTCCTTGCGGAAGCGTTGCGGCAGGAGCTGGAATACCGCGCCGTTGCCCATGCCCAGTGCGAGCATGGCAATCGAGATCACGCCAGCGGCGAGCCAGACGTTGCTGATGCCGGCGCTCACGATGGCAAGGAAGATCGCGGCCACGATATAGACGCCGGTGAGCATCTTGATGCCGCCGATGCGGTCGGCAAAATTGCCGCCCATGGCACGCGATACGCTGCCGGCAAACACACAGGCCGCGGCGAAGTAGCCAGCGGTCTTGGGGTCCAGGCCGTATTCGCCGTTGAAGAAGATGACCAATGAACTGGCCAGTCCCGAGAAGCCGCCAAAGGTCACCGAGTAGAAGAACATGAACCACCAGGCGTCGCGATCAGTCAGTACTTTGGCATAGTCGGCGAGGCGCTTGGGCGGTGGGCTGTTGGGGGCATCCTTGGCGATTGCGCAGTAGATGACGAAGACGATGCCGAGCGGGATCAGGACGAGGCCGAAGACATTGTTCCAGCCTACGGCCATGGCCAGGCCCGGGGCGAACAGGGCGGCCAGCACGGTGCCGGAGTTGCCGGCACCGGCGATGCCCATGGCGGTGCCCTGATGCTCCGGCGGATACCAGCGCGAGGCCAGCGGCAGGGCTACGGCAAACGATGCGCCGGCCACGCCGAGGAAGATAGCCAGCACCAGGATCTGGGTGTAGCTATGGATGCCGAAATACCAGGCACAGCACAGTGCGCCGAGAATGATCAACTGGCCGATCAGGCCGGCCTTCTTGGGCTGGATCTGGTCGACCAGTACGCCCATCACCAGGCGTAGTAGCGCACCGGCGAGCAGGGGTGTGGCGACCATGAGGCCTTTCTGGGCGGCGCTCAGTTGCAGATCCACGGCGATCTGTACGGCCAGCGGGCCGAGCAGCACCCAGACCATGAAGGCGAGGTCGAAATACAGGAAGGCGGCGAGCAGGGTCGGCGTATGGCCGGCCTTGAGAAAGGATTGCTTGTCCATGGATCTGCTTCTCTCTGTGGGTTGGCTTGAAATTCAGCTACCAGAGATCGCCGTTGATCCTGTACTGCGCGACGTCTTTGTCGTGCAATTGCACGCCCCGGCTTTTTACGGGGCTTGGTGCTTGGTGGATGGTTTTAAGCAGGTCCCGGGCCATTTTTCACAAGAGACTGATTTGATTGGATTTGATTGGCCGTCTGGGGCGCTGAAAAGGCCTTGAATGCCTGGGGGTGCCCCGTTTGTGGGCGAGCGCTGCCCTGTCTTGAGGCTCGAGCGGGCGTTCGAGGGGCTGAACAACAAAACGCCCGCCGGCTTGCAGGCCGGCGGGCGCTCAAACAACTGCTGGAGGAGGGTCAGGCGGCTTTCCGGACTTGCTTCTGGTACAGGAACTCGATGATCGCTGCCCGGCAGCGGGTGTACTCCGCGTCGTTGGCGAGCGTCAGGCGATTGCGTGGTTTGGCCAGATTCACTTCGAGGATCTCGCCGATGGTGGCGGCCGGGCCGTTGGTGAGCATCACCACTCGGTCGGACAGCAGCACAGCCTCATCCACGTCGTGGGTCACCATTACCACGGTGGCGCCGGTTTTCTGCATTACACCGATCAGCTCGTCCTGCAGGGCGGCACGGGTCAGCGCATCGAGTGCACCGAAGGGCTCGTCCATCAGCAGGATCTTGGGTTCCATGGCGAAGGCGCGGGCAATGCCGATGCGCTGCTTCATGCCGCCGGAGATCTCGCCGGGGTGTTTGTCTGCTGCATGCGCCATGTGCACCATTTCGATGGCGGCCATGGTGCGGGCCTTGAGTTTGGCTTTGCCCTCCTTCTGGCCGAAGACGCGTTCCACGCCGAGATAGACGTTCTCAAAACACGTCAGCCAGGGCAGCAGCGAGTGATTCTGGAAGACCACCGCGCGTTCCGGGCCCGGCCCGGCGATTTCGCGCCCGCCGCAGATGAGTGCCCCGTCGGTGGGCAGGGTCAGGCCGGCGATCAGGTTCAGCAGTGTGGATTTGCCGCAGCCCGAGTGCCCGATCAGCGAGACGACCTCGCCTTCGTTGATCTGCAGGTTGATGTCACGCAGGGCGACGAAAGAGCCTTTCTTGGTTTCGAAGCTCATGCCGACGTTTTCAATCTGTACCAGTGATTTCATGACGGTTCTCCTCAGCTGTTGCTGTCGTAGCTGAATTTCTTGGCGATCTGGATCAGCAACTGTTCAAGTAGCAGACCGACCAGACCGATCACGAAGATGGCGATGATGATGTGCTCGACCTTCAGGTTGTTCCATTCGTCCCACACCCAGAAGCCGATGCCAACGCCGCCGGTGAGCATTTCAGCGGCTACGATGACCAGCCAGGCCGTACCGATCGAGAGGCGGATGCCGGTCAGCATATAGGGCAGAACAGAAGGGAAGAGAATCTTGGTGATGACCTTCCATTCAGAGAGGTTCAGGACCCGGGCCACGTTGAGATAGTCCTGCGGTACGCGCTGTACGCCTTGAGCGGTGTTGAGGATCATCGGCCAGATGGAACAGATGAAGATGGTCCAGGTGGCGGCCGGGTCGGCCTTCTTGAACACCAGCAGGCCGATTGGCAACCAGGCCAATGGGGACACCGGGCGCAGCAGCGAGATGATCGGATCCAGCGCGGCGCTGAGGAACTTGAAGCGGCCGATCATGAAGCCCAGCGGGATGCCGACGGCGGCGGCAAAGCCAAACCCGATTGCAACGCGCTTGAGCGAGGACAGGATGTTCCAGCCGATGCCCTGGTCATTCGGGCCATTGCTGTAAAAGGGATCGGAGAACAGGGTGACGGCGGCATGCCAGACGACTTCCGGTGTCGGTATGCCTTTATTCTTCATCGAGACGATGGCCCAGATGCCGACCAGCAAGGCGAAGCCCAGGATCGGAGGGAGGAGGGCGCGCAAGGCTCGGCCGATCGGCTCGGCGTAGTTTTTAGGCGCCGGCTTGCTCGCGGCGATGGTGGCGGGGGCTGCACTGGTCATGTGATTCTCTGTCGTCCTGGCGGGGCTTGTGGGCTCGGCTGCGGGCGCCGGGTTGCTGCTGTTGGCGGTAAGGCTCAGGCTGGCTGCACTCATGATCGTTACTCCTGATCGGGCGGGGCTGGGGCCCCGCCCGTTGACTGGATTCAGAATGCCCGGTTGTCAGGCCTTGATCTTGAAACTCTCGGCATACTTCTTTGGATCCTTGCCGTCCCACACCACGCCGTCGATGAGTTTCGAGCTGCGCATGTCGGACTTCGGGATCGGCGCTTTGACGATGGCAGCGGCCTGCTTGTAGAGCTCGATCTGGTTGATTTTCTTGGCCACGCCCAGGTAATCCACTTCGCCCTTGAGCAAGCCCCAGCGCTTGTGCTGGGTGAGGAACCACATGCCATCGGAGAGGTAGGGGAAGTTCACCGTGCCGTCGTTGTAGAACTTCATGTAGTTCTTCTCCGACCAGGTCTTGCCGAGGCCGTTTTCATACTGGCCGATCATGCGGCTACGGATTACGTCGGTGTCTGTGTTGACGTAAGCCTTGGCTGAGATGGTTTCGGCAGTCTTGCTGCGGTTGGCAGCACTGGTGTCGATCCACATCGAGGCTTCGAGAATCGCGCAGATCATGGCACGGGCCGTGTTTGGGTATTTCTGCACGAATTCGGCCGTGGTGCCGAGGATCTTCTCTGGGTGATCAGTCCAGATGTCTTGTGTCGTGGTAGCGGTAAAGCCGATCTTGTCGATGATGGCGCGCTGGTTCCAGGGTTCGCCCACGCAAAAGCCATCCATGTTGCCCACGCGCATGTTGGCCACCATTTGCGGAGGAGGCACAACGATGGTCTTCACGTCCTTCATAGGATTGATGCCGTTGGCAGCCAGCCAGTAGTAGAGCCACATGGCATGGGTACCGGTCGGGAAGGTCTGGGCGAAGGTGTATTCCTTGTCCTTCTTGGCAATCAGCTTGGCCAGTGAAGGTCCGTCGATAGCGCCTTTGTCGCGCATTTCGTTCGAGAGCGAGATGGCCTGACCATTGTTGTTAAGGGTCATCAGGTTGGCCATGTCTTTCTTCGGGCCGCCGATGCCCAGATGCACACCGTAGATCAGGCCGTAGAGGACGTGCGCTGCGTGCAGTTCGCCGTTGACCAGCTTGTCGCGCACGCCAGCCCAAGAGGCTTCCTTGGTCGGATTGATCTTGATGCCGTATTTCTTGTCGAAGCCCATCACGCTTGCCATTACTACCGAGGAGCAGTCGGTCAGCGGAATGAAGCCGATATTGACTTCAGTGAGCTCTGGCTTGTCGCTGCCTGCTGCCCACGCGCTGGTGGCGGGAAGCAGGCCGCTGGCGGCCACGGCGGCGGCGCTGCTCACGGCAGCACCTTGCTTGAGGAAGCTGCGTCGGCTGAGGTTGGCATCGTATTTCTCCGTCATGATTCTCTCTCCGGGGTAATTGGAAGGGCACCAAAAGAAAAACGGCGCCACAGCTCCTTGCTGCCGACTTGGCAGAAGGGCTGGACGCCGTTGTCCATGCAAGCCATCTTTGGCTCGACTTCAATGGAGAGTTAGCATGGGGCGTGCCAGATTCCTGAAATCCTTGCGCTACAAGGCCTCGATGTTTATGGAGCGCTTCTTGATAGTGGTCTGGCAGGAAAAATGACGCACTGTGAATGTGCCGGAATGGCGCTCAGGCACCAGTTTGATCCGAATCAAAAAACCATTTTTATGAAATGGTTTGTGCGAAGTGCTTGTGCTACGGCTTTTTCCTGGTGCAGGGCGGCCCCGTCTTGCCTGTCGTGGGGCAGGGACGGCAGGGCGTGGGGTCAGCCGAGCAGCAGGTCTGCTGCCGAGATGATCTGCTCTGCCACTTCGCCGATCTTGCGGCCGCGCTCCATCGCCAGCTTCCTCAGGGCGTGATAGGCCTCGTCTTCGCTCATGTTGCGGGATTTCATGAGGATGCCCTTGGCGCGATCGACCAGGGTGCGTTCGGAGAGCTTGCGCTGGGCTTCATCGCGCTCCTGGCGCAAGGCCAGGTATTCCTCGAAACGCAGGGTGGCAACCTTGAGCAGGCTTTGCAGGCGCTCGGGGGCTAGGCCATCCACTACATAGGAAGAGACGCCGGCACGCATGGCCTGGCGAATGACGTCGTCCGCATCGTCTTCGGCAAACATCAGCACCGGGCGTGGCATCTTGCGGTCCAGCACGGCGAGGTTCTCCAGCGTGTCACGGCTGGGAGATTCGGTATTGATCAGTACTACGTCGGGCTGCAGCTGCTGCACCCGGTCGTGGAGTTCGATTGCATCAGGCAGTACCGCAGCGACCATATGGCCGGCGCGGGTCAGACCCTCGCAGATCTCCAGGGCGCGTTCCTGAATTTCGTCGATGACGAGTATCTTGAGCATGTTGGGGCAGGGCTGTTTTCAGTGTTATGAGCGAAGTATTACGCAAGAACGGTTGCGTATGGAAAGCCGCTTGAGGCCTCCTTTCAGTATGGTCTTTGGGCGTTGTGGGCGAAATGACCGGTTCGCTTGCTCTGGGCGCCTTTTTGCACTAGTATTGCGGGTTCCCTTGCTCCACCGGTACGCATGCCGGGGAGCTGTTTTCAACCCGTAAGGAGTCCGCATGCGACACTACGAAATTGTTTTCATCGTCCATCCGGATCAGAGCGAGCAGGTGCCCGCAATGATCGAGCGCTACAAGTCCGTCGTGGCTTCGCGCAATGGACAGATCCATCGTCTGGAAGACTGGGGCCGCCGTCAGCTGGCTTACCCGATCCAGAAGATCCACAAGGCTCACTATGTTCTGATGAACATCGAAGTGGATCAGCCGACCCTCGACGAAATTGAGCACGCGTTCAAGTTCAACGACGCCGTGCTGCGTCACCTCACCATCAAGATGAAGAAGGCTGTTACGACTCCTTCGCCGATGATGAAGGAAGAGAAGTCCCGTTCGCTGACCCCGGCTGCCGCTGAAGAAGCCAAGCCCGAGGCTGCCCAACCGGAAGCCTGAGCGGAGTGAGTGGAGAGAACACGGTTCGTATCTCCGGAGTCCTGGTCGCAAAAGAAGCTATGCGATGGACGCCTGCCCGGGTGCCGGTGCTGGAATTACGCATCGAACATCAGAGCCGGCAGATGGAAGCCGGTGCGGAACGTGAAGTCTCCTGCGAACTCAGTCTCAGGGCTGTCGGCCCCGCAGCACAGCAGATCGAAGTGGTAGCACCGGGTAGCAGACTCGCCATTGAAGGCTTTCTCGCTGCCAAGAGCGCCCGAAACCGGGCTCCGGTACTGCACATCAGAACATTTGAATTGTTGGAAGGAAATTAATCATGGCATTCAGGCCCAAGAAGGACGA
Source organism: Uliginosibacterium sp. TH139 (assembly GCF_002855595.1). Lineage (NCBI taxonomy): Bacteria > Pseudomonadati > Pseudomonadota > Betaproteobacteria > Rhodocyclales > Zoogloeaceae > Uliginosibacterium > Uliginosibacterium sp. TH139. The sequence goes on along the minus strand of NZ_PKRR01000002.1, from coordinate 258,876 downwards.
AAAGAAGGGTGGCAATCGCGGCGGTGGCTTGTTCAAGCGTCGCAAGTTCTGCCGTTTCTCCGCTGAAAAGATTGAAGAGATCGATTACAAGGACACCGAAATCCTGAAGGATTTCGTGACCGAGCACGGCAAGATCATGCCGGCACGCATCACCGGCACCAAGTCCGGCTACCAGCGTCAGCTGTCGACCGCGATCAAGCGCGCCCGTTTCCTGGCGCTGCTGCCTTACACCGACCTGCACCAGTAACCCGGGGGACTCACGATGCAAATCATTCTGCTTGAAAAAGTCGTCAACCTCGGCAACCTGGGCGATGTCGTCAACGTGAAGGAAGGTTACGCTCGTAACTTCCTGATCCCGAGCGGCCGTGCCAAGCGCGCGACTACTGCCAGCCTGGCTGAGTTCGAAGCTCGCCGTGCCGAACTGGAAAAGATTGCCGCTGAAAAGCTGGCAGGTGCTCAAGCCGCCGCCGCCAAGGTGGAAGGCGTGACCGTTCAGATCGTCCGCAAGGCCGGTGTGGATGGTCGTCTGTTCGGTTCCGTCAGCACTGGCGATATCGCTGAAGCGCTGGTGGCACTGGGTCACCCGGTCGAGAAGGCTGGCGTTCGCCTGCCGAACGGCGCCATCAAGCTCGTGGGCGACCACGCGATTGAAGTGGCTCTGCACACCGACGTGGTGGTTCCGGTTACGGTTTCCGTGCTGGGCGAACACTGATATTGGCGTCCGTCAGGGCGCGGTATCAAAGAAAAGGGCCGCGAAATCGCGGCCCTTTTTGTTTGTGGTGATCCGAATTGTTTAGGGTCGGGGACCACAAAAAAGGGCCGCCACAGCGACCCTTCGTGACAGGTGCCGGTAACGCTCAGCGCGTGTGCTGCACTACGAAGTCTTTAACCGTCTGCACATCAACAGGCATTTCTTCCACGCGCTGCGGCAGGGCTTCGATGTTCTGCATGCTGGCGGGACGCCAGGGTTTCTCGCCCAAGGCTTCGATGATGGTCTCTTCGAATTTCGCGGGCAGTGCGGTTTCCAGCACGATGGTCGGGATGTCTGCATCGCGATGCTCCAGCGCCACCTTGATGCCGTCGGCCGTGTGGGTGTCGATCATCAGGCCGTAATCCTTGTACACGCGGCGGATCGTGGCGAGGCGGTCGGCATGGCTGCTGGCGCCGGAGACGAAACCGAACTCTTCCATGCGTGCCCAGTAAGGCGTGGCGGAGAGGTCGAAGTAGCCGCCGGAGTCGACGGCCTTCCACAGCTCGGCCACCACCTTCGGGTCGCGGCCGACCAGATCGAAGACGAAGCGCTCGAAGTTCGAGGCTTTGGAGATATCCATCGACGGGCTGCTCGTGACCTTCACGTCTGCAGTCTTGCGCGGCTTGTAGGCGCCGGTGCGGAAGAACTCGTCGAGCACATTGTTTTCGTTGGTGGCGAGGATTAGCTTGCGGATCGGCAGGCCCATCATGCGTGCGATGTGGCCGGCACAGATGTTGCCGAAGTTGCCCGAGGGCACCGCGAAATTAACTTCGTGATCGTTGCTGGTGGTGGCGGCCAGATAGCCCTTGAAGTAGTAAATGATCTGCGCGGCGACGCGGCCCCAGTTGATCGAATTCACCGCGCCGATCTTGTACTTTGCTTTGAAATCGAGATCGTTGGAAACGGCTTTGACGATGTCCTGCGCGTCGTCGAACATCCCGCGCACGGCGAGGTTGAAGATGTTCGCGTCCTGCAGCGAATACATCTGGGCGCGCTGGAAGGCGCTCATGTTCTCGCGTGGCGAGAGCATGAAAACGCGCACCCCCTTCTTGCCACGCATCGCGTACTCGGCCGCCGAGCCGGTGTCGCCCGAGGTCGCTCCGAGGATGTTGATCTCCTCACCGCGCTTGGCCAGCACGTACTCGAACAGATTACCCAGGAGCTGCATCGCCATGTCCTTGAAGGCGAGCGTCGGGCCGTTTGAGAGCTCCTGCAGGTAGAGGTTGGTCTCCAGCTTGCGCAGCGGCGTGATCTGCTTGGCGTCCGAATCCGGGCGGCCGTTGCAGTAGACCTGCTCCGTGTAGGTCTTGGCGGTCAGCGCGCGCAGGTCTTCGGCCGGAATGTCGGTGGCGAACTTCGACAGGATCGTGAAGGCCAGCTCCGCGTAGCTCATTCCACGCATGGCGCTGAGCTCGGCGTCGGTGATCTGCGGATATTCGGCCGGCAGCGACAGGCCGCCGTCCTGCATCAGGCCGCCGAGCAGAATGTCGGAGAAGCCGAGTTGCGGCGACTGGCCGCGGGTGGAGAGGTATTGCATGGTTGCAGGATTCCCGTGCCCGGGCGCCTTGGCGCCCGGCTGTGAGCTTAGTTGAGTTCTTCCAGACGGATCTTGGTGACCTTGCCGACGACAGTGGCGAGATCTTCAATGCGCGCAATCGCTGCATTGACTTGACCTTCAACAGCGACATGGGTCAGCAGGATGATGTCGGTCTGTGATTCGCCTTCGCCCGGTTCCTTCTGCAGCATGGCGTCGATGGAGATCTTGCCGTCTGCGAGGATGCGGGTGATGTCGGCGAGCACGCCGGTCTTGTCCTCTACCCGCATGCGCAGGTAGTAGGCGGTCTGGACTTCTTCGATCGGCAGGATGGGCAGGTCGACCAGCTGGTCGGCCTGGAAGGCTAGTGCCGGCACGCGGTGCTCGACGCTGGCGGTAGCCAGGCGGGTGACATCCACGAGGTCTGCGATCACCGCTGAGGCGGTCGGCTCTGCGCCGGCGCCTTTGCCGTAGTACAGCGTGGCGCCCACGGCGTCGGCCTGCACCAGCACGGCGTTCATCGCGCCTTCCACGTTGGCGATCAGGCGCTTGGTGGGGATCAGGGTCGGATGCACGCGCAGTTCGATACCGGCGTCGCGGCGGCGTGCAATGCCCAGCAACTTGATGCGGTAACCGAGCTGTTCGGCATACTTGATGTCGGTGGCTTCGAGTTTGGTGATGCCTTCGATATAGGCCTTGTCAAACTGCACCGGGATGCCGAAAGCCATGGCGGACATCAACGTGATCTTGTGCGCAGCGTCCACGCCTTCGATGTCGAAGGTCGGATCGGCTTCGGCGTAGCCGAGGGCTTGCGCCTCTTTGAGCACGTCGGCAAAGGGCAGGCCCTTGTCGCGCATCTCGGACAGGATGAAATTGGTGGTGCCATTGATGATGCCGGCGATCCATTCGATGCGGTTGGCCGAGAGGCCTTCGCGCAGCGCCTTGATGATCGGGATGCCACCGGCGACGGCGGCTTCGAAGGCCACGGTCACGCCCTTGGCTTGCGCGGCGGCGAAGATTTCCTTGCCATGTACAGCGAGCAGGGCCTTGTTGGCGGTGACGACGTGTTTGCCGTTCTCGATGGCGGCAAGGACCAGATCTTTAGCGATGGTGTAGCCGCCGATCAGCTCGACGACGATATCGATTTCAGAGTCGCGGACCAATTCGAAGGCGTCGGCCGTGACACGCGCGGCACCGCCGGTGACTTTTGCAGCGAGCTCCGTGTTGCGGTCAGCCACGGCGGTGATGCGGATTGGGCGGCCGGCGCGACGGGTGATTTCCTCCGTGTTACGGGAGAGGACAGTCCAGGTGCCGCCGCCTACGGTGCCAATGCCCAGCAGGCCTACATTCATCGGTTTCATACGCGCTGTTTCTTGAAGTTGAACGAGGTGATTACGAAGCCTTCGCGAAAATAGAAGCGGTGCGCTTGCTGGCGCTGCGTGCCGGAGTCCAGCACCAGCGCCTCGGCGCCGCGCTGCTGCGCTTCCATTTCAAGCTGGGCAATGAGGGATTTTCCCACGCCTTGAGAGCGTAGTGCTGCATCGGTGACCAGATCATCGATGTAAAACTTGATGCCGTCGAAGGTGTTCTCGTGCCAGCGCCATACCGCCAGGCCGCAAACGGCTTCGCCACGTGTGGCTAGGGTCATGCGTGCTCCGCCGGCAAATACGCGCCGCATCTTGGCGGCGTAATCAGCAGGCAGGGCCGGGCGCAGTTGACGATGGACGGCTTCCGCGCGGGCGAGCCAGGCCGGCTCGGCCACTTCCCCGGCGTCGTTGCAGACATTCACGAGAGAGAGTGGCGCGTGCCCGCTCATGTGTGTCAGCGCCCGTGACGCTTGCGATAGCCGTCGAGGAAGCGGGCAATGCGAGCCATCACTTCGGTCAGGTCGTCCGAGTTCGGCAGGAACACCACACGGATCCGATCCGGCGTTGCCCAGTTGAAACCGGTACCCTGCACCATCAGCACGCGTTCGGCTTCGAGCATTTCGAGCACGAACTGCTGGTCGTCCACAATCGGGTACATCTTCGGGTCAAAGCGCGGGAACATGTACAGCGCGCCCTTGGGCTTGACCACGGAAATGCCGGGCATGGCACTGAGTGCCTCGTAAGCGATGTCGCGCTGGCGCGTGAGGCGGCCCGTGGGTTTGACCAGATCGTTGATCGATTGGTAGCCGCCCAGTGCGGTCTGGATGCCGAACTGGGCTGGCACGTTGGCGCACAGGCGCATCGTGGCGAGGATGTTCAGGCCTTCGATATAGTCGGCAGCGTTGCGCTTGTCGCCGGAAACGATCATCCAGCCGGCGCGGTAACCGCAGGCGCGATAGTTCTTGGAGAGGCCGTTGAAGGTGAGGAACAGCACGTCATCGGCCAGTGAGGCCATCGAGGTGTGCGTCACGCCGTCGTAGAGCACCTTGTCGTAGATCTCGTCGGAGCAGACGATCAGGTTGTGCTGACGGGCGAGTTCAATGATTTCGCGCAGCACATCGTCCGGATAGACGGCGCCGGTCGGGTTGTTAGGGTTGATGACGACGATGGCTTTGGTGCGCTTGGTGATCTTGGCCTTGATGTCGTCAATTGCGGGCAGCCAGCCGTTGTCTGGATCGCACAGGTAATGGCGGGCCTTGCCGCCGGAGAGATTCACGGCGGCGGTCCACAGCGGGTAATCCGGTGCCGGCACCAGCACTTCATCGTCGTTGTTCAGGAGTGCCTGCATGGCCATCACGATCAGTTCGGAGGCGCCATTGCCGATGTAGATGTCGTCGACATGCACATTGGCAATCTTTTTCTCCTGCGTGTAATGCATGATCGCCTTGCGTGCCGGGAAGATCCCCTTGGAGTCAACATAGCCCGCCGCATTGCCCATGTTGCGGATCATGTCCTGGGTGATTTCCTCGGGTGCTTCGAAGCCGAAAGCCGCCGGATTGCCGGTGTTCAGCTTGATAATGCGATGGCCTTCTTCCTCCATCTGGCGCGCGCGCTCCAGTACCGGGCCACGGATTTCATAGCAGACGTTGGCGAGCTTGTCGGACTTGGCGATTGAGCGGGCCACGGCACGGGCGGCGGCTTCCGAAGCCCCGGGGGTTTCGTTGGTCGCGACGTGCAGGGTGTGGCCGTGTTTCATGATCGGAGCTCCGGTAGGCGGGGCAACTGCCCCTTGAACCCTCTATGATAGCGAATCCCTGCCAATCCCCGAAGGGGCGCGGCCCGCCGGAATGGCCCGGTATTCCTGCCGATACACTTGTTCCCATGAAGCTTAATCGCGAAGCCGCCAGCGGCATCTTTCTTGTCGACGCCCACGACCCTCAATCCATTACCGTGCAGGGCGTAGCCTGGTCGCACAGCCTGTTGATCACGCCCGATGGGGTGCAGGCCTGGCCCGTTGCCGGTTTCGCTGCGTTGGATGCCGCGAGCCTGGCTGCAGCCTGTGCGCTGCAGCCCGCTGTACTGCTGATCGGCACCGGAGTGCGTCAGCGCTTCCCCGCGCCGGCCGTGTTGCGCCCGCTGATTGAGGCGCGTATCGGTTTTGAAATCATGGATACCGGGGCGGCCTGCCGCACCTACAACCTGCTCGCCAGCGAGGGGCGGCGAGTGGCCGCAGCCTTGATCCTGGAAGTCGCCGCCTGAGTAATCAAGGGCTTGCGAAGCAGGCCGGCCGGGCTGTTGCGAGGGGCTGAAAATGCCGATACGCTGCACCTGAATGCTCGATTTCCTCATCAGCGGAGCACATAAAAACATGAGTCTGTCTGCCCCCGATATCAGCCTGCCGGCAACCGGCGGAGCGTCTGTATCACTGGCCGCCCTGGCCGGCCAAAAGATCGTTGTGTATTTCTACCCCAAGGACAACACGCCTGGCTGCACCACCGAAGGCATCGACTTCGCACGTCTGCATGCCGAGTTCGCAGCAGTCGGTGCGGCGGTGTTCGGTGTTTCGCGCGACAGCGTGAAGTCCCACGATGGCTTCAAGTGCAAGTTCGAGTTCCCGTTCGAGCTGCTCTCGGATGCAGACGAAAAGCTCTGCGAAGCCTTTGGCGTGATCAAGATGAAGAATATGTATGGCAAGCAGGTGCGCGGTATCGAGCGCAGCACCTTCGTATTCGACGCGGCAGGCCAACTGGCGCGTGAATGGCGTGGCGTGAAGGTGGATGGCCACGTGCAGGAAGTTCTGGAGTTCGTTCGCTCTCTTTAAGCGTTGTTAGGCGGCTCGCCGCCCGCTGGACCCCTCCCTTCTACTCTCGAAAGCAGACATGGCCACCCGTAAAAAAGCAGTTACGCCGCCAACCACCAAGCTGTTTGTTCTCGACACCAATGTGCTGATGCACGATCCGACCAGTCTTTACCGCTTCGAGGAGCACGATGTTTTCGTGCCGATGATGACCCTCGAGGAGCTGGACAATAACAAGAAGGGCATGTCCGAAGTCTCGCGCAACGCGCGCCAGGCCAGCCGGACCATGGATGAGGTGGTCACGACCTGTGAGCATCACATCGAGCAGGGCATCCCGTTACAGGAGCCCTCGCGGGGCCAGGCTTCCGGGCGCCTTTACCTGCAGACCGAGGCGATCGACTCCACGTTGCCCGCCTCGGTGCCGACTGCCAAGGCGGATAACCAGATTCTCGCGGTGGTCATGTACCTCACCGAGAAGCGCAAGGATCGCCATGTGATCCTGGTGTCCAAAGACATCAATATGCGCATCAAGGCCCGTGCGCTGGGGCTGGAGGCGCAGGATTATTTCAACGACAAGGTGCTGGAGGATACGGATCTCCTCTACACCGGTATGCGCGAGTTGCCGCCGGATTTCTGGGAAACACACGGTAAGGACATGTCTTCCTGGAAGGAAGCCGGGCGGACCTATTACAAGATCCGTGGCCCACTCTGCGCTGAACTGGTCATCAACGAACTGGTTTTTCAGGAAGGCGAAAAGCCGTTGTACGCCATCGTGAAGCAGAAGGATGGCCCAGTCGTGGTGCTGGAGTCGTTGATTGACTTCACCCACCAGAAAAACAACGTCTGGGGCATCGTGGCGCGTAATCGTGAGCAGAACTTCGCCTTGAACCTGCTGATGAACCCGGAGGTCGATTTTGTTTCGCTGCTCGGCCAGGCCGGCACCGGCAAGACCCTGCTGACGCTCGCGTCAGCCCTGACTCAGGTGCTTGAAACCAAGCGCTACGCCGAAATCATCATGACCCGGGTGACCGTGCCGGTCGGTGAAGACATCGGCTTCCTGCCCGGTACCGAGGAAGAGAAGATGGCGCCGTGGATGGGGGCGTTGGAAGATAACCTCGAAGTGCTTAACGGCAGCCCGGATGATGGTGGTTATGGTGGTGAGTGGGGGCGGCAAACCACGCGCGACCTGATTCGTACCCGGATCAAGGTGAAGTCGCTCAACTTCATGCGCGGGCGCACCTTCCTGAACAAATTCCTGATCATCGATGAGGCGCAGAACCTGACCTCAAAGCAGATGAAGACCCTGATCACGCGTGCGGGCCCTGGTACCAAGGTTGTCTGCTTGGGCAATATTGCGCAGATCGACACACCCTACCTGACCGAAGGTAGTTCAGGCCTGACCTACGTGGTAGATCGTTTCAAGGGCTGGGAACACAGCGGTCACATTACCTTGCAGCGTGGCGAGCGCTCGCGTTTGGCCGATTACGCGGCTGAAACCCTCTGAAACCGGCGTATGCGGGCCGCCGCTTTGTTTTTGAGCAAAGCGGCGGCTTTGTTTTACGGCGCGGATTTCCCTGTCAGCGGAAATCCGTCACGGTTTACAGTCTCTTTCTGCTGAGGTTATAGTCCAGTCCATGCGAAACCTGCCCAAACGTCTTGTCGTGTTGTCCCTGCTGCTGGTCACTGCCGTGGCCAGTGCACAGGAGGCCGCGCCTGCTGCCCAGGGCGAGCAAGGTGCTGTTGGCAGCCTGATCGACAAGGGTTTTGGTTATCTGGGCATTAAATATCGCTTGGGAGGCACTGGTCCCGAAGTGGGTGGTTTTGATTGCAGCGGCTTGGTGCGCAAGGTGTTTGGTGATGCGCTGGGCCTCAATCTGCCCCGGACGGCGGCTGAAATGGCCCGCATTGGCGACAAGGTTGGCGCTCAGGATCTCAAGCCGGGCGATCTGGTGTTTTTCAACACCATGCGCCGCGCGTTTTCGCACGTTGGCATCTACGTGGGGGATAACAAGTTCCTCCACTCTCCGTCGAAAGGTGGCGTGGTGCGCGTCGAGGAGATCGACAGCAGTTACTGGATGAAGCGCTTCAATGGTGCGCGCCGTCTGGTGCCTGAAGCCCAGGCCGCTCCGCTGGCCCCGCCGCCCTTGCTGGCTGCTCCGCCTCTGGAGCGTTGATTCCCACCCCGTTTTGTATAAAGGCCATCCTTGAGATGGCCTTTATGTTTTTCAGCGTAGGGACTTGAAGGGGCGGACGAAAGCTCCACCGGCACGGATCCAGCCCGGCAGGTTGGCGAGAGCGTTCTGGGCTGCGGTGGCATCAGGGTAGCTGCCGTAGATCACCCCGATGGTCTGGCGTGGATCGTTCTTGACGACGTAGAGGCGTAGTTCGCTCACGTCGATGGTTTTGGTTGCGGCCGGAATGAAGTTCTCCAGCGTGGAGGCATTGGAGGCCGGGATCGAGCGCAGCTGGATGAACCACTGTTTGTCACTGATCTGTTGCATGTCGGCACGTGAGGCCTGCAGGCGCTCGCGGGCGAGCACACCAAGCTGTTCCGGAATCGGGGCGAAGCGTTCTGTGGCAGTGTTTGAGTCGCTGTTTGACGGAGTATTCGTGATGGGCGCCACCGCTGGGGTGGAACGGGCGGTGAGCGCTGCAGTGGCAGTCTTGGCTGGCGGGCTCGTCGTGCTGGCTGCGCTGCTGTCCGTGGAGTGCGTGCTTGCCGGTGTTGAGGCGCTTGCTTCTGGTGTAGTGGTCGGGCTGCCTGGCATGCGTTGCTGCCACAGGTAGCCGGCGCCTGCCAGGGCGATCAGCAGCAGGGCTATCAGGCCGATCTGGCTAATGCGTTGCCAAGGAATGGGGGCATGGTAGTCCGCGTCGCGCAAGGCGGCTTCGGCGTGGTGTTGGTTCAGGGTGTGGGTGTTGTCGGCGAAGGCCGCCAGCAGGGTTTTGTCGGCGAGAATGTTGATGCGCCGGGTGAGGCCTCGCGAGGCATGTACGATCAGGTTAAGCACCTTGTCGCCGAAAAGCTCGGGGCCGCGGTAGCCCGCGGCACGCAGGCGGAAATCGAGGTAATCACGGGTTTGCTGCCGATCCAGTGGCTGCAGGCGAAAGCTCTGGGTGATGCGTTCGCGCAGAGAGCGCATGGGGCGTTCGGCCAGGATCGTATCCAGTTCGGGCTGGCCGAAGAGCACGATCTGCAGCAGTTTGCGCGTGCTGGTTTCGAGGTTCGAGAGTAGGCGGACCTGGTCCAGGGATTCGCGCGGCATGGCATGCGCTTCGTCGATGATGGCGAGTACGCGCCGGCCTTCGGCATATAGCGTGATCAGACGACGCTCGATCTGGCGCAGCAGGCTGTGGCCTTCTTGCGCTTCGACCTGCAGTTCGTGCGCCACAGTGGTGATCAGTTCGCTCGGGCTGAGGCTGGGGTTGGCGATGTAGATCACCAGCGTGTCGGTGGGCAGGCGGTCGATCAGCATGCGACACAGCATGGTCTTGCCGGTACCGACTTCGCCACTGACGCGGATAATGCCTTCATCGTTGCTGACTGCGAATAGCAGCGCTTCGAGTAGTGGTCCCCGCTGAGCGCCGGTGTAGAAGTGTTCGGTTTGCGGTGTGATCCGGAAAGGCGGGTGACTGAGTCCGAAGTGTTCGCGATACATGGCGGCTATCCCTGGCTGGAGAATTCGTTGGCCGGCGCTTGGCTGGCGTGGCGCGCGAGGGTATCGATGCGGCTGTAGAGGGTTGAGCGATTCAGGCCCAGCAGGCGTGCGGCCTGGCTCATGTTGCCGTGGGCCAGTTGCAGGGCTGCAGCAATCCAGTCGCTTTCCACGCGGCGCAGCTCTTCATCGAGAGATACGCAGCCACAAGCCTGCAGGCGGGCGAGCAGGGCGGCCTGTTCAGCTGGGGCTGCCATGACTGCTGGCGAGGGGCTGGCTGGCTGGCAGTCGGGGTCGGATTCGAACTCGGCTTCTAATTGGGCGGCGCTGACTGCGAGGCCAGCATGGCGGCTGAGCAGGCGCGCGACGATGTTGCGCAGCTCGCGTACATTGCCGGGGAAGTCGTAGCCAAGCCAGGCCGAGCGGGCGCTAGGCGTTAGCGAGCATGGCGGCACTTGCAACTGGTGGGCGTAATCCTGCACATAGTGCTCAAAGAGCGCTAGGCGATCTTCGCCGAGACTGCGCAAGGGCGGCATGACCAGGCGCAGTACGGAGAGCCGGTGGTAAAGATCCGCTCGGAAGCGGCTGGCACGTACCTCGCCACGCAGATCGCGATTGGTTGCGGCAACGATCCGGGCGCCAGTATGGCGGCGCTGGGTTTCGCCAAGACGCTGGTACTCGCCGGACTCAAGTACGCGTAAAAGCTTGGGTTGCAAGTCCAGCGGTAGCTCACCGATTTCGTCAAGAAACAATGTGCCTTCACGCGCCTCCTCGAAGCAGCCTGCTTGAGCGCCGACTGCACCGGTAAAGGCTCCGCGTGCATGGCCGAACAGGGTGGCTTCGATCAGGCCGGGCGAGATGGCTGCGCAGTTCAGGGCCACGAAGGGTTTGTCATGGTGGCGAGCCAGTTCGTGCAGGGCCCGTGCGGCGATTTCCTTGCCGGTGCCTGATTCGCCTTCGATCAAGACTGGAAATGGTGTGGTGGCGCTGCGTTGCAGCTCTGCGCGCACAATCTGCAACGCGGGGTGGGTACCCCGAATGCGCTGCAGGGCTAGCGGTTGCTGGCGTTCAGCCTCTTCTTGTCGGCGTAGCTGCAAAGCGCGTTGCAAGGCCTGACGTAACTGATCCGGGCTGGCGGGTTTTGCTATGAACTCCAGGGCGCCGAGGGTGCGGGCATGACGAGCGTGAGCCTCTTCGTCCTGTCCCGAGAGCACAATGATCTTGCACAGGGGGTCGCTGGCTAGAAGTTCGCCGATCAGTGCGAGGCCCTCATCTGCGCGGTGCGGGTGCGGGGGGAGCCCCAGATCAAGCAGAGCCAGCGCGGGAGGCCTGCCGGTGGCAAGGATTTGCTGTCGAGCGTCGCTGCGGTTTTCGGCGATGCACAGATCGAAATCGGTGGCCAGAATGTAAGCGAGCGAGCTGCGGATCAGCGGATCGTCATCAACGAGCAGCAGGCTTGGGCGCGGAGCAGTGGCTGCGGGCATGCAGTAGCGGCAATCTGGATGGTGAACAGGGGTGTGCCCAGTGTAGCGTATTCGATTGCCCTGACCGGCGGCGAGCTTGAGGATGGATGCTCTGAGGCCTGTCACCCTTGATCCCGTATTGGCGAGCTTTTGCAGATTTTGACTTACATACATCCACGGATGTATGTATATTAACTCCTCGTTTTCATATCGCGAGAAAGCGGATTCCTAGTCATGGGTGTGCGCTGCCGCGCAAACGTGGCGTGCTAAAATCCGCTTCCCCCGCTGAGCCCCCGACAGCAGCCGATACTTTGAACACACAGAGCAAAACTCCTTCTTTGGTTGAAGTGCGCGATCTGCGCTTTGGATATGGCGACCGTGACGTGCTGCAAGGCGTGAATCTGGTTGTGCCGCGTGGCAAGGTGGTGGCCATCATGGGCGGATCCGGCTGTGGCAAGACCACGCTGATGCGTCTGATCGGCGGGCAACTCAAGCCGCGCGGAGGTGAGCTCAATGTGTGTGGTCAGAGCGTGCCGGCGCTGGATCGAGAGGGGCTGTATGCCTTGCGCCGACGCATGAGCATGCTGTTCCAGTTTGGCGCCTTGTTTACCGACATGTCCGTGTTCGATAACGTGGCCTTTCCGATGCGCGAGCACACGGGGCTTTCGGAGCCAATCATCCGTGACCTGGTGCTGATGAAGCTGCATGCGGTGGGCTTGCGCGGTGCGGCGGACCTGATGCCCAGCGAGCTTTCGGGTGGCATGGCCAGGCGTGTAGCGCTGGCGCGGGCCATTGCACTGGACCCTGAGCTGATGATGTACGACGAGCCTTTCGCTGGGTTGGATCCGATTTCGCTGGGCGTGATCGGTCAGCTGATCCGCAAGCTCAATGATGCGCTGGGGGCGAGTTCGATAGTGGTGACCCACGATGTGCATGAGTCCCTGCAGATCGTCGATTACATCTACTTCCTGTCTGAAGGCAAGGTTGTGGCTGAAGGGACGCCGGATGAAATCCGCGCCTCTACCGATCCCTGGGTGCATCAGTTCGTGTGGGGTGAGGCAGATGGTCCGGTGCCCTTCCAGGTGGCGGCCGAGCCCTACGAAACTGCCTTGCTGGGGGTGAGCCGTGCTTGAGTCTGTGTTGTCTGTATTGCAGGGCATTGGTGCGCGCACCACGGCCGCTGTGTGGCACCTGGGTTTCGCCACTCGATTTTTCGTAGCAGTCTTGCTGGCTTCTGGAACGAGTTTCAGGCGTATCCATCTGACTCTGCGCGAGGTTTATTTTTCCGGCGTGCTGTCGCTGGTGATCATCATGGTGTCCGGCCTTTTTGTCGGCATGGTGCTCGGTTTACAGGGGTATGACACGCTGGCGCGCTACGGTTCGGAAGAGGCGCTGGGTGTGCTTGTAGCCTTGTCATTGGTGCGCGAACTGGGGCCGGTGGTTGCGGGCTTGTTGTTTGCCAGTCGTGCGGGCTCGGCGATTACGGCTGAAATTGGTCTGATGAAAGCCACCGAGCAGCTCGACGCGATGGACATGATGGCGGTGAACCCGATTGCGCGCGTGGTTGCTCCGCGATTCTGGGGCGGCGTGATCTCAATGCCTTTGCTGGCAGCACTGTTTTCGGCAATGGGAGTGCTGGGCGGCTACATTGTGGGGGTCGTGCTAATCGGCACGGATACCGGCAGTTTCTGGGGCCAAATGCAGGCCTCGGTTGATTTCAAGCGTGACATCCTGAACGGCGTGGTGAAAAGCGTGGTGTTTGGGGTGGCGGTGTCCTGGGTGGCGGTGTTCGAGGGCTATGACTCGGATGCCACGGCAGAGGGCGTTTCGCGCGCAACCACGCGTACCGTGGTGACCTCCTCGCTGGCCATCCTCGGGCTGGATTTCATTTTGACCTCTCTTATGTTCAGGGGCTGACGGATATGAAGCGCACTACCATCGACATTTGGGTGGGTATTTTTGTGGTGATCGGGTTTGGCGCCTTGCTGTTTCTGGCAATGCGGGTAGGTAACCTGGGCGGCAGCAAGCTGCGCGATCCCTACGAGCTGCAAGCCAAGTTCGACAATATCGGCGGCCTCAAGGTCCGTGCTCCGGTTAAGAGTGCCGGGGTAGTGGTTGGCCGGGTGGAGAAGATCGTGCTCGATTCACAGACCTATCAGGCCAACGTGACCATGCAGATGGATGCGCGCTACGCCTTCCCGCAGGACACTTTCGCGACGATCAATACCTCCGGCCTGCTGGGTGAGCAGTACATCGGCCTCGAGCCAGGCGGTGATGAAAAGACGCTGGCTGCTGGCGAAGTGATCAAGAAAACCCAGTCTGCTGTCGTGCTGGAAAAACTGATCAGTCAGTTCATGTTCAGTACGGCCGAAGGCTCTTCCGTCAAAGCCGGTAACTGAGGTCTGCTGAAGTGAGTGCCCGCAGTCTGCTTTCGCTTTGTTTGTTAGTACTGCTCGCTTTGAGCGGCTGTGCCAGCACGAGTGGTCATCCAGATGATCCGTGGGAGGGCATGAATCGCAAGGTTCAGACTTTCAACGACAATCTCGATGACTACGCCGCCAAACCCGTTGCTGAGGTTTACAGGGCCAGCGTGCCCTTGCCCACGCGTAGCAATGTGAGCAATTTCTTCGGTAATCTGGAAGACGTGTGGATTGGGGTGAATAACCTGCTGCAAGGCAAGCCGAGGGATGGTTTGAATGATTTGAGCCGTTTTGCCGTCAACTCCACGATCGGCATCATTGGTTTCTTTGACGTGGCGACCGAGCTGGGCCTGGAGAAGCATGACGAGGATTTCGGTCAGACTCTCGGGCGCTGGGGGGTTCCGAGTGGCCCCTATCTTGTTTTGCCGCTGGTTGGCCCCAGTTCAGTACGTGATGCCGGTGGTTTCGTGGTGGACAAGCTGGCGAACTATCCCGACTACTTTATCGAAAGCGTGCCGATGCGTAATGCCGGCTACGTAACCAAGTTTGTTGATACGCGTACGCGTCTGCTCGGTGCGGAGTCCGTGCTGGAAGACGCTGCGCTTGATAAATACAACTATCTCAGAGGTTTTTATCTGCAGCGCCGCAAGAGCCAGATTTACGATGGCCGGCCGCCGCGTGAAGACGATGACTACCGCTGAGCCACTTCCCTCAAGGAGTAGAGAATGAAACTGATCAAGTTCCTGTCGAGTCTGTTGCTGTCGGTTTTTGCCCTCCAGGCCGTGGCGCAGGAGGCGCCGGACGCGCTGGCCAAGCGTGTGATGAACGAAGTGCTGGAGATCGTGCGTACCGACAAGTCCATCCAGTCGGGTGATCAGAAGCGCATTTTCGAGCTGGTGGATGCCAAAGTGCTGCCGCATTTCGATTTTCGTCACATGACAGCACTGGCCATGGGGCGCGAGTGGCGGAATGCTTCGGCCGAGCAGAAAGATGCGATGACGGCGGAATTCAAGATCCTGCTGGTGCGCAGCTATTCAAATGCGCTGGCCCAATACAAGAATCAGACCATTGATTTCAAGCCGATCCGCATGCAAGCCGCAGATAGCGATGTGATCGTGCGTACCGAGGTCAAGCAGGCTGGCGCCAAACCGGTGTCGATCGATTACCAGATGGAAAAATTGGCTGAGGGCTGGAAGGTTTACGACGTGATGGTGGCCGGAGTGAGCTTGGTGACCAATTATCGCGAAACATTCGCGCAGGAGATCAAGGCTGGTGGTATCGACGGCCTGATCAAGAGCCTGAAGACCAAGAACGCTCAAGCCGAGGTGGTCAAGAAGTGATTTCCGAACGCGACGGTCAGCTCTTCATCACGGGGGCCATGAATCAGCAGACAGTGCCGGAGCTGCAGCCGGAGGGCGAACTGCTGGTCGTGCAGGCCGATCGCGTGGTGAATCTTGCGGGTATCGAAGCCGTGGATTCGTCCGCGATTGCCGTGTTGCTGAGCTGGAAGCGTGCTGCACTGGCAGCGGGCAAGCAGCTGTCTATTGTGTCGGCCCCGGCTGCATTTGTCAGCCTTGCCAGCCTGTATAGCGTAACGCCCTTCCTTTTTCCTGAACTTTCCGCCGACGGTAGCCGCACCAGTGTCCAGCATTGACTCTCCCGCCATCCAGGTATGCGGGGCAGTCAAGCAGTTTGGCTCGCTGCAGGCGTTGGCTGGTGTAGACCTCGAAATCCGGCAAGGTGAGTTCTTCGGTCTGCTGGGGCCTAATGGTGCCGGCAAGACCACCCTCATCTCCGCGCTCGCTGGTTTGCAGCGTCTCACTGCAGGTTCGATCCGGGTGATGGGGCATGACGTGGTGAGTGACTACCGTGCCGCACGCAGTAGCCTCGGTGTGGTGCCACAGGAGCTGGTTTTCGATCCTTTCTTCTCGGTGCGCGAGTTGCTGCGCATCCAGTCCGGTTATTTCGGCATCCGTCGCAATGATGACTGGATCGACGAGCTGCTTGCCAGCCTAGACCTCACCAGTAAAGCCGATACCAACATGCGCCAGCTCTCTGGCGGCATGAAGCGCCGGGTGCTGGTGGCTCAGGCACTGGTGCACAAACCTCCGGTGATCGTGCTCGATGAGCCCACGGCCGGCGTCGATGTGGAATTGCGGCAGACCCTGTGGGTCTTCATCCGCAAGCTCAACGAGGCGGGCCACACCATCGTGTTGACCACGCACTACCTGGAAGAGGCTGAAGAGCTGTGCGGGCGGATAGCCATGCTCAAGGCTGGGCGTGTCATCGCGCTTGATACCACGCCGAACATTCTTGCCCGTGTCAGCCACCATGCCCTCAAGCTCCGGGTAGCAGGACTTGATTGCCTGCCGGCTGCGCTGCAGACACAGGGTGCGGTGTTGCAGGACGGTATGCTGCAGATTCCCTTCGAGCGCCATGCGCAGATAGAAAGCTTGCTGGCAGCGGTTCGTGAAGCCGGGGCCGGGATTCTGGAGGTTGAAGTCGCGCGTCCCGATCTGGAGCAGGCCTTCGTCGAAATCATGAATGCGGAGGTCACGGCATGATTGCCTTCCGCACTCTGCTTTACAAAGAAACATTGAGGTTCTGGAAAGTCAGTTTCCAGACCGTGGGGGCGCCAGTACTCACCTCGGTGCTCTATCTGATGATTTTTGGTCATGTGCTCGAAGGCCGTCTGCAGCCCTTCGATGGCGTCAGCTATACCAGCTTCCTGGTTCCGGGACTGGTGATGATGAGTGTGCTGCAGAACGCGTTTGCCAACAGTTCGTCCTCGCTGATCCAGAGCAAGATCACCGGCAACATCGTGTTTGTGTTGCTGCCGCCGATCTCCTGGCTGGAGTTCTATGCCGCTTACGTCATTGCTTCCATCGTCCGAGGCGTGGTGGTGGGCGGTGGGGTATGGCTGGCGTCGCTGTTTTTCAGCTGGACCGGAGTGGCACATCCTCTGTGGGCACTGGCTTTCGTGGTGCTGGGCGCGGCCTTGCTGGGCACGCTGGGTGTTGTCGGCGGGATCTGGGCGGACAAGTTCGATCAGCTCGCGGCCTTCCAGAACTTCTTGATCATGCCGCTGACCATGCTTTCCGGAGTGTTCTATTCCATCAACTCGCTGCCGCCCTTCTGGCAGGCACTGTCGCACTTCAACCCGTTCTTCTTCATGATCGACGGTTTCCGCTACGGCGTTTTCGGCGTCTCCGACGCGTCGCCCTGGTTGAGCCTTGCCATCGTGAGCGCTGCGCTGCTGGTGCTGGCCGGGATGTGTCTGAACATGCTGCAGCGTGGTTACAAACTGAGAGGTTGAATGATGTTTCAAGCCAGCGAAATCCAGCGTTTGATCGAGCAGGGGCTAGCCTGCGACACCGTGATCATCGAAGGTGATGACGGCGTGCATTTTTCCGGCATCGTCGTGAGTGCCGAATTCGAGGGCAAGATGCGCGTGCGCCAGCATCAGGCCGTGTACGCCACGCTGGGAAGCCTGATGGGCAACGAAATTCATGCCTTGCAGCTCACCACCTATACCCCGGCCCAGTGGGCCGAGTTGCAGAAAACCCTTTGAATTGAACCGGCCTGCGGGCCATTGAAGAGGAATACGGGGAACGAGTGGCAGGCAAGGGTTTGTAGCCTTTTCACCTCTCCTTCCCCTTTCACTGAACGACATGGACAAACTCCTGATTGAAGGCGGTGCCCGCCTGAGTGGTGAAATCAGCATCTCCGGCGCCAAGAATGCGGCTTTGCCGATTCTGTGCGCTGCGCTGCTCACCGCCGAACCGGTGACTTTCACCAATGTGCCGCAACTGAAGGACATCGGTACCTTGCTGCACCTGCTGGCCGATATGGGCGTGAAGGTTGAGCGCAACGGCGATACGGTGACCCTGAACGCTGCTGTGATCAGCAATCCGGTGGCGAGCTACGAGCTGGTCAAGACCATGCGAGCGGCAATCCTGGTGCTCGGTCCGCTGGTCGCCCGTTGTGGTGAGACCAAGGTGAGCTTGCCTGGTGGTTGTGCGATTGGCGCCCGCCCGGTGGATCAGCATATCAAGGGTCTGCAGGCGATGGGCGCTGAAGTGTCGGTCGAGCACGGCTATGTGCTGGCCAAGTCGCCGCGTCTGCGGGGTGCCCGCCTATTTACCGATATGGTGACCGTGACCGGCACCGAGAATTTGATGATGGCGGCCTGTCTGGCCGAGGGCGTAACGGTGATCGAGAATGCTGCTCGCGAGCCGGAGGTTGTCGATCTCGCCAACTGCCTCGTCTCCATGGGGGCACAGATTTCCGGCGCCGGTACCGACGTGATCCGCATCAAGGGCGTTGATCGTCTGCATGGCACCACACACCGCATCATGCCGGACCGCATCGAGACCGGCACCTATCTGTGCGCAGCGGCCGTCACCGCTGGTGATGTACGTCTGCTGAACACCTCGTCGGCGTATCTCGATGCTGTGGTCGACAAGCTGATGGATGCTGGCTGTGAGGTCATGTCGGAGCGCAATGCGATTCGCATCACGGCGCCAGCGCGCCTGAAGGCCGTGAGCCTGCGCACTTCGCCTTACCCGGCTTTCCCGACCGACATGCAGGCCCAGTTCATGGCTATCAACTGCGTGGCGGAGGGCTCGTCGATCATCCGCGAGACGATTTTCGAGAATCGCTACATGCACGCGGTGGAGTTGCAGCGTTTGGGCGCCAATATCAAAATTGATGGCAGCACTGCCTTCGTGACCGGCATCGAAAAACTGCAAGGTGCCACGGTGATGGCGACCGATCTGCGCGCCTCGGCGAGCCTGGTGATTGCGGGCCTGGTGGCGGAAGGTGAAACCACCATCGAGCGCATCTATCACCTTGATCGTGGTTACGAAAAGCTGGAAGAAAAACTGGCTGCACTTGGCGCGCGCGTGCGTCGCACCAGCTGAGGACGGGATTGTGAGCACTTACAACGGTATTACCCTGGCGCTTTCCAAGGGTCGCATTTTTGAGGAAACCTTGCCGCTGCTCGCTGCGGCCGGCATCGAGCCGGTCGAGAATCCTGAGTCTTCGCGCAAGCTGATTATCGGCACCAATCGTGCTGATGTGCGTCTGGTGATCGTGCGTGCGTCCGATACGCCGACCTATGTGCAGTACGGTGCGGCCGATCTGGGTATCGCCGGCAAGGACACCCTGATCGAGCATGGCGGGGCAGGGCTGTATCAGCCAGTGGATCTGAATATCGCCAAGTGCCGTATGAGCGTGGCTGTGCCGAATGATTTCGACTATGCCGCTGCCGTGCAGCGTGGTGCGCGTATCCGCGTGGCTTCGAAGTACATCAAGATTGCCCGCGAGCACTTCGCAGCCAAGGGCATGCACGTGGATCTGATCAAGCTATACGGGTCGATGGAGCTGGCTCCACTGGTGGGCTTGGCCGATGCCATCGTCGATCTTGTGTCGACTGGCGGTACCTTGCGCGCCAACAATTTGAGCGAGGTTGAGGAGATCATGCAGATCAGCTCACGTCTGGTCGTGAATCAGGCTTCGCTGAAAATGAAGCGCGAGTTGTTGCAACCCGTGATCGAAGCTTTTGCCGGAGCCGTCAAACCATGAGCCAGATTCGCCGCATGAGCGCTGCTGAGCCTGGCTTTATCGCTGCGCTAGACGCACTGCTGGCCTTCGACAACAGCACTGATACGCGTGTCGATGCGGCCGTGACCGAAGTGCTCGCGGCGGTGCGCGCGCGGGGCGATGCGGCGGTGGTCGAATTTACCAACCGCTTTGACCAGCTTGATGTGGCAGATATGGCTGCTTTGGAGCTACCCAAATCAGCCCTACAGGAAGCGCTCGATAGCCTCACGCCAGAGCAACGCAGCGCGCTCAATATCGCTGCCGCTCGCGTGCGCAGCTACCACGAGAAGCAACTGCTCGAATCCTGGAGCTTCACCGAGCACAACGGCACGCGACTGGGGCAGAAGGTCACGCCGCTGGATCGTGCCGGCCTGTATGTGCCGGGAGGCAAAGCCAGCTACCCGAGTTCGGTGTTGATGAACGCGATTCCGGCCAAGGTGGCGGGCGTGGGCGAGCTCATCATGGTGACGCCGACCCCGCGTGGCGAGCGTAACCCCTTGGTGCTGGCCGCCGCGGCCATTGCTGGCGTGGACCGAGTGTTCACCATCGGTGGCGCACAGGCTGTGGCCGCGCTGGCCTATGGCACGCAGACGATTCCTCAGGTCGACAAGATCGTTGGTCCAGGCAACGCCTATGTGGCTGAAGCCAAGCGCCGCGTATTTGGCACGGTGGGCATCGACATGGTCGCCGGCCCTTCGGAAGTGCTGATCATTTCGGATGGCACGGGTGAGCCGGACTGGGTGGCGATGGATCTTTTTGCCCAGGCCGAACACGATGAAGTGGCGCAATCCATCCTGCTGTGCACCAGCGACGCTTTTATCGACGCGGTTGCTGCCTCGATTGCCAGACTGCTGCCGGAAATGCCGCGGCACGAGATCATTGCCGCCTCACTGAAGAATCGTGGTGCACTGATCAAGGTGGCGAGTCTCGGCGAAGCTTGTGAGATCGCTAACCGTATCGCGCCGGAGCATCTAGAGCTCGCCATTGAAGATGCCGAGCCCTGGATTGAGCGGATTCGCCATGCTGGCGCCATTTTTGTCGGGCACTGTTCGGTTGAATCGTTGGGCGACTACTGTGCCGGGCCAAACCACGTATTGCCTACCATGCGCAGCGCACGTTTCTCTTCGCCGCTTGGGGTCTATGACTTCCAGAAGCGTACCAGCATCATTCACATGTCAGTTGCCGGTGCCGCTGAACTGGCCCCAGTTGCTGCAACACTGGCTTATGGTGAAGGCCTGCAGGCTCACGCAAAGTCGGCTGAATATCGCAAATAAAGTAACCCGGGTGAAGGCTGCAAGCCGGATCCGGGGATGTGTTGTGGACGCTCCCGGGCTTCGCTTTGCTGCATCCGGGCTACGGATCGATACGCCTGGATATGCCCGAGCTGAAATTCATTACGCCTGACTGGCCTGCACCGAAAAAGGTTCGAGCCGTTTCTACGACGCGCTGGGGTGGTGTGAGCACCGGGGCCTATGCTGCATTGAACCTGGCCAAGCATGTTGGTGATTCACTTGAGCACGTGCTGGAGAATCGCCGTCGTCTGGTAGCCAAGCTGCCCATGGAGCCCTTGTGGCTGGAGCAGGTGCACGGTTCTACCGTCGTCAATGCAGCCTGCACATGCCCCGATGCGCAGGCTGATGCCAGCGTGGCGCGCATGAGCTACCAGATCTGCAGTGTGATGACGGCCGACTGTTTGCCGGTACTGCTCTGTGATATTGCCGGCACAGCCGTGGCGGCAGCACATGCAGGCTGGCGAGGGTTGGCGGGGGGCGTGCTGGAGAACTCCGCGCGCGCCATGCAGGTACCGGCCACGTCGATCATGGCCTGGCTCGGCCCTGCCATCTCGCAGGCTCGCTTCGAGGTCGGTGATGAAGTGCGGACGGCTTTCCTGGCGCATACGCCCGCGGCAGCGGAGGCCTTCCTGCCGGGCAAGGAGCAGGGGAAATGGCAGGCTGATCTGTATCTGTTGGCACGGCAGCGCCTGGCTTTAATGGGGGTGACGCAGGTGTATGGTGGCGATCGCTGCACCTATGACGAAGCGGACGCTTTTTTCTCGGCGCGTCGAGACGGTACTCAGTCGGGGCGACAGGCTTCCCTCATCTGGCTTGAATAGGGCGGGTGGATAGCCCGTCAGTGCAGTAGGGGGCAATAATGCTCTAGGGTAGATTGAGGTGCTGAAAGTTAGTTTGGTGCCGTATGTCTTTTTCCTCCTTGCTGAGCAGTGTTCTGCCGCTCGCAGCCCTTCTCTTTTTTTCCAATCTGGCTCTTGCAGAGGATGTTTTACGCCGTTTTGGCCCACTCCAGGATACGGGCGCCGCTGGGCATGACTACGCTGGACGGGTTCTGGATGAGGCGATGCGACGAACCAGGTCAAGCTATGGCGCATATCGCATCGAGACCCGGCAAGTGCCCGTGGGCCGTGAAGAGCAACTACGCAAGATGCTGCTTGGTGACGAGGTCAATGTTTCGGTCGTCGCAACTCAGCCTTCTTGGGAGTTGCAGCTTCTGCCGATCTATATTGCGCCGGATATGGGCCTGTCGAATTACCGGATTGCTCTGACAACTGCAGAAGTGCAGCCGAAGCTCAGCGCAGTAGGGAACCTTGATCAGCTGAGAGCGTTGCGGGTGGGGGTGGGAGAGGCCTGGTCGTCGCGGCGAGTGCTGGAGATTGCTGGCTTTGCGGTTTACACGGAGGAGAGCGCCAAGCCTTTGGTGGCTCGGCTGTTGGCAGGGAAAATTGATTACTTTCCGCGTGGCCTGAATGAAGTGTTTGCCGAGTTCGACGAGCTTCGATCAGCGTCTCCCAATTTGCGTGTCGAGCAGGACATCCTGCTCAAGTTTCCTCTGCCGGGCTATGTGTTTGTTTCGCCGGCCCATCCGCGCTTGCACAAACGCCTCTCTGCGGGTCTCGAAAGTATGGTGCGAGACGGCAGCTTGTTGCGCATGCTCAAGCAGCATTACGCAGATGTGTTCAAGCGTGCGCGCCTTTGCGAGCGGCGCGTATTCCTGCTTGAGAACTACAATCTCCTTAACCCTAAGCCCTTGCAGCGCAAGGAGTTATGGTTCGACGCCTTTGATCCCCGTAGTGGTGTGTGCAAGAAGACGCGCAAACTCAGCTGAGGATTTCCTTCAGTGCGGCGACCAACAGGGAGCATTGCGCGTCAGTGCCGATGGTGATGCGCAGAAACTGATCGATACGCGGTAGCTTGAAGTGGCGCACGATGATGCCCCGGGCGCGGAGTGCCTGTGCCAGTTCGGCGCCATCGCGCTTTGGGTGACGTGCAAAAATGAAGTTGGCGGCCGAGGGCAGCACTTCGAAACCCAGTGCCTGCATCTCGGTGTTGAGTTTTTCGCGGCTGGCGATCACGCGCTGGCGGGTGTCCTCAAACCAGGCGATGTCATCCATGGCAGCCGCGGCGGCAACGATGGCCATGCGGTCCAGTGGATAGGAGTTGAAGCTGTTCTTGACGCGCTCCAGTCCCTCGATCAGGTGCGCCTGACCGACCGCAAAGCCGGCCCGTAGCCCAGCCAGCGAGCGACTCTTGGAGAGCGTCTGGATGACCAGCAGATTCGGGTGGTTGCGGGTCAGACCCACGGCGCTTTCTCCACCGAAGTCGATATAAGCCTCATCGATGACGATTACCGCATCCGGCTGGCCTGCAGCGAGGCGCTCGATGTCTGCCAGGGGGAGCAGACGCGAAGTAGGGGCGTTCGGATTGGCGAGGATGATCGCGCCCGCTTCACGGCCGAGATAGTCGTCGACGCAAATGCCGAATTGCGCGTCCAGGGCCACGGTTTCGTAGGCGATGTCGTAGAGCCCGCAATACACCGGATAGAAGCTATAGGTGATGTCCGGGAAAAGCAGGGGTTTGTCGTGTTTCAGGAGACCCATGAAGACATGCGCCAGCACTTCGTCCGAGCCGTTGCCGACAAATACGCAGGCAGGCTCCACGGCGAAAAAGCGGGCGACCGCCTGCTTGAAAAGATCGGAGTTCGGGTCCGGGTAGAGGCGCAACGCATCGCTAGCTTCGCTAGCGATGGCGGCCAAGGCCTTGGGTGAGGGGCCGTAAGGGTTCTCGTTGGTATTGAGCTTGACCAGATTAGCAATCTTGGGCTGTTCGCCCGGCACGTAAGGGGTCAGGCGATGAACAAGATCGCTCCAGTAGGCACTCATGGATTCATTCCGAGGGTTTCGTTGCGCGGCAATCACGGTCTTGCAGATGGTGCAAAGCCGCACCAATGCTATCATAGGGCTTACCCGGACGCCCTTGTGCCGGGCTTTCACTTCCTTCGACATGGGCCCCCGCCATGAGGCAAACCGAAGTCAGCCGCAACACTCTTGAAACCCAAATCACCGTAAGCCTCAATCTGGATGGCAGCGGTGCGGCCAAGCTTGCCAGCGGCGTGCCTTTTCTGGATCACATGCTTGATCAGATAGCCCGCCATGGCCTGATTGATCTGACTGTTGAGGCCAAGGGGGATCTGCACATCGATGCTCACCACACGGTGGAGGATGTGGGTATCACCCTGGGCCAGGCTTTTGCCAAGGCCGTGGGTGACAAAAAGGGTCTGCGCCGTTATGGCCACAGCTATGTGCCGCTGGATGAGGCCTTGTCGCGCGTAGTGGTGGACCTCTCGGGCCGCCCCGGGCTGGAGTTCAATGTGGATTTCACGCGCGCCATGATTGGCTCGTTTGATGTGGATCTGACCCGCGAGTTTTTTCAGGGTTTCGTTAATCATGCCGGCGTGACGCTGCATATCGACAACCTGCGTGGCAAGAACGCACACCACCAGTGTGAGACCGTGTTCAAGGCCTTTGGCCGCGCCCTGCGCGCGGCATGTGAAGTTGACGAACGTGCCGCTGGCGCCATGCCGTCGACCAAGGGCACGCTCTAAAGTCTCCAGAGGGGCTTTGCCCTTCACTCCTCACTTCGTAGCGAAGCTCACAGAAATGAAGATCGTTGTAGTCGATTACGGCATGGGTAACCTGCGTTCGGTTGCCAAGGCCATTGAAAAGGTGGCGCCCGCCAGTGCCAGTGTGCTGATCAGTAGCGAAGCCGCGCAGATCCATGCGGCAGATCGCGTAGTGGTGCCCGGCCAAGGCGCCATGCATGACTGCATGCGCGAATTCATGGGGCGTGGTTTGCGCGAAGCGGTGCATCAAGCTGCGCAGAGCAAACCTTTTCTGGGTGTATGTGTTGGCATGCAGATGCTCTTCGATCACAGCGAAGAGGGCGATACGGCTGGGCTGGGTTTCATCCCGGGTCAGGTGAAGCGCTTTGCTGATGGCATGAGCGGGCCGGATGGCTTGCGTCTGAAGGTGCCGCATATGGGCTGGAACCGGGTTGATCCCACGCGCGCTCATCCTCTGTGGGCGGGTATCGAACCGGGGGCACGCTTCTACTTCGTGCATAGCTACTACTGTCAGCCCGATGATGAGTCGGCGAGCGCGGCGACGACTGATTACGGCCTGCGCTTTACCTCGGCGGTGGCCCAAGCTAATATTTTTTCAGTTCAGTTCCATCCGGAAAAGAGCGCTGCTGCGGGTCTGCAGTTGCTCTCGAATTTCGTGAGCTGGCAACCCTGAGCCTGACCCACAAGGAACGCCCGGAACCTCCGGAATCACTTCACCGCTTGCCTTCAAGCGCTAACGCCCCCTGAAAAATCATGCTGCTCATTCCCGCGATTGACCTCAAAGACGGCCACTGCGTTCGCCTGCGCCAGGGCGAGATGGAAGGTGCCACGGTCTTCTCCGAAGACCCGCGCGCCATGGCCCGGATGTGGCTCGATAAAGGCGCGCGTCGCCTGCATCTGGTCGACCTCAATGGTGCCTTTGCCGGCAAGCCCAAGAACGAGGCGGTGATCAAGGCGATCTGCGAGGAGGTCGGTGACGACATCCCGGTTCAGCTCGGTGGTGGCATCCGCGACCTGGATACCATCGAGCGTTATCTGGACGACGGTATCAGCTATGTGATCATTGGCACTGCTGCGGTCAAGAACCCTGGCTTCCTGCACGATGCCTGCAGCGCCTTTCCGGGCCATATCATCGTTGGTCTGGATGCCAAGGATGGCAAGGTGGCTGTCGATGGCTGGTCCAAACTGACCGGGCACGACGTGATTGATCTGGCCAAAAAATTCGAGGACTACGGTGTCGAGTCCGTGATCTATACCGATATCGGCCGCGATGGCATGCTCTCCGGCGTGAATATCGAGGCGACCGTGAAACTGGCCCAGGCCCTGCGCATTCCGGTGATCGCCAGCGGAGGCATCACTGATCTGAAGGATATTGATGCGCTGTGTGCTGTCGAGTCTGAAGGCATCATGGGTGCCATTACTGGCCGGGCCATCTACGAGGGAACGCTGGATTTCGAAGCGGCTCAGGCACGTGCCGATGAACTCAATGGCGGGGCCGACTGATCAATGCTCGCCAAACGCATCATCCCCTGTCTTGATGTCACTGCCGGACGGGTCGTCAAGGGTGTCAATTTTCTTGAGCTGCGCGATGCTGGCGATCCGGTCGAGATCGCCCGCCGCTATGACGAGCAGGGCGCCGACGAGCTGACCTTTCTGGACATCACGGCCAGTTCCGACGAGCGCAACATCATGCTGCACATCGTCGAGCAGGTCGCCAATCAGGTCTTCATTCCGCTAACGGTAGGCGGAGGCGTGCGTAGCGTTGAAGATGTTCGACGCCTGCTCAATGCCGGTGCGGACAAGGTCAGCATGAACAGCGCCGCGGTATACAACCCCGATCTGGTGGCCGAAGCCTCCGGCAAGGTTGGTAATCAGTGCATCGTGGTGGCGATAGATGCCAAGCAGACTGCGCCGGGCAAGTGGGGGGTATTCACTCACGGCGGACGCAAGCTCACCGAGCTGGATGCCATTGAATGGGCCCAGCGCGTCGAAAAGCTTGGCGCCGGTGAAATCCTTTTGACCAGTATGGATCGTGACGGCACCAAGATCGGTTTTGATCTGGCGCTGACCCGCGCAATCTCTGACGCAGTAAATATCCCGGTGATTGCGAGTGGTGGCGTGGGCAATCTGCAGCACCTCACGGATGGGGTGATCGAAGGTCGGGCGGATGCCGTGCTGGCCGCGAGCATCTTTCACTACGGGGAGTACACCGTTCGGCAGGCCAAGGAATACATGCGCGAACGTGGCGTGGAGGTGAGACTGTGAGCGAAGACAGCCGCTGGCTCAATGATGTGGTGTGGGACGAGCAGGGGCTGGTGCCGGCTATTGCTCAGGATGCGGATACGGGCGAAGTACTGATGTTTGCCTGGATGAATCGGGAAGCACTGGCGCTGACAGCTGAAAAGCGCGAGGCCGTGTATTGGTCGCGCTCGCGGCGCAAGCTGTGGCACAAGGGCGAGGAGTCCGGCCATACTCAACGCGTACGCGAAATCCGTATGGATTGTGATGGTGATGTTGTTCTGCTGAAGATTGAGCAGGTGGGAGGCATCGCCTGCCACACCGGCCGCCGCAGCTGCTTTTTCCAGCGTCATCTGGATGGTGGCGGTTGGGAAGACGTCGAGCCGGTTCTGAAAGATCCGGCCGAGATTTACCCCAAGAAATAATTCTGTAAAAGGCCTCAGCCATGATTGATCCGGAAGTTCTGCAGCGCTTGTCGGCGACGCTTGAAGCGCGGAAATCCGCGCCGCCCGAGTCGTCCTATGTTTCCAGCCTGTACGCCAAAGGAACTGACGCGATCTGCAAAAAGGTGGCCGAAGAGGCTGCCGAAACCATCATGGCAGCCAAGGACGGGGATCTGCGCCACATCGTGTATGAAGTCACCGACCTGTGGTTCCACTCGCTGATCCTGTTGTCGCAGTTCGGTTTGTCGGCGGATGACGTGCTCGGCGAGTTTCGCCGGCGCGAAGGCATTTCAGGCATCGAAGAAAAGAATTCCCGCAAATCATGAGCGACTGCATTTTCTGCCGTATTGCCCGTGGCGAGATTCCCTCCGGTAAGGTGTATGAGGATGATGAAATCCTTGCGTTCAAGGACATCCATCCGCAGGCGCCGGTGCACGTCCTGATCATCCCGAAGAAGCATATTGCGACGCTGGCGGATGCCATGCCGGAAGATGCACCGGTGCTGGGCCGCATGCTGGAGCTGGCGCCGCGCATTGCAAAAGAACTGGGTGCGGGCGAGGGCTTTCGTACCATCATCAACACCGGACGGCATGGTGGGCAGGAGGTGTATCATCTGCACCTGCACATTCTTGGTGGGCAGCCAATGCCCGCCATGCTGAAATACTGAGGAGAGCTGCACATGGGTTCGTTGAGCATCTGGCATTGGCTGATTGTTTTGGTCATCGTTCTGCTGGTTTTCGGCACCAAGAAACTGCGCAATATCGGCGAGGATCTCGGCGGCGCGGTGAAGGGCTTCAAGCAGGGCATGAAGGAAGGCGCTGACGACAAGCCGGCGGAGAAGATCGCTGCTGCCTCCAATACTGTGGAAGGTGAAGCGCGCGAGAAGAAGGACTAAGCGGGAAGTCATTCCCGAGTGGGGGCGCGCGTGAGCGCCCCTTTGTTTTTGTGCTGCAGGATTGATCTGACAGGCCCGGCATGTTCGATATTGGTTTTTCCGAGCTTCTTCTCATCGGCATCGTAGCTCTGGTTGTCTTTGGTCCCGAAGAGCTGCCGCGTGTGGCGCGTACGGTGGGTCATCTGCTGGGCAAGATGCGCCGCTATGTGGCAGATGTGAAGTCCGACATCAGTCGCGAAATGGAAGCTTCTGAGATGAAGACGCTAGTGGCCGATGTGCAGGAGTCTGCGCGGAGTCTGCAAGCTTCCATCAACGAGCAGGCGCAGGCTTTTCAGGCTGAGCTTTCGGCAGGAGCTGCCGCTGTGGAGCAGGAAGTCAAGGCGCTGGCCGAACCGGTGGTGCAGGAGCCGCTCCCGCCCGCCGAAACTCAAGCCGTGGCCGTGGTGCTTGAGCAAGTGCCGGCAGAGACCGTGGCAGCTGAGTCCGATCTCTTCGCGTCTTCCGAGCCCACTCCGCCACCCGAGCGCGACGATAGTCAGCTCGATCTCTTCGGGATGCCCGTGGAGCCAGTGAAAGTGCACAAGGGGTGATGGGCGTGGATTCGCAAGAAAGCTTCATTTCCCATCTGGTCGAGCTGCGCAATCGCCTGATCTATTCCTTGCTGGCCGTGCTGGTGGTTTTCCTGTGCCTAGTGTGGTGGGCCAAGGATCTCTATGCGTTGATGGCAGCGCCTTTGCTGGCCGTACTGCCGCAAGGCGGGCAGATGATTGCGACAGACGTCGTGGGCGTCTTTCTGGTGCCGATCAAGGTGGTGGCCTGGCTATCCTTGCTGATTGCCATGCCTTTCATCCTCTTTCAGGCCTGGTCCTTCATCGCCCCTGGCTTGTATGCTCACGAGAAGCGTCTGGCCTTGCCGCTGCTGGTTGCGAGCTGTCTGCTCTTCGTGAGCGGCATGGCTTTCGCCTATTTCATCTTTTTTCCGGGCATGTTCAAGGTCATGGCCAGCTTCACGCCTGAGGGCGTAGCCTGGATGACTGATATCGACAAATACCTGAGCTTCGTGATGGGTATGTTCCTCGCGTTCGGTGCGACTTTCGAGGTGCCTGTGGCGGTCGTGTTGTTGGTAGCGCTGGGGATCGTAACAACCGCCAAGCTGGCCGAGGCGCGGCGTTTCGTGATCGTGGGGGCATTCGTGGTCGCCGCCGTTGTTACGCCTCCAGACGTGGCGTCGCAATTCATGCTGGCTGTGCCGATGTGCCTGCTGTATGAGGTTGGCATTCTGGTGGCGCGCATGCTGGAGCGCTCGCGCAGCTGAGTCTGCCGCCAGGCATTCGAGCTGCGTTGGCTGGCTTTAGTCCTGTGCCGATTGTGTGGGCAAAGGCCGTTGGGCTATCTGCAGCACGGCCTCCATGGTCTTGCCCTTGCGGATGATGGCGGCCTTGGCGAGTTGGCCCGGTGGCAGGCTAGCGACGGTTTCAAGCACGCCGTGAGCGTTGTTGATGGCCTTGCCATCCAGCGCGATGAGCACATCGCCTGCTTGCAGCCCACCCTTGGCGGCCGGGCTGTTGCGGGCGATGCCGGCAATCAGCGCACCTTTCTGCGGCAGTTGAAGGGCCTGGGCGAGTTCGGGCGTGATTTCCTGTACCTGAATGCCGATCCAGCCCCGAGTGACCTGCCCGTTCTTGATGATCTGCTCCATGATGCTGCGCGCCGTGCCGGCCGGAATGGCGAAGCCGATGCCCAGTGAGCCGCCGGAGCGCGAGTAGATCGCAGTGTTAATACCGACCAGCTGACCTCTGGTATCGACCAGAGCGCCTCCTGAATTGCCGGGATTGATCGCCGCATCGGTCTGGATGAAGTTCTCGAAGGTGTTGATACCAAGATCCGAGCGCCCCAGAGCACTGACAATCCCCATGGTGACTGTTTGTCCGACGCCGAACGGATTGCCGATGGCCAGCACTACATCTCCTACGCGCACGCTGTCTGCCGCTGCAAAGCTGATTGCGTGCAGTGCTGTCTTGCTGTCGATGCGTAGTACGGCCAGATCTGTCTCAGGGTCACGGCCGACAATTCTGGCTCGGTATTTCTGCCCGTCGTTGAGGGCGACCTCGATGGTGTCCGCGGCTTCGATCACATGATTGTTGGTGAGGATGTAGCCTTCGCCGCTCACCATCACGCCGGAGCCTAATCCCGAGCTGCGTTGCGGGGTGCGCTCGGGGGCGCCGAAGAAATGGCGGAAGAAGGGGTCGTTGAAGAGCGGGTGGCGGGGTGCTTCGATTTCCTTGCTGGTGAAGATGTGCACCACAGCAGGTAAGGCCGCCTGGGCCGCGTTGGCGTAGCTGTCCGCGGCGCGGACCGGGCCGGGGGGTGTCTGAGCAGAGGATTCGAGCGCTGCCGGAGGCGCTTCGAAGAGCGTGGGGCGACTCACCCATTCGGGTTTCAGGGTTGTGATCACGAAGAGTACGCCCAGCGCGATGGTCGCGGTCTGGGCAAAAATCAGCCAGAGACGTTGCATAATTCACCGTTCGCAGACGCGCTGTCTGCCGTGATCAAGTGCAGGGAGAGTTGTCATGGACCGCCAGGAACTCCAGAGGATTCTGGATACGCTGCTTGAGTGCGGCCGCTTCAACGATTATTGCCCAAACGGTTTGCAGGTGGAAGGACGCGCCGGGATTGCGCGCGTGGTCTGCGGAGTGACGGCCAGTCGGGCGTTGATCGAGCGTGCCATTGCATTGCAAGCTGATGCAATCATCGTGCATCACGGTTGGTTCTGGAAGTCCGAGGACCCGCGTGTGACCGGGATTCGTCGTCAGCGCCTGGGGCTTTTGCTAGCCCACGATATCAACTTGTTCGGTTATCACTTGCCGCTAGATGCGCATCCGGTGCTGGGGAACAATGTGCAGCTTGCACAGGTGCTGGGCTGGCAGGTCGAGTCGCCATGTGCGGAGCAGTCGCTTGTGTTATTGGGCAGCTTGCCGCATGCGATGCCTGCCGGTGAGGTGGCGCGCTCAGTGGCTGCCCGTCTCGCCCGTGAGCCGCTGCTGATCGCCGAGCCGCAACGTGTTGTCCGGCGTGTGGCGTGGTGCACCGGTGGCGCTCAGAGTTACTTCGAGCACGCGATTACTGCTGGGGCTGATCTTTTCCTGTCTGGCGAAATTTCCGAGCAAACCGTGCACCTAGCGCGTGAAACCGGTGTGGCCTACCTAGCGGCAGGGCATCATGCCACCGAGCGATATGGGGTGCAGGCATTGGCGACGTGGCTGCAGCGCGAGCATGAACTGGACGCTATCTTCGTGGATATCGACAATCCGGTTTGAGCGACCGGGTTTCCTCCAGAACCTTGTTCGGGGACAATGGCGTCCCGCCTCACTTTGCAAGAGAAAGTCCATGAAAATCACCAAAGACAGTGCTGTAACCGTAAGCATGAAGGTCAGTACAGACAAAGGAATGCCTGTCGACGATGGCAAGCGCCCGGTTTCCTATCTGCATGGTGGTTACGACAATATCTTTGCCAAGCTGGAGGAAGCCCTTGAAGGGCAGGAGCCGGGTTACCAGGTCAGCTTGTCACTGAGTGTTGAGGACTGTTTTGGCGAACGGGATGAGGCTTTGGTGCAGAGCATGCCCAAGGCCGAGTTTCCTCCTGGAGTAAAGGTGGGGGGGCAGATTCAGCGACCGGGTCCGGATGGTGAGCTGCGCTATTTCTTTGTCACCAAGATCAAGGGGCCGGTGGTGCTGCTGGATGGCAACCATCCGCTTGCCGGTCAGGCCTTGAGTTTTGTGCTCAAGGTGATTGATGTGCGCGCTGCTACTGCCGAGGAAATTGCTCACCAGCATGTGCATGGTGAGCACGGGCATCACCACTGAGAAGCTATTCACGATTTGACTGCGAGGTCGCTCATTGATAACTGAGAGGGCCCATGCGCTGCTTGGAATCCTCATTTATCAACATAAACTGCGGTTCCTGTGCTGCTCTTTACTCCGCTGACGCCCTCTCTCTACAGATCGTGAATAGCCTCTAAGATCGACTGTGACTGGCAGGGGCTCCCGAGGGGGCCCCTCTGAGCAGGGCTGACTCATTCAGACGAGTCGCTCCCCATGCCGCTGTTGTCGTCCGGGCGGATGACCGAGCTGATCACCGAGCCAGTCTTTGTGTCGAAATCAACGTATAGCAGAGCCTTGAATGCGGCGGTGTCCTCGGTCTTGTAGACCAGTGACGAAGTGCCGTTGCTCCATTTCGGAGTAGCAACCGGTTTGCCGAACATCTGGATGACTTCGTCCTTGCTTTGGCCCGCCTGTATCTGCTGGGTCTGTTTCAGGCTGACAAAGCCGGGAGCAGGCTTGGGGGCTGCGGCGAAGCTGCTCGAAATGCACAGACTGGTCAGGACTGCGAAAACGATATTGCGTGTTTTGAGCATGATGTGACTCCTTTTTTTGTTGGGGGGTGTCGCCCGGAAAAGCAGCTGACACAGCCAACTTAGTCAGCGTCGCGTCCAAAGTCCGGGGGCTGCCCGATGGTCGAAATAATGCCCTGTTCATTTTTATTGCCTTGCTGTATGGCCTTTTCGGTGTTTTTCTGCCATGAAGCGTACGTTGGGGATGCCCCCTGAGGCGAACGGGTTTTCCTTACTGTGCGTGGGGTTCTTGGCCTCAAACAGTCGGGATTCGACCTGATCCGGGCTAAAATGCAGCATCAGAGAGAGGCGTGGCCGGGTGGCTGCGCCTTGTGTTTTTTAAGGTTGAATACATGAGCAAAAATTCCACGCCCCGAGTTGGTTTTGTGTCGCTGGGCTGCCCGAAAGCGGCGAGTGACGCCGAAAGTATCCTGACTCGTCTGCGCGCTGAGGGTTACGACGTCGCTTCGCAATATCAGGGTGCCGATCTGGTGGTCGTGAATACCTGTGGTTTCATCGACGCAGCGGTTGAAGAGTCGCTCGACGCGATTGGCGAGGCGCTGGCCGAAAACGGCAAGGTGATCGTGACAGGCTGCCTCGGCGCCAAGAAAGATTCGGCGGGGCGCGGTATTGTTGAACAGACGCATCCTAAGGTGCTGGCTGTGACCGGTCCGCACGCCACGGAAGAAGTGATGACGGCGGTGCATCAGTACCTGCCCAAGCCACATGACCCCTTCACCGATCTGGTTCCACCGCAGGGTGTGCGCCTTACGCCGGACCACTATGCCTATCTGAAGATTTCAGAAGGCTGCAACCATCGCTGCAGCTTCTGCATTATCCCCTCGCTGCGCGGGGATCTTGTTTCGCGCCCGATCCACGATGTATTGCGTGAAGCTGAAACGCTGGTGAATGCCGGCGTGAATGAGTTGCTGGTGATCTCGCAGGACACCAGCGCGTATGGCGTGGATGTGAAATACCGCACCGGTTTCGTGGATGGCCGCCCGGTGAAAACCAAACTCTACGACCTGTGTAAGGAGCTCTCCGAGCTCGATGTGTGGGTACGTTTGCACTATGTCTATCCCTACCCAAGCGTGGATGACATCATTCCGTTGATGGCCGAGGGCAAAATCCTGCCGTATCTGGATGTGCCTTTCCAGCACGCCAATCCGCGCATTCTCAAGGCCATGAAGCGCCCGGCGAATGCTGAGAACAATCTCGAGCGCATTCGCCGCTGGCGCGAAATCTGTCCGGATATCACCATTCGCTCCACCTTCATTACCGGCTTCCCGGGAGAGACCGAGCAAGAGTTCGAAGAACTGCTCGAGTTCCTCGATGAAGCCAAGCTTGATCGTGTGGGTGCTTTTGCCTATTCGCCGGTAGAGGGAGCGACGGCCAATCAGTTGCCCGGCGCCGTGCCGGACGAAGTGCGCGAAGAGCGCAAGCGCCGCCTGATGGAGTTCCAGGAAGATATCTCCACCCAGCGCCTCGAAGCCAAGATCGGCCGCGAAATCGTGGTGCTGGTCGATCAGATCGACGAGGAAGAGGGCGCCATCTGCCGCTCTGAAGGCGATGCGCCGGAAATTGACGGTCTGGTGATTGTGCCGGAAGGGCAGGACATGGAGGTCGGCAAGTTCTATCAGGTGCGCGTCACGGATTGCGACGTACACGACCTCTACGCCGAGCCGGTGTGGGCAGACGAGTAAGCGTCGTGGCGCAGGCATTTCTGGCGGCGTTGCGGTCCATCGTCGGCGAGGCGAATGTGCTGACGACGGAGCCGGACTGTGCCCCCTATGAAGAAGACTGGCGTGGGCGCTACAAGGGGCGTGCATTATGCGTCGTGCGTCCGGGCTGTACCGAAGAGGTGTCTGCCGTCGTACGGGCCTGTGCGGCGGCTGGCGTGCCCATGGTGCCTCAAGGGGGCAACACCGGCCTGGTTGGTGGCGGCGTGCCACATGCAGGGGGCGATGAAGTCCTCATCTCGTTGGCACGCCTGAACCGGGTGCGCGCTGTGGACGTTGTGAATAACACCTTGACGGTGGAAGCCGGTTGTACGCTGGCTGCTGTGCAGGCCGCAGCGGCGGAGCAGGGCCGCTTGTTCCCCTTGTCTCTGGCCTCCGAGGGTTCTTGTCAGATCGCCGGCAATCTCGCCAGCAACGCTGGCGGAGTGCAGGTGCTGCGCTATGGCAACACCCGCGAGCTGACGCTGGGGCTTGAGGTTGTACTGCCTGACGGGCGGATCTGGAACGGTTTGCGTGGCTTACGCAAGGACAATACCGGCTACGATCTCAAACATCTTTTCATCGGCTCCGAAGGCACGCTGGGCATTATTACCGCGGCCGTGCTCAAACTCTTTCCTTCCCAGAGCCGCCGTGCCGTGGCCTGGCTGGCGCTGCCGGATGCCGGGGCGGCTATCCACTTGCTGGCAAGTTTGCGTCAGCGCGCAGGAGAGCGCCTCACGGCTTTTGAAATCGTTTGCTCGGCAGCACATGAGTTGGTGCTCCAGAAAATGCCCGGCAGCGTGCGTCCGCTGGCTGAACCTGCACCCTGGTATGCACTTGTCGAGCTGGTTGATAGTGATCCGGCTGCCGAGCTTGAAGCTTTGCTTGAAACTGCGCTGAGTGAGGCTTTTGAAGCTGGCTGGGTGATTGATGCCGTGTTGGCAGGCAAGGAAAGCCAGGCTCAGGCCTTGTGGGCCTTGCGCGAAAACATTTCTGAAGCGCAGAAGAAGGACGGCATCAGCATCAAGCACGATGTGTCGGTGCCGGTCAGCGCGATTCCGGCCTTTCTGCAACAGACAGATGCGGCGCTGGAAGCTGCCTTCCCGGGCGTGCGCATCGTGGCTTTCGGGCACGCAGGGGATGGCAATCTGCACTACAACCCCTCGATGCCTCAGGGGGGCGAAGCCAATGTGGCGTTCGTAGCCCGGACGACCGAGGTCAATCGCATCGTGCATGACATCGTGGCGACACTGGGCGGATCGATCTCTGCCGAACATGGTTTGGGACAGCTCAAGCGCGACGAAATCCTGCGCTACAAGAGCCCGGTCGAGATGGACATGATGCGCGCCATCAAGACCGCTTTCGACCCGCGTGGGCTGATGAATCCGGGCAAGCTTCTGTAGTGGGAACCCATTGCGCTGGGTGACTGAATGGCGATGCGCTTTCATGCAAATAACTTCGCGAAATGGTCTTGACGAGGTGCCGATCGCTGTCTAGAATCTCGCTTCTTCGCTGGACGGGGGTATAGCTCAGCTGGGAGAGCGCTTGCATGGCATGCAAGAGGTCATCGGTTCGATCCCGTTTACCTCCACCACTCCAACGAAGAAAAAGCAGTACCAGGTCCCCATCGTCTAGAGGCCTAGGACACCGCCCTTTCACGGCGATAACCGGGGTTCGAATCCCCGTGGGGACGCCAGATTCGAGGATGTTGCAATAGCCGCGCAACGTTCAGCAGTTCAAAGGCCGCAGCTTCTGCTGTGGTCATGGAGTGGTAGTTCAGTTGGTTAGAATACCGGCCTGTCACGCCGGGGGTCGCGGGTTCGAGTCCCGTCCACTCCGCCAACTTTCGACCCTTCCTTCGGGAAGGGTCGGAACCCTGTCGGTACGGGGGTATAGCTCAGCTGGGAGAGCGCTTGCATGGCATGCAAGAGGTCATCGGTTCGATCCCGTTTACCTCCACCATTTACCGACAGCGCGCAAGTGATTGCGCACAGGCCAAGTCCCCATCGTCTAGAGGCCTAGGACACCGCCCTTTCACGGCGATAACCGGGGTTCGAATCCCCGTGGGGACGCCACAGATTCGAGGGTGCCGCAGTTTGCAGCATTCGCAAGAGCAAGGAGTGCAGTTCAAACTGCGCTCATGGAGTGGTAGTTCAGTTGGTTAGAATACCGGCCTGTCACGCCGGGGGTCGCGGGTTCGAGTCCCGTCCACTCCGCCAAGAAAGCAACGCCCTGCAAAACCATGAAACCGGTTTTGCAGGGCGTTTTGCTTTGCTGAGCCGGAACTACTCTTCCTGTCTGGTGAAGTAGCGGATGAGCCTGCTTTACCTGCCATCCACTTCGGGCATGGAGAGAAAAGAGCTCAGATGGAGTCGCGGCGCTTTGCTGTGCTGCTGGTCTTGCGGCCCGGGGTGTTTGTCTGGGGCGCCGGGGCTTTGTACTTGGCCTCGTTGAGAGCGCCGCGTCGGCTGGCTTCGGCCTCTGCTTCAGCCGCTGCGATGTTCATGTTCTCCAAGATGCGCTCGACCTGAACCACGATTTCCTGAGCAGTGGCGTAATCGAGGCGGAAGAAATCCTTGCGCGCTTCTACGTCCACCCGGGTCAAATTGCCGGAGAGTGTCTCCAGGCCGATCGTGATCTTCAGTTCTCCGACCCGGGCACGGGTCTGTTGGCCGTTCAGGGTGCTGTTGACCTCATCTACCTCCAGCATCATCTTGCGCGTGGCCAGTTGCATGGCGTTATCGACCTTGCTGAGCGGCTCGCTGAAGGTGCGCGTGGCGGTGCCGGTCATCTGGTGCGACAGGCCAGCGCCTGCTCCAGCCCCAGCCAGGCTGACTGCTAATGCCGCACAACCATTCAGGCACAGCAGGGTCAGCAGGCAGACCGGCATCTTCAGACTGGAGATGAGCGTTCGGAGGGCGGTCGGGGTGTTTTTCATGATCTGGAGGGCAGGGCGTTTCGATGAGGTGCCCGGATCACTGAGCAGCCCACATGCCAGTGAAAGGGTCTTTCGCGCTCGCCTGACGAAAGCGCATTAAACGTCACTGAGCGGTTGTTTTTCCCGGTGGAGTGGCGACTTGGGGATGCTCGGCAAGCGCCGGCAGCGGACACGCTGCTGCCGATCTGCGTCACTCCTGGGCGGAGTACGCCAGTCTTCGGGACGGCGCAGGCGCCTATCAGCAAAACAGAAGTGTCGATCAGAAAATTCTGTGGAACATTCGCTTGCGTACGTTCTCTATCCATTAACTGCAATTGATGCAGCTTGTTGAGGATGGAAAACATGAATATTCGTCAGGAACTGGGCCTGCTGGCCGAATTGTATGACTCGCCGCTGCTCTCTGAGGTGAGCAAGCAGCGCGTGCGCCGCGCGCTGAATGAAGCGCAGACGGTGGCCGAACGTAATCGGGTGATGGCGGAAGTGCGGGTTAGCCTGCGCTGCCTGCTGGCTTGAGCCCGCGTGGCACAGCCTCTGCGCGTGAGTATTTCGCATTGAATGCTTGTGGGCTCGGGTTTCGGGTGCAGAGCCATGTACCATCCGGCTTCATTTGTTAGAAGAGAAGCCCCTCCCGCATGAAACAGGAAGACCAAGCCCGCCGCGCGATCATGGCTGCGGTGCAACTGCCGCAGGTTAGTGATGTCGAGTTCGAAGCTTCGCTCATGGAGCTGCGCGAACTGGCAAAAACGCTGGGCTTTACGGTGGTGAAGTGCTTTGTGCAGAAGCGCGCTGGTTTTGACCAGACTGGCTACCTCGGGGCGGGCAAGCGCCAGGAAATCGCCGAGTACGTGAATGGTGTGGCCGCTTTTGATGAACTCGATGGCACACCGCTGCTGAGCGAGCCGGAGGGCGGCGAGATCGAGGCGCTTCTGGTGGATCACGAAATTTCGCCTTCGCAGGCCCGTAACCTGGAATTGGCCGTGGGCTGCGAGGTGATGGACCGCACCATGGTCATCCTCGAGATCTTCCACCGCAATGCACGCTCGCGGGCAGCCAAGGCACAGGTCGAGATCGCGCGGCTCGGTTACATGGCGCCGCGCCTGCGTGAAGCGGCCAAGCTGGCCGGGCCACAGGGCCGCCAGCGTAGCGGCATGGGGGGCCGGGGGGCCGGTGAATCGCATACTGAACTGGACCGTCGCAAGATCCGCGACCGGATCGCCGAGCTGCAGCTCGAGATCGTTGCCATGGAGGCCGAGCGCAAGACTCAGCGTGCGCGCCGTCAGGAGCGGAAAGGCCTCGCCGGTGTCGCTCTGGTGGGTTACACGAATGCCGGCAAGTCCACCCTGATGCGGGCACTGACCGGCAGTGAGGTGCTGGTGGCCAACAAGTTGTTTGCGACGCTCGATACCACCGTGCGCGCCCTCTACCCGGAGAGCGTACCGCGGGTATTGGTGAGCGATACGGTGGGCTTCATCAAGAATTTGCCGCATGGCCTCGTGGCCTCGTTCAAATCCACGCTGGACGAGGCGCTGGATGCGGAGTTGCTGCTGCATGTGATTGACGCGAGCGACCCCGGGTTCGAGCGCCAGCTCGAAGTGACCGACCATGTGCTGGCCGAGATCGGTGCGGACGAGTTGCCGCGCATCCGGGTCTTCAACAAGATCGATTTCGTGGGCGACGAAGCCGCTCAGGCCGCCTGCACAGCCGCGCTGCGTGAAAAGTATCCGGACTGCGTGGTGATGAGTGCGCGTAATCCGGCTGACGTGGCTCGCATGCACGCTCGCATCGTGGCTTTCTTCCAGCAGGATTTGGTTGAGGGCGAGCTGCTCCTGCCCTGGTCTGCGCAACAGTTGCGCAAGGACATTTATGCCAGCTGCGCAGTGCTGGAAGAGAGCGCCAGCGAAGAGGGAGCGATTTTCCGGGTGCGCAGCGAAGCGGAAAACCTCGAGCAATTGAGAACCCTGATCGCGCAGGCCTGATCTGCCGGCCCGGTCGGTTTTATCCGGCCGGCATGAGTCCAGGTGGATTCCGGACAAACTCCGCTGGTGCGGCGTATCGCACTCGCCTGTCGGCCCACCCGCATTTCTCCGGCGTAGCCCGCATAAGCTGCGAGCGCCATTCAATCCGGGTGGCTGGCGTAGCTATTGCGCCAGGCCGCACGAATATCCGGGGAGTCCACCAATGCAAGTCCGACGCATCCTTTCTGCACTGTTGTGCGCGACCGCACTGACCTTGAGTGCGGCTGCACAGGCCTATTCGGTCAATGACAGCGGCCGTCTGCTCAATGCCCAGGGCCAGGAAATCCGCCTCAACGGCGTGAACTGGTTCGGTTTCGAAACCACCAACTACACCCTGCACGGGCTGTGGACGATCAACTGGAAAGACTCGATCGCCCAGATCAAGGCCAGTGGTTTCAACGCTGTGCGCCTGCC
The DNA here is from genome assembly GCF_002855595.1 of Uliginosibacterium sp. TH139. Taxonomy (NCBI): domain Bacteria; kingdom Pseudomonadati; phylum Pseudomonadota; class Betaproteobacteria; order Rhodocyclales; family Zoogloeaceae; genus Uliginosibacterium; species Uliginosibacterium sp. TH139. The sequence continues at coordinate 219,318 of NZ_PKRR01000002.1, read as the reverse complement.
GTTCTGCCCTAATACCCTGCGTGGCGTGGCCCCCAACAGCATCAATTATTCGGCCAACCCGGATCTTTCCGGACTGAACTCGCTGCAATTGCTCGACAAGGTGGTGAAGCAGCTCTCAGCGGAAGGCATGTATGTGCTGCTGGATCATCACCGCCCGGACTGCAACGCGATTTCCGAGCTGTGGTACACCGACAGCTACACCGAAGCACAGTGGATTGCCGATCTCAAGTTCGTGGCGGATCGCTACAAGAGCGTCGCCGGCGTGATTGGCCTAGATCTGAAGAACGAGCCGCATGGGGCGGCAAGCTGGGGCAACAGCAAGGCCACCACGGACTGGAACAAGGCCGCCGAGCGTGCAGCCAAGGCCGTGCTGGCAGTGGCGCCGGACTGGCTGATGTTCGTTGAAGGCATCAGCGCCAATGATGGCTGCTCGGATTACCGTGCTTACTGGTGGGGCGGCAACATCACCCCGCTGAAGTGCTATCCGCTGGACATCCCGCGTAACCGCCTGGTGCTCTCGCCGCACGTGTATGGCCCGGACGTTTACATGCAGCCGTATTTCAGCGACAGCGCCTTCCCGAACAACATGCCGGCGATCTGGGATGCCCAGTTCGGTTTTGCGGCCAGCCTCAACTATGCCGTGGTGCCGGGTGAGTTCGGCGGCAAGTATGGTCAGGGTCAAGCCAAGGACAAGATCTGGCAGGACAAGCTGGTCGATTACCTGATCGAGCGCCGCATCACCAACTTCTTCTACTGGTCGTGGAACCCGAACAGCGGTGACACCGGCGGCATCCTGCAGGATGACTGGAAGACCGTGCGCAGCGACAAGCTGGCCTTGCTCAAGCGCCTGATGGTGGTGAATGCCTCGACCAGCAGCGCTTCGTCCAGCGTGGCTTCCAGCTCAGCCGCCTCCAGTAGCGCCGCTTCCAGTGCTGCGGCGTCTTCGCGTGCGGCCTCCAGCAGCAGCGTCAGCAGTGCGGCCAGCTCCTCCCGCGCCGCGTCCTCTGCGGCTGCGTCGAGCGCAATGGCTGCCAGTTCTTCGCGTGCTTCGTCCAGCGCCGCTTCATCCGCCGCCAGTTCGGCCGCCCGCAGCTCGGCAGCCAGTTCTGCAGCGAGTTCGGCGAGCAGCTCCAGCGCCGCGGGGGCCGGCTCGGTCAGCGCCAGCTACACCGTGAACAATGATTGGGGGTCGGGCTACTGCGCTACCGTGCGTCTCACCAACACCGGCAGCAGCAGTGTGACCTGGAGCGCTGCGATGAACGTGGAAGGAAAGCTCAGCCAGATGTGGAATGCCACCTGGAGCCAGAGCGGCAGCACGGTGAGCTTCAAGGGCATGGCCTGGAACGGCAGCCTGGCTGCGGGGGCGGTGAATACTTCGATCGGCTTCTGCGCCAATCGCTGAGAACGACACCAACCCAGGAAAAACGGCCCTTTACGGGCCGTTTTTCATTGTGGCGACACCGGGCGGGCGGTTTCAGCGAGTGCTGCTGAATTGCTTTACAGCGGCGCGGGCGGCTAGCGGATCGTCGCTGAAGAAGCCATCCACGCCGGCCTTCAGGTAGGCAGCGATTTCGCTGGCCATGTCGCCGCGCGCACTGGGTGAGCTGCGCTCGCCCTGGCGAAACTCGACAGGCAGGAAGGGGTTTTCCGGGCGCAGGGTCCAGATGTGGATTGCCAGCCCGGCGGCATGGGCGTCGACCACGAAGCGGCCGGGCTGCCCGAGGTGGTTGTCGGCGGTTCGTGGGATCACGATTTCCTTGTACGGGCCTACTGCGTCGGCATAACTGGCGATCTCGCGCAGGCCGGCTGCAGTGGCAAGATCGGCGTAGCTGCGCGGATCTTGGCTGGCGATGAAATCCCACGGCTTGTTGCGCGGCGTGCCATTGGCGGCCGGCGCGTTAGCCGGGTTGTCGAGCAGTTGCACCAGGGGCAGATCGGTCATGCCGCGCAGGCGCTTGAGGTTGCCCACTTCGAAGCTCTGGATGAAGACCGGTGCCTGTTTGCCGCGCCAGCCGGCCGCATGCAGGGTGGCCACCAGCGGTTCTTCGAGCGGCAGGCCGAGTTGGCGGAAGTAACTCGGATGCTTGGTTTCAGGGTAGATCGCAATGCGCTGCCCGGTCTTCTGTTCATGGGTCTTGACCAAGGCAATCACCTCATCGAGGGTCGGGATCTCGAACTGGCCGTCGAAGGCGGTATTGGCCGGCCGATTGGCTGGAATGCGTTCGCGGGCACGCAGGGTCTTGAGTTCGGTGAGCGTGAAGTCTTCGGTGAACCAGCCTTCCACCGGGATGCCATCGATTTCCTTGCGCGTTTTGCGGCGGGCGAATTCCGGATGGCGGGCGACATCGGTGGTGCCACCGATCTCGTTCTCGTGGCGGGCGACCAGCACGCCGTCACGGGTGATCACGAGATCCGGCTCGATCACGTCGGCACCTTGTTCGATGGCCAGCTGATAGGCGGCGAGGGTGTGTTCGGGGCGATGGGCGCTGGCGCCGCGGTGGGCAATCACCAGTGGCTGCGCGTCAGGCGCGCGGCCAAGGCGGAGGCTGTCGGTGGCGCAGGCAGCGAGGCTCAGGCTCATGGCGATCAGGGGCAGGAGGAAGGATGGCTGCATGGTAATCCTCGTGAATTCGGATGGGGAGGCGGCCGACCCTGCCACCGGAGAGGCAGGGCCGGGCAGGCGCTCAGCGGGCGTCGACCAGCGCACGGATATCGAGCAGGGTCAGCTCGTTGTCATCCGGCTTGCCGATCTGGCGGCCTGAGGAGTAGGGGAAGTTGTTGTCGTTCACGACCACGATGTGATGGCGGTCGACGATCGTGAGTCCCTCCGGCCCGAGGTGCGGCAGCATGAAGTTGTCTTCGTTGGGCCCCAGTTTTGCCCGGTGCTGCGGGTTGGCGATGCGGGTCAGATCGATATAGGCGATCTTGCGCACGAAGCCATCAGCGTCCAGGTTGGCCAGATCGATCTTGTAGATGCGCTTGAAGCGGGCCGGGCGGGTGAAGCAGTCGGTGCGCAGCGGCTCGGCCTGGCAGCCGGGGCCGACGCCTTCGCTGGCGTCATCGCGTTCGATCACGAGGCCGCTGCCGGCGTCCAGCAACTGGAAGTCTGCCGCCACATTGCCGGCTTCTTCGAAGCGGTACTTCCATTCGCGGCCGGTGTAGCGTTGGCTGGCCACATCAAGTTCGAGGATATGGGTATAGGGTTTGCCGTCCGCCTGCTCGAAGGCCTTGGTGGTGGCGTCGTAGAGCGGCCACTCGAACATCGGGTAGAGCGTTTTGCCGTCGGGCGACTGGGCCATCGGCTCGAAGCCGCCCGAGCGGCGTACCTGCCAGGCAGGCACGCCATCGGAGGGCAGGTTGCCGACGCGGCCATTCAGATAATGGTCCGGCGAGCGGTAGGCCTTGCCATTGACGACGGTTTCGATCACGCCCAGCACGCGGCCTTCCGGCGTGACGCGCAGCACGTAAGGCCCGAATTCGTCGCCGATCCACCATTCCTTGCCGACGACCTGGATCGACTCCACATCCAGATCGGCGCCGGTCAGGTAACGCTCCTTGCTGTTCTCGTTGAGGATGAAGAAGGGCAGCTTGCGATCCGGGTCGTGCAGGAAGATGGTCTTCTCGACCCGGGTCTTGCCACTGGCCCAGTCCACCTTGAGGCGATGCACCATCAGCAGGGCATCCTGTGAATTGATCTTGTTGCCGAAGCCGTTGTCGGTGAGGGCCAGGAAATGCTCACGGTCCAGTGCCACGATGCCGGAGAACCCCTGTACGGCCTGGCCCTTGATCGGCAGGGCTCCGCCCGAGGCGCGCGGCGCCTTCGGGTCGCCTACGGAGGTATTGGTCCGCTCCGTGCCGAGTTGATCCTTGCGGGTGCGCTCGTTATTGGCGAACTTGCCGGCCGTGGCGAACAGCGGGCCGGCGGCTTTCGGCGCCTGGGTCACGGTGTTGAAGGGCAGGCTGGCATGACCGGCGAGCTCTGCTGTGACGGCTTGTTGCGCGGCGGCCAGACTGCTCCAGGCGGCGAGCAGTGCGGCGATCAGTTGTTTATGGGCGTGATGCATCGATGATCCTCTGGGCTTGCGGATGTAAAACCCGGCACTCTGGCGGAGGGCGATGACAGGGGCGCTACGGGAGGATTGCGGGGTGGTGAATCCTGCGCACTGATCAAGCACTACGACCGAATTTCATGCACCTTGCCGGCGCCTGAAGGAAGATGATTCCCTTGCTTGCCGAGTGCTGAAACCGCATAAGAAGATTTTCTGCTCCTTGCTAGAGGCGGTTTTCCGACAGGTTGGATATTGCGCCGCAAAAAAACGGGAACGTCTTTTGCTGGGCTTCAGGTGGAAGCTGGCTGGCTTCCGGGTGATGGCACAACGTTTTCAGGCAGGGAGATGATCATGAGCACTGAAGAAAACCATGGCTATGTGGATGCTGCTGATTTCATGGCGGATGTTGAAATCGAGCGCCAGGAGTATCTGGACGAGACCCATCTGGAGAGCACCCAGTTCGGCGCCGGGCGCTGGGCTGACGAGTTCCGCAGCGTGCTCTGGTAAAGCAGACCGGAGTCGCGTTCGAGGATTGGCTGGCAGAGGCACTCTGCCAGTTTTTTATTCTGGCGTGCCCTGCGCCAGCGCGGTTTCCATGGCTTGCGCCAGACGGAAGTCCAGCTCCGTGATGCCGCCCGCATCGTGGGTGGTGAGCGCGACCTGGACGCGGTTGTACACGTTGCGCCATTCCGGGTGGTGATCCAGCGTATTGGCTGCGTCGGCCACGCGGGTCATGAAGCCAAAGGCCGCGCGAAAATCATCGAAGCGGAAGGTCTTCACGAGTTTGCCTTCCTGCACTTGCCAGGGGTGTTCGTTGTGGGTGTTCAGCGTAATCAGTGCGGCCTGGATCGCGTCATCCTCAAGCAGGGGCGGGCGCATGGCTTTCTCCTCGGTGCGGGGCAGCTTCCAGCCTAGCCGACGCCGGCACGCAAATCAGTTGCCGTGGCGTGAGCAAACGTAAAAAAAGGATGGCCGTAGCCATCCTTTTTTCATTGCCGGGGCGCGATGCCTTACGGAGTCGGCGTCCAGCCAATGGCGCTGAACACTGCGTTGCGATCGCTGAGGCCGGCGGTGCCGAGATCCGTGGCGGTGAGTTGCAGGCTGTTGCTCGAGCGGCCCGAGACCGTGAGCGGATTGCCGCTCATGTCCATGCTGCCGTACTCGCGCCAACCGGTGCTGGCGGTGGCCGTCGCCGGGTTCGGTGCCGGATTGCCGGAAACATTGGCAGCCCAGCCCAGCGGGATGATGTGGGTATCCATCTTGCAGCTCACGAAGGCGATGTTGTCTACCCAGGTGCCTGCTGCAGCGCGGGCCAGGTAGCTGGAGGCATTGCTGCCGGTAGCCACCTTCACGCCGGCGGGGCCGTCAGCGTAGGTCAGCGAGCTGTTCAGGAACACGAAGCCCTTGCCGCCGGAGTAGGTGCGGGCCTGCAGGATGTAGCCCCCCGTGCCGTTGGCATAGCTGGCGTTGCTGGCGGGGTACTGCGAGTCGCCGATCATTTCGATGATGCTGTTTTCGAACAGCGACGCGTAGTTGTTGCCCCAGATGAAGTCCACATTGCCGGACACCTTGGTGTTGTAGAACCAGGTGTAGCCCTGCAGTTGCAGCGTGTCCTGCTCGCTGTAGAAGTCAGCGTTCTTGGCGATCAGGCGGTGGCCGCTGGTCAGCGTGGCGGTGCTTGATTTGAAGAAGATGACTTCGGCCTGGTTCGAGTAGGTGCTGGCGCGGGTGTGGGTGCTCTTCAGGGTCAGCGTATCGAGCGTGAGCAGATCGCTGTTTTCCGCGAAGAACACGGCACGGCCGCCACCCGAGGTCGGCGCGCCGGTGGCGCTGGTGCCACTGCCCGAGTTCAGGGTTTCGTAGTTGTTGTACTGCAGGACCACACCGGAGCGGCTTTCGCCCTGGATGGTGACGCCGGCACGGTTGTAGAGATACAGCAGCTCGTTGTAGGTGCCGTTCTTCACCGCGATGACCGGGTTGCTGACGCTGATGTTGGTCATCACATGGTTCAGGGCGCCCTGCACGCTGCGGTAGTCAGCGCTGCTGCCGTCATCGTCCACCGTGATGGTGGTGAGCGTGGCGGCCGGTGCCGTCGATTTGGTGGTGAAGCTCCAGCCTGCGGCTTTGCCGATGCCGGCGAAAGCCTTGCCGTTGAGGGTGGCGCCGCTGAAGGCAGTGCTGGAGATGCCCACGTAGTAGCTCGTGCCGTAGGCCAGCTTGCCGCTGTGGGGCGTGATGGTCACCGTGTTGCCACTGATCTGGATCGGGGTGGTGGCCACGCCGCGCCGGTTGCTGCCGGAGACGCCGATGCTGTCGCTTTCGCCACTCAGATTGATGCGGTCGACCAGGGTGCCATCGCTCTTGAAGATGCGGATGGTGCCGGCGCTGCCCAGGGTCGGGGCGGAATCGAAAGTCAGCTTCAGATTGTCGTCGGTGTAGGCGGTGGTGGCTGCCGGGGCCGGATAGACCTGGCTGGCGCTCAGCGAGTAGGTGGCGGTGGAGTCCACGTACTGCGGGGCGATGGTGGCGGCGATCTTCTTGATCAGCGTGCTGTCCGAGCCGCTGGTGAAGGTGATGTTTGCCGTGCCGGCGGTCAGCGGGGTCAGGGTGACGGTCGTGCTGGTGCCGGTGGTGGCGCCCTTGCTCACGCTGACGACGCCGGGCTTGTCGGAGACCACGCTGAAGTCGTCCGCAGTCGTGCCATCGCTCTTGGCCGCATTCACGGTGATGGTGTAGGGGCTGTCACCCGCATCGGCCGCATACGTGGTTGCTGCCGGGCTGATCGAGAACAGCACTGGCTTGTCGGCCGGATTGCCCACCTTGATGTCGTCGATGAAGAAGGACTTGTTGTTGGTGAACAAGCCGATCTTGCCGCTGGTGAAGGTCGCGTCGGTCGTCGTGCCGAGGTTTTCGCCATCCATGTAGACGGTGATGGTGCTGCCGGAGATTTCCAGGCGCACCTTGTACCAGTTGCTGTCCTGGCTGATCGCGCGCTTGGTCTGTACGGCGCGGGTGATGGTGCCCGCCTTCATGTAACCGGCTTCAACCTGGGTACTGCCGGTGCTGTTCTGCACGTTGAGGCCGCCAAGGTACCAGTTGTTGCTCGCTGTGTAGCGACCGAGCATATAGAGCTGCTTGTTGCCGGTGGTGCCGTTGGTGAGGGGCTTGATGCGAGCCTCAACGTAGTAGTCCGCCTTGTTGCCGAGCTTGGCCGTCCACACGGTATCTTTGATCAGGGCGATCACCGCGTTGCTGGCCGTGCCGCCTGCGGTGTATTTGAGGGCCTTCGTCGTGGCGCCGGCAAAGTCGGTAGTGTCTTCTACGCTGAAGGCGCCGCCGGTGTTGGCCGTCAGATCCCAGTTGTCTGTGTTGCCGGCCTGGAAGTCATCGCAGAAGTAGAGATTGCTGCTGGTGGCTGGGCAGGTCTGGGCGCTGGCCACCGAGCTGGTGCTGGTTGCCGTGCTGGAGGCAGCGTTGGAACTGGCGCTGCTGTTAGTGGCCGCACTGGATGTGCTGGCTGACGTGCCTGCGCTCGAAGCACTGTTTGCCGAGCCGCCTGTTTCCGATGAGCCGGAGCTGCCACCGCCGCCGCAGGCGGACAGCACCAGCGCGCAGAGCAGCGTTGTTGCGGCAAGGCTGCCGCATCGCTTGATCATGTTCATTTTGTCTCCTCTTGTTTTACATACCCCGGACCCACCTGTGAGTGAGCCCGGCCACCTGCCTGCCCGCCGCATGGCGCCAGATTCTGGCGACCAGGCCTGCGGGCATCGAACTTCCCCACACCGGAGACGGCCTCTGCTTAGCGTGCAGAGGTGCCGGGGCCAGTGTGGCCATTGCGTTCAGGGGAGGGCGCCAGAAGGCGCAAAGGGCTGCCGGATCTTGCTTAGCCCCCCGGATCTGCCTGCGCCAGAAGGCCTGGCCCGCAGATGAAAACTGGATATGGCTGCTTGTGCAGCTTCTGGGGAGATATGTTACCGAAAACAAATTAAATGTTTTCGGTAACTATCTGGTTTTTTTAAGTCTGTTGCTTTTGTGCAAACGCAGCGTCTGTCGATGGGCAGGCAAGGCTCCCGCTCTGTGGCGCGTGTGCGTGGGCGATTGAAGCTGTGCAGGGGAGATCCAGACCGGCAGGGTGCCGGTCTGGTGGGGGGATGGTTTGTGCAGCGCTGGCCGAGGCGGCCGGCGTCTTAACCGGGGCGTGGCCCGGCGACGATCAGCGCTCAGGCCAGTGGTGTGCCAGAAGTGCCTGATTGACTTTGCAGAGCGCCTGAAGCGCGGCTACGTCCGCACGCATGCCGGGCATTCAGCCCAGGCGTTCTTCGCGCATGGCGCGCTTGTTGATCTTGCCGACACTGGTCTTGGCGAGTGCCTGTACGAATTGCACCTGAAGCAGCACGCCGTGGCGCGAGATGCCGGTGGCTTCGATCAGGTGGGCCGAGAAGTTGCGGAGGGCATGCTCCGTCACCTTGCCGTCGAAATCCGGCTTCAGCACCACCAGGGCCAGCGGGCGTTCGCCCCACTTTGCGTCCGGCACACCGATCACGGCCACTTCGAGCACGGCTTCGTGCTTGCCGACTACGTCTTCCAGCGCCAGTGAGGAAGTCCATTCGCCTGCGGTCTTGATCACATCCTTGATCCGGTCGGTGATCTTGAGGAAGCCGCGGGCGTCGATGTGGCCAATGTCCTGAGTGTGGAGATAGCCGCCATCCCACAGATGCTCGGAGGCTTCCGGTGCGCGCAGGTAGCCTTGGGTCAGCCAGGGTGTGCGCACGACGACTTCGCCGGTGGCGGCACCATCGTGCGCCAGCTCCGCCATGTGCGGATCCACCACGCGCAGATCAACCAGCGGCATCGGCCGGCCGGTTTTTGCGCGCAGCGTGGCCTGCTCTTCGGTGCTGCGTGCCAGGTCGGCGCTGTTGAGGTTGGCCAGGGTCAGCACCGGACAGGTTTCGGACATGCCGTAGCCGGTGAACAGATCGATGCCGCGAGCCATCGCGGCGATGGCTTGGGCCTGCGGCAGGGCGGAGCCACCGATCACCACCTTCCAGCCGGAGAAATCTACGCTTGCGGTGTGTGGATGGGTCAGCAGCATGTGCAGGATGGTCGGTACGCAATGCGAGTAAGTGACTTTTTCCTCGCGGATCAGGCGCAGCAGGCTGTCCGGCAGGTACTTGCCGGGATACACCTGGCGCAGGCCCAGCATCGTCGCCAGATACGGGAAGCCCCAGGCATGCACATGGAACATCGGCGTGATCGGCATGTACACGTCCTCACGGTGCATGCGCCCCTGGCCCGGCGCGGTGCCCAGCGAGCTGGCCAGCGACAGGGTGTGCAGCACGAGCTGGCGATGGCTGAAGTAGACACCCTTGGGCTCACCGGTAGTGCCGGTGGTGTAGAACACGGTGGCTTGCGCGTTCTCGTCGAAATCCGGGAAGTCGTAGTCGGCCGCTGCCGCACCGAGCAGGGCTTCGTATTCGCCAGCGAGGGGGACCGGTGCTGCCTTGGGCGCCGCCTCATCGCTGATCAGCACGAAATGCCGTACCCGCGTGAGGCGGGGGGCGATCGCGGCGAGCAGCGGGAAGAACTCTTCGTTCACCAGCACCACATCCGCCTCGGCATGGTTCAGGGTGTAGAGGATCTGCTCGGCCGAGAGGCGCACGTTCACGGTCTGCAGGATCGCACCCATCATCGGCACGGCAAAGAAGCACTCGAGATAGCGGTGGCTGTCCCAGTCCATCATCGCCACGGTCTGGCCGGCTTCCACACCCAGAGCGCCCAGGGCATTGGCCAGGCGTCCGAGGCGCTGGCGGAATTCCCGATAGCTGTAGCGCAGACCGCCGCGATAGCTGATCTCTTGATCCGGCGCCGTGGCCAGCGGGGTGTGCAGCAACTGCTTGATCAGCAGCGGATAAGTGTAGGCAGACGGCGTCGACTGGATCAGTTTGACCGGCATGAAGATGTCTCCGTTTATAGGTATGACGGAGCGTCTCGCTCCGTACGGACGCGCATCTTAACGCCGGTCAGTACCTCTTGTGGCAGGGCGTCACAGCCTGCTCAGGTGGCGATGCTCACGCGCAGGCTGGCTGTGTAGCCGGTGGTCACATCGCCGCTCACGCTCGCCATCTGCAGTGCGGCGCTATCGTCGCTGAACACGTTGTCGGTGCTTAGCGAGATGGCCGCCAGATTGGCCTGGCCGCTGGCTGAGCCATATACCGTGGCGCAGCTGGAGGCGGGCAGGGCGAGCTGGGAGGTTTTCACATCGTTATTGCCACTCACGGCCGCGGCCAGTGAGGCATATACCTCGAAGTGGATATGCGGCCAGCGCCCGCTGTAGCAGCCGGGGAAGATGCTGGTGAAGCGAATTTCGCCGTTGGCATCGCTGACCTGCACCCCGCGCAGATAGTTTTCAGCCGTGATGCCAGTTGAGTACAGCGAGTAGTTGCCATCGCGATTGCAGTGCCATAGATAGACGGCGTAGCCAGCCAGGGGGGTGCAGGCGGTGTTGGTGAGCGTCAGCACGAGGGTGAGGGGCACGCCGGCAGCCACGCCGCTGGCGCTGCCAAAGCTCGCGCGGATATCGCTGCGCACGATGCCGCTCTGGGTCAGGACATTCACCAGACCGCTGCTGTTGCTGTTGGTGCCATCCGCGGGATAGGGGCCTGCTGTTTCGCCCGGAATGTTCGAGCAGGCGCTGTTGCCGGAACTGGCCGAACTGCTGCGCGCGCTCGATGCCGAGGCGCTGCTTGTGGCCACGCTGCCACTGACACTTGATGCGGTGCTGGCCGAGCTTGCGCCAGCTGAATTGCTGGCTGCGCTGCTGCTGGCACCGCCACCGCCGCACGCCTGCAACAGGGTGATCAGACCGAAGCCGCTGAGGCCTTCGAGCAGCAGGCGGCGGCGCAGGTCCGGTGGCAGGTCGGCAAAAGACTTGTCCATGAGGCTCTCCTTGGGTGTGTTGGGCATGCGGTCGTTGCCGCATTGCCGGAGATCCTCGCATCACGAGCTGTTAAAGCGTTTAAAGGGCGGTCGATGTTCGCCTCCGGCCGATGACCGGAGGGGTGTGGCTCAGGAGTGGTGAGCGTGTTGCAGGGCGATCAGTTCCGCTTCGCTGAAACCGGCAGCGCGGCGTGCCTCGAGATTGAAGGGGCCACGCGGCAGGTTGGCGGAATAGCTGCGCGCCAGGCTTGCGAAGGCTTCGAGCGGATCGCGTCCGGCGGCTTCACACAGATGCTTGAACCAGTGGTTGCCGATGGCGACATGGCCGATCTCGTCGCGCAGGATCACGTCCAGGATCTCGGCGCCACGCATGTCTCCAGCGCCAATCAGCTTGGCACGGATGGCGGGGGAAACGTCCAGCCCGCGCGCTTCCAGCATGCGGGGGACGAGGGCGAGGCGGGCAAGCAGGCTGTCACTGGTTTTGGCCGCCATTTCCCAGAGGCCGTTGTGGGCCGGAAAGTCGCCATAGGCATGACCCAGGCTGGCCAGATGCGCACGCAGCAGCTCGAAGTGGTCGGCCTCTTCGCGTGCCACGCCAAGCCAGTCGCGGTAGAAGGCCGCGGGCATGCCGGCAAAGCGCCACACGATGTCCAGCGCCAGATTTACCGCGTTCAACTCGATATGCGCCAGGGCGTGGATCAGGGCTGCGCGGCCAGCAGGGCTGGAGAGTGCGCGCTGTGGCACATCGCGCGGCATCACCAGCTGCGGACTCGCTTCGCGGCCTGGCAGTGGTGTGGCGGGCTGGAACAGGGCGGCGGTATCGAGTGCGCAGTCTGGCGCGATGGCCCGCAGGGCTGCGCATTTCGCGTCGGGCGAAGCGGTGGCAAGGGCGGCGAGGGCCAGCTGGCGCAGTTCGGGCATAGCGGCATTTTACGTTGCAGCGCGTTTGCCGGATCGTCTGCAGCCTAGAATGAATTCTCAAGCCCGCAAGGAGGTCAGCATGGAAGCTCCCGTCCATTCGATGAACGCGCTGTTTGCGCAACTGGGCCTGGCTGCGGATGACGCGGCCATCAACGCCTTCATTGCCGCGCATGGCCCGCTGCGAGGTGACGCCCGGCTGGCGGAGGCCTCTTTCTGGTCGCCCTCGCAACGCGAGATGCTGCGTAATGAGGTGTGTGTGGATGCGGACTGGGCGGGCGTGATCGACCAGCTTGATGCGCGCCTGCGCGGGCATGCTTAGGCCGCTGCTTGCATGAAAAAGGCCGGATGCTGGGCATCCGGCCTGGTTCTGCGGCGGAGACGGAATCAGAAGGGCGCTACGCCTGCGGCCTTCCACGGATCAATCTTGTCCACGCCCGCGGCAGACATGACCTTGACCGGAATGCCCGCCGGATTTTCCACCGCGTAGCTGTAGTAGCTCGCCGGATCGAAAGCGCTGCCACGCGTCTGCAGGCTGCCCGAGTTCTCCAGCACGTTGTTGCGCTGAACCAGATCGCCCGGGCCGGATTCGGCATAGCCCACGTAAGCCGGATAGAGCACATTGCGGAAGTAATTGCCTTCCACCACCACGTCTGCCTCCATGGTCGAGGCGATGCCATAGAGCTTATTGCCATCGTAGAAATTGTTATAGACGTGCACCTCGCCGAAGCGCACGCGAGGGTGGCGCTGATCGGTCTGGAACCAGTTGTGATGGATCGAGGTTTTCAGGTAGCCGGTATCCGTGCTGGCGCCATCGCTGTGGCCGATCAGCATGGTCTTGCTGTGGTTCTTGAAGTGGCTGTAGCTGATCGTGATGTGGGAGGTCTGGCGGGTGATGTCGAAGAGCCCGTCATGCTCGAGGCCGTCCGGATACACATCGCCGTCCGAGAACGTGCAGTGATCCACCCACACGTGGTGGGTATTCTGGTTGATCTTCAGGGTGTCGTCCGGTGCGCCCTGGAAGAACACGTTACGGATGATGATGTTCTGACGCTTGTAGATCTCGAAGCCGCCATTGATCAGCTTCGCACCGGGCAGGCCGACCACGGTCTTGTCAGAGCGCAGCGGCACCATGCCCTGCATGTCGATCACCCCGTTGATCAGGATGATCAGCTTCTCGTTGCTGTCCGTCAGCGCCTTCAGATCGGTCAGGTTGCTCACCTTTACCGCCCGCCCGCCGGCACCACCGGTCGTCGTGGCGAGGCCGAAGGCCGGCGCGGCAGCGAAGCCATCGACGGCATTCAGCGTCGGATCCACTGCCACGCTTGATGCCGCAGCGCTGCTGGCCACCGCGCTGGAGGCTGCACTGGACGCGACGCTGGATCGGGCTGAACTGGAGGCGGCCGACGAAGCTTTCGATGAGGCGGCTGATGACGCCGCGGAAGACGCCGCCACGCTGCTGGACGAGGCGCTGCCGGCTGCCATCGAACATTCATTGGTGCCGCCAGCAACGCGACCGCCGAAGGTGGCCTCGGCGCACAGGAAAGTGCCACTCAGCGTCTTGTAGAAAAACTGGTCGGCACGGCCAAAAGCCACCTGGGTATTGCTGGCCACACTGCAGGTCTTGCCCTCGTTGCAGATCGTGGTGAAGCCTGCGGGCCGGTTCGCTGCCAGCGCGCCGCTTGCGAGTAGTGCAAGCACCACCCCGGAAACCAATCGCTTGAACATGATTCCTGACTCCTTTGAAGTGTCTCCATGACTTGCAGCATCTGAAGGCTGCTCGGCATATGCGGAATGCGTATGCCTGATCAAGATGGTTGGCCGGGATCCTCAAAGCAAGAATAAGTGTCGTCACCTCGATCGACAGGCGACGAGTGGAAGCCTCACGAGGGGTTGGGTGATGATTTTGGTGGTTGTGGTGTTTTTATTGTTCCCGCCGCTTGGCCGTGAATCGCAGTGCTGGCTGTGCGGCAAGTCTTGAGCGGAGAGTGGCGCTTGCCGCGCCCGATCCGTTCCGGAACTGCGTCACGACCTGCGGAAATCTCCGCCGGACGCGCTTGACGCTGATCCCGCCCGGAGATTAGTTTGTAACAGTTACTGCCCGGCCCGGGCGCAAGCCCGGAGCCTGCAACGATGGTGGTAATGCTGTGGTTCTGCCGCAGCCATCAAAACAAATTGGAGACAAAACATGTTCAGCAAACTTCTGCTTGGCGGCACCGCTGCCTTGCTCGCGATGACCCACGCCCATGCCCAGACCGTGACCGGCTGCGGCACAGAAACCAGCAACCTCACGGCATCCAAGGTGTATTACGTGACGCCGAGCGCCTCCAGCAGCGGCGCCGGCACCAGCTTCTCGGCGCCGATGAGCTTTGCCACAGCGCTCTCGAAGGTGAGTGCAGGGCAGATGATCCTGCTCCAGCCCGGCACCTACAGCATCGCCTATACCGCCGGGGCCAAAAACACCATCACCCTGTCGAAGTCCGGCACCTCCGCTGCGAAGATCTACATGGTGGCCGCCAATTGCGGCCGCGCGGTGATCGACTTCTCCTTCCCCGCCAATACCTATGTCGATAGCTCCTACGGCTTTTATGTGACCGGCAGCTACTGGTATTTCAAGGGCATCGCCGTGACCCGCGCCGGCTACCAGGGCGCCTACGTCACCGGCGCCTACAACACTTTCGAGAACGCCGCTTTCTACAACAACCGCAACAGCGGGCTGGAGATCAACAAGGGCGGCTCCTATACCACGGTCATCAATACCGATTCTTACGAGAACTACGATCCGAAGAAACTGGGTGGCATGGCGGACGGCTTCGCGTCCAAGCAGACCCAGGGCCCCGGCAATGCCTTCTACGGCTGTCGTGCCTGGAATAACTCCGACGATGGCTTCGATACCTTCGACAGCACCCAGAAGGTCATCATTTCCAAGAGCTGGGCCTTCAAGAACGGCGTCGATATCTGGGGCTACGGCGGTTTTGTCGGTAACGGCAATGGCTTCAAGCTTGGTGGCAACAGCGTTGCCCAGAACAACGTGATCACCCAGTCGGTTGCCTTTGGTAACGTCAAGAAGGGCTTTGACCAGAACAGCAACACCGGCAGCGTCACGCTCTACAACAACACGTCCTACAAGAACGGCATCAACTACGGCTTCGGCCAGCCGGTCGCTTCGGGCTCCAAGCACATCTTCAAGAACAACATCTCGCTCTCGGGGACCAGTGCGGACAGCATCGCCAATGCCACTTCGAGCAACAACACCTGGAACAGCCTGGCCGCCAGCAGCTCGGATTTCGCCAGCCTCGACACCAGCCTCGCTACTGCCGCGCGTAATGCCGATGGCAGCCTGCCGAGCAACAACCTGTTCCGCCTCTCGTCTTCCAGCAAGATGATCAACAAAGGCGTGAACGTAGGCCTTTCCTATCTGGGCACGGCCCCGGACCTGGGTGCTTTCGAGCGCCAGTAAGCCGGCCCGGCGGGGCGATCGAGCGCCCTGGTAGCACAGCAAGCACGCCGCAAGCCGGCGTGCTTTTTTTTGCCCGCTGCCGGCGTGTTGTTCGAATGTAAAGATATATCTTTGTTCTTGATAAGAGTAATTCTTAGATATATCTTTTGTTCATGGCGTTCACCCGGACGCCGATGTAACAAGACATAGGAGTACGACATGCGAGGCATGCATCATGGCCATGGTGGCCATCCACACGGAAAACATCATCGGGGCGGCCCAATGGGCGAGGGACGCGAATTCAGGGGCGGCGGCATGGGCAAGCGGATGTTCGAGCACGGGCATCTGAAGCTGCTGGTGCTGAGCCTGCTGCAGGAGCAGCCGCGGCACGGTTACGAACTCATCAAGGCCATCGAGGAGCTGGCCGGTGGCGATTACGCGCCGAGCCCCGGCGTGATCTATCCCACTCTGACCCTGCTCGAAGAACTCGGCCAGGCCAGCGTCAGCGAACACGGCGGCAAGAAGAAGTACGCCATTACTGCCGAAGGCGCCGTGCTGCTCGAAGCCGAGCGCGAAACACTGGAGCGCATTCGCGCTCGTCTGGCTGCGGCGGGTTCGGTGGCGGATGCCCGTCGCTCACCCGAGCTGCAGCGTGCCATTCACAACTTCAAAATGGCGCTTCATCTACGTCTTGCGAAGGGCGAACTGGATGCTGAAGCCACCGCCAGGATCACCGCAGCCATTGATCATGCGGCCCAGGAAATCGAGCGCAGCTGAGTGCTGGCGCAGACAGGAGAAACAGCATGAGAAAGCATCACTACCGTGTCACCCTTGAGCAACTGCCGCAGGAAGGCAGCAGTTTGCCGGAGCGCGCCCCGCTGAGTTTCGTAGCGCGCTGCCATGACGACATCTTCGCCATCGTTGAGCGTTCGCGCCAGCGCGGCACTTTGTCCGCCGACGATGCGGCCGCCATGGCGGTAGGCCTCAAGTTGCTCGGCGAAATCGTGTTGGAGCATCGCAACGACCCGCTCTACAGCGAGCTGTCCCAGGGCATCGGCGCGTTCATCAAGAAGCTCAAGTCGGGGGGCTGACCCGTGGATGGCGCCCAGCCTGCATGGCTGGCTGGTGCCGGAGGAGGCTTGTGCACCGCCCGGTTCGGCGGGCGATCCCCGCAAGCGGCTGGCGCAGCGGGCTCAGCCTTGCCAGACGCGGACGGCAGGCACGCGTTACAATGCGCGCTTCACTTGATTTCCTGTCCGAGACGTCTGACGTGACCGCAACCATCCTCCAGAAGATTCCCGCCGGCGAACGTGTCGGCATCGCCTTTTCCGGTGGCCTCGACACCAGCGCTGCCGTCCACTGGATGCGCGGCAAGGGTGCCGTGCCCTGTGCCTACACCGCCAACCTCGGCCAGCCGGACGAATCCGATTACGAAGAGATTCCGCGCAAGGCCAAGGCCTACGGTGCCGAGATCGCCCGCCTGATCGACTGCCGCCCGCAGCTGGTGGCTGAAGGCATTGCCGCCATCCAGTGCGGCGCCTTCCATATCAAGAGCGGTGGTGCCACCTACTTCAACACCACCCCGCTGGGCCGTGCCGTGACCGGCACCGCGCTGGTCGTGGCGATGAAGGAGGACGGCGTCAACATCTGGGGCGACGGCTCGACCTACAAGGGCAACGACATCGAGCGCTTCTACCGCTACGGCCTGCTCGCTAACCCGGCGCTGAAGATCTACAAGCCCTGGCTGGACCAGCAGTTCATTGACGAGCTGGGCGGCCGCAAGGAAATGAGCGAATACCTCATCGCCAACGGCTTCGACTACAAGATGAGCGTCGAGAAGGCTTATTCCACCGATTCCAACATGCTCGGCGCCACCCACGAAGCCAAGGATCTGGAATTCCTGAATGCCGGCATGCACATCGTCAAGCCGATCATGGGCGTGGCCTTCTGGCGTGATGACGTGGTGATCAAGACCGAAACCGTGACGGTGCGCTTTGAAGAAGGCGTGCCGGTCGCACTGAACGGCCAGACTTTCGCCAACGCTGTTGAGCTTTTCAATGAAGCCAACATCATCGGCGGCCGTCACGGTTTGGGCATGTGCGATCAGATCGAAAACCGCATCATCGAAGCCAAGAGCCGCGGCATCTACGAAGCCCCGGGCATGGCGCTGCTGCACATCGCTTACGAGCGCCTCGTGACCGGCATCCACAACGAAGACACCATCGAGCAGTACCGCATGAACGGCATGAAGCTCGGCCGCCTGCTGTATCAAGGCCGCTGGTTCGACCCGCAATGCCTGATGCTGCGCGAAACCGCCCAGCGCTGGGTGGCGCGCGCCATCACCGGTGAAGTCACGATTGAACTGCGCCGTGGCAACGACTACTCGATCATGAACACCGAGAGCCCGAACCTGACCTACGCGCCGGAGCGCCTGTCGATGGAGAAGGTTGAAGACGCCGCCTTTACCCCGGCCGACCGCATCGGCCAGCTCACCATGCGTAATCTGGACATCTCGGATACGCGCCAGAAGCTCGGCATCTACTCGCGCTCCGGCCTGCTCGGCGCGCAATCCGAAGGCAGCATCCCGCTGCTGACGGGCGGAGAAGAGAAGAAGTAAGCGATCACGCTCGCTCCCAATGAAAAAGCCCGCTTCAAGCGGGCTTTTTCATTGGGGCTTATCCCTGTCTTAGCGCAGCACACGGTGGCCGGCTGCTTCGAGCAATTCAATACCTCGCTCGGCGACTGATTGCAGCAGCAGAAGGTGGTCCGTGTCGTAGCTGGACACCACGTACACCCCGAGGCCAGCTTCCGACAAGGGCCGCACGATCGCCAGTAGGATGCCGTACTCATCAAACGCAAAAGGCCCTTGCAGCTTGAAGCAGCGCCAGGGGCCGGAGCTTTGCGCGTTTGCAGGCACACGTGCAGCGAGACAGGTGATCGACAGCTCCTCGTCCGTGCGGCTGATCGAGACGAAGCCTTCGCCATCCGCCCAGTCGGGGATGGGCGAGTCTGCAGCGAGTCGCGCGACCGCATAGTCGCCGCCGAGCTGGCGCAGGGTCTGGGTCTTCATCTTTGCCGTGTGCACCATGTGGGGTTCTCCAAAAGAAAAAGCCCGCATGACGCGGGCTTTTTTCAGGCTGGAAGCCGGAGCTTCGATCAGGCCAGAATGCTCTTGATGTAAGCCACGATTTCCTGGTCTTGCGCGTTGGCGAAGAACAGTTCCTGGAACTTCTCGCCAGCAACGGCGGCCTTCAGCAGGTCCTGGTCGATGGCCTTCAGTGCGTCCACGAAGCTCTTGGTGGAAGCAGCCTTCACGTCGCGCAGGATGCCGCGGTTCTTGGCCATGATGGCAGCGCGTTCCTTGGGGTAGCCCAGGCCACGTTCGCCGTCGAACAGCTTGCGGTAGCAATCTTGCAGGTTCAGCTCGGCAGCCCAGCCGAAGCCCTTGGCGTAGGGCATGGAGATGGCGTTGCCGTCGTTGATTTGGCCGAACAGGAAAGCGTCGGTCGGGTCGATTACCAGGCCGCAGAACACGCCGGGCATCGAGTTACAGGCCAGCATGGCGCCCATGCCGGTGCCGCAGCCGGTCACCACGAAATCGGCAGCCTTGGAGTTCAGCAGGATGCCGGCCAGGATGCCGTTCATCACGTAGGTGAGCGAAGCCTTGTCTTCCGGGGTGTACATGCCGTAGTGATGCACGTTGTGGCCCAGGGGCTCGGCGACGGTCTTGAGTGCGCTGTGAACGATCTCGGACTTCGCGGCTTGGCTGTTTTCGATGATGAGAGCGATCTTCATGGAGTGTCCCTTGATGTCTAAATA
This sequence comes from Uliginosibacterium sp. TH139, assembly GCF_002855595.1. NCBI lineage: Bacteria > Pseudomonadati > Pseudomonadota > Betaproteobacteria > Rhodocyclales > Zoogloeaceae > Uliginosibacterium > Uliginosibacterium sp. TH139. The sequence continues at coordinate 200,157 of NZ_PKRR01000002.1, read as the reverse complement.
TCGACGCGAAGCGTCGGTTGCGAAAAGATGCTGAGCCCCTTTGCACGGGCTGCCGGCGCGCTGCCGGAAGTCCGTCCGCCCGAGGCGCGGCGAAACGCCCTAGGGTAAACGCGAGCCGCCCCAAATGCAAACCCGAGCGCGCGGAAATTCCCCTTGCGCAGGCAAAGAAGCGCCGGGGCTTGGGCTGGGTCAGTTTCGTTGAAGGCTTCGTGCGGCTCATTCAGGCCGGATGCGCCGCGCCCTTGGCGAGCTTGACAGGCTTCACTACGGCAACTAATTTACCAGTCGGTTAAGTAATATTCTGAGCACCATGCCTCGCGATGATCTGAGCACAACCTTTGCTGCCCTGGCAGACCCGACGCGGCGTGCCATCCTGGCGCGCCTGGCGCTGGGGGAGACCAGTGTGTCGGAGCTGGCTGAGCCCTTCGAAATGAGCCTGCCGGCGGTCACCAAGCATCTGAAGGTGCTGCAGCGGGCAGGGCTGGTCACCCAGGGGCGCCAGGCGCAGTGGCGACCCTGCCGGCTGGAGGCTGCTCCATTGCAGGAAGCGGCCGGCTGGATCGAGCATTACCGGCAGTTCTGGGAGCAGCGCCTGGATCGGCTGGAAGACTATCTGCGCGACCTGCAGGCGGGCCAGACCCGCACCTGAAACCTCATCCCAAAAAAATTGCCGGCATGAACCGGCGCCCGACCGATCTGGTCCATCAACAGAGAGAGAAACAAACCATGAGCACAGGAACCGTTCGCCTGCATCGCGTGCTGCGCACCACGCCCGAGAAGATCTACCGCGCCTTCCTCAGCGCCGAGGCGCTGGCCAAATGGCTGCCGCCCTATGGCTTCGTGTGCAAGGTGGAGCAGATGGATGCGCGCGTCGGCGGCCGTTTCCGGATGTCCTTCGAGAACTTCACGAACGGGCAGGCGCACAGCTTCGGTGGCGAGTATCTGGAGCTGATTCCGGGCGAGCTGATCCGTTACACCGACCAGTTCGATGATCCGAACCTGCCTGGCGAGCTCCGGGTCTCGGTGGTGCTGAAGCCTGTGGTATGTGGCACCGAGCTGCAGATCGTGCAGGAAGGCATTCCGGCCGTGATTCCGGTTGAGATGTGCTACCTGGGCTGGCAGGAGTCGCTGGCGCAGCTGGCCAACCTGGTCGAGCCTGACATCAAGGAGTAAGCCCCCTCAGGCAGGCTCTCTGATCAAACCCACAACAGGAGCATCGGCATGAAATACAGCGGAAGTTGTCACTGTGGTCAGGTGAAATTCGAGGTGGAAGGCGAACTCACGGGCGCAATGGCCTGCAATTGTTCGATCTGCCAGCGCAAAGGGGCGCTGATGTGGTTCGTGCCGCGGGCGAGCCTGCATCTGCTGACTCCGGCGGACGCGCTGGCGACCTATACCTTCAACAAGCACGTCATCCAGCACCGCTTCTGCAAAACCTGCGGCATTCACCCCTTCGGTGAAGGCGTGGGGCCGGGTGGGGCCGCCATGGCGGCCATCAATATCCGCTGCCTGGAAGGCATCGAGCTTGATGTGCTGCCCATGCAGCATTTCGACGGGCGTTCAATGTAAGAAGCTGCTCACGATCTTACTGCGAAGCCGTGATCAGGGCTCATGCGCTGCTCGGAATCCTCATTTATCAACATAAACTCTGGTTCCTGTGCGGCTCTTCACCCTGCTGACGGCCTCTCGCTACAGATCGTGAGCAGCTTCTAAGCGCCTGTGTGCTGTCAACAGAGAGAGAAGCCACCATGACCACTCTGAACACCTACCTCAACTTTCCCGGCACGGCCGAGGAAGCCTTCAACTTCTACAAGTCCGTTTTCGGCGGTGAATTCGCCACCCTTATGCGCTACAAGGAGGGTCCGGGCTGCCCCGAAGGTGGTGAGGTGCCGCCTGAGCTGGGCGACAAGATCCTGCATATCGCCCTGCCCATCGGCGCCAACATGCTGATGGCCAGCGATGCCTTGCCGCCGCTGTGCCCGCCGGTCACCACCGGCAGCAACGTGTCCCTGTCCCTGCACCCGGAGAGCGAGGCTGAAGCGCGCCGCCTATTCGCAGCCCTGGCCGAAGGGGGACAGGTGCAGATGCCCTTCCAGCCGATGTTCTGGGGCGCCTTGTTCGGCATGTGTGCGGACCGGTTCGGCATCCTGTGGATGGTGAACTTCGAGCTGCCGAAGGCCTGAAGATGGAGGCTCCCCGCATGCAGCAGGCGGTGCCGGACGATAGCGCCAGCGAAGTCTTGATCACACGCTTGCTCGATGCGCCGCGCGAGCTGGTCTTTCGCTGCTGGACCGAGCCGGAGCACGCCGCCCGCTGGTGGCTGCCGCCGAGCTTCAGCGCCACCGCCTGCGAGATTGATTTGCGCGTGGGTGGGCGCTTCTACATCGGCATGCGCAGCCCGCAGGGCGAGGACTATCCCTGCGAAGGCGTCTATGAAGAGATCCTGCCGCCCGAGCGCCTCGTCTATCGCGGCATGGACGATGATCGCCACGCTTGTGGCAGCGGCCTGCCGCCACGCGGCCGGGTCACCGTGCTGTTTGGCGTGCAGGGCGGCCAGACCCGCCTCAGCATCCACGCCCGTTTCAGCTCGCCCCAGGCCCGTGCAGCGGCCATGGCCATGGGCTTTGACAGTAGCTGGCAAGGCGCGCTGGCAGGCTTTGCGATCTACCTCCGCCAACTGGTCTGAGCGCTTCAGCCTGCCTTCTTGCCTCTTACGCATGGCGGGGCGCGCTGCCCATAGTGGCCTCATGGATTAAATGTTTGTTACATGAGTTGCGGGGAGGGGGCGATACCTCTCGCCGGAGCTCGGGTCCGTTTGCGCCCATGCCGTGAGCCCTTGCGCTGGCCGGAGGGCCGGCTATACAGGCCTGACTGGCGCACCTGACGCGGCTTCGCGATCGGAGGCTATTGACTTTTTGTGCACTGCAGCTAAAGGTATACCCTATGTATGCCCTTCGGGGTAGGTGAATCAAACGGCCCGTCCTCCGGCGGGTCGGGCAGCAGGCAGCGAGCAGCAGGAGGTGCAGCATGGGTGCAGCGGAACGAGTCAATTCACGGCGCAGCGGCAGTGAGCCGGATGAATCCAACAGTTCGCGAGGCCCCGTGGCCTTCGCGCTGGGTGGTCTGGGAGGCGGCAATGCCTTCGGTGCAGGTTTTCTGGCGGCTGCCCAGGAGCGCCATGTGCGCCCTGCGGCGATCAGTTGTACCTCCGGCATGATCGTGTGGACGGCCCATTTCCTCGCCGGCCATGACCTGCGCGAAAAACTGCGCGAACAACTGGCCGAGATGCCGAAGGCCGCTGAATCGGCGCCTTTCGGCAATCAGTGGATGCTCGCCAAGGGCCTGCCCGGCGTGTTCCGCCCGGCGATGCCGGAGTACTGGGAGCGCTGGTCCTTCCTCTCACCTTTCTCCGAACCCAAGGAGTGGGCCGACCGCCTACTGCCGGCGCAGACCTGGGTGCCCACCCGCTCGCCCGAGTATTTCCAGTTCGTGGCCGATACCCTCGCCGAAAGCGACACGGCGGTCATGTTCAATGCCTTCTGTCCGCCCACCGGGCAGGAATTCCTGTTTCTCAATGCCGCCGCCTGTAGCCGGCTCGGCGTGAGCTGGCACGAGCAGACGCCCGGCACCGTCTACATGCCAATCACCGCCGAGGGCGTCGAAGCCGCGCTGCATCTCTACAGCTATGGCTACACGCGCACCTACTTCGGCATGCACCTGATCGATGGCGCCTACCACCGCCAGTTCATCCTCAATGAGCTGTGCGACATGGACCCGCGCCCCTCCACGATCTGGGTCGTGCGGCCGCAGAACTCGCGCTGGATCGGCGAAATGCCGGATAACTACTTCGAGCAGCGCGACATGGAAACCGAGATCGGCATGAACAGCTCCTATGCCATGCAGGTTTCACGCATCGAGCTCATGAACAAGCTGGTGCGCGATGGCCATATGAAGGATGGCAGCCTGCGCCCGATCCAGCTTGAGCCCTTCCAGTTCGTCGGCAAACGCGGCTACTTCGATTACTTCATCGAGAGCGAACACGTTTTCGATACCGCCTTCCACCGTGCGCTGGACCAGTTCGTGGCCCGCCATGGCTGGCAGAGCGCCCGGCTCGCGCTCGCGGGCTAGGCGCGCACAGCCGGGAGCCTCCCGCTCTGAGCCGGCCGGCGGCTGAACGCCGGCCGGGGCGTAGCTGCTCCATTCCTGTGCCCCCAAGCTGCTGGCAGCCTCTGTGCCGGTCGATTCGGCACGCCTGTTGTGGCGGCTCGCCCGCCCGGATGTAACAAATCCTTACCCGGAGGGCAGGTCAATACCCGATAAAACTGCTCAACCTTAAGGCGGGTGTGTCGATAAAACCTGGATAAGAGCGAAAAGCCAGACCCCCGCAACGGAGCCCCACGTGAATCTCAAAAAACTCTCGCTGGCCCAGCAGTTCGTGACCGTTTCGGTCGCCCTCTCGGTCCTGATCATCGGCGCCCTGGTCATCCAGGTTTCGCTCACCTCCCGCGCCAGCCTGCTTGAAAGCATGCGTGATGGCCTGCGCGCCCAGGTCCAGGGCTCGCGCCAGCTGCTCGAAAACGCCTACCAGATCTCCGCCTCCCAGACCGACCGCGTCTCGAACATCCTCACCGAGGCCTTCCCGGAAGGCTTCAGCGTCGACGCCGCCGAGCGCATGCCCACCGGCAAGGCCGACGCCCCGGTACTGCGCTACAAGGGCCAGGCGCTGAATGCCGATTACCGCGCAGTGGATGCCTTCTCCAAATCCACCGGTGGCGTGGCCACGATTTTCGTGCGCGATGGCCAGGATTTCGTGCGCGCCACCACCTCGCTCAAGCTGGAAACAGGCGAGCGCGCCATCGGCACCAAGCTTGCCCGCGATCATCCGGCCTATGCCCGCATGCTGGCGGGGGAGAACTACCTTGGCCTGGCCACGCTCTTCGGCCGCAACTACCTGACCAAATACGTCCCAGTGCGCGGCAGCGATGGCCAGACCAATGCCATCCTGTTCGTCGGCTTTGATCTCGCAGACGTCTTCACCAGCCTGCGCAGCGCTCTGCGCACCGGCCAGAACGGTGACGAAACCTTCGTCGCCTTCAGCAGCGGCGCGCGGGCCGGTAACCTGATGTTCCACCCCACGCTGGAAGGCAAGTCGCTGGTTAAGGAGCTGCCGGACGCTGCCGGCCAGCCCGTCTTCGATCCCCTGCTCAAAGAGCGCGAGGGCGTACTCGAATACGCCCCCGCCGGTGGCGGTGAGCATCGCATTGCGGTGTGGGAGCAGTCCGAAGCCTGGGGCGGTGTGGTGGTCGCCCGCACGGGCGATATCGAGGTCTACACCCGTGCCGGCACGGCCCTGCGCAACGGCATCATCATTGCCGGCGCGCTGGCCGCGATCCTGCTCAGCGTGCTGCTGTGGCTCTTCATCACGCGCCAGTTGCGCCCGGTCAGCGCCGTGGTGGCTCGTCTGCAGAAAATCGGCGAAGGGGATTTCAGCAGCACCGGCAGCGGCCAGATCGATCCGCAGACCCGCAATGAGCTCGACATCATCAGCATGAGCCTCGAAGCTACCGTGCGCAGCGTCGGCAGCCTCGTCGGCGAGCTGCGCAGCAATGCCCAATCGCTCACCGAAAATGCACACGGGATTGCCGGAGCTGCCGCCAGCGTGGCCCAGGTTGCGGCTAGTCAGACCGATGCCGCCATGAATGCCGCCACGGGCGTGCAGCACATGACCGAATCCATCGCCAGCGTCACCGCCTCCTCCGAAAGCGCCCAGGAACTCGCTTCCCGCATGCTTGCCTGTGCAGACAGCGGCTTCACCGAAATCTCCGTGGTGCGCGAGCACATCACCCGTATCGAAAACGCCGTGGGTGGCGCTACCGCCCAGATCGGCAAGCTCGATGGCGATGCCCAGAGCATCAGCGCGGTCGTCTCGATCATCAAGGAGATTGCCGACCAGACCAATCTCCTCGCGCTCAACGCCGCCATCGAAGCCGCCCGGGCCGGCGAGCAGGGGCGTGGCTTTGCCGTGGTGGCCGACGAAGTGCGCAAGCTCGCCGAGCGCACCGGCTCCTCCACCCAGGAAATCACCGCCATGATCCACTCCATCCAGAGTGGTGCCCGGGTGGTGTCCTCGGCCATGGAAAGCGCCGTCACCCTGGTCAATGAAGGCGTCACCGCCGTCGAGCGCGCACGTGGCGTGATCGACGAAGTGCAGCACGGCGCCACCGCCATTGCCACCGCCACCCAGAGCATCGTCGGCGCCCTGCGCGATCAGAACGCCGCCAGTGGCCGCCTTGATGCCGAAGTGCGCCACATCGCCGAACTCTCCGAAAGCACCACCGACAACGCCCGCGCCTCCTCCGGCGTGGCCGATCAGCTCCAGGAAATGGCCGACGCCATGAGCGCCTCGATCTCGCGCTTCCGTATCGATTGAGAGGGCAGGGGCGAAGCTGACGGAAGCCGGGCAACAAGCCAAGCCGCTTCCCTCGTAGGTGCGGCTTCAGCCGCACAGGTCCGTGCTCAATCCGGGCCCCGCCGGCTGAAGTCGGCCCTACACAAGCGCGCCCAGCCCCAACCCGGGCAGCGCTCCCGAACCCGCCCGGCATTCCTATCGGAACCCGTAGGTGCGGCTTCAGCCGCATGGGCCACAGCATTCAATCCGGGCCCCGCCGGCTGAAGCCGGCCCTACACAAGCGCGTCCAGCCCCGGCTCGGGCAGCGCACCCGAACCCGCCCGGCATTCCTATTGGACCCCGTAGGTGCGGCTTCAGCCGCACAGGCCCCGCACTCAATCCGGGCCCCGCCGGCTGAAGCCGGCCCTACAGAAACAAGCACCCAGCCTCAGCCCGGGCAGCGCCCCCGAACCCGCCCGGCATTCCTATCGGAACCCGTAGGTGCGGCTTCAGCCGCAAGGGCCCCGCGCTCAATCCGGGCCTCGCCGGCTGAAGCCGGCCCTACACAAGCGCGCCCAGCCCCAGCCCGGGCAGCGCCCCCGAACCCGACCGGCATTTCTATCGAAACCCGTAGGTGCGGCTTCAGCCGCACGGGCCCCAGCATTCAATCCGGGCCCGGCCGGCTGAAGCCGGCCCTACAGAAACACGCGCCCCGCCCCAGCCCGGGCCGCGCTCCCGAACCCGCCCGGCATTCCTATCGGACCCCGTAGGTGCGGCTTCAGCCGCACGGGCCCGCGCTCAATCCGGCCCCCGCCGGCTGAAGCCGGCCCTACAGAAACACGCGCCCGCCTCGGCCCGGGCAGCGCCTCCGAACCCGCCCGGCATTCCCATCGGAACCCGTAGGTGCGGCTTTAGCCGCACGGGCCCTAGCATTCAATTCCGGCCCCGCCGGCTCAAGCCGGCCCTACAGAAACACGCGCCCGCCTCGGCCCGGGCAGCGCCTCCGAACCCGCCCGGCATTCCTATCGGACCCCGTAGGTGCGGCTTCAGCCGCACAGGCCCCAGCATTCAATCCGGCCCCGCCGCCTAGCGCCGAAGCCCGGCTTCGTATCAGCCGATTCGTCGTGCATTTGTTCACGCCGAACAACAAATTCCCCGCAGACTTGATCTGGATCGTGCGCTGGTCGTTCCGGAGGCGCCGTTTGTCCTCATAGAATGACAAAAACATCGGAGGGGCGACATGGCGGGCGAAGCACGGCAGTGGCGGGAAGACGATCCGGAAAGCGAAGCCCGCGCGGCGCAGCATGCTGCGCAAGACGCCAAAGCCCCCTCTTCGCCGAGCACGGCGCCTGAAGAAAATCCCTTGCTGGGTCTTGGTCGCTCCTTGCTGAAATGGAGCGCAGTCCTTGTCACCCTGGGTGGATTGATCCTGCACCTAGTTGGTTATGTCCAGCACAGCGAATACCTCAGAGATTGGGGGCTGGATTCCGACTTGTTCCCGAAGTCCATCGAGTGGATTTTGATCAGTGGCTATCAGGTCATGCTCTTAGGGATGATCAAGTTGTGGGTTTTCTTTAAAACACAGTGGTGGAAGCTCGCTATATGGGGTGTAACGGTTGCCACCCTGACAAGTGTGGTGTCCTGCCTGCTCCTTTATGGAAAAGACGGGCTGCCGGTTCAGTCACTGTGGAACTGGGCAAAGAAGTTTCCGAAATGGCTTCTTGCCACGGTACTTTGCTATGGCTACGTGGCGTGCGTGTGCGTCGTGATTGCCGTTGCGCCAATAGTCACCGTGACCTTCATTTTTCTGCCGGCATGGATTGCGTTTGATTCAGCCAAAACCAGCGCCGAGCAAGACAAGAAGCTTTACGCCCAAGGCTGCGATCAAGCCGATCTCACCAAACGATGCATTACGGTGCGGCGTGAAAACAAACCGGATCTGCGCGGCTTCCTGATTGATAGTTCAGACAGCCTGCTCGCGATCTATGTGCCAGATCAGAAAGTGGTTCAAGTCATTCCGCGCGACGGGATCGAACTTGAGGTGAGCCTGAGTGCGACCCCTAAAGCGGGAAAGAGCGAGCAGGGTAGGAAATAAAGCAGTTTCTTTGGCACCTTGAGAGGAGAGCGAGATGGGAATTCTGTCCGGGCTATTGGGGAATGCAGGCGTCGTACCGGCGGACAAGCTCGCGGCGGACTATGGCCGCCTCCTGGTTGAGGGTGAGAGTTTTGAAGTGGGATTCGTGGTGTTGCGCGATACCTTCGTATTCACCAACAAGCGCCTGATCCTGGTGAATATCCAGGGGCTCACCGGCAGCAAGATTGATTACCTCTCGATGCCCTATAGCAAGATCACAAAATTCAGCATCGAAACTGCCGGCACCTTCGATCTGGATGCCGAACTCAAAATCTGGGTGGGCAGCGATCCGATGCCGATTGCGAAGAAGTTCAACAAGAAAGTCAGTATCTACGATTTGCAGCAGGTGCTGGCGATGCATGTATTGGGGTGAGTTTTTGATGGGGAAGAGGCAAAAGGAAAGGCCTGGTCCCGTTATTCGAACGACAAAATTGGCTCATGCCTAGATGCTTAAATTCAAGACCTGACCCAGGTGTTCCCCCAGCAGCAAGGGGCTGGATTTTTCGCTGGTGGTGATCCCGGGAGCGGGCTCGCTTGCCGGGCAGGAAGCGGATGAGGAAGAAGCGCGCTTGCTCTATGTCGCGATGACGCGGGCGACGGAGAGGTTGGTGTTTGTGGGGGGGGAATGTGTGAGCAGACGCACAAGGCAATGAAAAATGCTGCAATTCAAGACTAGACTCTGCTGCTCCCTTTGACTTAACCCTGCGCTCCGCAAACGGTCCATGCCGCACGAACGAGGAAGACAAGAGCGTTCGCACACCGTAACGCAAGACCGATAGATAAATGACCCGAGAAGAACGAAATGACCGAACTTGATAAATTGCGAGTCGAGCTTGCAGAACGGCTGCTACATGCGAAACGCGCATCCCTTTACGATCAGCTTTGCATCCCGGCAAGCAGCTCGGACGAGGCCGTCAATGTGGCCATAGCCGGGATTAAGGCTGCCGATACATGTATGAACGCGGAATTCATGTATGCGGTTGAGATCCTTGCATCACCACAGCGAAGAGAGGCATATGATCGAAAGTTGGTTATCGATTTGAGCAAATCTGCAAAAAATGGAAGTATGAATACCGATGTTCGTCCAGATCATCAAAACAATCGACTTCCCTCTAAGATTGGAAAATTATTTGCAGTTCTAGTGGTTCCTGTTTTGCTATGTGTCGTCTACGCTGCGAACAAAAACTATGGTGGTAGCGCCAAGCAAGAATCTGCATCTCAGAACTTGGTTGGATCATACATTTATCATAAATCGAACACACTTAGAAAGTGCAGTCGAGTTGCTGCGGTTCCCACTCAAGAGCAAAAAAAAATCGCTCATGAGCGCATTGGAGCCATCGACCTCGCCACTATGGAGGAGCGTCTTAGCGAGGCAACAAAGCAAGGCGACCTGCAGATCGTTTCTGACATTCTCACCATTGGCGTCAGCGAAGACGTTCTGAATTCCGTATTTGATGATGTATCCGTTAGTCATAAGAATGTCTTTTACGGAAATGGAAATGACTCGCTTGCTTTACTTGCGTTATTTGTCAGGCATGGTGCGGACCTGAACGATCCTACAAGGGTTCCTGCGCTTGTACATGCGGCGGTAAGCGCGAACATTGCAGCGGCTGAATACCTTATCAGTCAGTGCGCCGACGTTAATTTGGGAGTTACATATCCCGTGCCGAGCGATGGGAGTGACAACGCTTTCTACAAGGACGAGAAAAACCTCATGGGGTCCACGCCGCTCGATGCGTCAATCGCCGGCCAATCGTCGGACATGATGCGGTTGCTACTTGAACACGGCGCGAACCCGAATAAGCCGGGCATGCTGGGCCTAAGTCCTCTCACGCGGGCCTCCATAGAGTCTCTTGATAAGGTGAAATTGCTTTTGGAGTTCGGCGCGGACATCAAAGTAGCAACTAGTCGCTCCCGACCAGTAGGGGCTGCAATTGCTTGGGATAAGCCGGACATTGCCCGATACCTGATTGAGCATGGCGCGGATGTAAGTACAGTCCCAAATGCTCCGACTCTTCTGGCTCAAGCAAATGCCAAGGGATTCAGCGACGTAGCGACTCTGTTGCGTGGTAGGGGTCTAACGGAATAGTAAATGCAGGGGGCTTGAATTCAAGCATTTCAATGCTAATCAGTCTCATTGTTTCCTCTCCACCCTGAATAAACTGGAAAACTCATGGAAGAAATCAATCTGCTGGTGCTGATCGAAGTGCAGCCGGGCAAACGTGCGATTCAGATCGAGGCGTTTGAAGCGCTCCGCCCGCTGGTGCTCGCGGAGCCGGGTTGCATTCAATATGAGCTCTTCAGCGATGAAGAGGATGAAAACAAATTCATTCTCGTCGAGAGGTGGGCGTCACAGGAAGCGCTGGCGGCGCATGGCAAAACGGCGCACATGCTCGCGGCGGTGGCGCGAAATCCTTCCTTCCGCGCGAGGCCGGCGAGCGTCATCAGGATGAGCCCGGTGGGCCGCTGATCCAGCCGCATGCGCATCGCGCACGCGGCTTCGGAAGCTCAGCTTGCCCGCGTTGATTCAGGGTGGGTGCGGAATGAAGCGTTCAAGCGCTGTGGCCAGCACCCGGGATGCTCTCCGGAAATGCCAGGGATCTCTGGAAGTCCGTTCAGAGTTTGGCGTCTAGCGAGGGATTGCTCAACCACTCGGTAATCATCTCTACCGTGCTTTCGCTGAGCGAGTCGACGGATCGACAGGTCGTGAGGCCGCGCCCCGATCTGGTATGCGAATGGAAACTGCCGACGAGCATGTTGCCATCGCGCAATTCGCCTGACATGTTCATCCACTTGGGGCCGGAGAGGCCACCTCCGCCGAGCGCATGAACATTGCTCACACGAAGGATCAGGCGCCGCCCGCTGTATTTTTCGATGTCGATACTGCGCGCTTCGAGCTTGGCACGCGGAGGGGTGTCGCCTTCATTGAAGGCTTTTACCAGGCGTGTGACCAGCGCCGTCTGGAAATGGCAGTCGATGCGCACGGTGTCGTTGATGGCATCGGCGTCACCGATCAGTACCTCTGCGCCCACGACGATCGTTTCATCTGGATGGAGGCCGGTACATGCTTCATCACAGGCCGGGAGCCGGGTTTGCGATATCCACTCGCCAGCGCTTTCGCCAAGGGATGTGCCGATCTGGGTCAGGGCGGAGCAGGCGGTCTGGCTGTCTTTGAAGGACTCTTCTTCATCGAAGTCCTGGGTGGCGAGGAGCTTGCCGCCTTGCGTGACGTTTGCCCGCACGCGTACGGTGTATTGGCTCTCTCGGGATGAGCGCTCGATGTCGAATCCGATCACTTGAATGGACAGCCGGGTGTCGCCGGCTGTTGGCGTTCCGCTCAAGGGGACGAGGGTTCCTTCGGAGTGGGCAATGGCGGCTTTTGCGATGCCGGGTTCCCAGGCACAGGCGGCGTTGTCAGGCAGTGCCGTGGGCAGATAGGTGATCGTGTCTTCGATCTGAACCGCGCTCCACGCAGAGCTGGCTGTGAGGACGCAGGTGATCGAAACCAGGAGATGACGGAGCAGGGACATGGTGAAGTTGATCGATAGGGAAAGCGTGTCAGCCAGAAAAGTCCGATGACAAACGCAAGAAACTACGCTCGGATGCGCATGGAGCCCTTTAACTGGGCTATCCAGTGGGCGGTGCGCTGTAAGTGTGTGCAATGCGCGCCTGGAATTCTACGAAATCGAGGTCAGTCATGGTGCGCGATGTGCCCCCCGCATTTCTGTGCGCACGGAGGCAGGCGTTGCCTTTTGCCTCTCCGATTCCTGAGCCCCGATGATCTGAGCTCGTTCATCGGGGCGTTCAGATCTCCCGCCCCTTGCGGATCGAGTTTGAGAGGCGGTTTATCGCCTCACTTTGCGCGAGGCGACGCGAGGATCTTTGGGATGGCGATGAAATCCGGCTGATGTTGCCGGAGGTGCTGGGCGATGAATTGGCGTGCTTTGATGCGCGGATGGCTGTGGGCCTGGGCAAGGGCGCAGGCTGCGCCCTGTGTGGTGCCCGTGCTTATTTCACCGACATGATCCGGATGATCGTTTCAAGATCCTGAGAGTTCTTGATGTATTTGTTGTAGGTCTTGATGGCCAGGGATTCGATGCCGGTCATCGAGATCTGCGAGCGGGTAACCACGGTTACGCCGGCTTTCTTGGCGGTCGTGAGTGCTGCACTTTCCTGATCCGTCCAGAGTTTGGTCATGTGGCCGCTGGCATCTTGCGCGCTCTGCCGGATTGCGTCTTGCTGCGCTGTGCTCAGCGTGCTCCAGATTTTTTTCGAGATCAGCAGCACTTCGGGCAGTAGCAGGTGCTCGTCCTGCATCAGCCAGGGGGTGATCTTGTGGTGCTCGGCCGCTACGAAGTTCACGGTGCCGCCATCCACACAGTCGAGCTCGCCGGCGCGCAGTGCTTCCGGAATCTTGTTGAAGGACATGGGTACTGGCGTGCCGCCCAGATTGCGGATCAGGTCTTCGAACACTGGGGATGGCAGAACGCGGATCTTGCGGCCGGCGAAATCGGCCTGCGAGCGGATCGGCTTCATGCAATAAAAGTTGCGCGGAGCGCTTTCGAAATACGCTAGGCGGATCAGGCCTTTCTGCTCCAGCTCCTGATCCAGACGCTGACCGAAGTCTCCCTTGAGCACCTTCCCCATGTGATCGCTGGAGCGGAAGAGATAGGGCAGGCTGGCGAGTGTGGCGGCGGATGATTGCTCGCTGAGCGCTCCAAGATTGAGTCGGGCAAGGGCCTGGGTGCCGTTTTGCAGGGCCAGTATCGCGTCACGCTCGCTGCCTGCTGAGCCATTGGCCTTTACCGTGACCGTGAGATCGCCTCGGGTGGCTTGCGTGAGCCGCTGGCCGAAAAACTCCAGCGTGCGAACAACCGGATGATCGGACGTTTGCTGATCAGACACGACCAGATTGACGGCTGCGCTGCCCGCTGAGGACCACGCCAGACTGAGGGTGAACAGGGTGATGGATGCAATTCGTTGCGTGGGGTTCATCCGTGTCTTTCTGTAAAGTTTTCAGGGGCTGGGGGATATGACTTGCCTTGTGTCTGGAAACTCTAGGTGAAGGTACGGAAGGCCATGAAAACAAAGGTTAATTCCGTCTGGAAAAATTGTTTCCTGCCCGCAGCGTAAAAGCCTGTTCGGCCGCTGGAAGTACGCAGGAATAAGGCTCAGGATCTGCCACGAGGAGACGGGCAGGGCGCGCAAACAGTTTTATGCTTGCGCACGTGCATGAGGCGCCCCTGCTCAGGGTGGCGTCTTCGATGCGGGAGCGATGGCTTGGAGGTAGGCTGCCGCGTGAGCGCCGGCAGCAGGTCCTGCATGACCATGGCTAGCAGCGTTTGCGCGCCGCTCTAAGTCCGGACATATCGCCTTGCTGCCGGCCTCAGCAGCCCTGAGATTGGGCGCGGGAGAGAAGCAGGAAGCGTTTGTCGCGCTCGCTCCACACCCAGTAGCTCACGAAGCTGTTGTTGTAGTGCGGGGCCCAGCTTATCTCGATGGCAGGTTCGCCATTGAGCATGTCCACCTGCAGGCGCAGGGCGGAGCCGTCGAGCGGGCCCGTCTGCTGCAGGGTCTGGCTCTTGCCCCGGAAATGCGCCCGCACCAGCACCGGCCCCTCCCACATGAACTGGCTGGATGAAGGCTCCGAGCCATTGGCGGCCAGGCGCGGCAGGTATTCGAAGCTGAAGCGGATCTTCTCGCCGTTGAGCATCAGCTGGCGATCGAACAGTTGCCGGGGCAGGCCTTCGCTTTCGGCGCTGGCGATGGCCTGGTTCCAGGCTTCCTCGGAGAGGTTGAGCGCTGCAAGGCCAAACTTGCCTTCAGGCAGGCGCCGCTGTTGGGAAGCATGGGTTTCCGTGCCTTCGTACTCTTCGATGCCTTGCGCGAAGCGCTGGATCGGATAGTCCGTATCCAGCCGGGCGTAGCCCAGTGAGTCGCCGAGCTTCAGCACGTATTCCACTTCGCCGGTGAGCCAGGTGCGTTTGAGCAGCAGATCGAGTTCGGAATCGCTGCGCAGGGCGCCGACCCACAACAGCTCTTGCCGCTCGAAGGCCATGCCATGCGCCGGCGGCACGAGGATGTGCTTTTCACCTTTCGCATCGGTGGCCACGAGTTGCAGGGAGCCCGCCAGGAGGGCGCCATCCTGGCGGCGCTGCGAGGGGGTGGAGAGCGACCAGAGTTTGCCATTGGCCTGCACTGAGGCCGCCCAGCGATCGTGCAGCAGGGCCGGTGCGCTCAGGGCTGAGGGGTAGCTGCCGGGCTTGAGCGCAGGGAGCTTCTCGTTGCCGCCAGTGCTCATCAGGCGGAAGGCCAGCAAGGCCGGTGCGGGCAGGGTGAGGGCGTGGCGGACCGGTGTGGTGGTCTGGGGCGTGGGGCCGGTCTTGCGTGCCACCAGTTGCCAGTCGGGCACGCGGGTTTTGTCCGTGCGGCTGAGGATCAGGTTCTGCCCCTCCAGCGATACGGCATACCACGCATCCTTGAGCTGCATCGGTGGCAGCGGCGGGTTTTCGGGGATGTCGACCACCAGTGCTTCGCCCGGTGTGCTCATGAGCAGCATGGGGGCTTCGGGCCGGGCCGAGATGCTGCCCGAGAGCAGCAGGGCGGCGAGGCCAAGCAGTGCGTGCAAGACGGGTTTCATCGTTCAAGGTCTCCGAGGAACAGCGCGCGGTATGGCAGGTGCGGCGGCATCTTCGCATGGCGTACACCTTGTGCCTGTACCTGCACCTGCGGCGCTAGACTTATGTAGTTGGCGACGGGGCCACCTTGTCGCCATGAGTTTCCTTGTGGCCTGGCGGTTGGGCAATCTCAGCCCTGAAGCTGGTCATTGGGTTGCGTCACGCTCGATTCTCGCACATATGATTTTTGCTCCTGTTCCTGGCCTGTTTTTCATTTTCCTAGCGCTGGTGTTGCCCGGTCTGTGCCTGATGGGCACGCTGGGTCTGATCCTGATTTTTGTGCTGAAACGGCGTACCGAAGCGGGGCGTGAGAGCCTTGCCCGGCATAAAGGCAAACTGATCGCGGCCGCGGTTCTGGTGGCACTGCTGGATTGTTTTTATGCCTTTGTTTTGCTTGATGGGTACAGGACTTATATCGAGATAAAAGAGCAGGCGCTCAACCGCGAGAAACGCGCTCATTTCACCTTGAGCCAGCCCGTTCAACATGGCGAGTTGCTGATGCCAAGGGGGACGCAGATCACTCGTTATGACGCGTTTGATAATGGAGAGCCTGAGCGGCCACAGAAACTCACGGGTTTGATCTCGGCACGCTTTCCGGAGCCGGTGCTGATTGCCGGTGCGTGGGCGATTGCTTTGCAGAGTGTGCAGGGAGAACTGGAATTGGCGCGCGATCAGGTCATTCAGGGGCAAGCCTGCAAAACGGGGCAGATCGCAAGGTTTGATGTGCCGCTGATCGAGTACGACATTGCGGCGGAGTTCGGTCAGGAGGTGCCCGATGGCCCGCTGGCGAGATTCAAGCCCAGCCAGTGGGTGTTCAGATCGTGTAATCCAGCGTAGTGGCCGTGCCATCCGCTTTGCTCCGGCAGGGCAGATTGGTGTGGCGATAAGCGCTGGCATGTAAAACGCAGCAGGTGACTGAAGTAGGGAGTGCTCATGGGTGGTGTAGTGGCGCTAGGCTTTCTGGCACTGTTCTTCAGCCTGACAGGGACGCTGGCTGCCTCCCTTCTTGAAAGCGCTTTCGGTTTTTCATTCTCGACCGAAATGGAAATTGCCTGGTGGGTGCTTGCGTATCTGCTTTTTGCCAGCCTGGTGACTTACCTGCACAAAAAAATCAGCCAGGCGAAAACCGGCTGGCCGGCGCGCATGCATGCGGGGCTGAGCAAGGGGTTGTGGTATTTGTTTGGAGTCTTCATGGCGGGCGCTGTTGTGCTGGATATTCATGGTTGCGTGGCGGCTACAGACGCCCGGATTTATCCGGAAGTGGTGGGCACCTGGTATGCCAGTGATTACATCGATCACGATTACGGCTCGGATTCCTACACCACACCTACAGCCCAGATCGCTCCGATCGTGCGGGATATCGAGACGGGGCGGACCTTGCATGCAAGCTGCCCGCACAAGAGCACGGATTGCTACGAGATCCGTCATAACGGTGGCCTGAAAGTCGACGATACCCGCTCATGGAGTGGCCGCCCGTTCTCGGTTCGCTATGCCCGCCTTTCCGTGCGCTCCAAACCTCTTGGTAAAACCCTCATTACGGGGCTGGAGTATTTGGATTTCGCTGAGTTGCCGGAAGCGGTCAAACAAAGCGCCATCCGCGAGCTGGTGTGCTCGACTTCTGTACTGACCGTGTGGCACATGGCCAAGCAGTTTCCGGCGTATCGACCACAAATCGAAGTGGCTTTCTCGGAAAAGGCTGATCGCTGCAAGCGTTGAGGTAGCTGTTTTCAGCCGGTAGGACTCAATGGGTAAAAGGCAGGCAAGACGCAGGCAGGCAAGACGCCAGATTATATTTGTCCGACAGTACAGCCTTCAGAATCAAGGTTTACCCGTCGTTAAGCCTGTTGTTAGCGACGAGCCTTACTTTTCAGAATGGTGAAAGGCTCTTGCTCCGATTACTTGACTGAAGAGCTCCAGGAGTAAGGCTGTGAAAAACATCAAGATTGGCATGCGTCTCATGCTCGCGTTCGGTGTAGTGCTTGCGCTTTTTGGGAGCGCTGCAATGCTCGCGGGTTTGAAGGGCGCTGAGATCCGTAATGGCGCCAATCTCGTGCAGCAGCAGGGTGTGGAGCGCTCACGCATGGCAGCTAGCCTGCTGTATGAAATCATGCGTTTCCGTATTGTTTCGCGTGATTTTCTGCTCAAGTCAGACGCGACGATTGGGCCGAAGATGCTCGAAGGCCTGGAGGCGATCAAGACCAAGCTGAAGCCTTTTGCCGAGGGGCCGGAAGTCGATATCAAGGAGGCTGCGGCGGCCATTCAGGCGAGCCTGGATGTACTCCAGCCATCCACGGCGGAGATCGTCAGGCAGGCCTCTGCGGGTGATCGCGAGGGGGCGCTGGCCACGATGGGCAAGGGTGGCCCCGCTGCAGGTGCGATGCAGGCTGCTGCAGACAAGCTGATTTCGACTGTGGAGACGCATGCTGCGGACATCACCGAATTACTGGTGGCGAATGCGCGCTCCAGCCAGTTGCTATTGCTGGTGGCTTTTACGCTGGCGGCGGTGGCCGCTGTGATCTGTGCGCTGCTGGTGACCCGTTCGATTACGGCACCTATCCAGGAGATGATAGGCCAGGCTGGCCGTTTGGCGGAGGGAGACCTCAGCGTGCGCATCCAGAGCAGCTCCAAAGATGAGGTTGGCCAGTTGCAATCGGCTTTTGCACGCATGACCTTCGCCATGAGCGAGGCCTTAGGGAACATTCGCGGCAGTACGACGCAGGTTGATGCGGCAGCCCATCAGCTTGAGGACACGGCCAGAGCCGTTCATAACAGTATCGAGACCCAGTCGGAGTCCGCCTCCGCAATGGCCGCTGCGCTGGAGGAGATGTCGACCAGCATTGATCACATCACCGATATTTCGCAGCAGGCTCGCCAGGCCTCAACCCAGGCACGTACCAAGGCCAATGAGGGAAGCAAGGACATCAATCGGATGGTGGCCCAGATCGATACGGTTGCCGACTCGATCAACCAGAGTTCGGATACGGCGCGTGCGCTTGGCCAGGAGTCGGAGCGCATCTCTTCGATCGTGCAGGTGATCAAGGAGTTGGCGGACCAGACCAATCTCTTGGCACTCAATGCGGCCATTGAGGCCGCGCGTGCTGGTGAACAGGGGCGCGGATTTGCGGTGGTGGCGGATGAGGTGCGGAAGCTGGCCGAGCGCACCACGAATTCCACGCAGGAGATCGGTGCAATGGTCACGGCTATCCAGTCCGGCTCCAGTCAGATGAGTCAGAAGCTGTTTGAAGCGGTTTCTTCTGTTCAGCGCGGTCTGGAAATGGCGCGCAACGCAGATCTTTTCATCCATGAGATCGAGCGGGAAGCGCAGTCTGTGCAGCAATCGATCGATGAGGTTTCCTCGGCGCTCCAGGAGCAGTCGGCTGCTAGCCGTGACATTGCCGGGAGGGTCGAGATCGTAGTTCGCATGGTCGATGAAAACACCGCGGCGGCCGCTTCGATGTCGCAGACTTCGAGTGATATGAAATCGCTGGCCAATGCGCTTCACGGCAGCGTGGATCGCTTCAAGCTGGCTTCACGCTGATCGGGTGAGGTCGTTGCTTGTGAGCTGAAAAGCCATGAGCCGCAGCCTGTTTGACGAGGGGTGTTGGCTGGCCTGAGTTGTCAGTCGCTTGGCACGCGCTGTATGAGCACGGCCTTGGCTTGTGCACGCGTGCGCTCCTATAAAGTGATGACTTATTCATGTCTTTTCCGCGGAGGAGAAGGACGTGCATTGCAACAGCATCTTCATGCGTTTTGTGTTGCTGGCCTGGTGCGCCAGCGTCAGCATGGGCGCTTCCGCTGAGAAGGCGTGTATTGGCGTGGTTCCTGCCGGTGGGGGCTACGCCTTTTGGGGGGAGGTTGGGCGTGGCGCGCGGCAGGCCGGGCTCGAGCTGGGCCTGGATATTTATTTCCGTGGCCCGTCTGATGAAAATAATCCGGATGCCCAGAAGGAAATTCTGGCGGTGATCGCGCAAAAACGCTGCAGCGCTTTGGTGCTGGCGCCGAATGTGCCTGAGCGCGCCAAGGAGGTTGCTCAACTGCGCTTGAACGGCGTGCCGACTGTTTATATCGACCGCAGTTTCGGAGGCAGTGAAGCTGCCGCGATAGTGGCAACAGATAACTATCTGGCGGGAGGCGTAGCCGGCAGGGAGATGGCCCGTATCCTCGGCAAGCATGGGAGGGTGGTCGTGTTTCGGATGAAGCGCGGGGTGACGTCGACAGACGATCGGGAACGAGGGTTCATGGCGGCAGTGAAAGCGGCGGGGCTTTCGGTTGTGCTCGACGAGTGGATCGGAAGCAATGTGGGCGAAGCGCGCACACGTTCAGAAAGCGCTCTTGAGCGTTTAAAACAACCCTTTGATGGCATCTTTACGCCGAATGAATCCACAACCCTGGCGACCCTCAGTTCGCTTCAGAAGGCGGGGCTGGCCGGCAAGGTGAGGCTTATTGGATTTGATATGAGCAAGGCATTCATTGATGCCTTGAACAAGGATCATTTGTACGGTGTGGTGGTGCAGCGGCCTTATCAAATGGGGTATCTGGGGGTCAGGATTGCCTACGCAGCAGCTTCAGGTAAGGCGCCCGAGCAGAATGTGATTGATCCCGGTATTTTCTTTGTAACGAGATCAACTCTGAACTCGCCTGGATTCGCGCAAGATCTTGAGCCCTTCCTGAAGCCTTAGTTCTGGCGCAAGGTTTTGGAGCGTTGATGCTATTGCCTCCTCTGAGCAGTGGCGTGCGTGAAAACTGGGCGTGTCTCACGAGTGAGCGCAATGCCAGCCAGCCGGAGTACGTGCTGAAGAAATGGCGTTCGCATGATTTTTCTGTTTAAGCCGGCATGGTCTGCTGTATTGCAGGCCATGCCGAAGAATGCGCCGGTAGGGCATCACTCCATTCTGCACCTGCGTGCATTGCTTGATGTGATGCTCCGTGCACTCCAGCGTCGAGCTATTCAGTCTGTTACATGAAGTGATCGGGCTGACGCAGATACTTGCTTGGCAAGTGTTCAAACGCCGGGCCAGCGCCTCGAAGGCGCTGCGCCGCTTGATCCAACGCTTGAGCGCTGCGCTAACACCCCACTTCTGACCTGAGACGTACATCGTGCAACCCTCAGGCACGTCGGCACCACGATAGTCGCGATCCACAAACGCCTGTTTCGGGCGAATCCCGGTGAGGGTTTCGAGCTGTTCGAGTTGTTCGCCAAGTGTGTGGCCGTCTTAGGGCATGTGTGAAATGAAGTAAAAACCTCGTTGCCGGGCTTTTTTTGCCCTCTTTGTTTGATCTTGTCGCTAGTTTGTTTTTAAGGGCCAGTAATCAGCCTCAAGCTTCCGTGGCACTTGTCGATTTCAAGATGACACGCTTTTCTCATCCTGATATTTCGCGAGCTCTGTCATGACCATAGCCAAGAAACTGATTTTGCTGGCCTGCTGCGCCGGCTTTGCCTTGTTGATAGTTAGCCTGGTGGGGATTCAGTCTTCGGTGAAGCAAGCGAAGGCGATCAGTACGATCAACAGCCGTTCCATTCCGGGGCTTGATCTGATGCACACCGTGCGTTCAGAACAGCAGCAGATAGCTCTGGGACTCTTCAGGTTCACCCTGGCGCAGGATGCTGCTGCCAAGGAGTCCATCCTGAGAGATCTTGAAACACTGAAGGGAAGTATCCGCAAGAATTTCGACAGCTATGAGGCCATGGTTCGTACTGAAAAGGGCAGAGCGTTGTATGAGGCGGAGAAGGGTTTGCTTGGCGAGTATCTGGGCATGCTCTCTACCTACCTTGAGCGGGCACGTACCTCCGGGACGGATGCTCAAATGGCGGGGCCGATGGGTAGCAAACGGGCAGAGCTTTCTAAACTGCTGGATGAGCATCTGGGGCTGGGTATGAAGACGGCTGAGGCAGAGTCCGCCTCGGCATTGGCGAATGCAGACCGTAGCGTTGTGATCTCCATCATGACCAGCATCGTGGCGGTGCTGGTGGTGGGTTGGATGAGTTACTCGGTTATCCAGGGAATCAATATCTCGCTGACAGACATCCAGCGAACGATGACCCGGATAGAAGGCGATCTGGATTTCACTTCGCGGGCCAATGTGAGAGGGGCCGACGAGATTGCACGCGTTTCGCAGGGCCTGAACCGCTTGGTTGACAAGCTTGCCCAGAGCTTCCGCAGTATTGCGGAGCAGACACACCGTATTGGACAGGCTTCGGGTCAGATGAATTTGAGTGCAGAGCAAGGTGCATTGGCTGCCCGGAAGCAGAGTGATGCGGCTTCAAGCATGGCAGCCGGAATCGAAGAGATGACCGTGAGCATCAACCATGTCGGAGACCGGGCTGGGGAGGCGCGTGATCTCTCGCGCGAAGCCGGACAGGTTGCACGAGAGGGGATTGATGTCATTAATGAGACTGTGAATGACATCAATTCGATCGCTCAGTACGTCAACCATGTAGCGAGCAGCATCACCGAGCTTGAGGCGCACGGGAACAAGATCTCCAGCATTGTGCTGGTGATCCGCGAAGTAGCTGATCAGACTAATCTGCTGGCGCTGAATGCTGCCATTGAGGCTGCGCGTGCCGGTGAGCAGGGGCGTGGTTTTGCGGTCGTTGCCGATGAGGTACGCAAGCTTGCCGAGCGAACCGCGGGCTCGACGGCGGAGATTTCGTCCATGGTTGAATCGATTCGCATGCTGTCTCAGGATGCAGCCAAGCGCATGAAGGAGGCGGTCGCAATGGTGGATAACGGAGTGCTGCGTGCTGGCGTGGCTTGCGACGCCATCAACAGGATTCATGCGAGCAGCCGTGGTGTGCTGGATATGTCTGAAGAAATCTCGAGTGCTATCCGGGAGCAAGGCAGCACCAGCAATAATATTGCCGGGCATGTGGAACGGATTGCGCAAATGGCAGAGGAGAGCAGCGAGACGGCACAGGGGAGCGCTCGGATTGCGAATGAGCTGGATCAGTTAGCCCGGACGATGCAGGGGGTGGTCGCCCGCTACAAGGTTTGAATTTGCCCCGATTTTCGGTAGCCAGTCTTGCCTGGAGTGCTTTGCGCAAGGGTGGGGCTGGCGCTGTCTGGAAGCTGGTCTTGTGTTGTTGGGGCCTACGCGCACAGCCGCGGGTGTGTGATTTGGCGCGGCGGACAAGAAAATTAACAAGCGCTTGAGCTGCTTTCAGCATTTGCCCTGAAATTGTGATTGTTCGGCCACTTAAAATGCCTCGACAGTCTCGCTCACAAGGCTTATTTCGGGCGTCCCCATGCTTTGCGACGTAGATGCCCCAGCTCAACTGGACAACGCATGCTCTCGCTTGACTCTCCTACTCTCCTGATGACGCAGGCAATCGTGCAGTGGCTGCTGGCAGCCTTGCTGATGTGTGAGCGACACAGTCATGCCAGCGCGCGGTTCTGGTCTTTAGCGCTGATCATGCATGGCACAGGCAACCTGCTCCTGTTCCTGCGCCCGTTGATGCCGCATCTGGCTGCAATCCTTCTGTACAACGGCTGTGCTGCGTGTGCGTTTTCTGTTTCCCATCTGGCTTTCGGACGCCTGGTCGATCAGGCCGTTCCCCGCTGGGTGATGCTTGCCCCGGTATTGCTGATCTGTGTCTTGATGCTGATCTTTATTGATGACATTGCCATGCGAGTCATCGTTACCAGTATTGTTTACGGTAGCCAGGTTGTGCTGATCAGCTTGATGCTCAGGCGTGGTACCTGGCCCCCCGGCTCATTGCTGCAAAGATGGTTGGTCATCAGTTCGGCGCTTTTTGCTCTGTGCTTTTTCGTGCGTGCTTTGCTGTGCTGGCTGGATCCTGCACCGTTCACACAATTACTCGGTAAGAGCCCGATTCAGGCCATTTTGATTCTGGGCGGGCTTGCTTACGGCATCATGTGCACGCTGGTGATCCTGTTGGCCAAGCTGGAGTGGCTCAATCAGGATCTTCTTCGGAAAGCAATGCTGGATAGCCTAACTGGTGTGCTGAATCGTGGCGCATTCACTGACATGGGTACGCAGGCACTCAAGCACGGGAAATTCCCGATCAGCGTGCTCATGATTGATGTCGATCATTTCAAGCAGATCAATGATCGACATGGTCACGCTATCGGAGATCAGGCGTTGAGGCTGTGTGCCGAAGCTTTGCAGGCCACCTTGCGCACGGGTGACATTCTGGGGCGGATTGGCGGAGAAGAGTTTTGCCTGGTTCTGATCAATACGGATAAAGCGCAGGCACAGACGATTGCGGAGCGTTTGCGGGCGGCGGTCGAGGCTATTCCTCTTGTGGACAATCTGGAGACCACATTGACGATCAGCATAGGCTTGATCACGGCGCCCAAGCCTGAAAAGCTCGAATCTTTGATGCAGCATGCCGATGCGGCACTCTATGTCGCCAAGGCGACAGGCCGTAATCGGGTTGTCTGTGCGCACGAGGATTCTGGCGTTGAGACTTTGAACCCGGTGCCGGTTGCAATGCAACCTTGATGGGTTGCGAGCCCCATTAGGTCCGGTTCAGGGTATGGCACGCTATAAATAGCATGCCGGGTGATACAGCTTTTGGGCGAGTCGAAATCTGGATGGGCGGCTGATTCTGGCGTGTACCTGAGGCTGGCATTCAGTGTTCGGCGGCGCCCCAGAGTTGATGAAAGTTCACGCCGATCATGATTCTGTCCAGCGAAAGGGCCATACCTACGGCGGCGCTTGCGTCGGTTGCCGTATGGCGGATGACCGGCTTGAGTGACGGCATGCCGCTGGCGTTCATGAGGGTGGCAATGACGGGGGACTTTGCGTTCGGCCCGCGTTTGAGGACAACCCCGGTTTCGCCACTAACGAGCCTGACGATGGTGCCGGGCGGGTAGATGCCGATTTCTTTCACGAGCATTGCAGGGAAGGGGTTTTTCCCGCCGTGCGCGAGTTTGGTGAATACAGATTTGGTGGCTTCGCTGGCGATCATCGGCTTGCGATGGGAGCGCGGACTGACCTTGGCGCAAAAGACGTCTGCCGTGTGGACCAGCATGGCCAGATCGCTCGGCGTGCGGACCTTGCGCGGGTAACCAAGGCCTTCCGGTGTTTCGTGGTGCTCGAGCACGGCACGCAGCCACTCGTCATCTTCCACACCGCAAACGATCAGCTGGCGCGCGCTTTCGGCAGGGTGATTGTTGATGGCGGTACGCTGCTGTGGTGAGAGTTTTTCCTGCTGGTTACACAGGCGTAGTTGCAGTTCAAGCATGGCGATGTTCATCGTCAGCGCGGCACAGACGAGGCTGGTCCGCTCTGCGGCACTCCAGTTAGCGGAGCGGGCGACCATGTCGGCGATCAGGGCGGTATGCAGGCTGTGGGCTACCGGATAATTGCGTTGATCCAGCAGCATGATTGCAGCCAGGGCCAGATCCGGGCTGCGCTCTGAGATCAGCATCGCCTGGCGTGCGAGGCGGGTAATTTCGGATTGCATGCTGCCGTCTTGAGGCATGGCTTCGGCAATGAAAGCCAGGTGGGCCTGGACGCTTTCCCAGAGTGACATTGCATCGTACCGGGCCGGTGTATTCTCGGCTTCATGCTTGCGGTACTCGGCAGCATTCACATACATGCCGCGTTCGATGAGGGTTGCGATCTGGTCGTCGCTCTGGATTACAAAGCCCTTGCGTAGGAGCAGATGGCCGCTGCCGTCATAGACATCCCAAGGCAGGGGCTGATCCAGTTTCAGTTGATCGGGTTCCAGCCGGTGCATTTCGGCCATGACTTCGCTCCCGCAAAGCATCACACATTGCCGGCCGGCGCGCCGGAATGCTGTTTTATTACGTCCCTTCCGTCCGGAAATTAAGTCAGGGAAAACCGGGGTGCCCCTTCTTGCGTGGCTGCAAGGCCGTGCTTGAGTATGACGAGCTAGCCGTTCAGAGCGGGATATGCAGGAATAAGGCTTGTCCTTTGCCGCTTTGCCTGACGTGCTCAAACACCTGAGCTCGTACACAATTCTGGGTATGTGCCCCAGCGGTGAGAGGCTGTTCACGATCGGTAGCGAGAGGCCGTCAGCAGGGTGAGGAGCAGCGCAGGAACCAGCGTTTATGTTGATAAATGAGGATTCCGAGCAGTGCATGAGCTCTGATCACGGCCTCGCAGTAAGATCGTGAGCAGTTTCTGAGAGACGCTTTCCAACCTGTTCATGATGAAACCCACCCCATGCCAACCCTGAAAACTGCGAAGCCAACACCTAGTGACCAGCTTGCGAAATTGCTGGGAGGGGCTGTGGTGCTGCTATTGCTGGACTATGGGCGGGATGTTCTGGTCCCCATCGTTCTGGCTATTTTTCTCGGTTTGCTTGTCGCCCCGCTGATCCGCCGGCTTCGCCATTGGGGGCTGGGACAGGTGCAGGCGGTGGCGATCTCGGTCTTCCTGCTTTTCGCTGCGGTTTCGATCACGGCGGTTGTGCTCGGCTCCCAGGCCATCCGTTTGGCGAGCAGCTTGCCGCAATATGAGTCGACCATCCGCAACAAGCTCCAGACGCTGGATCGTTTGACGCTCGGCAAGCTGGATGCGTTGCTGACCCAGGCCGATCATCTGGTGAACAAGTTGTCACCAGAGCCGCCTGCCAAAACCGTTTTGCCTCCGCTGATTGCTTCGCCAGGATTGGATGGCCGTGAGCAACCGGTGAAAGTGCAGATTGCTGAGCCTCACCCCAAGCCTTTCGAGATCATTTCTAAGCTAGCCGAGCGGATTGTGCCTCCCCTTGAGACAGGGGGAATCGTCTTCATTCTGCTGGTGTTCATCCTGCTTGATTTTGATTTGATGCGCGATCGTTTGATCCGCCTTGCAGGGGGCAGCAATCTGCGCGCCACAACACAGGCGATCACGGACGCAACCGAGCGTCTGTCACGTTTCTTTGTGTCCCAGTTCGCGGTGAATGCGCTGGTGGGCAGCCTGGTCGCCGCCGGTTTGAGCTTGGCGGGGATCAGTGGTGCTTTGTTCTGGGGGGCACTCACTGCTGTGTCGCGTTTTGTGCCTTATATCGGCATCTGGTTGGCGGCAGGAGCGGCGCTGCTCATGTCAGCCGCCATGGCTGAGGGATGGGCACCCGTGATCCATACCTTGCTCGTGTTCATGTTTGTCGAGATTGTGGTTGCACAGTTCTTCGAGCCCAAACTGTATGGTCACTCCACTGGTTTGTCGCCGCTCTCGGTGGTGATTTCAGCCATCTTCTGGAGTGCTTTGTGGGGCCCGGTCGGACTGATTCTGTCCACACCGCTGACGCTGTGTCTGGTGGTGGCGGGGCGTTACGTGCCTGCATTGAATTTCCTTGAAATCCTGCTGGGAGACCTGCCTGCACTGAGTCATGTCGAGCGTTTCTATCAGCGTGCGCTCTCGGGGGATGCTCCCGAACTGGTACGCGGGCTCAGGCAGTTTCTGAAGGACAAGCCATTGCGCGAGTACTGCGACCAGGTTTTGCTGGCTTCGGTCAAGCTGGCCTATATCGACTTCGGTGAGCACGAAATCACCCGGGATGAGCAGGCGCACATGAACAGGGCAGTTTCTGGCTTGATTGAGGCGATGTCGCGCAAGCGTTCCTTGCGCCGGAGTTCGACCCAGGGCTCTGTACTGCGCATTACGGCACCGGATAACGGCACTCCGGACAGCTATCGCAGCCTGAATCCACGGCGGGACTGCAGCATCCTGGTGACGGATATTGGTGACCCGGTTGCCATCGTTGTTGCAAAGGCGTGCGTCAACGTGCTGCATAGCGAGGAGTTTGAGGCGCGCTATCTGAGTCACGGCGCGCTGGCCGAAATTGAGGCGGATGCTGATATTCCGCTCGTCTTCATTACCTGTGTGGCGCCTGAAGATCATGCCCGGGCTTTGGCTCAGAGCGTTGCTGAGTTACGTCGGCGTTTGCCTGAGGCGCACCTGATTGTCATGCGCGTACTGGAGGAGGTTGATGCTCCTTTTGCGCGCCCCACCTACTCAGAATGCGGGGCGGACGCCATGGTCCGCAGCTATCAGGAAATGGTCGATACCAGCTTCCGGCGCTTGGCTCGCCAGACCGGCGAGGCGACTGACTTGGAGGTTTGAGAGGTTTTTTAGCAGCCTGGCCTGGCCGTGTCTGTATTCCGGCTCCCTTATAAATGCTGACTCGCCGAAGGCGCTGGCGCTGATGCTGCAGACACCGGCGCGGAACCGGCCGGGAGCGGGGCGCTGCCGGGCGCTACAGGCTCGGCCGGGGCCGACTCGCTGGCCGGCGGCGCTTCTGGTGCCGAGGCCTCGGCTTGCGGGGCACTGGCTGTTGGTTCCGTAGCGGGCACGGGGCGAGGTGGCGCGGGCGTTTCGACCGGCGTTTCGGCGCCGAAAACCGAGTCATACCATTTGTGCAACTGGCCGAGCAGGGTGTCGTCTACGGCCTTGGCGAAGCGGGCGTCGGTCTCGACGATGCGCGCACCCTGAGCACGGGCGAAGAAATCACCGACGATGGGCAGCGCGCTGTGCGCGCCCTGGCCCCAGTAGTCGCTGCGCAGGGTGATGCGCGCGTCGTTGAAGCCGACCCAGGCGCCGCCGACGAGTTGCGGGTGCATGAGGATGAACCAGCCATCGGTGTTGCCCTGGGTGGTGCCGGTCTTGCCGGCGAGATCGCCCTTTACGCCCCAGGCGCGCACGCCGGCGCCGGTGCCACGGGTGACGACGCCGCGCATGGCGTCGAGCAGCGTATCCAGTGCAGCCGCAGAAATCGTGCGCTCCGGCGCGTTCGGTTGGAATTCGGCGAGCACTTCGCCTTTGCGATTTTCGATGCGCGCGACCATGTACGGCACGCGGTAGCGGCCTTCGTCGGCAATCGTGGCGTAGGCCGAGACCATCTCGTAGAGGGTGACCGGGCTGGTGCCGAGTGCCAGCGAGGGCACTTCATCGAGCTTGCTTTCACGCACGCCCATGGCGCGCGCTAGATGCGCGACGCGGGCGGGGCCGACCTGCTGCATGACTTGCGCGGTGATGCGGTTGCGCGAGAGCGCGAGACCGGTGGCGAGCGTCATGGGTTCATTGCTGGGCGGCTCGGCGTCGTCCGGCCGCCAGACCTCACTCCCGCCGAGCGGGATTTCGACCGGCGCGTCGAGGAAAGTGTCGTCCGGCTTCATCCCTTGGGCGAAGGCCGCGCCATACACGAAGGGCTTGAAAGTGGAGCCGGGCTGGCGGCGAGCCTGATGGACATGGTCCCAGGCGTCGTCCGTGTAGTCGCGGCTGCCGACCCAGGCGCGCACTGCGCCGTCGCGCGGATCGATGGCGAGGAAGCCGGCCTGCACGCGGGTCTTGTCCTCTCGCAGCTGGCGCAGGAAGCGGGTGTCGCGGCTGAGGCGTTTCAGTACGGCTTCGGGTGCTTCACCGGCTTCAATGGCTTCCGAATACGGCTTGGTTTCGCGGATCAGGGTTTCGACGATGCGGTGACCGGCGCGCCACTGACCAGCCCAGGCGTTGTCCGCAACGCCTTGCAGCTGGCGGCCGCGTTGCTCCACGGCGCGTGTGGCGTATTTCTGCAGACGCGAGTCCAGAGTGGTGACGACCACGAGGCCGTCAGTGTAGATGTCGTAGTCATTCTTGTCGGCCCAATCGATCAGCCAGCGCTTGAGCTGGGCGGTGAAGTGGGGGGCTTCGCCGGGCTCCACGCTCTGGCGTTCGAAATCGAGCTTCAGCGGGCGCTTCGCCAGCGCCTCGTAGCGCTTGGCTTCGAGCTTGTCCTGCTGGGCCATCAGCGAGAGCACGAGGTTGCGCCGCTCGCGGGCGCGCTCGGGGTTCTGTACCGGGTTGTAGTAGGCCGTGCCCTTGAGCATGCCGATCAGGGTGGCGCTTTCGAGCAGATCCAGCTCACGCGCGGGCTTGCCGAAGTAGGTGCGCGCGCCCATGTCGATGCCGTAGGCGTTGTAGAGGAAGGGCACCGTGTTGAGATAGGTTTCGAGGATCTGCTGTTTGGTGTACAGCGCCTCGATCTTCAGCGCAGTGATGGCTTCCTTGAGCTTGCGGTTGATGTTCTGGCGGCGGCCGATTTCCTCGGGGAAGAGGTTGCGCGCGAGCTGCTGGGTGATCGTGGAGCCGCCTTGGGTGTCGCCCTGCAAGGTGGCGAGGAAGGCACCGCCCAGCCGATAGAAGTCGATGCCGAAGTGGTCGTAGAAACGCTTGTCTTCGGTGGCGATCAGGGCGTCGATCACGCGCGGCGAGATGGCCTCCAGCGCAACCCAGTCCCGGTTGCCGCGCTTGAAACTGGCGAGTTCCTTGCCGTCCAGGGTGAGCACACGGGTGGGTGATTCATCGCGTGCCTTGCGGATATCCGAGATGCCCGGGGTGAAGGGGATCAGCAGCAGTGTCCACAGCAAAATGAGCGCCGGGGGCAGGGCCAGCAGACCGAGGATCTCGCGCCAGCCGGGGTGGCGCAGGTGCTGCAGCAGGCTTTGCAGCCAGGGCGGCAGCCTTGCGTGCAGCGGGGTGATCAGCGAGGACCAGTTCAGTTCGGGCAGGCGGAGGGGCACGGTGGTTCGGGCGTTGAATAGGCCTGCGCATTATGCGCGTAAGGCGCTGCGGCAACAGTCCGCCGCCGCCGCCGGCCGGTCGTCGAGATTGGCTTGGTGCGGCGCGGCCGGCTCAGTGAGCATCACTCCCGAAGCCGCCAGCGGGCTCTTTCAGGTGCTGGCCCGAATTCGTCATATCTCCGGGGAGAGTTATCTTGCACAAGCCATTGAAGCCCTTGAAAAATTTCCTGCTCCTGGCCGCGTTGCTGTTGAGCGCCGGCGCACAGGCTGCCAATACGCCTTTCGAGATCACCGACAACATGATGCCCGGCTGGAATCTGGGCAATGCGCTGGATTCCATCGGTGGTGAAACCAACTGGGGGAACCCGAAGACGACCCAGGCCATGATCGATGCGGTGGCCAAGGCGGGCTTCAAGACCGTGCGCGTGCCAGTGTCCTGGGACGATTACGCAACCGGCAGCAGCTACACGATCAGCAGCACCTGGATGAGCCGGGTGGAAGAGGTGGTGAATTACGCGCTGAAGAACAATCTGTACGTGATCATCAATGTGCATCACACGCAGAATGGCTGGCTCAACACCACCTATGCCAATGAAGCGGCAGCGAAGGATCGCCTCAGCAAGTACTGGCAGCAGATCGGCACGCGCTTCAAGGGTTATGGCGACAAGCTGATCTTCGAAACCATGAACGAGCCGCGCAATGGTGACGACTGGTGGGGCACAGCGGAGACCTTTGCGGTGATCAACAGCCTCAACAAGGCCGCACTGACGACGATCCGCGCCACCGGCGGCAACAACGCCAAGCGCCTGGTGATGCTGCCGACCTATGCGGCCTCGGCCTATGACCATCAGCTTGACGGCTACACGCTGCCCTCGGACGCGATGATTGCGGTTTCGGTGCACGGTTATCTGCCCTTTGCCTTCGCGATGGAGGTGCCGGGTACTTCGACCTTTACCGATACGGCTGCCATCGACGGGCTGTTTGCGCGGATCAATACCCGTTACGTAGCCAAGGGCATCCCGGTGGTGATGGGCGAGTGGGCCAGCACGCACAAGAGCAATCTGGCCGAGCGCATCAAGCATGCCGAGTACTACGTGAAGGCGGCCGCCAAGGCGCGCGTGCCGGCGCTGGTGTGGGACAACAATGTTTTCTACACCAACAGCGGCACGACGGATGTGATGGGCCTCCTGAACCGCTCTACGCTCAGCTGGGCTTATCCGGAGTTGATCACCTCGATCATGCGCGGTGCTTCGACCTGGACCTGGAGCAGTAGCGCCTCGTCCGCCGCCTCATCGCAGGCGGCTTCGTCGGCAGCATCCTCCAGCAAGGCCAGTTCAGCCGCCAGCGCCAGTTCAGTGGCCGCCAGCTCGGCCGCTTCTTCCGCTGCTGCCTCGTCGAGTGCCGCGGCGAGCAGCACTGCCGCAGGGGGCGTGGTCGCCAGCTACACCATCAACAATGACTGGGGGAGCGGTTACTGCGCCAGTGTGACGGTGCGCAACAGCTCCGCTGCTGCAGTGGTGTGGCGCGCCAGCCTCACCGTGAGTGGCAAGGTTAGCCAGATGTGGAATGCGAGCTGGCAGCAAAGTGGCAGCACCCTGAGCTTCGAGGGCTCGGGCTGGAACAGTACGCTGGCCGCCGGGGCCAGCCTGGGCTCCATCGGTTTCTGCGCCACCCGCTGAGGCTTCATCGCCCGATCTGGAAGGCCGCCTGCGGGCGGCCTTTTTCTTGATCCGGGCTCTGACCAGACGCTGCCGTCTGGCACTTACCCTGTTCGAATGGACAGGCGGATTTGCGCTTGGCATGTGGCGGTCATAGTCTTTCTGGCGGGGGATGTTCCGGGGAGCTGCGTTTGTTCGCCTGGTTCAGGTCTCCCGAGCGCAGGGCTGCTTCGGCGGTCCTGTAAGAAAACCAAAGCAAGGAGACAAGTATGCAATTCAAACACCTGGCGCTGATGGCGCTGATCGCGGGCGTTGCGCTGGATGCCAGTGCGGCCAACCGGCCCGCGGGCTACACCACGATCTGTACTGAGGGTAAAACCTGTACGGTGGCTGCCAATACGATGGTGGCCTATGGCCGCTCCGATCAATTCACCTACAAAGTGCTCTCGGGTAGCTTCGTGTGCGGCGAGGTCACTTTTGGTGCTGGCACCAAGGTGGCGGGCGGGACCAACGAGTGCTCGATCAGCAGCACGGCTTCATCCTCAAGCGTGACCAGCAGCGCCAAGTCCAGCGCAGCCGCGAGCAGTGCCGCTGCTTCCAGCGCTGCGGCAGCCAGCAGCTCCAAGGCTTCGAGTTCGGCCGTGAGCAGCTCAAAGGCCTCCAGCGCCAGTTCGGCTGCGGCCACCAGCGCCACGGTGACGCTTTCGGCCTGGCCGGGCTGCCCGGCTTACGTGAACGTGGGGGCCGCAGATACGGTGCCACTTACCGCCACCCATGTGGTGCCGGCTGGCACAACCTATGACGCGGGCGGCAAGCGCTACCAGCTTTCCAACGGTGGGCAGGCCGAGGGCCAGCCGCCGGTGTTCCTGCTGGAGGAGGGGGCCTCGCTGCGCAATGCGGTGATCGGCAATCTGGCGGCAGACGGCGTGCACTGCGTGGGTAACTGCTCGGTCTACAACGTGTGGTGGGAAGACCTCGGAGAAGATGCGGCTACCGCCAAGGGCGGCCCCGGCACCACGATGCGGGTGGATTGCGGCGGCGCTTTCCTCGGCACCGACAAGACCTTCCAGCATAATGGCCAGGGCACACTCCACATCACCCGCTTCGTGGCGGACAACTGGAAGAGCAAGGGCGGCAAGTTCTATCGCTCCTGCGGTGACTGCACCGGCAACAAGGGCCCGCGCACGGTGATCATCGAGAACTCGCGCATTCACAACCACCAGACCATCGTGGGTGTGAACAGCAGCTACTCGAACGGCTCGCCGGCCGACAAAGCCACTCTGCGCAATGTGCTGCTGCTGCGCTGGAATGGCGAGATCGAGGTCTGCCATACCTTCAAGGGCGTGGAAAAGGGCTCGGGCGATTCCAGTGACATCGGCGCCGAGTGGAATACTGCTTCCTGCAATCTCACCGCCGCCGATGTGACCGCCATCGATAAGACGGGTGGCAGCAAGAAGACAGGTATCGCTCCCGGGAATGGCGTGGATCCGGCACCGGTCAATCGCATCCAGGAAAACTGGAACTATTGATCCCCAGTCTGTAGCCCTCATCCTCAAAGCCCGCCTTTCGGCGGGCTTTTTGCTTCCAGGGCCAGGTCGGTGCTGCAGGCTAGCCGCCGGAAACCGATGCATTTCCGACTTTCGGCGATGGCTGACGAGGCTATGCTGGTCAGCACGGCGCGCTATCCCTTTCTGGTCATGAATCTCAAGCCACGCTTCCTGTTGCTGACCGTTCTGCTCTTCATCGTGGCGGCCATTCCGTCCTGGCTGACGGTGCGTGCGATGGCGGAGAACATCTTCGAGATGTGGGCGCAGCGCTACACCGAGAAACAGGTGCTGTACGACAGGAGCCGCACGCTGCAGCCGATCCTGCGCGAGGTGGCGCTGTCGCGCCAGATGGCCGACTCGCCCGCCCTGCTGGAATGGGCGCGCGATCCGGACAGTCCGCGGAAGAAGGCGCGGGCGCTGGATGAAATGGAGCGTTTTCGGCAGAACTTCACCGATCACAGTTACTTTGTCGGCCTGACCCGGAATGGTCACTACTTTCACAACAACGCCGCCAACGCGTTCAGCGGTCACGAGTATCGCTACACTCTCAAGCGTGGCGAGACGAAGGATGCCTGGTTCTTTGACCTGATCCGTCAGGGGCGCGATCTCCACATCAATGTGAATCCTGATCCGGAGCTGGGCATCACCAAGCTGTGGGTGGATGTGCTGATGCGCGATGGGGGCGAGATCCTGGGCATCGCAGGTACCGGGCTGGACCTCACCTCATTCATCCGGGATGTGGTGGAGGTGGGAGGGGAAGGTGTGACCACGCTCTTCGTGGATCATGACGGAGCCATCCAGCTGCATCGTAACCAGTCCTTCATCGATTTCAGCTCGATCAGCCGGCACGGCGCAGCCAACAAGAGCCTGGACCTGCTGTTTGATCGCCAGCTCGACCGCCAGGCTGTGTTCGCCGCAATGAAGGAGCTGGAGTCGATGCACAAGAGCGTCGTCACCACCTTCGTCAACATCCATGGCAAGCGCCAGTTGGTTGGCGTGAGCTATGTGCCGGAAGTCGACTGGTACGAGATCACCCTGCTGGATCTCGATGTGCTGCTGCCACTGGGAGGCTTTGCCGGCATCTTCGTGGCTTATGTGCTGACCTTGCTGGGCGTGCTGCTGCTCTTCAATCTTGCGCTCGGGCATTTCGTGCTCAAACCGTTGAGCCAGCTGGATCACGCCATGTCCGAAATCGAATCGGGCAAGCCCTCGGCGGCCGGATCCGTACAGGTGGAGCATGCCGGTGCCGGTGAAATCCGCGGCCTGCTGGAGCGTTTCAACCGGATGGCGCGAAGCGTGATCGAATCGCGCCTGGATCTGGAGGCGCGCATCCAGGAACGGACGATGGCCCTGGAGCGCCTGACCAAGATTGATCCGCTGACTGAACTGCTGAACCGGCGCGGCATGACCGAGCGCATCGAGGCGAGGCTGGCCCGTGCGGCTCGTGAGCATGGTCGCATCGGCATCCTGTGGCTGGATATCGATTACTTCAAGGAGATCAACGACCGGCATGGCCATGCGGTCGGGGATCAGGTGCTCAAGGCGGTATCGGACACGATCTGCAGCGTTCTGCGCCCCTATGACGTGGCGGCGCGCTGGGGTGGCGACGAGTTTCTGGTGCTGCTCGATGTGGCAGATGCGGAGGTGCTCGACCATCTCGGCGAGCGGCTGCGTGCCGCAGTGCAGGCCCATCCGCAGCCGAGCGGCGCGGAGGGGGCACAGGTCGCCATCAGCGTGAGTGTGGGCGGGCATCTGGCCCTGGCTGATGAAGCGCTCGACGACATCCTGCTGCATGGCGACCAGGCGCTGTACGCGGCCAAGGCGGCCGGGCGGAACTGCTATCGCGCCTCCCGCGACCCCGCCGGGGCCTGAAGCGGCAAGGCCCGACGTACGGCCGATTGCCTGTCTGCATGGCTTCGATAGAGGGGCGCCGGCGCGTGCTGGCCTACACTGGCGGGCGACCTGCCGCCCGGGCACGGAACTTTGTTCGCGTGTGGCAGGCCTGAAGCCTGACCGGGCTGCATTGGCTGCATGGCCCGGACGCCTTTATCCACTGTTTGAACCTATCCCCAGAGGAGTGCGTGACCATGAAGAACCGACCGTTTTCTGCAGGCTGGACCGTGCTGGGCGCGGCCTTGATAAGTGTGTTCCTGTCGGCCTGCGCCAGCAGCGTGCCGCGGGCGATACAGGTGGCCGAGGGGGCGGCACGGGTGGATCTTGGCAAGGTGGGTGTGACCATGCTGAGCGATGGTCAGGGCGCACGTGCACTGGACGCGAACTTCGTGCGTAATGCGTCGCTGGCCGAGGTGCAGGCCGATCTGCAGGCGGCCGGCCTGCCGACGGACAAGCTGGAGGTGCCCTATAACTCGCTGGTGGTGGATGTGGGCGGCCAGCGTGTGCTTTTTGACACCGGCAATGGCGAGTTCGGTGCGGCGGGCAGCGGCAAGCTGCTAGAGAACATGAGCAAGGCGGGCATCGATCCGAAGTCGATCACGGCCGTGGTGATTTCCCACTTCCACGGCGATCACATCAATGGCCTGCGCAACAAGGCCGGCCAGGTGGTGTTCCCGAATGCGAAGATCTATGTGCCGACACCGGAATGGAACTGGTGGATGGACGAGGCACGCTACACCGCCACGCCTGAGGCCTCGCGCGGTGGTCTGAATACCGCACGGCGCGTGTTCGGGCCGCTGGCTGGCAGCGTGATTCGCTTCGAGCCGGGCAAGGAAGTGCTGCCGGGTGTGCGTTCCATTGCCGCGTATGGCCACACCCCGGGTCATACCGTGTTCATGATCGAAGGCGGTAGCCGCAAGCTGCTGTACTGGGCCGATACCACCAATGTCTCGATGTTCGTGCGCAACCCCGAGTGGGCCGTGATGTTCGATATGGATGCCGAGGCGGCCAAGGCCACGCGGCGGCGCATTGCCGATCTGGCGATTGCCGAGAATGCACTGGTGGCGGGTTTCCACCTGACCAGCCCTGGTGTGGGAACGCTGAGTGTGCGTGGCAAGGGTTACGACTTCACGCCGCTGAAGTGATCCTGGGTTTGCGAGGACGCATGAAAAAGCCCGCCGGCTGGCGGGCTTTTTCATGGGCGAAGCTGTTTGCCCATCGTCTTGCCTGCGTGTGGTTTTTACAGCGCCGGCGAGGCGTTGCGAACCAGCATCATGAACTGATCGTGGAACCAGTGGCCGGCGTGCGGGGCATTCTGCAGGGCATCGATGTTGCCGCTGCCGCACATCACGTCAAAGCGCTTGCCTTCTGAGTTGGCGCTGGTGGCGGAGCTGTCGCTGGTGCCGTCGGACTCACCCGGGCCCTTGACCCAGTAGTAGGCGTCCAGATAGCTGCGTGAAGCGTCCGGTGCAGCCTTCGGGCGCGCACCAACACCCGTGTTGCGCACATTGCACCAGTTGCCACGATGGTTGCGCAGATCGATACGCATGTTGTCGACGTCAGCCGCGGCGGAGGTCGGGCGCAGTGCGCTGCCCCAGCCGTTGCGACCGGTGTCGATCATGAAGCCCAGGCCCGAGGGGAAGCCGGCAGCCACGAATTCGGCGCGCAGTTTGTCGACATAGCTCAGCTCGTCGACCATGTAGTTCCACTCGTAGAAGGCCGTGCTGCCGCCGGTGTTGACGACATCGGCGGTGCCGTTGAAGAAGGGTTCGTCCAGCGGAGTGTAGTTCGCAACGTTGGTTACGAAGCCACGGATCACCGAGAGGTCACCATTCCTGATGCCGCCGACCCAGGTCTTGAAGTAGCTCACGGCGCGGGCACGGTTGTTGTCCCAGCCCAGCCAGCCGGAGTGGGCAATGTCCAGATACTGGTAGACGTTGGTGAGCGTTGCGAACTTGCCGACGGCATATTGCACGCCTTCGACATAGGTGTTGTTGCTCTTCACCGTGACACAGGCCGGGATCGATGCGCCTTCACCGGCATTGGTGACCAGGTTTGGCAGCGAATCCGGCTCGATCACCAGGGTGATGCGCAGGCTCTTGTACTCGCTCTTGGCGAAGATGCTGTAGAGCTTGTCGATGTACTGGGTCTTGTACTTGCTCATGCCTCCGGTCGCAGCATTCAGCTCGCCGTTGGAGGCGGCCGATGCGCAATCGCGATCCGGCAGGTCATAGACGACGAAGGTGATGGTCATCGCGCCGCCCTTGAGCTTCTGCTGGGCCAGGGCTTCCTTCAGATGGCCTTCCACGCCAAGACGGCCGCTGTTGAGGGCACCGCCTTCAATGGCGTCGATACGGTCGATCCAGACACCGGTGGGGAGGGACTTCATGGCCGTGGCGATGCGGGCATCGTTTGAGCCGGCGGAGAGTATGTTCACCGATTGCTGCACGGCGGCAGCGTAATCCGGATTGACGTACATGCCGGCGCCGGCGAACGGATTGCCGGTGGTGACGCCCAGGGCTGCACTGATGCTGCTGGCCGAGGAGCTGGCTGCCGCAGAAGACGTTGCTCCGGCCGAAGAGCTGGCGGCTGCCGACGAGGTGTTGCCGGCCGAGGAACTGGCGCCGGTGGAGGATTGGGCTGCGGACGAGGTGTTGCTGCCGGCAGAGGTATTGGCGGAGGAAGTCGCCACGCTGCTCACACTGGAAGAGGGGTTGCCCGCTGCGGAAGATGCGCCGGCACTGCCCGTGCTGCTGGTGTTGCCCGCCGACGAAGCGTTACCGCTGCTGCTTCCACCACCGTTTCCACCGCCACCACCGCCGCACGCACTCAGAAGACCTGCGCACAGCAACATGCTCCAGGTCAGGCTGTTAAGAGACACTTTTTTCACTTGGGTTTCCTTGAAAGGTATTGCTTGAATCGAGCTCGAAAAGTGTGACGTGCTTCATCCGTGAATGCTTTTGGCATTGGATGGAAAGGCTGCTTGAGGGTGGCGAACGGCTTTAAGGTTTTTTACCTGGTTTGTGGTTTTTGTACGCCGTTTAGGCTGGATTTGCGGGTGTGGGAAAAGGTTCTGACAAGCCTGTCGTTTCCGGTATTTCTGGTCGCGGTCTGGGCGACTGGGCTGCGCGTGAGCAACAGGGATGACTTCCGGCCTGGGCGATCCGGTCAATTTTTGCGCGCCAAGGTCGTAAATCCTCATTGAGGCGGTCGTGCCGGGCTTGGAGGGCGAGATGAAAGAGGTGAGGCAAGTGATGTTCGGGCTGGTCCGGTCGAACTGGTTCGTGCTGGCCGCTGCCTTGCTCGCAGCCACGCTGCTGATGCTGGCGCTCGGCTATACCGTTTTGGATTACTACCTGAGTCACGCCGAGGGGCTGGGGGGGGTTGATGCCCCCCAGGATCCGGCCAAGCTCGGCACATTGGGCGATTTCTTCGGCGGCCTCCTCAACCCAGTGTTTGGCTTTCTATCGGTGGTGGGCCTGCTGGTGGCGGTAGTGTTGCAGCGCGAGCAATTGCAGCAGGTCAAGCGCGAGGCCCAGGCGAGCGCACGGGCGGCCGAAACTCAGGCATTCGAAAACACCTTCTTCCAGCTCCTGCGCCTGCATCAGGAAATCCTCAACTCAGTGGAACTGAGCGATCACGAAGGCCTGTTCAGGGGGCGGGCGGCGATCCATCGCCTGTACGGCGAGAGTTTTTCTGATTACGACTTGCTCGAGCGCTGCCAGAACTGGGACGAGCGCGAGGAGTTTCTGGCCTGGCTGAACGATTACTACGAAGACAACTACATCCGCTTCGGCCACCTCGTGGAGCACTACTATCAGAGCATCGAGAACATCGCGAGCTTCGTGCACCGCAGTGCCATCCGCAACAAGGCTTTTTACGCCCGGCTGCTGCGTGGCCAGTTCTCGCAGTACGAGTTGCTGATGATGTTCTTCCATGCACTGCGCGACGAGGCTTTCGGCCTCAAGGAGAGCATCGAGGAGTTGTCACTGTTTGAAGGCTTGCGCCCGCAGAACCTGCCCGACTACAGCCTGCTTGCGCTGTACGAGGTACGGGCTTACGGGATCGGGCTGGTCAAATGGAGTGCCTTGCGCAGCGATGCCGCGAGCCAGCTCTCCGCGGCGAACATCCAGCGCGCCTTGAAGGCGGCAAGCGAAATGATGGAGTCCTGCCAGGAACGGTTGCTGTCGGTGCGGGCCCGGAAATTCGATCTGGCCGGTGCTGGTCAGGATCATGAAAACGAGTCGGACGAGATTGCCCGGCTGGAAGTCGAGGTCGGCCGCCTGAGCCGCCTGCACAAGGCTCTGAGCAAGCGCCGGGCAGAGCCTGAGGTTTGAGTTGTGCCCCTGGCTTGCGTGCAGGCCGGACAAAAAAAGCCCGCCGGAGTGGCGGGCTTTCTGTTGCTTGCGCCTTGAACGGCTCAGCGGCTGATCGGCTTGTAGCGGATGCGCTTGGGCTTGGCACCTTCTTCACCCAGACGCTTCTTCTTGTCTTCTTCGTACTCGGTGTAGTTGCCGGCGAAGAAGGTCCATTGCGATTCGCCTTCGCACGCCAGGATGTGGGTGGCGATGCGGTCGAGGAACCAGCGGTCGTGCGAGGTGACCATCGCACAGCCGGAGAACTCGAGCAGCGCGTCTTCCAGGGCGCGCAGGGTTTCCACGTCCAGATCGTTTGAGGGCTCATCGAGCAGCAGTACGTTGCCGCCTTCGACCAGGGTCTTGGCAAGATGCAGGCGGCCACGCTCACCACCGGAGAGATTGCCGACGATCTTGGCCTGGTCGCCGCCCTTGAAGTTGAAGCGGCCGATGTAGGCGCGGCTTGGCATTTCGAACTTGCCGACGGTGAGGATGTCGGCGCCGTCCGCAATGGCTTCGAACACGGTCTTGCTGCCGTCGAGGCCTTCGCGGGTCTGATTGACCGCAGCGATCTTCACGGTGGAGCCGATTTCGATTTCGCCGGAATCCGGTTTTTCCATGCCTTGGATCATGCGGAACAGGGTCGACTTACCGGCGCCGTTGGGGCCGATCACGCCGACGATAGCGCCGGGCGGAACGTTGAAGCTGAGGTTGTCGATCAGCAGACGATCACCAAAGCCCTTGGACACGCCCTTGAACTCGATCACCTGATTACCCAGGCGCTCGCCCGGCGGGATGAAGATTTCGTGGGTTTCGTTGCGCTTCTGGTATTCGACCGCGCTCATTTCCTCGTAGCGGGCCAAGCGGGCCTTGCTCTTGGACTGACGAGCCTTGGCGCCCTGGCGCACCCATTCCAGCTCTTCCTTCATGGCCTTGCGGTGAGCATCTTCCTGCTTCTGCTCATTGGCCAGACGCGCGCCTTTCTGCTCCAGCCAGCTGGAGTAGTTGCCCTTCCACGGGATGCCTTCGCCACGGTCGAGTTCGAGAATCCATTCGGCGGCGTTGTCGAGGAAGTAGCGATCGTGGGTGACGGCCACCACGGTGCCGGGGAAACGCACCAGAAACTGCTCCAGCCATTCGACGGATTCGGCGTCGAGGTGGTTGGTCGGCTCGTCGAGCAGGAGCATGTCTGGCTTGGAAAGCAGGAGTTTGCACAGCGCCACGCGACGCTTTTCACCGCCGGAGAGCGGGCCGATCTTGGCGTCCCAGGGCGGAATGCGCAGTGCGTCGGCGGCGATTTCGAGCTGGGTTTCCACGTCTGCACCGCTGGTGGAAATGATGTTCTCGTACTTGGCCTGCAATTCGGCGAGCTTGTCGAAGTCGGCATCCGGCTCGGCGTAGGCGGCGTACACCTCTTCGAGCTTCTGCTTGGCTTCCATGACTTCGCCCAGCGCGGATTCAACTTCCTCGCGCACGGTTTTGTTCGGGTCCAGCTCCGGCTCCTGCGGCAGGTAGCCGATGCTCATGTTCGGCTGCCATTGCACTTCGCCGTCATATTCCTTGTCGGCGCCGGCCATGATGCGAAGCACGGTGGATTTGCCCGAGCCGTTAAGGCCCAAGAGGCCGATCTTGGCGCCGGGGAAGAAGGAGAGGGAAATATCCTTGATGATCTGACGCTTGGGCGGAACAACCTTGTTCACGCGCAGCATTGACATGACGTATTGAGCCATTTTTTGCCTTTAAGGGACTTCCCAGAACCGCTTCCAGCCTTGTCGCGCCTCCTTGCTGTACTACTTTACTGTCGCTGTGGGCGAGGCCAGGCAGGAAGCGGCTCTGGAAAGTCCTTGTTCATGGGGATTGGAAAAACGTAAGGATACCTTGAGGCTGTGCGTCGGGGCATGACGAAACAGGGGGGGCCGCGCGAAAGGCAGGGCGGGTCTTCCCTTGTTCTGGTGTGGGCCGTCAAGTTTGCCCCGCCATCGTCCGATATCTCTGTTTGGGCTTGAAAGCCGGAGGAGTACAGCATGCAGGGCAAGGGCGTGTGGGTGATGTTCGGCATTTTTCTGGCTCTGCTGGCTAGCTTGGCGGGCTCCTTGGCGAACGGTGCGCCGGCTTGGCGTTTTGTGCTTGCCGGGCTGGTGGTGGGGGGGGGGGGCGCCTGGGGCGCGCAGCGCTTTTCGCGACGCCTGGGGCGCAGCGAAGCAATTACTTCCGTGCTCACCAGGATGAGCGCCGATGGTGATCTGACGCGGCGCGTGGACGAAGGTGAGGGGGATTCCGGGCGGGCCGCTGCGGCGGTGAATCGCTTCGTTGCAGGCATGCAGGGGATGCTGGGCAAGATCGTGCAGGATGCGCAGCGGGTCAGCGAGTCCTGCCTGGTGCTCCAGCAGGAAACGGATGGTGTGCTGGCAGCAGGGGCTACGCAGTCTGCCGCAGCGCAATCGGCTGGCGCGGCTATCGTGCGCATGCGCGAGCAGACGCTGGCCGCCAGTGCAGAAGTGGGCGAGGCGGGCGCGCTGGCGATGAAGGCTTGCGCGCTGGCCGAGGAGGGCGACCGCACGGTGCGTGAAGCGCAGCTACAGATCCAGTCGCTGGCCCAGTCGGCGGTGCATTCTGCGCAGCGTGTGACGCACCTGGGCGATCTGAGCCAGGAGATCGCCCGCATGATCGCCGAGATTCACGAGATCGCGGATCAGACCAATCTGCTGGCGCTCAATGCGGCCATCGAGGCGGCGCGCGCCGGTGAGCAAGGGCGTGGCTTTGCGGTGGTGGCCGATGAGGTGCGCAAACTGGCCGAACGCACGACACGGGTGACGGCCGACATTACCGGCATCACCGACGGCATGCGTGCCGACACGGCCGAGGCCATCGCTGTCATCACCCAGAGCAGTGATCAGGCGCGGGACGGGGCACAGTGTGCCCAGCGCGCAGCGGAGGCGCTATCAGCCATCTTCGTGGGGGCGCAACAGACCCGCGATCAGGTGCAGCGCATCGTGCAGGACATGGGCTCGCAGGTGTCGGCTTGCCAGGCACTGGAGGCCGAGGCGCAGCAGATCGTGCGCCTGGCGCAGGAGAACGAACGGCGGGTTGGCGTGGCGGCGACGCATCGGCGCATGCTTGAGCAACTGGCGGCGAGCATGCGCGAGTTGGAAGAGGTCTACAAGATCGGCGCGGAAGGCGAAGTTGCAATGCGTGAGCATCGCGAAACGCCGGAAGTGGCGCGCGAGGCAGCGCGGCAGATCGGGGCGGCACTGGAGCGTGCCCTGGCCGACAAGCGCATCAGCCTCGATCAGCTCTTCGACGAGCAATACCTGCCGATTCAAGGCACCGATCCGCAGAAGTTCCACACCGCCTTTGAACACGCTGACGGACGAGATCTTCCCGGCGATCCAGGAGCCCTTGCTGGAGCGCTATCCACACATCGTGTATGCCGGTGCGGTGGATAAGCGCGGTTACTTCCCGACGCACAACAAGCGCTTTAGCCAGGCCCTGACCGGCGACCGCGCGCGCGACATGGTCAACAACCGCACCAAGCGCATTTTCAGTGATCGTGTTGGCAGCCGTTGCGGTGCGCACGAACTGGATTTCCTGACACAGACTTACCGGCGCGATACGGGCGAGGTGATGTACGACATTTCTGCGCCCATCTACGTAGCGGGCCGCCACTGGGGCGGCTTCCGCATTGGTTTCCGCGCCCACGGGATGAGCAAGTGATCATGGCCTGATTGGCGGTTTGCCCGTGTCTTGGCGGCAGGCTTTGCAAGCTTGCACTCGCTCAGCCTGCCGTGCCAAGTTTCGTTCAGGCTTCGTTCGGTGCTGGGGCCGAGGCGGGCGTGGGCTCGGCCGGGCGGGCCGACCACACGCTGTCATCCGCGCCGAGGCGCACCCGCCGGGCGGTGGCGCGTGCCATCCACACGAGGCCCAGGCCACCGGCCAGCGCGGTGAGGTCCACCCCCAGGGCGGCGAGGCTGCTGCTGGCCCACAGGCCGAGGCCGGGAATCAGCCAGGCCAGCAGGGTGGTGAGCGGGATGCAGAAGGTGGCCAGAGCGGCCAGCCACAGCAGGGGCACCACGGCGCGGCCGGCGCCACGCCAGAAGGCCCAGGCGAGGCTGGCGAAGAACACGCCGTAATACACGTACCAGTGCCAGGCATTCAGGTCGGCGACATGGCCGTGCAGCCATTTGGCGCAGGCAATCGTCAGCGAGACGCCGGCGATGCAGCCGATGCACACGCCCACCGTGGCCGAAGCCAGGAGGCGCGTATCCAGGCGCTGGCCGGGCAGTGCTTCGCCCTGGCGCTGTTTCTTGCGGCGCGACTCGATCCACAGCAGGTTGCCGCTGTAGAAGAGCCAGGCGCCAGCGAGCGCGAGCAGGAAGTACATCCAGCGTACCGGAGTGCCACCGAAGGTGGCGAAGTGCAGGGCGAAGAAGCTGGAAAGGGTGGTGTTGGCTGCGTCCTGGGCGCCGGGCAGGAAGTCTCGGCTCAAAACCTTGCCGCTCCATGGGTCCAGCGCCACGAAGCCGCCCATGGCGCGCGGGGCCAGTGCAGCGGGATCGCTGCCCCAAACCCGCACCATGGCGCGCGGGCCGGCGAGATTCACGTATTGCAGCGAACTGGGTTCGAAGCCGGGCGAGAGCGCCTGAGCGCGTTCGAGCAGGGTGACGGGCGGGAGCATGTCCGCCGGGTCGCGCGGGGCCGGTTTGGCGGCCGGGCGTTGCTGGTTGAAGGCGTTGGCGAGGCGGCCGCTGTGGAGGTATTTGTCCTGCAGGGCGTAGAGGCCGTCGTGGTAGGCGAAGACCACGGCGGTAATGGCCATCACGATGTGAAAGGGCAGGCTGATGATGCCGACCACGTTGTGCGCGTCCAGCCACATGCGCTTGAGGTTCTTGCCCAGGCGCAGGGCGAAGAAGTCCTTTACCAGGGTGGGCAGCAGCACGATTACGCCGGAGACCAGGGCCAGCGCGTAGAGCGCGGCGACCACGCCCATCAGCCAGCGGTTGGGGTCGGTATCGAAGGGCAGGCCGACCACCCGGTGCAGGATGTCGATGAACTCGGCGAGCTGCGAGGGCTGGCTTTCGCTGATGAGAGCGTTGCCCTGAGCATCCAGCGTGGCGCGGTAGTGGCGACCATTGAGGGTGTCGTGATCGTCCTGGCCTTCTTCGCGTTCGACCCAGCTCAGGCGGGCAGGCTCATGCTCGGCAGGTTTGAGATTCAGCTGGAAGCCCTTGGCGGCGCCCGGATGGGCGGCGAGGGTTTTGGCGATCAGGGCGGGCGTTTCCGCGAGCGGTACTTCGAGGGCGGCAACAGGCGCAGCGGCCCAGCGGGCCAGCGGCTCCTTGAAGACGGTCAGCGCCCCGGCATAGAAGGCGATGAATAGCGCCATGCCGGTGAGGATGCCGGTCCAGGTATGAACGGTTTTGTAGATGCGGATGTAGTCGCTGCGCATGATGTACAGGAGAGAAGGTCAGGCCGGGCGGGCCAGAAGCAGCGTGGCGAAGACCAGCAGGTTGGCCCCGCCCAGCCACAGCCAGGCACGCAGGCCGCTGCTGAAGAAAAAGCAGCCACTGAGTACGCCCAGCCAGATCGGGGTGACCAGCCACATCGCGAACTGGGCCCGCGTGCCGGGCGCGAGGCCGGCAGTCGCGAGTATCAGCAGGCCACTGCAGCCCATGGCGA
This sequence comes from Uliginosibacterium sp. TH139, assembly GCF_002855595.1. Lineage (NCBI taxonomy): Bacteria > Pseudomonadati > Pseudomonadota > Betaproteobacteria > Rhodocyclales > Zoogloeaceae > Uliginosibacterium > Uliginosibacterium sp. TH139. Next base: position 155,355 of record NZ_PKRR01000002.1, on the reverse strand, counting down.
GGGTGAAGCCGAGGAGTGTGCCGGCGAGCGATTTGGCGATCCAGTCGCGGCGGATCGGAGCAGGTTTGGAGCTTGTTGTCGTCATGTCAGCGGCTTTCCTTGCGGGCAATCAGAGCCCCCAGATAGGGCAGCAACACGAAGGCCAGCATCAGCCAGGTGAGCAGCACGAAAATCGCTACCACGCTGTGCAGGGTCTGGCCCAGGGCGATCAGGGCGGCCACCAGCAGGGCCGCCCCGGCCAGGCGGGCGGGGCGCGCAGCCAGCGCGCTGGCGCGCCAGCGCTGGTGGGGCGAGGCGAGATGAATGGCGAAGCTGCCCGCCAGGGCGAGCAGCAGGCCGGAGAGCAGCCACGCGAGCATCAGAAGTCCACCGTGGCCGAGAGCTTGTAGGTACGCGGTGCGCCGAGGGTGGCGAAGCCTTCACCGAAGCGGCCGGACCAGTAGTGCTCATCGGTCAGGTTCTCGACGGCAAAACGCAGCACCACCGGCTTGCTGAAGGCCGAGAGCGCGTAGTTCGCGCCGGCATCCCAGCGGGTCCATGACGGCAACTCAAGCTTGTTGGCGGCATCGAGATACTGGGCGCTGGTGTAGGTGACACGCCCGTTCAGCGTCAGCCCGCTGATCCAGGGCAGATCCCATTCGCTGCCGAGGTTGGCGGTCCAGGCCGGCACGCCCGGCGCCTTCTTGCCATCGTTGGCGGCGGTCGCGGCACGCACCTGTTCGCCCACGGTGTAGGCGGCACCACCGAGCATGCGGACCTGACGGCTCAGCTGACCGGCGATGGTCCACTCGAAGCCCTGGTTCTTCTGCTCGCCATCCAGTGCCAGGGTGGGGCGCGAGGCGCTGGTGGCAACGGAAATCGTGGACGGCTTGAGGATGCTGAACAGGCTGAAGGTGTTGATGAAGCTGCCGTGCTCCCACTTCACGCCCACTTCCTTCTGGCGCGTCTTGTACGGTGCGAGGGTTTCGCCCTCGTTGGCATACACCGAGGACACTACGACGCCCGGGCTCAGGCCTTCAATGTAGTTCGCATACAGCGAGACTTCCGGCCCCCAGGGCTTCACGACCAAGCCCAGCATCGGCGTGATGGCGCTCTCTTCGTAGGCGGTGGGCGTGGCCATCTTCTGCTTGACGCTCTGCGAGCGGGCGCCGAGGGTCAGCAGGGTGCTGTCTTCAAACAGGCTCAGGGTGTCGGCGAGTGCCAGGCTGGAGTAGATGTTGTCGGCCGAGCGGGCGACGGCACCGTGGGCGCCGGCAATGGTCGGATTGGTCTTCGGGTCGTAGATGTTGGTGACGTAGCTGGCGCTGGTGTTCACCGTGGCGAGGCCGGTGGTGGTGTGTTGCTGGGCAAAGCTGGCGACCATCTGGTGGGCGATGCTGCCCGTGCTGAAGCTGCTGCGCAGGCCGGTTTCCCCCGAGCTCGAGCGGGTATAGCCGGCCTGGTTGTAGGTCTGGCCGGTGGCGTTGCCATTGGCATTGGTCAGTACGACACGGGTGCCGTTGATGAAGCCATCGTAGTTGTAGTTGGCGGTGCCCAGAGCCGCGTAGGCGGAGAGGCCGCGGGTCAGCTCCACCTCGCCGCGCAGCATGGCACCATCGGTGCGCTGGTGGGCGTAGGTGCCGCGCAGGGCGTTCTTGCTGGTATCCGGCGCATCGATGACGCGCCCCAAGGTGCTGAAGCCGACCATCAGCGGGCTGCCGTCGGACTGGTTCTGGTGAGCCGAGTAGGCGTCCAGTTCCATCTTCCAGCGTTCACCCCGGTAGTCGAGGCCCAGGGAGGAGAAGTTGTCGCGCTTTTTCTGGTCTTCGAGCGTGGTTTCGCCATAGCCCAGCGAGCCGTTGAAGCGCACGCCGAGGCGCTTCTCCGCGCCGAAACGGCGTCCGATATCGGCGGCTTGTGTCAGATGCGAGTTTGATGCGTAGCTGGTCGTGAGGCGGGTCAGATCCTGCTCGGTGGCGCGCTTGGTGACCAGATTGACCACCCCGCCCACGGCGCCGCTCGGGGCAATGCCCGAGAGCATGGCGGCCGGACCTTTGAAGACTTCGACGCGCTCGACGAATTCGGTCGGCACATGGGCGCCGGGCAGCATGCCGTACATGCCGTTGAAGGCGAGTTCCGAGGAGTTGATCTCGAAACCGCGGATGGTGATGTTCTCGGCATTGTGGCCGTCGCTGGTGGTGAAGCGCACCGAGGGATCATTGCGCAGCACTTCGCCGACGGTGGCGGCCTGCTGGTCGGCAATTGCCTGGGCGGTGTAGGCCGTGACGTTGAAGGGGGCGTCCATCACGTCGACGTTGCCCAGTACGCCGAGCTTGGCGCCACGCGCCACCTGGCCGCCCGCATAGGACGCTGGCAGGTCGGTGGGGGATACGGTGGTGCCGGTGACCTTGACCGCAGCCAGAGTGACTTCACCGGACGGGCGCGAACCCTGTTCGGCGGGTTTGACCAGGATGTAGCTGCCGTTGCCCTGGCGGCTGGCGTTCAGACCCTGGCCGCGCAAGAGTTCGGCAAAGCCCTGCTCGACGGTGAAGATGCCGGACAGGCCGCGGCTGCTGCGGCCTTGCAGCAGACTGGCATCTGAGCTGAACTCGACGCCGGCGATGGCGGCAAAGCTGTTCAGCACCCGATCCAGCGGGCCGGCCTGGATGTTGTAGCTGCGCGCCGCGCTGGCGGCGGGCGCTGCGCTCTGGGCGTAGGCCAGGGGTGTGGTGACGCCGACGGCACCGAGCATCAGACCTGTCATCAGGGCGCTGCGCACGGCGCTGGTGGTGCCGCTCGGGGCAAAGCTGGCGAGGCCCTGCTTACGCGGCAGAGTACGTTGCGCAGAAGAGGGAAGGGAGGCGTGTCTGGCCATGCTGCGGTCCTTTCGGTTCGGGAATATTGAGTGGCTTCATCAGGTATTCCGAACGAGACTGCGAAACCCTCAATGCCAGACTGAATTTTTTTCGGGGCGAAAAAATTACGCCTGCGCATCGGAGCCGTGGACGCATTCCTGCCTTTGGCACGGAGCAGCCAATCAGCGTCTCAGCTCGCCTGCAGGGTGACCCAGTAGCGGGTGCGATAGACCGGCACCAGGGGCAGGGCCAGCGCAAGGTTCTGCAGGGCGCGATCGGTGTCGCGCAGGGAGAACACGCCGCTCACGCGCAGTTCTGCTACGGCCGGATCGCAGCGCAGCAGGCCCGGCCGGTAGCGGGCGAGTTCGGCGACGAAGTCCGCCACACGCATGTTCTCTGCCAGCAGCACGCCATTGCGCCAGGCCGCTGCGCTTTCCTGTACCGGTGTGAGGGGCGCGATCCGGGTGGCGGAATAGTGGCTGCCTTCGCCGGCGCTGATACGGATGGCCAGGTCCGGTCTGCGGCGGCTGCGCAGCTCCACCGCGCCTTCGAATACGGCGACCTGCGAGGCGTTTTCGTCCTGTCGCACGCTGAAACGGGTGCCCAGCGCTTCGATGCGACCATGCCGGCCGTGCACCCGGAAAGGGCGGTGCACGCTGGCCGGGTCCGGTGCGGTGGTGATCAGGATTTCGCCCGCGTGCAGCACGATGCGCCGCTCCTGCGCATCGAAGCGCACATCGATCCGGGTGGCGGTGGCCAGCACGATCGATGTGCCATCCGCCAGCTGAATCTCGCGGATCTCGCCCGTGGCAGTGGCGTAGTCCGCCGTGCCGCGTTGCCAGGTGTCGGTGCTGCGCAGCAGGCTGGCAGCGCCGCCCGCTACGATGGCCAGGCCGAACAGGCGGCGCAGGGTCGTGCGCTTCTGCCAGGCCTGATCTGCGGGCTCGCGCAGCACATGATGGGCGAGCTCGGACGGCAGGCCGTCAAGCTTGTCCTCGAAGATCTGCAGCTCCTGCCAGGCACGTTCATGATCGGGGTGGGCGGCCCGCCATTGCCCGCAGGCAGCCTTATCCTCCGCACGGGCGTCTTCCGACCACAAACGGGCCATCCATTCGGCCGCTTTGGCGATGATGGCCGGGCTCAGGGCAGTGGCGTCGGGGGCTGCCGGGGCGTTCATCGGTGTGCGCGGCTCAGGCGTTTTGGGCATGCAGCGCGCGGTGGCAGGCGATCAGCCCGGTGGCGATGTATTTCTCGACTGAAGAGACTGAAACCTCCAGGCGCTCGGCAATCTCGCGATAGCTCAGGCCATCTAGCCGGCACATGAGGAGCGCCATGCGCGCCTTGGGAGCGAGGCCATGCAGGATCGCATCGATCTCGACCAGGGCTTCAATGACCAGCGCGCGGGCTTCTTCGGAAGGCGCCTGCTGTTCCGGCAGGAGGGCGAGAGCCTCCAGATAGGCCGCTTCAATCTGGCGGCGGCGATACAGATCGATGACCAGACCGTTGGCAATCTGGCTCAAGTGGCGACGGGATTCATCCTGCTGCGGCATGTGCCCGCTGCTGAGGAGGCGCAGATAGGTGTCGTGGGCCAGATCGGCGGCATCGAAAGCATTGCCGAGTTTCTTGCGCAGCCAGCCTCGCAGCCAGCCATGGTGCTCGGTATAGAGCGCCTCGATTTGCCGGTGGAATGCAAAATCAGCGATGGATGCAGCGGTGGCGGACACGGCGGACTCCCTGTGCCCGAGGATGTGTATCGGGCATGATGAACTAAATGAGAATGATTATCATTTTATACATATCCGGCGAGGGTGGTAAAGCGTTTTGCCCGGCACAAAAAAAGGCCCGGTCTGGGCCGGGCCTGAAGTAGTGAGCAGTGTGGTGGCTTGAGGCAGCCAGCTGACCTGAGGAGGAAGGACAGGCCACCGGACGGCTTCAAGCGCGGTTCAACAAACTGGCGGGCGCACCGCAGCGCCTTGCAGCGAACGCTGCGGCGGACGTCGCCCACCCGTTTGTCGAACATCCGGCGGCATCAGGCCGCCGAAGTGATCAATGCGCTGATTTTCGGGCGATCGGCCTCCTTTCCTGAGTTGCGGGTTTCGGTTGAGCGGGCGTGTTCCAGTGCCTGCACGTCACCGCTGATCTGGCCGCCGGCTTCGATCAGCAGGCTGCCGTAGCGGATCGTGCCGCGTACGCGGCCGGTGGCGTGGATGACGAGCTTGTCGCGGGCAGTCAGGTCGCCCTCGAAGTGGCCGTGGATTTCGGCGACATCGATGCCGACCTTGCCGGAGAAGGCGCCTTTCTCGGCAATGCGCAGCACGCGGCTATCCATGGTGGCTTCGACGCGGCCCTCGACGATGAGGGTGTCGCAATCCAGAATTTCGGCGCCCTTGAGCTTGACCTCGGGACCGACGACCAGGCGGCTGGGTGATTCGGTGTCTGCCACCGGGGCGGGTGTATGGCGGGTGTCCGGGCTGCTGCTGGTCTGTGCGGCGAGCTGAGCGGCCTGGGCGGCGTTCAGTTCGGCGGCGTCGCGCAGGCGGTTCTGCGGCTGGAGCGCCGGATAGGCCCCGGGCGTGTGGGTGACGCGGGGCTGGCGCTCCGCTGCGGCTTCGGAACTGCGGGGCAGGGCTTTATGGAACATCTGGTCTCCTTCGTGAGCGGGGCGGCCTTCAAGGAGCGAAGCGCCGACAAGGAGATACAGTGCAGAGGCCGTGCCAGATTCAACTAATCATTATTAATCAACGGTTTGTTTGTTATTTGTGAGATCTCGTCCGGGCCTCGGGTGTCGCCTTGCAGCGACAGCTTTTCGGGCCGCTGCGGGCAAAGCCCCTTGCCGCCGGGCGAGGCGCTGTCGCGAATCGGCGACAGCCCGGATCAGGCCTGCCCGGCCGGATCTGTAGCGTCCTTGAAGGCGCTTGCTTCGAGGTGGTGGCGGGCGAGCAGGCGGTAGAACTCGGTGCGGTTACGCCGGGCGAGCCGGGCAGCCTGGGCAACCTTGCCGTCGGTGAGGCGCAGCAGGCGCACGAGGTAGTCACGCTCGAAGCGCTGGCGGGCTTCCTCGAAGGATTCGATGGCGCCGCCCTCATCCTGCAGCGCACGCTGGACCAGCGCGGCGGGGATCACCGGGGTAGTGGAGAGGGCGACGGTCTGCTCGACGACGTTCAGCAACTGGCGCACGTTGCCGGGCCATGGCGCCGCCAGCAGCAGCGCCATGGCTTCCGGCGAATAGGTGGTGACGGCACGTTTGTAGCGCGCGGCGAGGCGCAACAGGAAGTGCTGGGCGAGCAGCGGAATGTCTTCACGGCGCTCGGCCAGCGAGGGGAGGGCAAGGCTGACGACATTCAGGCGGTAGTACAGATCGTCGCGGAAACGCCCTTCGCTACGTGCGACATGCAGATCGCGATGGGTGGCGGAGAGGATGCGTACATCGATCGGCAGGCTGCGCGTGGCGCCAACCGGGCGTACTTCGCGCTCCTCTAGCACACGCAGCAGCTTGACCTGGAGGGGCGTGGGCATGTCGCCGATCTCGTCGAGGAAGAGCGTGCCGCCGCGCGCGGACTGGAACAGCCCGTCGTGGTCGCGATGGGCGCCGGTGAAGGCGCCTTTGACATGGCCGAAGAGCTCGGATTCGAGCAGCTGCTCGGGGATCGCCCCGCAGTTGATGGCCACGAAGGGCTTGCCGGCGCGCGAGCTGGCCTGGTGGATGGCGCGCGCGAGCAGCTCCTTGCCGGCACCGCTGGGGCCGCTGATGAAGATGCTGACTTCGCTGGCGGCGACCAACTCGGCCTGGCGCAGAAAGTCTTCCATCAGCGCGCTGCGGGTGAGGATCTCGCTGCGCCAGGCCGCCGGTTTGCGCGATTCACCCGCATCGCCCGAGCTGCCGACGGCGCGGCGGATCTGCGCGATTAACTCGCCCGCGTCGTAAGGCTTGGTGAGATAACCGGCCACACCGCGCTGGGTGGCTTCGATGGCCTCCGGGATATTGCCGTGGGCGGTCAGCACGATCACCGGTAGCGAGAGATGCTGCTGGCGCACCGCGTCGAAGAGAGCCAGTCCGTCCATGCCGGCCATGCGCAGATCGGTGACGATGATGTCCGGCCGCTGCGCGGCGATTGCCGCCAGGGCCGCAGGGCCACTGTCGGCACAGCGGATGGCAAAGCCACTGGCCTTGAGGCGGATCGAGAGCAGGCGCAGCAGGTCGGGGTCGTCGTCAACCAGCAACACGCGGGTGTTGGCAGCTTCGGGGGCGGTGGGGGGCTGAGTCATTTGGCTTTCGGGCGTTCCTGCATTTTCAGCTCGATCTCGCGCAAGGCGTCGAGCTTCTGGCGCATCTGTTCATTGCCTGCCTGCGCCTCGCGCAGCTTCTGTTGGCTGCTGGCCTGGGCGTCGTCGAGGCGGCGGATGTCCTGCAGCATGGGCAGCAAGAGTTGCGCCAGCGGGTGATTGCGGCCGCGGCCGTTGGCGTCCGAGGGGGGCAGATCCAGCAGGCTCAGGGCACGCGCGCGGTCGCCCGGCGGGCTGGGGGCAATGGCGTGAAACAGGGCGAGCTGCAGGCGCCGTTCTTCGCTGCGCTTGCTGGCGTAGTGTTTTTGCAGGCTGTCGGCTTCGGCCGCGAGCTCGGCCGGGTTCATGGCGCGGATCCGGCTGCTCTGCTGGAGGATGTCGAGATCCGCTTCGCTGCTTGCCTGAAGCAGGCCAACATGCCTGAGTTCGGTAGTGCTGCAGGCGCTAGCGAGCAAGACGAGCGCGCTGGCGAGCAGCAGGCTGGAGAGGGCTTTCATGCTGGAGACCCGGTGAGCGGCAGGCGGACGCAGGCGCGCGTGCCCTGGGGGGAATTGGGGTGTAGCGAAACTTCGCCGCCATGCAGGGCGACGAGTTCATGCACGATGGACAGCCCCAGCCCGCTGCCCTTGACCGGGCTGCCCTGCGGCGCCGGCCCCTGAACGAAGGCTTCGAACATGCCAGGTGCCAGCTCGAGCGGAATGCCGGGGCCTTCGTCGCAGACTTCGATGCAGATCTGGCCGGCCCCAGCGCTGCTGCGGATGAGCACGCTGCTGCCTGGCGGGGCGTATTTGAGGGCGTTGGAGAGCAGGTTGTCGAGGATCACGCGGAGGTTTTCGCGGTCCGCCTGTAAGTTCAGCGCATCGCCTTCACAGGCGATGCGGATGTTGCGCGCCGCGGCGGCGAGTTTGTGGTCGGCAATGAGCAGGGCAATGAGCTCCGTCAGCGCGATCTGCTCGCGGCGCAGATCGCCCGGCGCAAAGCGCAGGCCGCTGTAATCGAGCAGGTTTTCGATCAGTTTGCGCAGGCGCTGGCAGTTGCTGGCGAGGATCTGCACGACTTCGAGCTGCTCGGTGTTGAGCGGGCCGGTCACCTTGTCGAGCAGCAGTGCGGTGCCTTCATGCAGGGCGGTGAGCGGCGTCTTGAGTTCGTGCGAGACGTGGTGGAGCAGGCGGGTCTTCTGCGCGTCGAGTGCCTGCAGGCGCGTGCGCAACCAGTCCAGACGCTGGCCGAGGAGGGCCATGTCGCGCGGGCCGGTGACACGGATCGGGGTGTCGAAACGCCCTTCGCCGAGCCCGCGCATGGCTTCCTCGATCTGGCGGAAGGGCCGCCGGATCAGGGCGGTGATGCCCAGCGCCAGGAGCAGGCTGATCGGGATCAGGATCCACAAGCGCTGCAGCAACTGGCGGCGGGCTGCTGCCGCTTCGATCCGCAGTGACTGGATGTCAGCCTCGATGCGGGCGTCGGCCTGGTTGATGATGAGGCTGGCGCTGTCATTCATGGCCGCGAAGGCTTTGAGCAAAGCCGGGCCGCGGTTCTGGCTCAGTTCCGCTGGCTGCAGGCTTTGCCAGATGCTCTTTTCTGCCAAGCGCAGGGCATCCAGGTTGCTGCCGAGATCAAGCGTGTCAGCGTGCCGCTGGAGGCGTTCGGCGGTTTCGTTGAAGGCTGTGCGCTGGCGGGCATAGGTGCCGAGCCCGGCTTCGTCGCCGAGTACCAATTGCTGGCGGGCGAGGCGCTCCAGGGCGGTGAGATGTTCGCTGAGGGCACGGCTGTCGCGGGTGATGGTCGTGGCGCGGGTGATCGCGCTTTCGCTGCGCTGGCTGAGCTGGGCGAGCGAGAAATAGGCGCCGAACAAGGCCAGCACTGCAGGCAGGGCGACCAGTACGAAACCGAGTAGCAGCAGCTTGGGAAGGGAGAGCGGATAGGGCAGGCGCATCGGGCACGGGTACAAAGCAGCCCCTGTTTGTACCTGCGTTGCTGGCGCAGGTTTCCCTCGGGGCGACGGAAGGCCGCTGCGCGTCAGGCGAGTGTTAGCCCAGCCGGCTGCAAGCGACGAGTGTGAAAGCTGGCCCGGTAGCGGGCGCCGTGCCCGCTGAAGTTCAGTGCGGGCAGGGTGCCATGCAGGGTGCTCAGCGGCAGGGGGCGGATCTGGATCAGGGCATCATTGCGCAACAGGCATTGCAGCTGGCGCTTGAAGGCATGCTGGGCAGCCAGTGGCAGGCTGGCAGATGCCATGCGCCGCACGAAATGGCTCCAGCGGGTCTGCATTGCGCGGCGCAAGGATTCGAGGGCGGCATCGTTGAGATCGAGCTGCCAGTTCTGCTCCAGCATGGCTACCAGAAGCACGCTGGCGGGGCGTACATCGTGATGAACCCAGCTGTTAACCAGATGCAGGCGCCCGCTGCGGGTGCGGTTGTGCCAGTGCCGGCTGGTGATGCGGACTACATCGGCCTGTGGTTGTGGGCCAGGCTGGCCGGCGAAGAGCAGGAGGTAGGGGCTGTCGGCGTCGAACGGATTGTCGTGCTGGCGCAGGCACAGCAGGGTGTCGAGGTAGAGAAGGCTGGTGGGGGCTGACATGGCCGTGATTATGCCCGCGAGGAACCGTCCGGCGCTTGGCCGGGAGGCAAGGGCTCTCGGCTAGAGTGCTCCGCGCGCTGAGCATTCGGGCTTGTTTTCGGTAGCAGGACGCAGTTTGCTCGAAGATGTTGAAAAAAGCGTTTCAACACAGATGATCTGGCCGGGTTTTGAACGGCTTCGGTGCGTGCAGGAACGATGCGCCAGGCGGCTTTTCGCGCCATAATCGCCGAAATAATGCCCTCGTACGGCGCATGGCATTGCTTCAATGCGGGTTCGTTGGGCAAGAGAAAGGAAAGAGGATGAATTCAGCGGCAGACAAGCGGGTGACTCTGGCCGACGTGGCCAAGCTGGCAGGCGTTTCGAAGCAGACCGTGTCGCGCGTGGTGAATGGCAGCGAACATGTGACCGAGGAGACGCGCACCCGCGTGCTTCAGTGCATCGATACCCTTGGCTTCCGCCCCAGTGCGCTGGCGCGCCAGTTGAGCACCGGACGCAGCCAGACCATCGGTGTCGTGAGTAACGGCGGCCAGGGCTATCTGGTGTCCGGCGTGGCGTACCTCGGTATGGTGCGCCAGGCCGACAAGATGGGCTATGCGCTGCTGATCAAGGAAATGACCGATTTCAGCAGCGGCAGCATCCGTACCATGCTGGATTATCTGATCGAGCGTCAGGTGGACGGCGTGATCTGGGCGGGCCCCGAAATCGGTGATAGCCATGCCTGGCTGGATACTTTCGATGCTGCCAGCCTGCCGATGCCGCTGGTGGCCATCAATGCCAAGCCGCGTCCTGGTGTGGATACCGTGAGTTTTGACAATTTCGAAGCAGGGCGTGTGGCGACCCGCCACCTGCTGAGCCTGGGGCGCAAGAATATTGGCCATATTGCCGGCCCGACCAATCGCTGGGTGTCGCAGCAGCGGGTTGAAGGCTGGAAGGCCGCACTGGCCGAGGCGGGTACAAGCGAGATGGCCCGCAACGTGGTGGAGGGCGATTGGGATGTGCATACCGGCGGCCCTGGCCTGCGCCGCTTGCTGGAAATCTGTCCGAAGCTGGATGCGGTTTTCGTGGGCAGCGACCGGATGGCAATCGGTGTGCTCGCCGAAGCCCACAAGCTGGGTTTGCGTGTGCCGGAAGACCTTGCCGTGATGGGCGTGGATAACCTGCCCGAGAGCGCCTACCTGATCCCGCCACTGACCTCCATGACGCAGGACACGCCGCGCATGGCCGAGGTGGCGCTGCGCCTTCTGGTGCGACGCATCTGCGAGCGCCGCGGCGAGCCTTATCCGGAAGCCTGTGCGATTCCCGAGAACCCGCTTCTTACGCACGATCTGGTGGTGCGCCAGAGCACCTTGTGTGGCAAGCTGGCGAGCAAATAGTCCGTTTCCCTGGACAAGCAAAAGCCCGGTTGAACCGGGCTTTTGCGTTTCTGGCGGGGCGGCAAAGGCCGGGACTCAGCTTTCGCTGCTACTGGCCTGCAAACGTGTGAGCTGCTTGCGACTGAGGCAGAGCAGGAGCCGCTTGGCGTCCGTCTGTTTGCCCAGGCGCTTGAAGCCGAGCTGGCTGCAATAGAAGCCGGCATGGCTGCGCGGGCATTCGGCAAGGATATCGGTGCTGTCCCAGTCCGCAACGGTGCTGGCAAGCGCCTGGATCATCGGGCGAGCGAGCTGCTCGGGCGCAATATGCTGGTCAAAGGCGAGTCGCTCGACTTCGACCAAGCGTGCGCCGCGTGCGCGCAGCGCGTCGAGTGCCGGGCGGTGCAGCAGGTCCAGCTGCAGGCCGGCGGGGTTGTCGCGGCGCAGGCAGATCACGCCCTGAGCGCGCTGCCGGCGTGGGCTGATATGAAGCGCCAGCGCCACAACGCGTTCGAGTTCGGGGGCTGGCAATCGATCAAGGGGCGGATGCTGCGGCTGCAACTGCTCCAGCAGGCGCCGGGCTTGTTCCAGTTGCCAATGGCTGGCGGCGAGGCCTATGCGCAGGGTGCTGCCAGCTACTTCCAGACAGGTTTCAAAGGCCAGCTCGCGCAGGGCTTCGAAAAGGTAGATCTGCTCCGGGGCGTGCCGGTCCGGGTTGGAGAGGCGCGAGCGGAGCGGTTTCGCAGCAGTCGAATCGGGTCGAACCGTGGCCACGATGGTCTGGGTCTAAGTAATTGGTTATATGCCGAAAGTACTATAGTTGCCGAATTTGACCATTATATGTATGTGGCCTATCTTGACCAGCGTCTTTTGAGCTTTTTCCAGCCTGAGACCGGTAAAAAGCTGAAAAGCCCGCCCGGATTCCTCCGGACGGGCTCTTTTCAGGGATGAACGCGACAGGCGATCAGACCTTCACTTCGTCGGCTACTTCCTTGTATTCGCTGATCTGATCGAAGTTCATGTAGCGATAGATCTTGCCGGCGTCGGCATTGATCACGCCCATGTCAGCGTGGTACTCGGCAACGGTAGGCAAGCGACCGAGCTTGGAGGCAATCGCCGCGACTTCGGCTGAGGACAGGAACACGTTGGTGTTTTTGCCCAGACGGTTGGGGAAGTTGCGCGTCGAGGTCGACACCACCGTTGCGCCTTCACGCACTTGCGCCTGGTTGCCCATGCACAGTGAGCAGCCGGGCATTTCGGTTCGCGCACCGGCGCTGCCAAAGACGCCGTAGTGGCCTTCCTTGGTCAACTCGGAAGCGTCCATCTTGGTCGGCGGAGCCACCCACAGCTTGACAGGAATATCGCGCTTGCCTTCGAGCAACTTGGAGGCTGCACGGAAGTGGCCGATGTTGGTCATGCACGAACCGATGAAGACTTCATCGATCTTGGTGCCGGCCAGCTCGGACAGCGGCTTGGCGTCATCCGGATCGTTCGGGCAGCACAGGATGGGTTCCTTGATGTCGGCCAGATCGATTTCGATGACATGAGCGTATTCGGCATTCGCATCCGGTGCCAGCAATTCGCCATTGGCGATCCAGTCTTCCATCTTCTGGATGCGGCGTTCCAGGGTGCGCTTGTCGGCGTATCCGTCGGCGATCATGTTCTTCAACAGCACGATGTTGGAGCGCATGTACTCGACGATCGGGGCCTTGTTGAGGCGCACCGTGCAGCCGGCGGCGGAGCGTTCGGCGGAGGCATCCGACAATTCAAAAGCCTGTTCCACTTTCAGATCCGGCAGACCTTCGATTTCCAGGATGCGACCTGAGAATTCATTGATCTTGCCGGCCTTGGCGACCGTCAGCAGGCCTTGCTTGATGCCGTACATGGGGATGGCATGCACCAGATCGCGCAGGGTAACGCCGCGTTTCTGGGCTTCATCCAGCGAACCCTTGAAGCGCACCAGCACCGATTCAGGCATGTCCAGCGGCATCACGCCGGTGGCGGCGGCGAAGGCGACCAGACCGGAGCCGGCCGGGAAGCTGATGCCGACCGGGAAGCGGGTGTGGCTGTCGCCGCCGGTGCCAACGGTGTCGGGCAGGAGCATGCGGTTCAGCCAGCTGTGGATCACGCCGTCGCCGGGGCGCAGCGCGATGCCGCCACGATTGCTGATGAACTTGGGGAGCTCGCGGTGCGTCTTCACGTCGACCGGCTTCGGATAGGCGGCGGTGTGGCAGAAGGACTGCATCACCAGATCGGCGGAGAAGCCGAGGCAAGCCAAGTCTTTCAGTTCGTCGCGGGTCATCGGGCCGGTGGTGTCTTGCGAGCCGACCGAGGTCATCTTGGGTTCGCAGTAGGTGCCGGGGCGCATGCCGGTGCCTTCAGGCAGGCCACAGGCGCGGCCGACCATCTTCTGCGCCAGGGTATAGCCCTTGCCGGTGTCGGCTGGCACTTGCGGAAGGCGGAACAGGGTGGATACGGGCAGGCCGAGGAATTCGCGTGCCTTGCCGGTGAGGCTGCGGCCGATGATCAGGTTGATACGGCCACCGGCGCGCACTTCGTCGAGCAGCACAAGGGTTTTGAGTTGCGATTCGGCGATGGTGGCGCCGCCCTTTGTGGCGGTGACCTTGCCGGTTGCGTGGTCGACCTTCAGTTCGATCTCGTCGCCCATGTCCATCTTGGCGACATCAATTTCAATCGGCAGCGCGCCAGCATCTTCCTGAGTGTTGAAGAAGATCGGAGCAATCTTGCCGCCGAGACAGACGCCGCCGAATTTCTTGTTCGGCACGAAGGGAATGTCTTCGCCGGTCCACCACAGCACGGAGTTCGTCGCCGACTTGCGCGAGGAGCCGGTGCCGACCACGTCGCCAACGTAGGCAACGAGGTTGCCCTTGGCGGCGAGGTCCTGAATCATCTTGATCGGGCCGCGCTTGCCGTCTTCTTCGGGCGTGATGCCGGGGCGGGTGTTCTTCAGCATGGCGAGGGCATGCAGGGGAATGTCCGGGCGGCTCCAGGCATCGGGCGCGGGCGAGAGGTCATCGGTGTTGGTCTCGCCAGTCACTTTCAGAACCGTCAGCTTGATGCTGCTGGGGAATTCGGGGCGCGAGGTGAACCATTCGGCTTCGGCCCAGCTCTTGATCACGTCTTGCGCGACGGAGTTGCCAGCCTTGGCTTTTTCGGCGACATCGTGGAAGAAGTCGAACATCAGCAAGGTTGTCTTCAGCGCAGCGCCGGCGATGGGGGCGAGGGCTGCGTCATCGAGCAGGTCAATGAGAGGCTTGACGTTGTAGCCGCCGACCATGGTGCCGAGCAGCTCGGTGGCCTTGGCTTTGGAGATCAGCGGGCAGGCCACATCGCCATGGGCGACGGCAGCCAGGAAGGAGGCTTTGACCTGTGCGGCATCATCCACGCCAGGCGGAACGCGGTGAGTGATCAGGTCGACGAGGAAAGTTTCTTCGCCGGCCGGCGGGTTCTTCAGCAGCTCAATCAGATCGGCCGTTTGCTTGGCGTCCAGCGCAAGGGGCGGGATGCCGAGGGCGGCACGTTCGGCGGCGTGTTGGCGGTAGGCTACTAGCACGGTCTTTCCTCCTGATTTTGTAGAAACGGCCTCTGGCCGCGAATCCGCTCGCGGCCAGAGGCCGCTTCTACAGGTTTGGGTTACGCGAATAAACGTTTCAATACTTCATCTTGCAAGGTGATGCCGGTGGCGCGTGCCCGTTTGAGCACACTCCAGTAATAGCGATATGAGGCCCGGTCGTGCAGGCGATCATGGTGGCGGATCGGCCCCCAGCTGGCGTCCTGGGCGGCGAGAATGATCTCTCCGGCAGTCCCGATTTCTGCTTCGCTGGGCTGCATGCCGCGCAGGATGGGTTCGATCTGGTTGGGATGAATGCTCCACATGCGCAGGAAGCCGGCCTCCATGCGAGCGCGGCGGGCATCGTTTTCGATCACGGCCATGTCCACCAGTTCGGTGCACACGTTGTGGCTCGGAAGCACGCCATGTGCCAGTGCTGCGCTGACGATGCGGCTCTTCGCACTGACGATCAGTGGATGTTCGAACTGACCGGGGCTGCGCATGGCGCTGGCCGGAATTGCCCCGTGATGCGCGCTGACGAAATCCATCAGGCCGAAGTCCAGAGTTTCGACACCGGGCAGGGCGGCAATCTCCCACACCTGGTGCAGCGCACCGTGGGTTTCAATCAGTACGTGCAAGGGGATTTCGCGTTCAAGCCCCCCTTGCTGCGCGACTTCGCGCAGGGCAACCAGCACGCGCTCCACGTCAGAGACGCCGCGCACCTTGGGTAGAACGAGGTAAGCCAAGCGGGGGCCGGCGAGGCCGACGATCTGTTCCAGGTCGGTGCGCCAGGCACTGTGGGTGATGTCGTGAATGCGTGCGCCGATGCGTTGGAAATGGTTGTCGCTGCTCATGATGAGTGCGGCAATCATCTCGGCGTGTTCGCGCTCGGCACCGGCGGGAGCGCCATCTTCGCAATCACAGGTGATGTCGAAGACGGCGCCGCGCTCGGCTTGCAAGGCCATGGCCTTGCGCATGGTTTTCTCGTTGCCGGCGAAATGCTCGACAACGGGAATCCGGGGCAGTGGACTGCCCTCTGGATAGAGCACGGCATCCGGGGGCAGGTGGCTGCGGCTGGATGCGATGCTCATTGGGCTCTCTGTTGCAGCTGGAGGTGATCAGCCAAGCAGGTCGGCAACGCCGGCGCGCTCTTCTTCGAGTTCCTTCAGGGTGAAGTTCATCTTTTCACGCGAGAAGTCGTCAATTTCCAGGCCTTCGACGCGCTTGTATTCACCATTGGCAGTGATGACCGGCACGCCGTAGATGATGCCGGCAGGAATACCGTAGGAGCCATCGGACTCGACACCCATGGTGACCCATTCGCCGTTGGAGCCGAGGAACCAGTCGTGCATGTGGTCAATTGCGGCGTTGGCCGCCGAGGCGGCGGAGGACAGGCCGCGCGCTTCGATGATGGCGGCGCCGCGCTTGCCGACGGTGGGCAGGAACACGTCGCGGTTCCAGGCTTCGTCGTTGATCAGGGCCTTGACGCTGTCGCCATTGCTGGTCACGAAGCGGTAGTCGGCATACATGGTCGGGCTGTGGTTGCCCCACACGATCAGGTTCTTCAGGCTGGAAACCGGGCGACCGGTCTTGCCGGAGAGTTGCGACAGGGCACGGTTGTGGTCCAGGCGCAGCATGGCGGTGAAGTTCTTGGCCGGAACGCGACCGAACTTCTTGGCGCTTTCCTTGGCGATGTAGGCGTTGGTGTTGCAGGGGTTGCCCACCACCAGGACGCGGCAATCCGGATCTGCGTACTGGCCGATCGCTGCACCTTGCACGGTGAAGATCTTGGCGTTTTCAGCGAGCAGGTCCTTGCGCTCCATACCGGGGCCACGCGGGCGGGCGCCGACGAGCAGGGCGGCCTGGGTGTCCTTGAAGGCCACGGCCGGATCATCGGTGGCGATCACGCCGGCGAGCAGCGGGAAAGCACAGTCTTCCAGCTCCATGATCACGCCGGCCAGCGCCTTCTGGGCTTGCGGCAGGTCGAGCAGCTGCAGGATGACTGGCTGGTCTTTGCCGAGCATTTCGCCCGAAGCAATACGGAACAGCAGGCTGTAACCGATCTGACCGGCAGCGCCGGTAACGGTGACACGGATGGGCGACTTGGACATGCGGGGCTCCTTGTAGCTATAGGGCTGTTTATAAGCGCTGATCGCGCTGCGTCTCGTTGGGGTTGCGGGTGTGTTGCCTGTTGTGTACTGCGGTATTTGCGTTGGAGTTTATACTTCGAGTGCTGGTGTGTCAAAAGCTAACTTATGTCTTATATAAGATATAGAATAGGATATGGACGAAGTGGGTCATTTGTGCTTGAATGATCGTTATGGCACACGAATCGCCAACTTTCAGCCCCTTGTACCGACAGATCAAGAATCTGATCGTTCAGGCGCTTGACTCTGGGGAATGGCTCCCGGGGCAAACGATCCCGAGCGAGCAGGAGCTTGCGCTGCGCTTCGGTGTGAGTCAGGGCACCGTACGCAAGGCTGTTGATGAGTTGGCGGCCGAGAACATTCTTGTGCGGCGCCAAGGCAAGGGCACGTTTGTCTCCACTCATCAGGATCCGCGCGCGGTATTCCGCTTTCTGCGTTTGAAGGCCGTCAATGGCGGTCCGGTGCTGCCCAAGAGTCAGCCGCTTGAATGTCTGCGCGGCAAGGCTGGGCAGGAGGCGGCCCGCAACCTCGGTATCGAGCCTGGCAGCCAGATCTTCATCGTGCGCCGGGTGCTGAAATTTGACGGCAAGCCGGTGGTGATCGATGAAATGTACTTGCCGGGCGATGTTTTTCAGGGCTTGAGCCTGGAAATGCTCAAGGAGTGGCAAGGCTCGCTCTATAGTCTTTTTGAATCCCGTTTTGGTGTGCGCATGGTGCGAGCGACCGAGAAGATCCGTGCTGTGTCGGCTGACCGTGCGGTGGCTGACGTTCTGAATGTACAGGAGAGCACGCCCCTGCTCTCCGTTGAGCGACTGGCGTATACCTACGGCGACAAGCCGGTGGAGTGGAGACGCGGCCTGTACTCGACCGCTGAACACTTCTATATCAATGAACTGAGTTGACGGATTTACAGGTCGGTGCCGCGCGCAACGGTGCCGGATTCATATAAAAGAGAGGTGCGCACGATGGCAGAAGCTACAGTCAGGAAGGCAAGGCCCAAACATCTGAATCTCATGCAGATCAGATTGCCCTTGCCCGGGTTTGTGTCGATTCTTCACCGGATCAGTGGGATCGGTTTGTTCCTCTGTCTGCCGGTGTTGATCGCCTTGTTCGGTGCCAGTCTTGGTACGCCGGAGCAACTGGAGTGCTATCGCCAGGCGATGGTCTTCACAGTGCTGGGCCTGCCAGTAGTCAAGCTTTTGCTGCTGGGCTTGCTCTGGGCCTATCTGCATCACTTCTGTGCCGGCATTCGCTTCCTGTTGCTGGATATGCATATTGGCATTGAGCTCGCCCCGGCCCGCGCCAGCGCAATGGCTGTGCTGGTGATCAGCCTTTCTCTGACCGCTTTTCTGGGGGTGCTGACATGGTGAAGCGTCTGGTAGTGGGTGCCCACTACGGTTTTCGCGACTGGCTGGCCCAGCGCGTGACTGGAACCGTGATGGCCTTCTTTACGGTCTACATGCTGGTCCGGATTGCCGCTCTGCCAGCTTGGGATAACGCTGCGTGGCGTACCCTGATGAGCGGCGGATTTACCAAATTCGTGACCTTCCTGTTCGCTTTGTCGTTGCTCTTCCATGCCTGGATTGGTGTGCGCGACATCTGGATGGATTACGTCAAGCCGATCAGCGTGCGTCTGACTCTGCACGCCATCACCCTTTTGGCCCTTACCGGATATGCCGGCTGGGTCGCTCAGATCCTGTGGAGGCTGTAAGTGAAAGTCGCCAAGCGTACGTTTGATGCAGTAATCGTTGGTGCTGGTGGCGCCGGCATGCGTGCTGCGGTGACTCTGGCCGAATCCGGCCTGAAGACCGCGGTGATTTCCAAAGTGTTCCCGACCCGCTCGCACACGGTGGCTGCGCAGGGTGGGGTGTCCGCGTCGCTGGGTAACTCCGAGCCGGATCACTGGACCTGGCACATGTATGACACGGTCAAAGGTTCAGACTGGCTCGGCGATCAAGATGCGATCGAGTTTATGTGCAAGCAGGCCCCGCAAGTCGTGGTCGAGCTTGAGCACTACGGCATGCCGTTTGACCGTACCGACGAAGGCAAAATCTATCAGCGCCCTTTCGGTGGCCACATGTCGAATTTCGGCGAGAAGCCGGTGCGTCGTGCCTGTGCGGCGGCTGACCGGACTGGTCATGCCATGCTGCATGCGCTGTATCAGCGCAATGTGAAGGCCAATACCCAGTTCTTCGTCGAGTGGCTGGCGCTGGATATGCTGCGCGCACCCGATGGCCGAGTGCTGGGCGTGATTGCAATGGAAATGGAAACCGGCGAAATCACGGTATTCCAGGCCAAGGCTACGCTGTTCGCCACCGGCGGTGCCGGTCGTATCTATTACTCCTCGACCAATGCCTTCATCAATACCGGTGATGGTGTTGGCATGGCGGCGCGAGCCGGCATTCCGCTGGAAGACATGGAGTTCTGGCAGTTCCATCCGACCGGTGTGGCTGGCGCAGGCGTGCTGATTACCGAAGGCGTGCGTGGCGAAGGCGGCATTCTGCGCAATGCTTCGGGTGAGCGCTTCATGGAGCGTTATGCGCCGAACGCCAAGGATCTGGCTTCGCGTGATGTGGTCTCGCGCGCCATGGTCACCGAAATCAACGAAGGTCGCGGCTGTGGTACCGGCAAGGATCACGTGCTGCTTGATATCACCCACCTTGATGCTGACGTGATCAACAAGCGTCTGCCGGGCATCCGCGAGATCTCGATCCAGTTCGCCGGCACCGACCCGATCAAGGCACCGATTCCGGTGGTGCCGACCTGCCACTACCAGATGGGCGGTATTCCGACCAACTATCGTGGCGAAGTAGTGGCTAATGGCGCTCCGGTCGCCGGCTTCTACGCTGCGGGTGAATGTGCGTGTGCCTCGGTGCATGGCGCGAATCGCCTGGGCACCAACTCGCTGCTCGACTTGCTGGTTTTCGGCAAGAGCTCGGGTGAGTCGATGATCGAGTTCATCAAGAACGAACCTGCCTCTCTGCCGGAGATTCCGCAAGGCGAAATCGACAAGGCGCTGGCGCGTGTCAATCGTCTGGATACCCAGAAAAATGGCGCTGACGTGCACGAGACGCGTCTGGCCATGCAGCGCACCATGCAGGCGCATGCCGGTGTGTTCCGCTTCAAGGACATGCTTGCCCAGGGCGTCGACAAGATTCTGGAGATCGAGAAGCAGGTTCAGCAGACCGAGATCAAGGACAAGTCGCAGGTCTGGAACACCGCGCGTATCGAAGCACTGGAACTTGAAAACCTGATCGAAGTGGCCAAGGCCACCATGATCTCGGCCAATGCCCGTACTGAATCGCGCGGCGCACACGTGCGTGACGATGCCCCGGATACCCCGGAGCGTCCGAATGGCCGTGATGATGCCAACTGGCTCAAGCACACTCTATGGCACCGTGAAGGCAATCGCCTGGAATACAAGCCGGTAAACCTGAAACCGTTGACCGTCGAAAGCGTTGCGCTCAAGACGCGTGCCTATTGATTGCCGGGAGCTGACAAGAAATGACCCGTACCGTCAAATTCAAAATCTACCGCTACGATCCGGACAAGGATGCAGCGCCCTACATGCAGGATCTATCGGTCGAACTTGATCCTTCCGATCGCAAGCTGCTCGATGCTCTCGTGAAGATCAAGGCTTTGGATGATTCGATGTCCTACCGTCGTTCCTGCCGTGAAGGTGTGTGTGGCTCGGATGCCATGAACATTAACGGCAAGAATGGCCTGGCCTGCCTGACCGATATCGACAGCCTGCCGCAGCCGATCACGCTGCGTCCGCTGCCTGGCTTGCCGGTGATCCGCGACCTGATCGTGGATATGACCCAGTTCTTCAAGCAGTACCACTCGATCAAACCCTACGTGGTGAGCAACTCGCCGGCGCCGGAGATGGAGCGCCTGCAGACCCCTGAAGAGCGCGAAGAGCTCAACGGTCTCTATGAGTGCATCCTGTGTGCCTGCTGTTCGACCAGCTGCCCGAGCTTCTGGTGGAATCCGGACAAGTTTGTTGGCCCGGCTGGCCTGCTCGCGGCCTATCGCTTCATTGCCGATACGCGTGATGATGAGACCAACGAGCGTCTGGACAACCTTGAAGACCCGTATCGCCTGTTCCGTTGCCACACCATAATGAACTGCGTGGATGTGTGTCCGAAGCATCTGAACCCGACCAAGGCCATCGGCAAGATCAAGGAATTGATGTTGTCGCGGGCAGTCTGATCGATGGCACAACATAAGGCTCTGCGCGAGAAGATCAAATGGCGGGCCCGGCGTGGCCTGCTGGAGATTGACCTGTTCTTCACGCGCTTTGCCGCTACGGAACTCGACAAGCTCGACGAAGCTCAACTGCTCGAGCTGCAGGATCTCTTGACCTGCGATGACCACGAATTGTGGGCCATGCTCAACGGCAAGCAGGAATGTACGGTCGAGAAGTGGAAAAACATGGTGACCCTGCTGAGGCAGAGCGCACCGGAACTACCCTTAGCAGCACCAACAGAAGCACCTACACGTTCTACAGAAGGGAAAGCAGGCATGACTACACAGAAAACCGCGACGCTGGGCTTCAATGGCCAGTCTTACGAGTTTCCGGTGCTCTCCGGCAGCATCGGTCCGGATGTCATTGACATCCGCACGCTCTATGGCAAGACCGGTGCCTTTACCTTCGACCCAGGCTTCATGTCGACGGCTGCGTGCAAATCTTCGATCACTTACATCGATGGCGATAAGGGCGAGCTGCTGTATCGCGGCTATCCGATCGAGCAACTCGCGGTGAACTGCGACTATCTCGAAACCTGCTACTTGCTCAAGCATGGCGAGCTGCCGAGCAAGATCCAGTACGACGAGTTCGTGAAGACCGTGCGTGATCACACCATGGTGCACGAGCAACTGACCCGTCTGTATCAAGGTTTTCGCCGCGATGCGCACCCAATGGCGATTCTGGTTGGCATGGTCGGCTCGCTGTCGGCCTACTACCAAGACTCTCTGGATATCGCCAATCCGGAGCACCGTACCGTTGCGGCAATGCGCCTGATTGCCAAGCTGCCGACGATTACCGCGATGGCCTACAAGTACACGATCGGCGAGCCCTTCATGTACCCGCGTAACGATCTGGACTATTCCAGCAACTTCCTGCACATGATGTTCGCAACGCCGTGCGAGAAGTACGAACCGAACCCGGTGCTGGCCCGTGCTCTGGACCGCATCCTGATCCTGCATGCGGACCACGAGCAGAATGCTTCGACCTCCACCGTGCGCCTGTCCGGCTCCTCCGGTGCCAACCCCTTCGCCTGTATCGCTGCCGGTATCGCTTGTCTGTGGGGGCCGGCACACGGCGGCGCCAACGAAGCCTGTCTGGTGATGCTGGAAGACATCATGAAGCAGGGTGGTGTCGAGAAGATCGGTGAGTTTATCGCCCAGGTGAAGGACAAGAACTCCAACGTCAAGCTGATGGGCTTCGGTCACCGCGTCTACAAGAACTACGACCCGCGCGCCAAGCTGATGCGTGAAACCTGCCACGAAGTGCTGAACGAGCTCGGGCTGCAGGACGACCCAATGTTCAAGTTGGCGATGGCGTTGGAAAAGATCGCGCTGGAAGACGAGTACTTCGTGTCCCGCAAGCTCTACCCGAACGTCGACTTTTACTCCGGCATCGTGCAGAAGGCCATGGGCATCCCCGTGTCGCTCTTCACTGGCATCTTCGCGATGGCTCGCACCATTGGCTGGATTGCGCAGTGGAACGAAATGATCGGCGATCCGGAGCAGAAGATTGGTCGTCCGCGTCAGCTTTACACCGGCGCACCGCAGCGCGATGTGAAGCCGATGGCATTCCGTTAAGCCAAGAACACCGCCCGAGAACCGGGGGTCACCAGCGGCCCCCGCAGAGATAAAGGCCATCCAAGATGAGACAGTACCAGCTCAATTCCTACCTGTTCGGCAGCAATGCGCCGTTCATTGAAGAGCTCTACGAGACTTACCTCGAGAACCCCTCGAACGTGCCAGATCAATGGCGCGATTATTTCGATTCGCTGCAGAACCTGCCGGGTGCAAGCCGTGATGTGGCTCATGCACCCGTCATCGCTTCGTTTGCGCAGATTGCCAAGCAGGGTAAGCCTCTGTCGGCGGCTGTCACTACGCCTGGCGTGGCCGACAAGCGTCAGATCAGCGTGCTGCAGATGATCAACGCCTACCGCTTCCTTGGTAACCGCTGGGCACAGATCGATCCGCTCAAGCGGCAGGAGCGCCCCTCGATTGCCGAGCTGGAGCCGTCCTATTACGGCTTCACCGAAGCGGATCTCTCCACCAGCTTCAACATCGGCTCCTTCCAGTTTCAGGAAAAGAGCCAGGCATCCCTGCGCGAGATTCTCGACGCTGCCCGCCAGACCTACTGTGGCACGCTGGCGGTCGAATACATGTACATGGCCGACGTGCAGCAGAAGCGCTGGATCCAGAGCCGTTTGGAGCCGATCCGCTCGACGCCGTCCTTCGATGTGCCGACCAAGAAGCGCATCCTCGAGCGCCTGACCGCAGCGGAAACCCTGGAAAAGTATCTCCACACCCGTTACGTCGGCCAGAAGCGTTTCTCGCTGGAAGGCGGCGATACGGCGATCGTGGCGATGGATACTTTCATCAACACTGCTGGCTCGCTGGGCGTGCAGGAAATCGTGATTGGCATGGCCCACCGCGGCCGCCTCAATGTGCTGGTCAATGTGCTGGGCAAGGCGCCCAAGATGCTGTTCGAAGAGTTTGAAGGCAAGCATGCTTCCGACCTGTCGGCTGGTGACGTGAAGTACCACATGGGTTTCTCCAGCGACGTGAACACTGCTGGTGGACCGGTGCACCTGACTCTGGCCTTCAATCCTTCTCACCTTGAGATCGTGAATCCGGTGGTTCAGGGCTCCGTCTATGCGCGCCAGACTCGCCGCAATGATGTCAGCAAGAGCCAGGTGGTGCCGCTGTTGATCCACGGTGATGCTGCCGTGGCTGGCCAGGGCATCAACCAGGAACTGCTCAACTTCAGCCAGACTCGTGGTTATGGCACGGGTGGCGCAGTGCATCTGGTGATCAACAACCAGATCGGCTTCACGACTTCGGATCCGCGTGATTCGCGTTCCTCGATCTACTGCACCGACATCTTCAAGATGGGCGAATGCCCGATCTTCCACGTCAATGCTGACGATCCGGAAGCGGTGGCGCTGGCTTGCCAGTTGGCCGTCGAATTCCGCCAGACCTTCAAGAAGGATGTTGTCATCGATCTGTTGTGCTATCGCAAGCTCGGTCACAACGAAGCGGATGAGCCGATGGTCACCCAGCCGCTGATGTACAAGAAGATTGCTCAGCACCCGGGTACGCGCAAGCTGTACGCCGACAAGCTGGTCGGGCAGGGGGTAATCAGTGCTGACGAGCCGGACAAGATGATCGCTGAATACCGTGAACATCTGGATCGTGGCGAGCTGCTCTACAACCCGGTGCTTTCCGGCCATAGCCGGAAGTTTGCTCAGGACTGGACGCCCTTCATCAAGAAGGAATACACGGATGATGCCAAGACCGGCGTGCCGATGACCGAGCTGAAGCGTCTGGCCAAGCGTCTGGTCGATGTGCCGGCCGATTTCACCCTGCACTCACGCGTCTCCAACATCATCGAGGCCCGCAAGGCCATGGGTGATGGCAGTCAGCCGCTGGACTGGGGGATGGCCGAAAACCTCGCCTACGCGTCGCTGGTGGCGCAAGGCTACGGCGTGCGCATCTCCGGTCAGGATTGCGGGCGTGGCACTTTCTTCCACCGCCATGCTGTACTGCACGATCAGAACCGCGAAAAGTGGGACGACGGCAATCTTGTGCCGCTGGCCAACATCCAACCCGAACAGGCACCCTTTGTGGTGATCGACTCGGTACTGTCCGAATCCGGCATCCTGGGTTTCGAATATGGCTACGCTACGGCCGAGCCGAACCAGCTCGTCGTGTGGGAAGCCCAGTTTGGTGACTTCGGCAACTGCGCCCAGGTGGTGATCGACCAGTTCATCGCGTCCGGCGAAGCCAAGTGGGGTCGTCAGGCTGGCATCACCATGCTGCTGCCGCATGGTTACGAAGGTCAGGGCCCGGAGCACTCCTCTGGTCGTCTGGAGCGTTACATGCAGCTGTGTGCCGAGAACAACTGGCAGGTTTGCGTGCCTTCCACTCCGGCCCAGATCTTCCACCTCTTGCGTCGCCAGATGGTGCGCCCGCTGCGCAAACCCTTGGTGGTCATGACACCGAAATCGCTATTGCGCCACAAGGATGCCATCTCCTCGCTGGACGACCTGGCCAATGGCAGCTTCCAGACCGTGATTGGTGAAGTCGACAAGTTCGATGCCAAGAAGGTCAAGCGCGTGGTGGTGTGCTCCGGCAAGCTCTATTACGAGCTGCTGGCCGAGCGCCGCGCCAAGGATCTGAAAGACACGGTCATTGTGCGTCTGGAGCAGCTGTATCCCTTCCCCAACGATGCCTTTGCACTTGAGCTGGCGAAGTACCCGAATGCCAAGGAAGTGGTGTGGTGTCAGGAAGAGCCGCGCAACCAGGGAGCCTGGTACTGGATCGCCTCGCGTCAGCACCTGACCCGCTCGATGGGCAGCAAGCACACCCTGTATCTGGTGAGCCGTCCGGCTTCGGCTTCGCCGGCCGTGGGCTACTACGCGGTGCACAATGCCCAGCAGCGCGAAGTGGTGGAAGGTGCCTTCGGCAAACTCGGACAAGACCTGGCTCCGCGCTCCTGAGCGCAGCAGCACGGATAAAAACTGGAGAATCAGAACATGATCATCGAAGTCAAAGTGCCGCAACTGTCGGAATCCGTTTCCGAAGCGACCCTGGTGAGCTGGCACGCAGTTGAAGGCCAGGCTGTGAAGCGCGACCAGAACCTGATCGATATTGAAACCGACAAGGTCGTGCTGGAAACACCGGCCCCGGCCGATGGCGTGATCGTCAAGATCGTCAAGGGCAATGGCTCCACCGTTGTAAGTGGCGAATTGATTGCCCACATCGACACTGAAGCCAAGGCTGGTGCCGTGGCCCCGGCCGCAGCAGCAGCGCCTGCCGCTCCGGCCGCTACCGCGCCGGCCGCAGCAGCGGCCGCCTCCGGTAGCGGCCC
Source organism: Uliginosibacterium sp. TH139 (assembly GCF_002855595.1). Taxonomy (NCBI): domain Bacteria; kingdom Pseudomonadati; phylum Pseudomonadota; class Betaproteobacteria; order Rhodocyclales; family Zoogloeaceae; genus Uliginosibacterium; species Uliginosibacterium sp. TH139. The sequence continues at coordinate 129,484 of NZ_PKRR01000002.1, read as the reverse complement.
GGCCGCCCGCAAGATCCTCGCTGAGAAGGGCGTGGACCCCTCCGCGGTACAAGGGTCCGGCCCCGGAGGCCGTGTGACCAAGGCGGATGCCCTGGGCGTGAGCAAGCCTGCTACGGGCAGCTCGGTTTCCGCCCCGGCGGTGGTCGCTCCGGCCGCAACTTCGACTGCCGCTCTGCCGCAACCGCCTGTGCCGCCGGCTGTTGAAGCCGTACTCTCTGATCGCCCGGAAGAGCGGGTGCCGATGAGCCGCCTGCGTGCCCGCGTGGCGGAACGCCTGCTGCAATCGCAAGCTACCAACGCCATCCTGACGACCTTCAACGAAGTGAACATGGCTCCGGTCATGGAACTGCGCAAGAAGTACGTCGAAAAGTTCGAAAAGGAACACGGCATCAAGCTCGGCTTTATGTCCTTCTTCGTCAAGGCTGCAGTCGCCGCGCTGAAGAAGTACCCGGTGCTGAACGCCTCTGTCGATGGCAATGACATCGTCTATCACGGCTATTTCGACATCGGTATCGCGGTCGGTTCGCCGCGTGGCCTGGTGGTGCCGATTCTGCGCAATGCCGACCAGCTGTCGATTGCGCAGATCGAGAAGAAGATTGCCGAATTCGGTGCCAAGGCCAAGGAGGGCAAGCTCTCCATGGAAGATCTCTCCGGCGGCACCTTCTCAATCTCCAACGGTGGCGTGTTCGGCTCGATGCTTTCGACCCCGATCATCAACCCGCCACAGTCCGCAATTCTCGGCATCCATGCCACCAAGGATCGCCCGGTGGTTGAAAACGGTCAGATCGTGATCCGCCCGATCAACTACCTCGCCATGTCCTATGACCATCGCATCATCGATGGCCGCGAGGCTGTACTGGGTCTGGTGGCGATGAAGGAAGCGCTGGAAGATCCGGCCCGTCTGCTGCTGGATATCTGATAACGGCGAATGCTCCGGGGCTGGTGCTCCGGAGCTTTACCCAAGGAATAAGGAATTCACATGAGCCAAGAATTCGACGTCGTAGTCATCGGCGGTGGTCCCGCCGGTTACGTGGCCGCCATCCGTGCTTCTCAGCTGGGCCTGAAGACCGCCTGCTGTGAATCCGAGGCCTATGCAGACCCCAAGGGCGAGCCGCGTCTGGGCGGCACCTGCCTGAACGTGGGTTGTATTCCGTCCAAGGCCCTGCTGCACTCGTCCGAACTGTACGATCAGGCAACTCACTCGTTTGTCATGCACGGCATCAAGGCCGATAACGTGACCATCGATGTGCCCTCGATGATCAAGCGCAAGGACAATATCGTCACCCAGCTGGTTACCGGCATCAAAGGCCTGTTCAAGAAGTACAAGGTTACCTTCATTCCTGGGCATGGCAGTTTCGTGGCCAATGCGGATGGCAAGTGGCAGGTGAAAATCGGTGAAGAAATCGTGACCGCCACCCACGTCATCGTGGCGACCGGTTCGCACGCGCGCCATCTTCCAGCTATCCCGGTGGACCAGCAATTGGTGGTCGACAACATCGGTGCGCTGAATATCTCCGGCGTACCCAAGCGCCTCGGCGTGATCGGTGCTGGTGTGATCGGCCTCGAAATGAGCTCGGTGTGGAAGCGCCTCGGCTCCGAAGTCACCATCCTTGAGGCCATGCCGGATTTCCTTGCGGCGGCTGATGCCAACGTGGCCAAGGAAGCCTGGAAGATCTTCACCAGCAAGCAAGGCCTGAATATCCAGATGGGTGTGCAGATCAAGGAAGTGACCCCCAAGAAGAAGACCGTTGTCATCAAGTACGAAAACGATGACGGTGATCAGACCTTGGAAGTCGACAAGCTCATCGTGGCTGTGGGCCGCGTGCCCAACACCGCAGGCCTGAATGCCGAAGCCGTGGGCCTCGCGCTCGACGAGCGCGGCCGGATTGCCGTGGATCACCACTGCGCCACGAACCTGCCGAACGTGTGGGCGGTGGGCGACGTGGTGCCGGGCCCGATGCTGGCGCACAAGGGCATGGAAGAGGGCGTGATGGTGGCTGAGCGTATCGCGGGTCAAGGCACCACCCTGAACCACGACACGATTCCCTGGGTCATCTACACCCATCCGGAAATTGCCTGGGTCGGCAAGACCGAGCAGGAGCTCAAGGCTGGCAACGTGCCCTACAAGCAAGGGCAGATTCCTTTCCTGGCTAACGGGCGCGCGCTCGGTCAGGGTGACACCACCGGCTTCGTCAAGGTGCTGGCGCATGCTGAAACCGACCAGATTCTGGGCGTGCACATCATCGGCACCAATGCCTCCGAATTGATTGCCGAAGCCGTGGTGACCATGGAGTTTGCCGGCGCCGCCGAAGATCTGGCGCGTACTTGCCATGCGCACCCGACCCTGTCGGAAGCCATGCATGAGGCAGCTCTCGCAGTCGACAAGCGTTCTTTGCACTTCTAAATAGATTGCACTGAGCATCAGCGAAGGGCAAAGGCCAAAACCTTTGCCCTTCTTCGTTTTGCAGCGAAGTTCGCATACATGTCGCCGAACGAAATTTGCAGGAGCCTTCTGGAGCGCTTCCCCTGCACAGAACAAACCTTCCAGAGGCTGGAATTACCGAGGCAAGAGCATGGACTCACATCAGATCCTCAACGTCCCAGAATTCGGCGTGCGCGATGCCTACGACGCCTTGCTCGGTATGCGCGGCTATAAGGCCGATGCAGCACAATTGCGCGCGATTTCCCGCTTGCAGCAGCTTTACTCAGAGCTGTTGAGCTTCAAGGCGCAGCGCCGCACGGCTTTGCGCAAGCTCTTCATTCATCCGGATCTGCCACGCAGCGTTTTCCTGTGGGGCGGGGTGGGGCGGGGCAAGAGCTTCATCATGGATTGCTTCTTTGATGCCGTGCCCTACAAGCGCAAGCGCCGGGTGCACTTTCATGCCTTCATGCACGAGATGCACGCCCAATTGCGTGCGCATCAGAACGAGGATGACCCACTCGCCCGGGTGGCCGAAGACATCGCGAAGCAGACGCGCCTGTTGTGCTTCGACGAGTTCCACGTTTCCGACATCGCCGATGCGATGATTCTCGGCCGTCTCTTGCAGGCGCTATTCGAGCGCGGTGTGGTGTTCGTAATGACCTCCAATTACCCGCCGGATGGTCTCTATCCAAATGGTCTGCAGCGGCAGAATTTCCTGCCGACCATTGCGCTTATCAAACAGCAGTTTGACGTGGTCGAGGTCGATGACGGTACCGACTACCGCCTGCGCAGTCTTGAATCCATGAATATCTTCATTACGCCGGCAGACGAGGCAGCTCAGCGCGAGCTGGCTGGGCACTTTGGCAAGATGGCGGGTACGCCCGGCAGCCCCGGCGAAATCACGGTACTGGAGCGTAAGCTGCCGGTGCGAAGGGTTGCGCCCGGCGTGGTGTGGTTCGATTTCGCTACTTTGTGCGGCGGCCCGCGCTCGCAGAACGATTACCTGGATATCGCCCGCGAATATCACACCGTACTACTCTCGAATGTGCCGGTGATGACCCGGGAACAAGGCAACGAAGCCCGCCGTTTCACCTGGCTGATCGATGTGCTCTACGAAGCGCGGGTGAAGCTGATCGTCAGCGCAGCGACTGAGGCCGTCGAGCTCTATCGCGAAGGCCCCAATGCTCAGGAATTTCCGCGGACCGTGTCACGCCTGATCGAGATGCGCTCGCGCGAATATCTGGCGGAGCCGCACCGGGCGGGTTGAGTACCCGCCGCGGTGAGGGCCGTGTTCAGTCTTCGCCGACCCACAGTTCGGCGTTCGGCAGGTCTGCAGCGGTGGTCTGGAAGGTCGGTTCCAGGCCTTTCGCCTGCTGTGCTTCGTAATCCTTGAGCGAATCCAGCGCGGGCTTTTGCAGGAACAGGATGGCCACGATATTGAGCCAGGCCATGATGCCCACGCCGATGTCACCCAGCGTCCAGGCCAGATCAGCCGAACGCACAGCACCATATAGACAGGCGGCTAGCGACACCACTTTCAGCACGAACAGCAACCAGGGGCGGCCCACCTTGCGGTTGATGTAGGCTACATTCGTTTCGGCGATGTAGTAGTAGGCGATGATCGTTGTGAAGGCGAAGAAGAACAGCGCACCCGCCACAAAGATGCTGCCGAAGCCGGGCAGCACGGATTCCACTGCGGCCTGGGTGAAAGCCGGGCCGACTTCGGTGCCGGGCAGGGCGTTTCTCAGCATCGTGCCGTCCAGCCCCTTTACGTTGTAAAGGCCGGTGATCAGCAGCATGAAGGCGGTTGCTGAGCACACGAAGAGCGTGTCGACATAGATCGAGAAGGCCTGCACGATGCCTTGCTTGGCCGGGTGGCTCACCTCGGCGGCGGCTGCCGGGTGCGGGCCGCTGCCCTGACCGGCTTCGTTGGAGAACACGCCGCGTTTCACGCCCCACTGGATGGCTGAGCCGAGCATGGCGCCGAAGGCGGCGTCGGCCCCGAAGGCGCTGCTGAAGATCAGGTTCAGCACGCCCGGCAGCTTGTCGATGTTCAGGCCGATCACCACGCAGGCAATCAGGATGTAGCCCAGCGCCATGAAGGGCACCACGATTTCGGCGAAGCGCGCGATGCGTTTCACACCGCCAAAGATGATCAAGCCCAGCAGCACCACGATGATGGCCGCCGAAACTTCCGGTGCGATGCCCAGCGAGTTCTTGAGGCCGGAGGCGATGCTGTTGGCTTGCACGCCCGGCAGCAGGAAACCCATCGAGATGATGGTGGCGAGTGCGAAGACCCAGGCGTACTTTTTCCAGCCCAGGCCTTTCTCGATGTAATAGGCCGGGCCGCCGCGATACAGGCCGTCGTTCTGTTCCTTGTAGATCTGGCCGAGGGTGGACTCGATGTAAGCCGTGGAGGCGCCGAGGAAAGCCGTCATCCACATCCAGAACACCGCGCCAGGACCACCGTAAGCGATGGCCGCCGCCACGCCGGCGATGTTGCCAGTGCCGACTCGACCCGAGAGCGACATGGCCAGTGCCTGGAAGGAAGATACGCCGGCGTCCGAACCTTTGCCGTCGAACATCAGACGGAACATCTCGCGAATATGGCGAACCTGCATGAAGCGGGTACGGATCGAGAAATAGAGGCCCACGCCCAGGCACAGGAAAACGAGGGCCGGGCTCCAGATGATGCTGTTGATCTGATTGACGATGGCTTCCATGCGCGGAACTCCATGACGAGAAGTGTTGAGTGAGCATACCGGTGCAGGTATTCGAACAGGCACGCGGAACGGTATGGAAAGCGATGCATGGTGCCGCAAGTTTTGTGCGCGGATCAAGAAATTACGGTGATTCCGTGCGCACTCATCTCGAGGCTGTAGCTTTTGATGCCTTGGGCGTCGGTGGCGGGGTATCATGCCGGCCCCCCTCGAAGTGCCTTTTCCATGATTTTCGTAAAAAACGTGACGCTGCGTCGTGGCGTCAAGGTCGTGCTCGACCGCGCCTCAGTCAATTTCGCGCCCGGTGAAAAGATCGGTCTGGTTGGCCGCAATGGCGCCGGCAAGTCCTCCTTCTTCGGTCTGCTCAATGGCACGCTGCATGAAGACAGCGGCGAGTTCTCGATTCCCACCCAGTGGCAGATGGCCCAGGTGGCGCAGGACATGCCGGAGACCGAGCAGAGCGCGACCGACTTCGTGATCGAGGGCGACAGCGTGCTGCTTGCTGCACGCGCGGAAGTCGCTGCGGCCGAAGCCAGTGACGATGGCATGGCCATGGCTCACGCTTACATGGCGCTCAACGATGCCGGCGAGCATGATGCGGCTTCGCGTGCCCAGGCCCTGATTCTTGGCCTCGGTTTCTCTACCGCCCAGCTCGATCAGCCGGTGAACAGCTTCTCCGGGGGGTGGCGCATGCGTCTGCAACTGGCGCGCGCCCTGATGTGTCCCTCGGATCTGCTCCTGCTGGATGAACCGACCAATCACCTGGATCTGGACGCCTTGGTGTGGCTCGAAGCCTGGCTCAAGCGCTATGCCGGCACTATGGTGGTGATCAGTCACGACCGCGAGTTCCTCGATGCAGTGACTCAGGTGACGGTGCACGTCGACAACGCGAAGCTCGTGCGCTACGGCGGCAACTACAGCCGCTTTGAGGAAATGCGTGCCGAACAGATGCTGCTGCAGCAAGCGGCGCTGGCCAAGCAGGCGGACAAGATTGCCCACCTGCAGAAATTCATCGACCGCTTCAAGGCCAAAGCCAGCAAGGCCAAGCAGGCGCAGAGCCGTGTCAAGGCGCTGGAGCGGATGGAAAAGGTCGCCCCGGTGTTGGCGGATGCGGAATTCACCTTTGAATTCAAGGAACCGAACAATGTGCCGAACCCGATGCTGTCGATGCTGGACGCCAGCTTCGGCTACCCGCCGGCGGACGACGCACCTGCTGGCACGCCGCCCACCACCATCGTGCGCAACATCAACCGCTCGGTGCTGGCCGGCCAGCGCATCGGCATCCTGGGGGCCAACGGCCAGGGCAAATCCACCCTGGTGAAGACTGTGGCCCATGCACTCATCCCCACGCATGGCGAGATCAGCGAGGGCAAGGGTCTGAACATCGGCTACTTCGCCCAGCAGGAGCTGGACGTGCTGGATCCCGAAGCTTCGCCCTTGTTGCACATGGTGCGCCTGGCTCAGAGCCTGCCTGCCAACCTAAGGGGCGGGCAGGGGACGGGCGAACAGGCCTTGCGAACCTATCTCGGTACCTTCAATTTCGGCGGCGAGATGGTGCACCAGCCGGTCGGCACCATGAGCGGCGGCGAGAAAGCGCGCCTGGTGCTGTGCATGATCGTGTGGCAGCGCCCGAACCTGCTCTTGCTCGATGAGCCGACCAATCACCTGGATCTCACCACGCGCGATGCACTCGGTGTGGCACTCAATGAATTTGAGGGCACGGTGATGCTGGTGAGCCACGACCGGGCGTTATTGAGATCTGTGTGCGACGAGTTCTGGCTGGTCTCCAAGGGCCGTGTCGAACCCTTCGACGGCGATCTGGAGGACTACCAGCAGTTCCTGCTCGATGAAGCGCGCCGGGTGCGTGAAGAGGCGGCGGCTGCGCTCAAGAAGGGTAAGTGACAGCGCTGTTGTCGCCCATAAAAAAAGCGCCTTCCGGCGCTTTTTTTATGTCTTGAACGCTGCTTACTTCAGCTTCTGCACCTTGGCGTAAGCCTCCAGCAGCTTGCCGTGCATCACGCAGCCCTCCAGATTCATCCCCGCCGAGGGCGTGCCGAAGAAGCGCAGCTCGCCGCTGAGCGTCACCATGGCCAGCTCCAGGGTTTCCTTGCCGTAGAGGCCCAGCAGAGCTTCCATGTAGCGCTCGTCGTCGTCCAGGCGCAACAGGTTCTCGATGCAGCTATAGACGCGGCGACGCGCCGGGTTGATCTGGGAGAAGTTGCTCACCCACAGCAGGCCCGCGTCCACGGCTTCTTCATCTCCGATGGCGAGCGCCAGCAGGCACTTGAGCTCGCCTACGCGGAGATCCGCCCACAGACTGTCCGGATCGGCGGCCAGACCGATGAGGGCGGCGACTGGCTTCTGCTCGTCCAGATCAATGTCGTTCAGCGCTTCGAGCAGCTCGGCGCATTGCGGCTCGGTGAGGTCCTGCCAGTGCAGGATGCTCGGGCGCAGTTCGTTGCCGATGCTGTTGTTGTCGAAGTCCAGCTCGTCCAGCGGGTAGATCTCTGACATGCCCGGCACGATGATGCGGCAGGTATACACGCCCAGATGTGTGAAGTCCGCGACCAGAATGTCGTGACCGGCGGCGTGGATGATGCCGGCGAGGCGCTCGAAATCTTCTGCCGTGCTGCCGGCGAAGTTCCAGTCACAGAATGCGAAGTCCGGCGTGTTGGCGAGGAAGTTCCAGTGCACCGTGCCGGAGGAGTCCACGAAGTGGATCTCGGTATTGGGCGTCGAGGCTACGTCTTCGAGGTCGTGGCTGGCGGCCGGGAAGCCGTCGAGCGCATCCAGCGCACGGCCCTGCAGTAGTTCGGTCAGCGCCCGCTCCAGCGCCACTTCGAAGCGCGGATGGGCGCCGAAACTCACGAATACGCCCTGATCGTGCGGGTTCAGCAGCGTGACGTTGATGACAGGGAATTCGCCGCCGAGCGAGGCGTCACGCACCAGAATGCCGAAACCGGCCTCGCGCAGGCCCTTGATGCCGGCGGCAATGGCCGGGTAGCGGGCGATCACTTCTGCCGGCACTTCCGGCAGGCACAGGCCTTCGCGGATCACCTTGAACTTCACATGGCGCTCAAGGATTTCGGACAGGGCCTGGGCACGGGCTTCGGTCGGCGTGTTGCCGGCCGACATACCGTTGCTCACGTACAGGTTGGAGATGATGTTGACCGGCATGAACACGGTTTCACCATCGCGTTGGCGCAGATAGGGGATCGTGCAGATGCCGCGCTCCAGATTGCCGGTGTTCATATCCACCAGGGCTTCGGAGTCGATTTCGCCATCCGGGTTGTAGAAGGCCTGCAGTTCCGGCGTCAGGATTCCTTCGGGCCATTCCCATTCGTCGTGGGTGGCGAACCACTTTTCTTGCGGGTAATGGGCGAACTGGCCGCTGGCGTTGGCTTCACCGAGGTAGTAGTGCGACCAAAAATAGTTGCAGGACAGGCGCTCGAAGAACTCGCCGAGGGCGCTGGCGCGGGCGGCGAGCTGGGTTGCCCCCTTGCCGTTGGTGTAGAGCAGGGGGCAATCCGCATCGCGCAGGTGTACCGACCATACGCCTTCCACCGGGTTGAGCCAGCTGTGTTCCTCGGCACGGAAGCCCACTGCGGCAAGCTTGGCCTGCAGGGTGGCGATGGTGGTTTCGAGGGAGGCATCCTTGCCAGGGATGAAGTGTTCGGGAGCGTTCATGGCGAGGTGCCGGGTGGAGAGGGGGAGCGCATCATACAGGGCCACACCCCGGGCGTCCGGAAAAGCTCTGTGTCCTAGGGGCTGGCCACCTACAATCGAAATCCCTTTATCCGGAGCTTTGCCATGCTGCGTCTGATTCTTGCCCTGCTGTGTTGTGCGTTCGCCCTGCCGCTGGCGGCCCAGCAGCAGATGGAAATCATTGCGCTGCGCCATCGCCTGCCCGAGCAGGTGCTGCCAACCCTGCAGCCCTTGCTGGAGCCAGGTGGCAGCCTGTCGGCCATGAGCGGCAAACTCATTGTGCGCACCACGCCTGCCAATCTGGCCCAATTGCGGCGAGCGCTGGAAGCCATCGACACGCCGGTGCGGCGCTTGCTGATTTCAGTGCGGCAGGGCGGCAGCCAGAGCCGTGAGGAGACTTATGTGGGGGCAGATGGCCGGGTGGTAATCCGCAACGGTGAAGTAGGCGGCGCCGTGCGCGCCGGCGCAGAGGCGGGCAGCCGGGAGCGGCGCGAGAACATTGTCTCTCAGGTGCAGACTGTGGAAGACGGCGAGGCCTTCATCCAGCTCGGCCAGTCCGTGCCGCAGCCGGTCACGCAGGTGGTGCAGGGGCCGGGCGGCACGACGGTGACGCGCACCACCCAGTACGTGAGTGCTGGCAGTGGCTTCGCTGCGCGGCCGCGCCTGGCGGGTGACAATGTGACGGTGTCGATCGCACCGCAGAGCCAGCGCATCGCGGGGAACGGGCGAGTGTCCGGCAGCGGGCTGACGACCACGGTGAGTGGCAAACTCGGGCAGTGGATTCCGCTCGGTGGCATCAGCCAGCAGAGCGAAACCTCTGGTCATGGGCTGACGAGTTATGAGCGTGGGCGCAGCGAAACGAGCAGTGAGTACTGGATCCGGGTCGAGTCGCTGGACTGAGCGCGGGGGCAAATCTACTGCGCGACGCAAGCTCGACACTCCGGTGCTCAACGTATCCACATACGTTTCCGCTCCTCATGTCGATCTTGTATCGCTCGCTACGATTTTCCACCCGCGCTGGTTTGGATGCGCCGCAAGCCGCGGCGCAGCTGGCGGGCGTTGCGTAGCTGCAGATCCACCCATAGCGGGCGCGGCGCGGCATGTGGCGTGATCCACACCGTGCGCATGCCTAGGCAATGTGCCGGGCGCAGGTTCATGGCGGTGTCTTCCACCATGATGCAGCGCGAGGCTGGCACCTTGAGCCGGCGCAGCACGGCGCGATAGGCGCGGATCTGCGGTTTGGGCTGGTAGCCCAGGTCTTCCACGGCGAAGCTGCCATCCATCACATGATCCAGGCCAGTCAGGCGCAGCACCTCGTCGACATAGCTGCGTGGCGCGTTCGAGAAGATGTATTTGCGCCCCGGCAAGGCGCGCAGGCTGGCCAACAGGGCGCGGTCGAAGACCAGCAGGGCGCCCAGATCCGGAAACTGATGGGTGGCAGCGAGGAAATCGGCCGGGCGCTCGGCGTGGTTGCGCACCATGCCGCGCAGGGTGGCGCCGAAGCGGCTCCAGTAATGCATGCGCAGGGCACTGGCCTCTTCGTGGCTGAGGTCGAGGCGACGGGCAAGGTAGACCGTCATGGCCCGGTTGATGTGCGGAAAGATGTGCACGCCGGCGTTGTGCAGGGTGTTGTCGAGATCGAACAACCAGACGGGAGTCATGCGCGAGCCTTGCGAAAGTGAGCCCTGATTGTATTGCCCTGTCGGGTTTGTGTGCGGTTGTATGCATAGCGTCTGCCTAGGCTGGAAGCTGGATTCATCCGTCTTCCATGCAGGCTGCCATGAGAACCTTGCTGCATCTGCCCGTACCCGCCATGCCCGCGCTGCTGCGCTTGCGGGCCCTGGTGCCGGTGGTTATTTTTGGCTGCGGGGTGCTGGCCAGTGTCGGGCTATGGCAGGCCCAGCAGCAGCAGCAGGCGGCTCAGCGCCAGGCTGCGTTTGATTTCCTGCTGAGCAAATTCGTGCGCCAGCTGGATGCGCACTTTGCTGCTTCAACTCAGGTGCTGCGGGGCGTGGCGGGCTATTTTGCAGCCAGCCGCGAGGTGGATCGCACCGGCTTCCGGCACTACGTGGCGGTATTGCGTCTGGGGGATCGCTATCCCGGCATCCAGGGGGTTGGTTTTGCGCAATTGCTTGCACCGGAGCAACTGGCCCGGCACGAGGCTCGGGTGCGTGCCGAGGGGTTTCCGAATTACGGCGTACGCCCGGCAGCTGCGCGCAGCTTCTACACCAGCATCCTGTTTCTGGAACCTTTTGACTGGCGCAATCAGCGTGCTTTTGGTTTTGACATGTTTACTAATCCGGTGCGTCGGGAGGCCATGGCGCGTGCCCGTGATAGCGGACAAGTCGCGCTCTCCGGGCGCGTCCATCTGGAGCAGGAAACCGATGAGGATGTGCAGGCCGGCGTGCTGCTCTATGTGCCGGTTTACCGTGAAGGCGAAGGTGGGCTGGATGTGGCGCAGCGGCGCGAGAGTCTGCAGGGCTGGGCCTTTGCGCCGCTGCGCATGAAGGATCTGGTAGGGCGCCTCTTGGCGCGCGAGTTGCCGGAGCTGCAGACACAACTGGCCTTCGAACTCTACGACAGTGCCACGGCGGATCCGGAGCAGCTCTTGTACCGCTCGGAGCGCTGGGCCGGGGCGAGCAGCCAGCACTATGTCAGCACGCTCACGCTGCAGGTGGCGGGGCGAAGCTGGAGTTTGCGGGCGCACTCGCTGCCTGGCTTCGAAGAGGGCGGCAAGGGCTTGCACGGACGCGGCATGCTGCTCCTCGGCACACTGGCCAGCGCACTGCTGGCCAGCCTGGTGGGGCTGATCCTCACCAGCCACGTGCGTACCGTCGAGGCCTTGCAGGAAAGTGCCGAGGTTCAGCAACAGCTGAGCCAGAGCCAGGCCGAGCTGCAGAGCGTGTTCGATACCTCGGGCGTGGGCATGCTGCAGGTGGATACCTTCGGTGTGGTGCGGCGGGTGAACCAGCGCATGGCAGAGATGTTTGGCCGGGTACGCGAAGGCATGCCGGGCATGCCCTACGAAAATCTGGTGCCGCCAGAAGACCGTGAGCGGGTGCGCCAGCGGATTGCGGAGCTGGTGAGCAGTGAGATGCGCGAGCTCAATATCGAACGGCGCTACTGCCGTGCCGACGGCACAAGTTTCTGGGGCATGCTTTCGGCGCGACGCCTGCTCGATCGGCAGGGCGGCACTATCGGCCTGGTCGGGGTGATCGTGGACATCACCGCGCGGCGCAACGCCGAACTGCACCTGACGCAATCCGAGCAGCGCTACCGCACGCTCACCGAGAGTATGCAGGATGTGGTGTGGTGCGTGGATCCGGTCGATATGCGAATTACTTATTGCAGCCCATCGCTGCGGGCGCTGTGCGGCTTCTGCGCGGAAGATGCGCTGCTTGGCGGGCTAGCCATGCTGTTCGGGGCGCGTCGCACGGAATGGCTGCAGGCACGTTGGCGGGAGCGCGTGGAGTGCTATCGCCGCGGCGAGGTGGAGGCTGGGCATGCCTGGCTGGACGAACTGGAGCACCTGTGCGCGCAGGGTGGGGCGGTACCGGTGGAGCTGAGTAGTTGTTGCATGGTGGACCCGGAGGGCGGAGCCCTGCTACTGCGCTGCGTGACGCGCAATATTAGTGAGCGCAAGCGCCATGAGCAGGCTCAGCGCGTGGCTGCGGTGGCGTTTGAATCGCACGAGAGCATGCTGGTGACCAATGCGGCCGGCGTCATCATCAAAGTGAACCAGGCTTTCTGCGACCTCACCGGTTTCAGTTCCGAGGAGGTGTTGGGCAAGACTCCGCGCTTGCTCCACTCCGGTCGTCACGATGTCGAGTTCTATGCTGAGATGTGGCGCTGCATCAACAATTCCGGCTTCTGGCAGGGCGAGATCTGGAATCGTCACAAGGATGGTCGCGTCTATCCGGTGTGGCTCACCATCACCGCCGTGCGTGACGAGGAGGGGCGCACCACGCATTACGTTGGCAGCTCCTTTGATATTACGCGCCAGGTGCAGCACCAGAGCGAGATCCGCAACTTGGCCTTCTATGATCCGCTCACCGGGCTGGCCAACCGGCGGCTGTTCGCGGATCGCCTCGGCCATGCCTTTGCCAAGAGCGGACGCAGCAAGCGCTTCGGCGCCGTGCTCTATATCGATCTGGATCGCTTCAAGGAAGTGAATGACTCCCTGGGCCATGCCGAAGGGGATCGCCTGCTGGAACTGGTGGCTGATCGCATCTCTACCAATGTGCGTGAGGGCGACACGGTGGCGCGCTTTGGCGGGGACGAGTTCGTCGTGTTGCTCGAAGACGTGGGCGAGACCCGCGAAGAGGCGCTGTGCGTGGTCATCGCCGTAGCCGAGAAGCTGCGTCAGGCGCTGGCAACTCCTTACCACCTGCACGGCACCCAGCCGGGTGAGCATGTGTGCTCGTCGAGCATTGGCGTGGCGGTGTTCCGCGGCTCACAGGAGGAAATGGAGTCGGTGCTGCTGCGCGCGGACCGGGCGCTCTACGCGGCCAAGGATGGTGGGCGCAATGCGGTGTGTGTGGGTGAGGGCTGCGAGGAGGAAGAAGGAACGCGTCATCAGGACTGACTCGTCGTTTCTGCCGCCTGTTCCGGAACGGCACTTGGCTGCTTTCCTGCGCAGCCATTCCCCCGAAGTGTGTAGTTCTCAGCGATGGAACTGGATCACTGCGCGGCCATCTTCGATCTGCTTGGGGGCTGCTTTCCAGGCATGGCCGAAAACCAGCTCCAGGGTGAGGGGCAGGCGACCATCCTGCCGAGCTTGCTCCAGCGCGGCACGGGCGGCTTGCCAGCCCGCCTTGCCGGCGAGGCCACGCGGGCGGTTGGTGGCGGCATTGGTGGCACCCGCCGCGCGCAGGTCGCGGAAAATCGCGTCGGCATCCGGGTAGGTGAGCGTGAGGCGTTGCATGTCCATCACCGGGTCGGCAAAGCCCGCCTGCACCAGGCAATCGCCCAGGTCGTGCATGTCGATGAAGCGATGCACCCGCTCGCCGGCATGGTCCGGCAGGGCTGCACGTAGTTCTTTCAGGGTGTCCGGCCCCAGTGTGGCAAACATCAGCAGGCCGCCCACTTCCAGCACCCGATGACATTCCTTGATGGCTGGCAGCGGATCGCTCAACCAGTTCAGCAGCAGATTACTCCACACCAGTTGGGTGCTGGCACGCGCCAGTGGAAGGTGCTGGGCATCGGCGCAGACGAGTTGCGGGCCGGTGCTTTTGCCGAAGAGGCGCTGCAACAGGCCGCGTTGCGGTCGGGCCAGGTCGAGCCGGGGTTGGGCGAAGTCCAGCCCGATGCAGGAGGCCTCGGGATAGCGCTGGGCCAGCATGGGCAGATCCGCACCATGGCCGCAGCCCAGATCGAGGATGCGGCTTGGCGTGAGGCGGATGTAATCGAGGCGCTCGGCCATGCGGCTGCTGACTTCGCGGGCGAGAAAATCGCCTTGTGCAGCCTGCGGCGCCGAGGCGGCGAAGCGGTGGCGCAACAGGGCTTGATCGAGGGCGAAATCAGTGGATGTGGGCATGGCGGGAAATGAAAAAGGCGGGCAGCCTGCGCTGCCCGCCTTGAGTTTAATACGCGAGCCGACTCAGTGCTCGGCGGCTGCAGTGCTAGTCGGCGCAACTTCCTTGTGCGGCGCATGCGGATGCCAGCCAACCACAGCCATCATCACGGCAAAACCAATCACATAGGCCAGCACTACATGCCAGCCATGGCGCAGCCACTTGCCGGCCGAGCGCGCTTCCGGGTACATGTTGGAGAGCGCCACGCCCGCGGAGGAGCCGAACCACAGCATGGAACCGCCGAAGCCCACGCAGTAGGCCAATACGCCCCAGTCGAAGCCACCTTGGCGGATCGCCAGTGCGGTCAGCGGGATGTTGTCGAACACCGAGGAGACGAAACCCAGCCCCAGAGCACTCATCCACGAGGCCGGCGGCAGGGCTTCGACCGGCATCATCGAGGCAATCACCACCAGTGAGAGCAGGAAGACCGAGCCCTTGAAGGTTTCCGGCATCAACTCCCAGTCGTGGCGGCGGACCGGAATGGTGATCAGGATGGCCACCCACACGGCGACGCCGATGAATGGGAAGCTGTCCGAGATGTCGGCATAGTGAAGGTTCACGATGATGTTGGTGCCCATTGCCAGCAAAAGGATGGTGGCAACGATGCCAACGCGAGCCCAATCGATCTTGGTATGGGCGTGAGCATTCTTGAGGATCGGCGAGTAGGCATGCTGCTGTTTGGCACCGAAGTAGCCAATGATCAGCAGGGCGACACCGGCGGCCACGTAAGCATGCAGCACGTCGGCAGGCGAGATGCCGTCGATCCACATCATGGTGGTGGTGGTATCGCCGACTACGCTGCCCGAGCCACCGGCATTCGAGGCAGCCACGATGGCGGCGAGGTAGCCGATGTGCACTTTGCCCTTGAACAGCTGGTGAGCCATCGCACCGCCGATCAATGCGGCCGCGATGTTGTCGAGGAAGCTGGAGAGCACGAAGACCATCACCAGCATCATGAAGCCGCCCTTCCAGTCGTCCGGGAGGTACTTGGGCAGCACCACCGGCACATGGCTCTTCTCGAAGTGGCGGGCGAGGAGGGCGAAGCCCATCAAGAGGCACAGCAGATTGGCCAGGGTGACCCACTCATGGGCCAGATGCAGGCCCAGCCCAGCAAAGCCGGCGCCGAATTTGAAGCCGGTGAAGACCAGCTTGTAAACGGTGACGGTCACCAGCCCGCTGAGCGCGACTTGCAATGTGTAGTGGTGGAAGAGGGCCACGCCGAGCAGGGTGGCGGCGAAAATGAAGAACTCCAGTGGGATGCCGGCAATGGCCGGGCCGCCAGCCGCGAAAGCAGCAGGCGAGGCCAGCAACAGGGCCAGTAGCGAGAGAAGGCGTGACAGCTTTGACTTGAGCATGATGGACACGGGTGACTGGAAGGTAGGCGGAGTACAGCAAAAACGGGGCCTGCTGCAGTTTTCTCGCTGATGGCGTGCAATGGCGGGCTTCCAGCGCGTGGCCGGAAGCGTTTCATTGTCGTTATTGTCGTGATCGCGACATTCTAGGGGCTGCGTGAAGCATTCCCCAAGCTGAGGTTATCCGCAGTGTACGTCAGGCTTTGCTTGTGCTTGTCAGACAGCCTGAATGCCAAGTCTGGCAAATAAACCTGCATCGCGATCGGCGTCCGGATTGTCCGTCGTGAGCAGGCGGTCCCCCGAGAAGATCGAGTTGGCGCCGGCGAGATAGCAGAGCGCCTGCGTCTCGTCGCTCATCTGCTGGCGGCCGGCCGAGAGGCGCACATAGCTCGTCGGCATGGTGATGCGGGCGACCGCGATGGTGCGCACGAATTCGATTGGGTCCAGCGCCGGTACTTCGGCCAGCGGCGTGCCGGCGATCGGCACCAGGCCATTGATCGGCACCGATTCCGGCGCCGGATTCAGATTGGCGAGCTGGGCGATCAGCACCGCGCGGGCACGACGGTTTTCACCGAGGCCGACGATGCCGCCGGCACAGACCTTGATGCCCTGGCTGCGCACCTTGTCGATGGTGTCCAGCCGGTCATCAATGGTGTGGGTGGTGACAATCTCGGAGTAGAACTCGCGAGCCGTGTCCAGATTGTGGTTGTAGTAATCCAGCCCCGCTGCTTTCAGGCGTTCGGCCTGGCCATCCTTGAGCATGCCCAGGGTCACGCAGGTTTCGAGGCCCAGCTTCTTCACCTCGCTGACCATCTCCAGCACCGGCTCCAGATCCTTTTCCTTCGGGCTGCGCCAGGCGGCGCCCATGCAGAAGCGGCTGGCGCCCTTGTCTTTGGCGGCTTGAGCCATCTTCAGCACTTCGTCGAGACTCATCAGCGGCTCGGACTCCAGCCCTGTTTTGTAGCGCTTCGATTGCGAGCAGTAGCTGCAGTCTTCCGAGCAGCCGCCGGTCTTGATGGACAGAAGGGTCGAGCGCTGCACGGCGTTGGCATCGAAGTGCTTACGATGCACTTCCTGGGCGCGGAAGATCAGGTCGGCAAAGGGCAGCTCGAACAGTTCGGCCACCGCATCCGTGCTCCATTCTCCTTCGCGGACTTCGGCGGAACGATGAAAGGAGATCTTGTGCTCGGCGGGGGAACAGGAATTCATGGGGCTGACCTTCGTGAAAACAGCCGGCGATGATCCGGGAGAAGCCGCAGGCTTGTCAAACCGCATCATCCATGCGGCAAGGTACGGATCGAGTGTCTTGCGCGGCTTGTGGCCGCAGACCTGCTTCGTATGCGGGGAACAGGCGGGGCGGCAGCCGCTGTGCCCGGCCTGTGCGGCGCAGGTGCGCGCTTTGCCGGCTCCGGGTTGCCCCTGCTGCGCCTTGCCGATGCCTGTCGCGGGCGTGTTGTGCGGGCGCTGCCAGCGCCGTCCGCCGCATTTTGATGCCACCCATGCGCCCTTCATCTACAGCCATCCGCTGCGTGAAATGGTGCTGGCGCTCAAGCATGGCCAAGGCTTTGGCCTCACGGGCTGGATGGTGCAGGCGCTGGCCGGTGCAAGCCGTGGCGTGGCGGCGGATTGCCTGCTGCCGATGCCCTTGCATCGCCGGCGCCTGGCCGAGCGTGGCTTCAATCAGGCCATGGAACTGGCGCGCGGGCTTGGCCGCGAACTGGGGCTGCCAGTGCGGGCACAGGCACTGTTGCGGGATGTGGATACGCGCCAGCTGGCTGGCTTGCGGCAACGTGAGCGGCGCCGCTGCGTGCGCGGTGCCTTCCGCTGCGTGGCGGATCTGAGCGGGCTGCATGTGCTGGTGGTGGATGACGTAATGACCAGTGGCGCTACGCTGGACGAAGTGGCTCGCAGCCTCAAGCAGGCCGGCGCGGCCCGGGTGACGAATCTGGTGCTGGCCAGAACGCTCAGGGAGCGGCCGGACTGAGCAAGGCCCACTCAGCCGCTTTTGCCTGCGGGCTTGTAGCGGGAGCGTCCAAGCCGTGCAGCGTGGACGTGATGTCTCCTCAGCCCTTCTTGTCCTGCGCCATGCCTACCCTATAGGTCGTGCAGCGGTTACGGCCGTTGTGCTTGGAGTGGTAGAGCGCTTGGTCGGCAAAGTCGGCGAGCTGTTCGGCGCTTTCGGCACCCGAAATGATGGACGCCACGCCGAAACTTGAGGTGATCATCGGCTGCGGGTCCAGTGGCAGGGATGAGCCGACCTCGGCCTTGACCCGCTCGCGGATGCGCTCGGCAACCTGCCAGGCTTGCTCGGCGTCGGCCCCGGGCAGCGCGACACAGAACTCCTCACCGCCGTAGCGGCAGACGATGTCGGTGTCGCGCGCCGAGGCGAGCAGGATGCTGGCGAATTTCTGGATCACCTTGTCGCCGATGGCGTGACCGTAGTTGTCATTGACCGACTTGAACTTGTCGATGTCCGCCATGATGAAGGCCAGCGGCAGATCGCGTTCGCGGGCTTCGGCGAACAGGCGCTCGAATTCCGGGAAGAAGGAGCGGCGGTTGCGTGCGCCGGTCATCGGGTCGACGTTGGCGAGGCGGTACAGCTCGCGGTTCTGCACTTCGAGCTGCTCCTTGGATTCCGAGAGGTCGGCCATCAGTGCCACGAGCTGGCGGTTGGCTTCGTCAAGCTCGGTCACGTCGTTGAAGGACACCATGCAGCCGCGCACCGCGTTCTTGGCGTCGAGCACCGGCGAGGCATTTACGACCAGGCGATGCACCTTGCCGTTACCGTCGGTGGCCTCAAAGATGGCGGTTTCGGAGCGTGCCTTGCTGCGGAAACAGTCTTCCCAGGGCGGGATGGCATCAATGTGCTCAAGGCCCATGCGCAGCCAGGGAAAACTCTCCAGGCTGCGGCCGCTAACGAGCGTGGTGTCGTCTGGCAGGAGTTTTTCGAAGCTGCTGTTGGCCATCACGATGCGTTGTTTGGCGTCTAGCACCACCACGGCTTCGCTCATGGCATCAAAGGCCATCTGCACGCGCTCGGGCACGGCCGCAGAGGGATCGAGGTGAATCAGGGTGCGGCGCAGGTAGAAGTAATAGATCACGCTGCCTGCCAGCGAGAACAAGAGGATCAGCTTGATGGCCGGGGTAAAGAAGGCGAAGAGGCCTTTGTCGAGGGGCCTAAAAGCCACTTCGACCTGACCCCAGCGTGAATCTTCGCCCCGGCTGGCGGAGCCGATCGGTACGGCAAAGCGGCTGCGTCCGGTTTCCTGCGCATCGCCCTGCACCCATAGCAGTTCGTGCTGGGGCGTGGCGACGAGCAGATGGCTGTCCGCCGTGCGTACGCCGATGCTCTGCAGGGCCGGATCGCGGCGCAGGAGTTCGGGCAGGATCTGGCCGATCCGTTCGCGCTCATCGTGCATCAGCAGCGAGGCAACCTGGATCGCGATGTTCTCAGCGAACTGACGCCGGGCCTGGGCAGCCTGGCGGGCCGGGTCGGGAAACACGCCGAGCAGCAGATCGAGCGCCAGCAGCAGGGTGACGGCCAGCGAGAGCAGGCCGAGGCTGATCCGTGCGGTAGGGCCAAGGGTGAGTTTCAATCTGTGATGTCCATCATCAGGAGGGGCTCTCCGCGCCTTGGCTGCAGCGGCTCGGGTTCGAGTCCCAGGGTGGTGGTTTCGGCTTCTTCCTCTTCCACTGCACGCTTTCTGTTGCGCCCGAGGATGGGTAAGGGATCGACCGTGCGCCAGGCCGGTACCGAGGCCATCAGGGCCGTGATCAGGCCCGTGGCACGGCCGGCCCACCACACCACGCCGGCAGTCAGCGCTGCGGCGGCAGCCTGGCCGGCTTGGCTGGGTGACAGACGCAGCAATTGATCAAGCTTGTCCGTGGGTGAGGGCGTGGCCACGAACAGTGTTTCGCTAACGACTGCACCGTGTCCGCTGGGTTCGTTTTGGATGATACGGCGCAGTAAAGCCAGCACATCCTCTCCCCCAAGCAGGGCGAAGTTGGCGGGCTCTTCAATGTTGTTGGCGGCAAGAGGGTTCAGGAGTTGATAGGCCTGCTCATCGTCTGGCGTGATTTCAATGACGGCACTGCCGCCATCGCTCAGTGCAGCGCTGCCGCTCGGTAGCGGGATCGGTTCCGGAGGGGGGGCCGCTTCATCTGGCACAACCGGCTCGGGCGTGATGATCTGGGGCGGCTCCGGATCAGTGACCGGCGCTTGCGCTGCTGGGTCGGTGACGATGCTCACCAGTTGCAATAGCAGGCTGGTGTTGCTGCTGAGGCCGCCCGCGTCGGTGGTGCTGAGGCTCAGGCTGGCCTCACCTGCGAAGCTGCTGCTGGCTTGATAGCGCAGGCTGGCCAGGGTGGTGTTGAGATCGCTCTGGCTGCCGCTGAGCGTGAGTTGGGAGCTGCCGTTGGCGCCTGCCGCGATGCGGGCGCTGCCGCTGAGGCTGACACTGAGGCTGCCCTGATCAACGCTCAGTGAGACTTCGCTGATGTTGCCTTCCGGATCGCTGAGGCTGACCCCCGCCAGCGGCAGGCTGCTGCCGGCGAGTCCGCTGGCGGATGCCGGCGCCGTGATGCCGGGGGCTTCATTGATATTCACCAGGCTGATGGTGAAGGCCTGACTGCTGGCCGAGCCATCGCTGCTGCGCGCGATGACGGTAATGCTGAAGCTGCTGGCGGACTCAAAGTCGAGCAGGGCGGCGTTGGCGACGCTAACGACGCCGTTCGTGGCATCGATGGCAAAGCGTCCGCCGGCGTCGTCGCTGAGGCTGTAGCGGATGCTGTCGCTGGCGTCGGCGTCCACCGCGTTGGCGGTGATCCCCACGGAGGTGCCGGCGCCGGCATTTTCGTTCACGCTGTTGGCGGTGGCATTGCTGTCGCTGAGCGGACCGATGTCGAATTCATCTACGTCTGCAAGCTGGATCGTGAAACTCTGGCTGCTGCTGGAGCCATCGGCTGACGTTGCGAGTACGGTGATGGTGTGACGGCTGGCGGCCTCGAAGTCGAGCAGCGCGCCGTTGGCGACGCTGATGACGCCGCTCACAGCATCGATGGCAAAGCGCCCGCCGGCGTCATCGCTGAGGCTGTAGCTGACGCTGTTGTGGCTGGCATCAGCGTCCGTGGCGGAGGCACTGAGCCCGACCGGGCTGCCGCTGGCCGCGTTTTCGCTCACCAGATTGGCGGCGGCGTTGCTATCCGTGACCGCGCCGAGGTCGAACTCGTCACTGTCCGCGAGGTTGATCGTGTAACTCTGGCTGCTGCTTGAGCCGTCGGCCGAGGTGGCGAGCACGGTGATGCTGTGGCTGCTGGCGGACTCGAAGTCGATCAGGCTGCTGTTGGCCACCGTCACGACGCCGCTCGTGGCATCGATGGCAAAGCGCCCGCCGGCATCATTGCTCAAGGTGTAGGTGATGGCGTTGTTGCTGCCGTCGGCATCCGAAGCCGAGGCGGTGATGCCGACGGCTGTGCCGTTGGCCGCATTCTCGGTGAGGCTGTTGGCGCGGGCGTCCGTGTCCGTGAGCGGGCTGACATCGAACTCGTCGGCATCGGCCACCGTGATCACGAAGGCGCGGGTGCTGCTGGAGCCATCCGCGCTGCTGACGAGCACGCTGACGAAGTGGCTGCTGGCGCTCTCGTAATCGAGCAGGCTGGCGTTGGCGAGGGTCACCACGCCGGTGCTGGCATCGATGGTGAAGAGCCCGCCGGCGTCGCTGGTCAGCGAATAGGTGATGGCATTGTTGCTGCCATCGGCATCGCTGGCATGCGCGGTGACGCCGACCACACTGCCGTTGCTGGCTGCTTCGCTGATGCTGTTGGGGCTGGCGTCGCTGTCATTGGGCTGAGTGACATCGAACTCGTCGACATCCAGGATGGTGATCACAAAGTTCTGGGTGCTGGTAGAGCCATCTGCGCTCGTGGCGCGTACGGTAACGGTATGGCTGCTGGCCGTTTCAAAGTCGATCAGGGCCGGGTTGGCAACCCGGATCACTCCGCCGTCACTGGTGATCGAGAAGCGCCCTCCGGCGTTGTCGAGCAGCGTATAGCTGACGCCGTTGTTGCTCGCATCCGCATCGCTGGCGAAGGTGCTGATTCCGACTGTGCTGTTGGCTGCGGCATTTTCGCTGATGCTGTTGGAGGCTGGATCGGTATCCGTGATGCTGCCAACATTAAATTCATCGACATCAGCGACGCTGACTGACAGGCTCTGGCTGTCGGTGTTGAGTCCGTCCGAGGCCTGCACGATCACTTCATAGACATTGTTGTGGTCTGCATCGATCGGGGTTTCGGCATCTGGTGCAGCGATAAAGCGCAGCACGCCGGTGCTGGCGTCGATCGAGAAGCGGGCCGCATCCGTGCCACCGATGATGCTGTAGCTGATGCTGCTGCTTGCATCGGAGTCAGTGGCAACGATCGTGGTGACTGCTGTGTTGTTCTCCGCTGTGGCGAGTGACGCCGTGGCGCCGCCGCCTTCGCTGGTGATGGTGGGCGCGTTGTCGTTGCTGTCGGTGAGCGTGATGATGAAGCTCTGGCTGCTGGTGGAGCCGTCGCTGCTGGTGGCGAGTACGGTGATGCTGTGGCTGCTGGCGAGCTCGAAGTCCAGCCCGGCCGAGTTGGCCACGCTCACCACGCCGGTGCTGGCGTCGATGCTGAAGAGGCCACCGGCGTCGCTGGTCAGCGCGTAGCTGATGCTGTTGTTGCTGCCGTCTGCGTCGCTGGCATGCGCCGTGACGCCGATGGCGCTGCCGGTGGCGGCATGCTCGTTGATGCTGTTGGCCGCGGCATTGCTGTCGGAGATGGCTCCGACGTTGAATTCATCGATATCCGTGAGCGCAATCGTGAAACTCTGACTGCTGGTGGAGCCATCGGCCGAAGTGGCGAGCACGGTGATGGTGTGGCTGGTGGCTGATTCGTAATCGAGCAGCGCGCTGTCGGCCACGCTGACAAGCCCTGTCGTGGCATCAATGGCGAAGCGTCCGCCGGCATCATCGCTGAGGCTGTAGTTGATGGTGTTGCTGCTGGCATCCGCGTCCGAGGCGTTGGCCGTGATGCCGACGACTGTGCCGTTGGCGGCGTCTTCCGTGATCTGGTTTAGCGCTCCGTTGCTGTCCGTTACCGCGCTGATGCTGAATTCGTTGGCATCGGCCAGGTGGATGGTGAAGCTGGCGCTGCTGCTTGAGCCATCCGCAGAACTGGCCTGGACCGTGATGTTGTGGCTGCTGGTGGTTTCGAAATCGAGCCCCGCTCCGTTGGCGACGGTCACGACACCCGTGCTGGCATCAATCGTGAAGAGGCCCCCGGCATCATCGCTGAGCGAGTAGCTGATGCTGTTGTTGCTGGCGTCCTGGTCGAGGGCGCGGGCGGTGATGCCGACCAGGCTGCCGTTGGCCGCATTTTCCGTTACCAGATTGCTGGCCAGGTTGAAGTCGACCGGTGCGCTGACATCGAACTCGTCGGCGTCCGTCAGCGTGATCGTGAAACTCGTGCTGCTGCTCGAGCCATCGCTGGAGTTCGCGCGTACGGTAATGGCATAACTGGTGGCGCTTTCGTAATCGAGGCGGCTGCCGTCCAGCACACTGACCACGCCGGTGCTGGCGTCAATCGCAAAGCGCCCGTCAGCGTTATCCGTGAGGGCGTAGCTGATGCTGTTGTTGCTGCCGTCGGCATCACTGGCCTGGGCGGTGATGCCCACCAGGCTGCCATTGGTAGCGTTCTCGGCCACCACGTTGGCGGCGCCATTGCCGTCCGTGAGCGCGCTGATATCGAACTCGTTGATATCACTGATGTTGATCGTGAAGCCCTGCTCGGAGAAGGAGCCGTCTGCCGAAGTGGCACGCACGACGATAGCGTGCGAAGTGTTGCTCTCGTAATTGATCTGGTTCTGGTCCGCGACTCTTACCACGCCACCACTATCGATGCTGAAAATGCCACCGGCGGAGTTGCTCAGGCTGTAGGTGATGGTGTTGCTGGTGGCATCCGCGTCGCTGGCCAGGGCCGTGATGCCAACGCTTGAGCCATTGGCGACGACTTCCGAAATCGTGTTGCTGCCGGTGTTGCTGTCCGTGATGGTGCCGACGTCGTATTCATCCACGTCGGTAATGAGGATCGCCAGGTTCTGGCTGTCGGTGCGGTCGCCATCGCTGACCTGGATATCGACCAGATAGACATGATCGCCATTGGCGTCGCCAGCCAGCTCGCGGTCAGGGGCGGCGAGGAAAGTCAGGGCGCCGCTGTTGCTGTCGATACTGAACAGTGCTGCATCTGCGCCGCCGGTGATGCTGTAGCTGAGCGTGCTGCCGGCATCCCCATCACTGGCGGTGACGGTGGTCACCGCGCTGCTGTTCTCGGCCAGGTTGATGGCGGCCACTGCGCCAGCGCCATTGCTGGTGATGACCGGGGTGTTGTCGTTGAGATTCACCACGGCGATGGTGAACACCTGGCTGCGGGTGGAGCCATCGGCTGAGGTGGCCAGCACCGTGATGGCGTGGCTGGTGGCTGTCTCGTAATCGAGCTGGCTGCCATCTGCGACGCTGATGACGCCTGTGTCCGCATCGATGCTGAAGATGTTGCCGGGGTTGCTTGAGAGCGAGTAGCTGATGCTGTTTGTGGTGGCATCGGCATCGGAGGCCAGGGCCGTGATGCCGACCCGGCTGCCGTTGGCGGCATTCTCGGTGATGCTGTCGGCACTGGCATTGCTGTCGCTGATGGCACCAACATCGGATTCATCC
Organism: Uliginosibacterium sp. TH139; assembly: GCF_002855595.1. Taxonomy (NCBI): domain Bacteria; kingdom Pseudomonadati; phylum Pseudomonadota; class Betaproteobacteria; order Rhodocyclales; family Zoogloeaceae; genus Uliginosibacterium; species Uliginosibacterium sp. TH139. The sequence continues at coordinate 104,980 of NZ_PKRR01000002.1, read as the reverse complement.
ACGTCGCCCAGCGTGATCGTGAAGTTGCGCTCGGTGAAGGAGCCGTCGCTGCTGCTGGCCTTGACGGTGATCGTGTAGCTGGCCGCCTGCTCGCGATCGAGCTCGCCCGGCGTGCCTCCGAAGGCAGAAACACTGACTACGCCGCTTGAGGTGTCGATGCTGAAGCGCCCCGCTGCATCACTGGACAGGCTGTAGGTAATCGGATCGCCGTCAGGGTCGCTGGCCTGGGCCGTGATGCCCACCAGCGTGCCACTACCGGCGTTTTCGATGACATTCTCTACGCCCGCGTCGCCGTCCCTGATGGCCCCCACGCCGCCTTCCTGGGCGTTCAGCAGGGTGATGACGAAGCTCTGGTCGGTGTGGGATCCATCGGCTGAGCTGGCGCGCACGATGATGGTGTGACTGCCATCGGTTTCGAAGTCCAGTCGGGAGGCATCGGCAACCGTGACGACGCCGGTAGTGGTATCGATGGCGAAGCGACTACCGGCTGAGTCGATCAGGCTATAGCTGATGCTGTTGTTGGTAGCGTCGGCATCACTGGCCTGGGCTGTGATGCCGACCGTGGCGCCGTTGCTGGTGAATTCGCTGATTTCGTTGCTGGCCGGATCGCTGTCGGTCAGGGCGCCGACATCGAATTCGTCCGCATCGCTGAGGCTGATCGTGAAACCTTGCTCGGAGTAAGAGCCATCGGCCGAGGTGGCCCGCACGATGATGCTGTGACTGGTGGTGGCCTCATAGTTGAGCTGGCTACCATCGGCGACGCTGACTAAACCGCTGCTGCTGTTGATCGCGAAGCGTCCGCCGGCCGAGTCACTGAGGCTGTAGCTGATACTGCTGTTGCTGCCGTCCGCGTCCGTGGCGCTGGCCGTGATGCCGACGGCGGTGCCGTTGGCGGCATTTTCAGCGACCGTGTTGGCGCCGCCATTGCCATCGCTGACGCTGCTGACATCAAATTCATCGACGTCACTGACGCTGATGGTGAAGCTCTGACTGCTGCTGGAGCCATCGGCCGAGGTGGCCTGCACGGTGATGCTGTGGCTGGTGGCCGCCTCGTAATTGAGGTTCGCACCCGAGGCAACGGTCACCACGCCGCTGCTGGCATCGACGGCGAACAGATTGCCCGGATTGCTTGAGAGCGAGTAGGTGACCGTGTTGCTGCTGCCATCGGCGTCGGTGGCGTGTGCGGTGATGCCCACGGTGGCGCCGTTCACTCCTTCCGGCACGCTGTTGGCCGACGCGTTGCTGTCGCTGATCGCGCCGACGTCAAATTCATCGACATCGGTAATGCTGACCGACAAGCTCTGCGAATCGGTGTTTGTGCCATCCGACACCTGCACGACGACCAGATACACATTATTGCCGTTGGCATCCGCTGCGGATTCGTAGTTGCGGGCAGTGCTGAAGCTGAGTTCGCCGGTGCTGCTGTTGATCGTGAAGAAGGCCGCATCCGTGCCGCCGGTGATGCTGTAGGTGAGCGTCTGGGCCGGCAGGTCGGAGTCAGTGGCGGTGAGCGTGGTGACGGCGCTGGTATTTTCGGCGACGCTGATCGAGGCGCTGGTGCCGCCGCCATGACTGGTGAGGGTGGGGGTGCCGTCATTCACGGCAGTGATCGTGATGGCGATGGCCTGGGTGTCGGTCAGGCTACCGTCAGAGACCTGCACGATCACGTCATAGACGTTGTTGGCGCCGCTATCGCTAGGGTTTTCGTAGTCGGGAGCGGCGATGAAAGTCAGTAGCCCGGTGCTGCTGTTGATCGTGAATTTTGCGGCATCGGCACCACCGGAAATCGAGTAGCTGAGCGTGCTGGCGGCATCGCTGTCGGTCGCGCTGACGGTGGTGACGGCGCCGCTGTTCTCCGCCACGCTGGTGCTGGCCGTTGCGCCGCCACCATTGCTGCTGATGACGGGCGCTTCATTGCTGTTGGTGACAGTGACGGCAATGGCCTGGGTGTCGGTGAGGCTGCCGTCAGAGACCTGAACGACCACGTCATAGACGTTGTTGGCGCCGCTGTCGGTGGGGGTTTCGTAGTCGGGGGCGGCGATGAAAGTCAGCACCCCGGTGCTGCTGTTGATCGTGAATTTTGCGGCGTCGGCCCCCCCCGAGATCGACCAGGTCTGGGTGGCGCCGGCATCTGCATCGCTGGCCGTGGCGGTGGTGACGGCGCTGGTGTTTTCGCTGACGCTGACGGCCGCCGTGGCGCCGCCGCCATTGCTGCCGATGACTGGCGCTTCATTGGCGTTGGTGACGGTGACGGTGATGTTCTGGCTGTCGGTCAGGGAGCCGTCCGATACCTGCACGCTGACGATGTAACTGTTGTTGGCATCGGCATCTGTGGGCGCTTCGTAGTTTGGCGCCACAGAGAAAGTCAGTGCCCCAGTACTGCTGTTGATCGTGAATTTGCCGGCATCGGCCCCGCCGGTGATGGACCAGGTCCGGGTCGCGCCGGCATCCTCGTCGCTAGCGGTGGCAGTGGTGACGGCCGTGGCGTTTTCGGTGACGTTGATCGTCGCCGTAGCGCCAGCGCCATTGCTGGTGATGACCGGTGCTTCGTTGGTATTGGTGACGGTGACGGTGAGGGTCTGGGTGTCGGTGCCGCCGCTGCCATCCGAGACCTGCACGATCACGACATAGCTGTTGTTGGCGTCCGAATCGTTCGGGGCTTCGTAATTGGGAGCACTGGCGAACACCAGCGCGCCGGTGCTGCTGTTGATCGTGAAGCGCGCTGCATCTGCGCCGCCCGTGATGGCATAGCTGAGGCTGGCCGAATCCACATCGGTGGCGCTGAGGGTGGTGACGGCCGAGGTGTTCTCCGCCACGCTGAGGCTGGCGGTGCTGCCACCCGAGTTGCTGGTGATGACTGGCGCGTCATTCACCGCGCTGACGGTGAGGGTGATGTTGGCAGAGGCCGTCTGGGTACCGCCGCTGCCCGAGTAGCCCTGGTCGCTGACGCTGACCCCCAGTGTGATCGAACTGGTGCTATTGGTGGCCGTGGTGTAGCTGAGGCTGCCTGCTGCGATGAAGCTGTTCAGGCTGCTGACCGTGCCGGTCAGTGTCAGGGCTGTAGCGCTGCCCCCCACCGTGACGCCGCTGCCCGAGGTGGCGGAGAGGCTGCCGCTGCCGACCGTGAAAGTGAGGATCAGCGGATTACTGGCGGCATCGTTGTCCGCCACCGTGATACCGGTCAGGGCCGTGGCCAGGTCTTCGGTCACGCTGATCGAAGTCGGTGTACCCAGTACTGGCGGGTCGTTGACCGCGGTGATCGTGATCGTCGAGCTGGTATTGCTGCTGGCCACGCCATCGCTGACGCTGAGCGTCATGGTGAGCGAAGCGGTGGGGGTGTCGCCGGCCTGACGGAAGCTCAGGGTGGCCGAGCCGTTGCCGGCAAAGAAGTTGTTGAGCTGGCTGGCGGTGCCGGAGACGACCAGGCTCTTGCTGCCGTTGCCGGAGACGACGCTGACGCCGGTGCTGCCAACGGCTGCAGTGAACTGCGAGTTATTGCTCGGGGTGGAGATCGTTACCGTGAGCACATCACCATCTACATCGGCCACGGTAATTCCGGTGCCCTGCAGGTCGAGGCTGATCTGCTCGGTGGCGACATAGCTGGCGGGTGCGTTGAGCGTAGGCGTGGTGTTCGGAGCCGCATTCAGTGACACCCCCAGGCTGGCCCACTCCCAGGAATCGGTGAGGGTCCAGCTCATGCTCACCGAGGCCGCTCCGGCCTCGGTACTGCCGGCGCCACGCGGCTCCGCGCTGCCGATACCGGGCGAGTTGGTCCACAGCTGGCTTTGACCAGCGCCCAGGGTGGGGCTGCCGGTCTGCTGGCGGGTGGCCAGACTGTCGATCACAAGGTCACCACTGGCCGAGCTGACGTTCACGCTCGCTGTGCTACCGATGCCGGTGGCCTTGGCTACCGTGCCAAATGTGCTGCTCTGGTCGACGTTGAGGAAGGTGGTGGCGCCGACTGAGAACTCCTTGGCCGGGCCGGGCATGGTGACCACGATATTGGCGGTGCCGGCGCCCGGATTCTTGAGATACCAGATCTCGGTGGTGACTACATCGACATTGGATACTGTGTCGAGGCGGGTGAGGGCCATCCCGTTCCAGGTGATGGAAGCCGGCGAGGTCGTGCCGCGAGTGCTGTATTCGACGATCAGCAGGCTGTTCGAGCCCGCATCCACTGTGTGCGAGAAAGTCAGGCTGGTGGCGCCGATGGTGTCGGTGGTGGCGGTGCTGGTGGTGCCGGTGACGATGTTGAGCGTGCCGCTCCAGGCCAGCTCTGTGCCGGTGCCGAGCAAGCTGGCGGTTTCGATCCTGCCGGTATGCTGCTCCAGCACCCAGTCACCCCCGGTCGCGCTGCTGCCGGTGAGGTCATCGCTGCTGGCCACATCGGCGCCGGTGAGGCGTGCCAATGCATCGGCCATTTGCAGGCCGGCCTCGCCGGCGGTGAAGTTGCAGCCGTAGATCAGCAGATCTGCCTCGGCACTCAGTGCCCCCTGCCAGCCGGCCAGTGCCTCGCTGTAGCGGGCGAGGCTGCTGGCATCGAGCAGGGTGTTGCCCAGTTGCAGGCTGCCATCACCGCCGTGCACCAGCAGGTGAATGGCCGAGATGCCTGTGCGCCCCTGCAGGGCTTCGCTGATCTGGGTGATGCCATTACGGTCTGCCGCCAGGAAGATGATCTCGGCATCCGGCTGAGCACGCAGGATGTCAGCCTGCAGGTTGGCGACGTCTTCGATCGAAGCGTCAACGAAGATCAGGGCGTGGCTGCTCTGGCTACTTTGGGTGGTGGCGCTTGCATCCTCGTCAGGCTCGGCGAGACGGATTTCCGCGACCGGTGCCAGCTCGCTGATGCCGGGGGCGAAGTCTGCCGAATACAGCAGGCGCGCCTCGATCTCTTCGAACACCGCCCGCTGCGGACGCGCGCGCGCCGGCCGGGCCGGCGTGCGGCCCAGCAACTGGCGCAGGAGCGGGGGCAGCCACATGGCGGGTGCCGCTCAGCGCGGCCCTTCTTCGAATACGACCTGACAGCGCAGGCCCGACGGAATCCGGTTGCCGGGGTTGGGCAGTACGAGGCGTACGCGGAAGGTGTTGCTGGCTGCGTCGATCACTGCATCGACCCGGCTGATCCGGGCCTGGATCGGGCTTGCGCCCTGCATCTCCGGGCTCAGTTGGGCGTTCTGGCCGACCCGGAGGCTAGCGAAGCGGGTGGCTGGCAGCACGATTTCGGCGTGCAGTGGATCGAGCTGCACGAGCTTGAGGACCGGCTTGTCTTCCACCCGTGCGCCCGGCTGCAAGTAGCGTTCCACGACCACGCCGGCAAAGGGGGCGGTGATGCTGCGTTGGCGTAGCTGGGCATGGGCTACCGACAGGTCTTCGCGTGCCACCATGCGCTGCTCCTGGGCCTGGGCGTAGCGCATGGCGGCCACCTCGGCTTCGGACACGGCCTGGTCGCGGGCCTGGGGGGAGATGAAGTTCTGCAGCAGCAATTCCTCGGCGCGTTCGGCCTTGCGCTGGGCGAATTCGTAGGCGGCCTTGGCGGCGGCCACTTCGGCGCGATTCTCTGAGCGCTGGGTTGCGGCGGAGGCCGCGGCGCGCTCGACGTCATTCATCAGGCGGGCGATGACCTGACCCTTGCGGACGCTGTCGCCGCGGTCGACCAGCACCTGCTCGAGGATGCCGACCACGGGGCTACCGATCTCGGCTTCAGCGGCCGGCGTGAGCAGGCAGCCGAGGATGTCACCGGTGCGGCTATTCGCTGGCGCGGCAGCCACACTACCGCAGGCAAGGAGCAGCAGCCCCGGGAGCAAGCTGCACAGGGGGCCTGAGTACGAAGTTCTTGTCATGATTATTTCTGTCTGTCGGCGCTCATTCACGGCGCGTGCCAAACAGTTGTCCTCCTCCTTGTTGCGTGTCGGCTGCCCGTAAGCGCTGACGGGCATTGCGGGCACGACGTTCGGCCAGCCACTGGGTTATTTTCAGTAGCATTTTGCCTACTACTAAAGGCATAGTGTCGTCTAGCTTTGAGCTAAACAATTGCAATATTTTGTGCCACCTCCTGCCGAGGTAGCGCCCCAGCAGGCCTTCTTCCAGCGATAGCAGGGTGCGCGCGCTGCCCGGCTGGCCCAGGCGTGCAGCGCGGCCGAAGAGCTGGCGGTCGATGCGGCGCGCGCTGTTGTGCTGGCATGACAACACATGCAGGCCGCCGGCGCGGGCAACAGCCTCGTCGATCAGGATGTCGGTGCCACGGCCTGCCATATTGGTTGTGACGGTGATCGCACCGGCTTGCCCGGCCTGCCCGATGAGGGTGGCTTCGGCCGTATCCTGGCGGGCATTGAGTACCTGATGGGGCAGGCCGGCACTTCGCAGCAGATGGCTGATGCGCTCGGATTCGCGGACCGAGTCGGTACCAATCAGTATCGGTCGCCCGGCCGACTGCATCTGACGGACCTCTTCAAGCAGCTTTTGCTGGCTGGCGCCGGCATGGCTGCATACCACCGGCGGCAGCAGGCGCAGGCTGGAGGGTCGGCCGACCGGGATGCGCTCCACCGTGAGGCCATAGACCTCGAGCAGTTCGCTGCGGGCTTCGAGCAGGGTGCCGCTCATGCCGCCGAGCAGGTGGTAGCGGCTGAAGAAACGCTGGAAGGTGATCTGGGCGATCACGCGGGCCGCCAGGGTGGGTTTGCAGCGCTCCTTGAGTTCCACCATCTGGTGCAAACCGCGCGACCAACTGCGCCCCTCGGCGCGGCGCCCGCTGTTCGCGTCGATGATGTGGATCTTGCCCTCGCTGACCAGGTAATCGACGTTGCGACGCAGGATGTAGAGCGCGCGTATGGCCAGTTCGGCCATTTCCTGACGGTAGCGCGGCACGCCCCATAGCGGGATGTCGTCCAGGGTTTCGGCCTCGATCAGCGCCAGCCCCTGATCGGAGAAGTGCACGCTCTGGTCGCGCCCGTCCACGCGGAAATCGAAGCCAGGTTTCATTTGCCCGGCCAGTCTCAGGGCCTGTACATAGAGCGCCTGCTGGGTAGATTCGTCGACACTCTCGGAGAGGATGAAGGGGGTGGCCGCTTCGTCGATGAAAACGCTGTCGGCCTCATCCACGATGGCCATGCACAGGCCGCGCAGCACGCGGTCGTGCGTGCGGCTGCGGTCGCGCAGGTAATCGAAGACCAGTTCGCGCGCAGAGCAGAAGGTGATGTGGGCGGCATAGGCCTGGCGCCGGGCCTCGCTCTTCATGGCCGGATCGATGGCTGTTACGCGCAGCCCCAGCGCTGCGGCGAGCGGCTGCAGCATGGCGGCGTCGCGTGCAGCGAGGTAGTCATTGCTGGTCACTGCATGGACCGGCACCCCGGCAAGGGCGGCGACGCAGGCGGCGAGGGCACTGGCGAGTGTCTTGCCTTCGCCAGTGGGCAGTTCGGCGAGGCGCCCGTCGAGCACGCACAGCGCGGCCATGATCTGGGCCGGGCGCAGGCTACGACCGAGGGTGTTCTCGATTTCCAGGCACACCCGCGCACAGCAGGCTTCGGCGGCGGCCGAGGCGAAGCCGTCGCGGGCCAGCTCGGCCAGCGGCATGGCCGCCGGAGTCGCACGCAGACGCTTGCTGCGTTGAAGGATCCGCGTGGCACGCTCACTCAGAAGGCGCCTGCGGGGATGGGCGAAGGGGGGCAGATCGGCGAGCAGGCAGCGCAGCCAGGGGAGGTCCGGGTGATGGGCGCGCTCGATGCGTTCGGGGTAGTGCCCCAGCAACAGCCCGGGCACCGGAGGGCGGCTTCGGCTCGTCATGCGCCGGCTCCACCAAAGTGTGGCTCGAAGGCCTGGCGCAGATTGCGCCACCACTGCACGGCGAGTGGGCGCGGGGCATGGTAAATGTGTACCCGGGCGCGCTCGCCAATGCGTGGCAGGGCTTTGCCCGGGATTTCGAAATCGAGCGTGAATACAGGCTCGAGGGTTCGCAGGCCGTCCGGGTCAGCTGGGTCGGTCAGGAAAGGACCACCACCGCGGTCGCCGAGCAGCGCGCTGGGCAGTTGGTAGCCGGCCGCAGGCTGCTCCGGCCGGCTGCGGGCAACGAGGCTCTCGCGTGGCTGGCCGGCGATACGGATCTCGACGCGCGGGTCTGTGGCCCGCAACAGCTCGATATCCTGTTGCCCCAGCACCGCGCGGACGGTGAGGGTGGCCGGGTTCAGCACGTTGGCGAGCACATTGCCGCGGGCAAAGAAGCGCCCTTCAAGGTCGCGTGCGGTGGGCATGCCGACGATGCCCGCAACCGGTGCGCGCAGCAGCAGGCTTGCCAGCCGCTCTTCCATGCGAGCCTGCTCGGTCTGCAGGGCATGCACTTCTTCGGCCAGTGCGATGGCTTCAGCGGGATTGCTCAGCAGGGAGCCCTGATAGGCCTGCTCACGGCTGGCCAGGCGGCTGGCCAGTTGGCTGGCGCGGGCCTTGAGTTCGCGGTTCTCGAGCTCCAGCAAGGGCGTGCCGGCACTGACCGACTGACCGTTGCTGACCAGGATGCGGCTCACGAAGCCCTCTTCCTCGTTGCGCACCCGGGCTTCGTCCGGCACCCACACGAGGCCTTCGGCGTGCGTGATCCAGGGCATCGGCAGCACGCCCAGCACCACGACTCCCGCCAGCAACAGGCTGGTGAGGCCTGCGATCGCGCGGCCGCGTGTGCTGTGCAGGCGGCGCCCGGCAAAGACCAGGCGCAGCAGGCGCCAGCCCGGCAGGAGTGCGAAATGCAGCAGCAGCCACAGGCCCAGCAAGGCGCCCAGTAGCAATTGCTTGCTGCCCAGCCAGAGCGCCATGCCCAGCAGCAGGCTGATGCGGTAGATCAGCGAGGCGGCACCGAATACGCTCAGCAGCAGGCGCTTGTGTTCGGTGCCGGGCGGTGGCGGCAACTCGCGGTGACCGAGCAGCCAGCGCTCGCCGAGGTAGCGCAGCCAGGCATCTGCCCGTGCGGCGAGGCCCGGCATTTCGAGGGCGTCGGCGAAGACGTAGTAACCGTCAAATCGCATCAGCGGGTTGGCATTGACCAGCACCGTGGATACCCCGCCGATCAGCATGCAGGCAAAGGCCAGTTCGCGCAGTACACCATCGTTGAGATTGAGCCACAGCAGCAGGGCCAGCGAGGCGATGGCGACTTCGGTCATGACGCCGGCGGCGCTCACCAGAATCCGCCGGTGGCGCTCGGGGAAGGCCGAGGCGGAGGAGGCGTCCACATACGGTACCGGCATCACGAGGAAGAAGGTGACGCCCAGCTCGTGCACATCGCCGCCCCAGATCCGCACCGCCAGGGCGTGGGCAAACTCATGGATCAGCTTGATCGTGGGATAGGTCAGCCACAGCAGCAGCAGGTTGCGCGGGCTGGCTACGTGCAGGCTGGCGTAGGCGCGCAACTCGGGCCAGTGCAGCTGGGCGAGGAGCAGTGCGCCGAGTGTCAGCAGCGTCCACAGCAGCACAGCCGGGCGAGTAAAGAGCCAGCGCGTGGCGGGGGCCAGAAAGTCCAGTACGGGTGCGGGATTCCACAGTGGCAGGCGGAAGGCCAGCGGGTTCAGGCGACTCGCTCCCTGCTGCCGCCGCCGGGTCGCTTCGAAAATGCCGCCCAGATCCGGGCTGCTCTCACTGCGCAGCATGCCGGCACCGGCCAGCTCTGAGAGTACCCGCAGCACTTCATGCTGGCTGGGGGCGTCCTGACCGAGTTCGCGGATCAGGCCATCCCAGATGTCCTGCACCGAATGCTGGCCATCAAGACGGCCGATGAGCTGGTAGCCGAGGCGATTGACGCGGAACTGGCGGCCGGAGGCCTGATTGCTCAGTACATACCACTGTTCGTCGCGGAAAACTTGACGGGTGATCCGGGTATTGCCGGCGAGCTGCGGATGCAGATGTGCGGCGCGATACCAGTAAGGGCTGAACAGCGACTCGCTCATGCTTCAGCCGAATACGGACCACAGGCGCAAGCTCAGCCAGTCCGCGAGACGGCTGCCCCAGATGGCCAACAGCGGACGCCTGCCCATGTGGAGCTGGGCCACGCCTTCCAGGCCCGGGCGGACGGCCTGGCTGCGCCCCTCCAGGGTGGCCTCCACTTCGAAGCCGTTGCGACCGTCCACTACCCGAGCGACCGGCGTGATGCGGCTCACGCGCAGCGCAAAGCGCTCGCCGGGCAGGGCCACAAAGCTCACCTCGCCGCGCTGGCCGGCGGCGAGGCGGGCGATGTCACGTTCATCAACCTGCAGGATCAGACGCCAGGCACTGAGTGGCGAGATCACCAGCAGCACGTCACCGCGCTTGACCGGCGCACCGGCCTGCTGCTGCAGATCCCCTCGGATCACCACGCCGGGGAAGGGCGCTGTGAGGCGTGTGCGGGCGAGCTGGTCGGTGATCAGATCGAGCTGCGAGCCGACCTCCTCGACCTTGGCCTGGCTGGCCACCATGCGGGCGCGGTCCTGGCGCGCGAAGGCTTCGGCCAGTTCGCTGCGGTGACGCGCATGCTCACTCTCAAGGCGGCGTTGCTCACTCTTCAGATCCTGGTCTGCCAGGGTTAGCAGCAATTCGCCTTCGGCAACGCTGCTGCCGGGGCGTACCAGTACATCCTGAATGAAGCTGTCGGCCGGGGCCGTGATGCTGCGTTCAATCTCGCCCTGCAGACGCGCTTCGGCCCGTACCGTGTCGGCCACCGGAATCAGGCCACCGGCAAGCAGACAGCCTGCCACGCCGAGCAGGCCCAGCCACAGGCGCAGGCTGCGCGGACCCTGAAGTTTTTCCAGCAACTCGCCCGGCTGGCGCAGCAGGCGGCGGCGCAATGGCTCGTCCGCTTGCTGGCGCAGGAGCAGCACCGGGCCAAGCAGGCCGGCAATCTCCTCGGCCATGCTGCGTTCGGCATCGCTCCAGGGCTGTTTCTCGCCGCGCAGCAGGATCACACAGCCCACAGCTTCCAGGCGAGCGGGCAGGGGGACACTCAGGATCGCTGCTCCCAGATCCGCGCTGGCGAGCTCTGCGTGCATCAGAGTGATGCGGGGCGGGTCGCCGGCGGCGGCTGGATAACGCAGGCTGCAGCGCTGATCCACGCATTCATCCATGGCTGCGCCGATCTTGCGCCCGAGCGCCAGTGCCGCCTGCGCATCAGCCACACCGGACCAGCCCAGCGGCCGCACACTGCGCCCGCGCAGCAGGCCAAGGGCAACCAGCTCGCAGCCGAATACCGCCTGCAATTCGCTGCATACGGCCGCCGCCGCTTCCTCGAAACGGCTGTAGGCCAAGGCTGCGTTGAGACAGGCGAGCAGGTGCTCGCCCTCCTCGCGTGAGGGGTGCGGGTTTTCGGCAGGGCGCTGGGGGAGGCTGTTCGTCATTCCTTGCTTCGGCTCTTACTCGAACCAATTCAGATACTTAGATACGACTTTGGTCGTACTTTAATTGCTTTAACGGTTGTGCCGGTTGACAGCTTGATGGCCGGCACTGGATTGGTGGCAGAACTGTCGTACAGGCGCAACCGGAGGGATAATGCCGGGATGATCGACATTGTCCTTTTCGAACCCGAGATTCCGCCCAATACGGGCAACATCATTCGTCTGTGCGCCAATACCGGCGCGCGTCTGCATCTGGTTGAACCGATGGGCTTTGAGCTCTCCGACAAGCAGCTGCAGCGCGCAGGCATGGACTACACCGAGCTTTCGGTCGTCACCCAGTACCCCGACTGGGCCGCCTGCCGGGCCAAACTCGCGGGACGGCGCTTCTTTGCCCTGAGTACGCGGGGCACGGTGCGCTATGACACGGTGGCCTTCCAGCCCGGTGATGTGCTGGTTTTTGGGCCTGAGTCGCGTGGCCTGCCTGCCGAAGTGCTGGCCGAGTTCGCCGCAGAGCAGCGATTGCGCCTGCCGATGATGCCCAATGTGCGCAGCGTGAATCTCTCCAATACGGTCGCCGTGGTGACCTACGAGGCCTGGCGGCAGCTGGGCTTTGCCGGCGGGCTGTGATCCCGCTCGTCATGCTTCCTGCACTTATGCTCGGTGGTCGGGTGCTGAATCAGCTTTGGCAATGGCACAATGGCGAAGCGATTGATTTAAGTCATCGTCCGGCAGCAAAGCCCTGGTGGCACGGCGTTCCGCAGTGCGAACTTGTTTAGAATTTTGATCGGGCGGCGACCCCCTCGTCGAACCCGCGAATCCAGCAGGAAAAAACACATGGAAAAGAAATGTCGGATCGCCCTTTTCGGCGAATGCATGATCGAGCTGCGCGGCGAGATGTTTGGCACCATGCAGCAAACCTTTGGCGGCGATACCCTGAACACTGCTGTGTATCTGGCCCGTCTCGGCGCGGATAGCGGCATCCAGGTTTCCTACGCCACCCAGCTTGGCACGGATGCCTTCAGTGCCAAGATGGTCGAAGCCTGGCAAAAGGAAGGTATCGATACGCGCATGGTGCGCAGGGTCGAAGGCAAGATGCCCGGCCTCTACACCATCCAGGTGGACGACTCCGGCGAGCGCACCTTCTTCTACTGGCGCGACATGTCGGCGGCCAAGGACTTCTTCGTCGGCCAGGAGCACAACAGCCTGCTCGAGCAGAATATCGACGACCTTGATGTGCTGTACTTCAGCGGTATCTCGCTGGCGGTGCTGCCGGATTCCGGTCGCGAGACCCTTTTCGAGCTGGGCGATCGCCTGCGCAAGCGCGGCGGCAAGGTGTTCTTTGACAACAATTATCGGCCCCGCGTGTGGCGTGGCGATCCGCGCACGACCGAATGGTACGACCGCGCCTTCGCCAACGCTGACCTGACCCTGATCACGCTCGAAGACAATGCCGCGCTCTACGGTCTGGATGAAGAGTCCGCCCTGGCCCACGCCTACTCGCTGCCCTGTGAGGAAGTGGTGGTCAAGCGCGGTGCTGACCCGACCCTGATCCGCGTGCGCGGCCAGGAGCCGATCATGGTGCCGACCTTCCGTGTGGACAAGGTCGTCGACACCACCGGCGCCGGTGACTCCTTTGCCGGCGGCTATCTGGCTGCCCGTCTGGCTGGCCAGCCGCCCGAAATCGCCGGTCGCTACGGCAACAAGCTGGCCTCCATCGTGGTCCAGTATCCGGGGGCGATCATCCCGCTCGCGGCGATGCCGGTTTTCTTCTTCGGCTAAGGACTATCCCAGCCCGACCAAACGGCCTGTTTCCTCGCGGAACAGGCCGTTTTTCGTTAGCGTCGGCGCTCATCTCGAGGCTTGTAGCCGGCCCGTGATCAGGGTTTACATCTGCTTGAGTTGTCAGACAACTTGAACTAATATGCGTCAAATTCTTTAATTTGTCAGGCGTACTGGCCGCTTTTGGGGCGCTGAGCCGCGTGACTTCATTTCGGGAGGCAGTCCGTGCTTGCATTGAATCGTTCGACCCTTGCCACCACTCAGGTGCGCGCCGAGTACTCGCTGGACGCTGCGGCAGGCAAGCCGCCGGTGAAGATCCTGCAGATCGGAGACGGCAACTTCTTGCGCGGGTTTGCCGACTGGTTGATCGATATTGCCAACGGGGCAGGGCATTTCAATGGCCGCGTGACTATCGCTCAGCCACTGGCGCGCGGTATTGCCGACCTGATCAATGCCCAGGATGGCCTCTACACCGTGCTGCTGCGCGGCGTGCAAGGCGGCCAGACCTTCGAGTCGCGCCGCATCGTGAGCTGTGTGGACAAGTGCCTGAACCCGTACGCGCAATGGGATGAAATGCTGGCCCTGGCCGTCGATCCGGCGCTGCGTTTCGTGATCTCCAACACCACCGAAGCCGGCATCGCGTATGTGGCCGAAGCTCAGGGGGCTGCCTGCCCGGACAACTTCCCGGCCAAGATCGCCGCACTGCTATGGGCGCGGTACCAAGTTTTGGGCGGCACGGCCGCGTCCGGCCTGGTCTTCCTGCCCTGCGAGCTGATTGAAGCCAATGGCACGAAGCTGCGCGCCACCGTGCTGCAGCACGTCGAAGCTTGGGGTTTGCCGGCCGCATTTGCCGAGTGGATCAAGGCCCACAATCACTTCTGCAATACCCTTGTTGACCGCATCGTGCCGGGCTACCCGGCTGCCGAGGCTGCCAAGCTTTGCGAAGAACTCGGTTACGAAGACAAGCTGCTGGTGGCCGCCGAGCCTTTCCTGCTGTGGGTGATCGAAGGCCCGGCGCACTTGGCCGACGAAATTCCGTTGCACAAGGCCGGGCTCGGCGTGGTGTGGACTGACGACATGCAGCCCTATCGCACCCGCAAGGTGCGCATCCTGAACGGCGCCCACACCGCCTCATCGCTGGCTTCCTACAGCGCCGGGCTGGATACCGTGGAGCAGATGACCGAAGACCCGGTGGTGTCGAAGTACCTCAAGCAGGTGATGTTCGAAGAGATCGTGCCCTTCGTGCCGCTGCCCGATGCCGAACGCCGCGCCTACGCTGACACCATCATGGAGCGCTTCGCCAATCCGCATATCCGTCATGAGCTGATCTCGATTGCGCTGAACTCGGTGTCGAAGTGGCAGGTGCGCGTGCTGCCGACGGTCAAGGATTACGTGGCTGTGCATGGCAAGGCGCCGGCAGGCCTGTCCTTCTCGCTGGCCGCGCTGCTGAACTTCTATCAGGGCACTTTCGATGCCAAGGGTGAATTCGTGGGGCAACGTGATGCGGGTAGCTACCCGATCCGCGACAACGCCGAGATCCTCTCCGCGCTGGGCGAAGCCTGGCGCGGTTGGCAGGCTGGCGAAGACCTTGCCGGTCGCGTGCGCAGCATGCTCGGCGATGCGCGCCTGTGGGGCGAGGATCTGAACGCTGTCGCGGGGCTGACCGAGCAGGTCACGCGCGCGCTGACGGCCATCAAGGCACAGGGCGTTAAGGCCGCGATGGCAAATCTGTAGGGTGCGCACCGCGCACGCGGACTCTTCCCGACACATGACGAAACGGTGCGCAGTGCGCACCCTACCAGTACGCAAGGAACCATCATGGACGCTTCCATCGCCATCCGCCTTCACGCAAATGACGACGTGGTGATCGCCACCCGCCAGCTCATGCCGGGCAACGCCATTCCGGGCGAAACCTGCACTGTGCGCGATCTCGTACCGCCGGGCCACAAGGTCGCCGCACACGACATCAAGCAGGGTGAATCGGTTCGCCGCTACAACCAGATCATCGGTTTCGCCAAGACCGATATCGCCGCCGGCCAGCATGTGCATGTGCAGAACCTCGCCGTGGGCGAATTCGAGCGCGACTACGCTGTCGGTACCGCTCGCTTCGATCCGCCGAAAGTCGCTCAGCCTGCACTGTTCAAGGGTTTTAAGCGTGCCAATGGCAAGGTCGGCACGCGCAACTACATCGGCGTGATCGCCTCCGTAAACTGCTCGGCAACAGTGGTACGGGCGATTGCCAACCACTTCTCGCGCAGCGTGCTGGCAGCCTATCCGAACATTGACGGCGTGGTGCCGATGCCGCACCCGCTCGGTTGCGGCATGAACAGCCAAGGTGAGGGCATGCTGGCGCTCAAGCGCACCATGCTCGGCTATGCCCAGCACCCGAACTTCGCTGGTGTGCTCTTCGTGGGCCTGGGCTGCGAGATGAACCAGGTTCAGCCGCTCATCGAGCAACTCGGCACCTATCCCGAAGGCATGCTCGGCAGCGTCAACATCCAGGAACTCGGCGGCACCTCCAAGGCCATCGCCAAGGGTATCGAACTGGTCGAAGCCATGCTGCCCAAGGCCAATGCCTTCCAGCGCGAAGATGCGCCGATCAGCAATCTGATCATTGGTCTGAACTGTGGTGGCTCGGACGGCTATTCCGGCATCACCGCCAACCCGGCTCTCGGCGGCGCGGTGGACATGCTGGTCGCCCACGGCGCCACCGCCATCCTCTCCGAAACGCCCGAGATCTATGGCGCCGAACATTTGCTGACCTGCCGTGCGGCGACTCCGGCAATTGCCGACAAGCTGATCGGCCGCATCGCCTGGTGGAAGCACTACACCAGCGTAAATGGCGGCGAGATGGACAATAACCCTTCGGTCGGCAACAAGGCCGGCGGGCTCACCACCATCCTCGAGAAATCGCTCGGTGCGGTCGCCAAGGGCGGCACCACCACCTTGCAGGGCGTGTACGAGTACGCCGAGCAGATCGACACCAAGGGCTTCGTGTACATGGACACCCCGGGCTACGACCCGGTCTCCGCGACCGGCCAGGCTGCCGGCGGCGCCCAGCTGATCTGCTTTACCACCGGGCGCGGCTCGGCCTTCGGCTGTGCCGGCGTACCGACCATCAAGCTTGCCACCAACAACGCCCTGTGGAATCGCCAGCGCGAGGACATGGACGTGAACTGTGGTGATCTGCTCGACGGCGTGCCGATGAAAGAGATCAGCCAGCGCATCTTCGATTCGATCATTGCCTACGCCTCGGGCGAGAAGGCCCAGAGCGAGAAGCTGGGCTATGGCAACGACGAGTTTCTGCCCTGGCAGATTGGCGCTGTCATGTAAAAAAAATCGGTGGCAAGCTAAGCGTGGCCCAATCTCGCGACTGTGCTTCTCGCCGTACTTCAGTACGGCTGCGATGCTCCTCGCGACCTTGAGCCGCTCGCTACGCTTGCCACTCGATTTTTGCGTCGGGCGAAGTTTGATTTAAAAGCTTCGCTCCGGTGGGCTTGATCTTGTAGGAGCGGCCTCTGGCCGCAAGCCTTCGCGGCCAGAGGCCGCTCCTACACAATCTGGCGCACCCAGCACCCAGCACCCAGCACCCAGCACCCAGCACCCAGCACCCAGCACCCAGCACCCAGCTCAGGCTGCCCATCCCTCCCTTCCATGCAGTTCAAGTCTCCCCGCGCGCATCCGATAAACCGCTAAGCAGCCTGTTTCGGGCTGCCGGCTTGGAGATGCATGCACGCATGGCTGCCCGTCCGCTTGAACGCGAAGCAAAGATCCTGATTATCGACGACTCGCCCAGCAGTATTCGTCTGGTGAGCCATTTCGTGCGTGACATGGGCAACGTGCATTTCGCAACACGCGGTGATTCCGGGATCCGCATGGCCATTGAGTTGATGCCGGACATCATTCTGCTGGACGTGGAGATGCCCGGAATCGATGGGCTGGAAACTTGCTCGTTGATCAAGAAAACTCCCGAGTTGATGGATGTGCCGGTGATTTTCATCACCGCATATACCGGTGTCGATCACGAGGTGGCGGGGCTGTCCGCCGGGGCGGTGGATTTCATTCCCAAACCGCTTTCCGAGCCGATCGTGCGGGCGCGCGTCAAGACCCATCTCACCCTCAAGCGCCAGGGGGATCAGTTGCGCGAGCTGGCCATGCGCGATGGCCTCACCGGCATCCACAATCGCCGTGCCTTCGATGAACAGTTGCTGATCGAATGTCGCCGCCATCGCCGCACGCCAGGCCCGCTGGGGCTGGCGATCGTGGATATCGATTATTTCAAGCCTTTCAATGATTTCTACGGTCACCAGGCCGGCGATGCCTGCCTGCGCCAGATCGCTCTGTGCATCGAGGAGTCGGCGCGCCGGCCTGGAGAGATGGCGGCGCGCTATGGCGGTGAAGAGTTCGCGGTGATTCTGCCCAATACCGAACGCGAAGAGGCTTGTCGCTTCGGCGAGTTCCTGGTTGAAAGGGTGCGCGCACTGGCGCTGCCCCACGAAATTTCATCGTTTGGCATGGTGACCGTCAGTGTTGGCGTAGCCGCTGGAAAACCCGCTATCGACGGCGGTAACAATGAAATCGTTGCCGCGGCGGACGCCGCGCTGTACCGGGCCAAGGCCGCGGGGCGCAACCGGGTGATGCTGGCGGAGAGTGGCACATGAGACAGCTCTCCGGATCGTTGGCGGATGCGGAGGTCCGACGGCGCCTCAGGGATGCGATTCCCTGGCTGGTCCTGATGTTCGGACTGATCTTGAGCCTGGTGGCCTGGCAGTCCTTGCTGCGCTATGTCGAGGGTGTGCGTCAGCACACCTTCGAGTTGCGGGTGGCGGACGCTCATCGTTTGATTGAGGAGCGTATTGATGCTTATCGGCAGATCCTGCTGGGCGCCACTGGCCTCCTGCAGGCCAGTGACGAGGTAACCCGTGAGGAGTTCTCAACTTACTATCGAGGCCTGGATCTGGAGCGACGCTATCCGGGAATCTTGGGGGTTGGCTATATCGAGCTGGTCCACCGGCATGAGCTGACGAATCATGAGCGGCTGATGCGCCAGAGCGGTTTGGGTGAGTATCGGGTCCGTCCTGAAGGTGATCGAGCGCGCTATGCCCCCATCGTGTTCGGTGAGCCTTGGTCGCGCGCAGCGCAAGAGCGTGTATTGGGCCTCGATCAATTCATCGAGCCGATACGCAGCGAGGCTATGGCGCTTGCTGTGGATAGCGCCAGCAGTAGCATAACCGGCCGGGTCAGGTTGTTTCTGGACGGAGGGGAGGATAGGCCAAGCGTCATGATGTTCGCGCCGGTGTACCTGAGTGGTGTGCCGTTGGAGTCGCTGAGTGAGCGTCGTCGGGCGATCCGCGGCTTCATGTTTACGGCCTTTCGCGTGGCCGAACTCATGGAAGGGATTTTCGGTCATCAGGAGAATAGGTTGCTGCACCTGCAGCTTTTTGATGGCGCCGATACCCGCCCTGCGCATTTGCTTTACGCCTCTGACTCCGCCAAGGAGCTGGCACTCGCAGCACGCAATGATCTTGTGATCCAGGTGCAGCTTGAGCTGCCAGGGAGGCAATGGCAGGCTGTTTTTACGCCCAATGAAAATTTCATGTCCGAAACGGCGGACAAGTTGCCGGAAGTAGTGCTGGCGAGCGGCATCCTGACTTCCTTTTTATTGTTTGCCTTGCTACTGGTGGGCGCGCGCTCCTCCCGTCTGGTGATTGCCCAGGCTGAAGCCAAAGCCCGCGAAATGACGGTTGATTTGCGCAAAAGCGAGGCGCGCTTCCGTCAGGTGATTGATGCCAGCCCCAGTGGCATCGTGATGGTGGATAGGCGGGGGCGCATGAGTTTGCTCAATGGGCGGCTCGAAGCCATGTTCGGCCACGCCGAAGGCTCCCTGCTCGGACAGCCGCTGGAAACCCTCCTGCCGGAAGGCGCGCGTGCCTTGCATCAGCGCCTGCGTGAAGGTTTTGAGGAGGCTCCTGTGATGCGGCTGATGGGGCAGGGGCGCTACCTTACGGGGCTGCGTGCAGACGGCAGCGAGTTTCCACTCGAAATTGCACTGAGCCCGGTGGATACTTCGGAGGGGCATCAGACCCTGGCCATGGTCAGCGATGTCACTGCTCGCTACAGCGCCGAGCAGCGCATCGAAGCTACCCAGAACCTGCTCCAGGCCATCATCAATGCCGCCAGTGAGTTTTCGATTGTGGCGTCGGATAAAGATGGGCTGATCACCGTCTTCAATACCGGCGCGGAGCGCATGCTGGGCTACCCGGCTGGCGAGCTCATTGGCTGTGCAACCCCCGCCATCTTCCATTTGCCAGACGAGCTGAGGTGCCGTGGGGCGGAGCTCTCGCAACAGACTGGTTTGCTCATCGAGGGTTATGAAGTTTTCGTGCACAAGGCCCGCTGTGGTGAAGCTGAAGCGCGCGAATGGACCTATGTACGCAAGGATGGCTCCACGCTAGCAGTGATGCTGACCGTCACG
Organism: Uliginosibacterium sp. TH139; assembly: GCF_002855595.1. Classification (NCBI taxonomy): domain Bacteria; kingdom Pseudomonadati; phylum Pseudomonadota; class Betaproteobacteria; order Rhodocyclales; family Zoogloeaceae; genus Uliginosibacterium; species Uliginosibacterium sp. TH139. The sequence continues at coordinate 85,390 of NZ_PKRR01000002.1, read as the reverse complement.
GCCCTGCGTAATGTGCAGGGAGAGATTTCGGGTTTCATGGGGATTGCTTACGACATCAGCGCGCGCAAACAGACTGAACGCATGCAGCGCGAGGCGCGCGAGGCCGCCGAATCGGCCAGTCGCAGCAAGAGCGAGTTCCTCGCCAACATGAGTCACGAGATCCGTACTCCGCTCAACGCGGTACTGGGCATGGCCCAGGTGCTTGGCTTCGGGCGCCTGGATGCCGAGCAACGCGAGCAACTGCGCCTGATCGAAGTCTCCGGCAAGGCCTTGCTGGGCATCCTGAACGACATCCTGGACTTCTCCAAGATCGAGGCCGGGCGCATGGAGCTGGCTCCGGTGCCTTTCCACCTCAGTGATTTATGCGATGCGCTGGCTGGCATCATGGCCGTTAGCGCGGCTGACAAGGATATTGATCTGCATATCCAGGTCGACCCGGCGCTGCCACGCATCCTGCTGGGAGACCAGTTGCGTCTGCAGCAGATTCTCGTGAATCTGGCTGGCAATGCGATCAAGTTCACCGGCAACGGCGAAGTGTCGGTTGGCATCGGCCTGCTGCAGCGAGAGGGCGACGAAATCATCCTGCGTTGCGAGGTGCGCGACACCGGCATCGGCATGAGCGAGGAGCAGATCGGGCGCCTGTTTGCTCCGTTTACCCAAGCGGATACCTCCACCACCCGGCGCTATGGCGGTAGCGGGCTGGGCTTGGTCATCTGCAAACGGCTGGTTGAAATGATGGGCGGCTCCATCGGTGTCACCAGCATGCCGGGGCAGGGCAGCCGCTTCAAATTTACCGTGCGCATGCAGGCTTTGGCCGGAGGTCAGGCTTCGCAGACGCCGCCGTTGCAGGGCTTGCAGATCCAGGATCTGCTGGTGGTGGATGGCAGCGATAGTTCCAGCGGAGCCCTGGTGGCGGCTGCCGAAGCTCTGGGCGTGAGTTGCGAGAGCTGCGCCAGTGAGTCCGAGGCCATGGCCCGTGTGATCACTCGTGGCCGCAATCCCGATATCGTGCTGATTGACTGGAACATGCCCGATCGCGGTCGGGGTCGCCTGCTCCAGCAACTGAGCCAGCGCAAGCCGGATGCCTTGCCGCCGATCGTGCTGGCCGTTTCCAGCGCGCACGGGCGGGACCAACTCAATGCCGATCCGCTGCTGGTGTCGCTCGATGGCGTGCTGATCAAGCCAGTCACCAGTTCCACGCTGCTCGATTCGGTGATGCAGGCTTGTTCGCGGCGTGACAATAATCGTGACCTGCGCCGCATCATGCAGCTGCCCGAAGTGCAGTTAAGGGCGCGCTCCCTGCGTGGGGCCCGACTGCTGCTGGTGGAAGACAACGCCATCAACCAGATGGTGGCGCGTGGCATCCTCCAGCAAGCTGGTGCCATCCTCGATGTGGCCGGCAACGGGCAGGAGGCGCTGGATCGCCTGCGGGCCCATCCGGAGTTGTACGTTGCCATTCTCATGGACGTGCAGATGCCGGTGATGGACGGCTGCACCGCTACCCGCCTGCTGCGCAGCGAGCTGGGCATCAAGCTGCCGGTGATCGCAATGACGGCTGGCGTGCTGCAGCGGCAGCGAGAAGAATGCATGGCCGCTGGCATGAATGATTTTCTCAGCAAGCCGCTGGACGCCGTGCTGACCATCGAGACCCTCGAACGCGCGCTCGGCCACAGCCTTTCCCACACCGTGGCGGCGTCGCCGGAAGATGCGGGTGAATCCACGCCGGCCGGCGAGGTGATTGCCATCTCCGGTCTCGAGACGAGTGAGGCCCTGGCCCGCATTGGCAATAACCAGGCGCTGTTTCGCGAACTGCTGTTGCAGTTCTGCATTGAAGCGACTCCTTTGCCTGAAGCCTTGCGCCATCATCTTGAGCAGGGGCGCTTCAAGGATGCCGGGCGGATCTTTCACACCCTGAAATCGACAGCGGCCAATATCGGTGCGAATGCACTCTCGGAGCAGGCCCGGCTCGGTGAGGTCGGCATGCAGCAGGGCGATGCTGATGCCGCGCTGGCTGCGCTCAATGCGATCGAGATCAGTCTGGATCTGCTCCTACCCGCCATGACCGCTCACCTTGAAACCCGCAAACAGGCAACCAGCCCTGCCAGCGGAGCAGATCGTGTAGCGCTTCAGCAGTTGCTGCGTCAGCTGCATCAGCACGACATGGATGCCCTCGACAGCTTCGAATACCTGCGCGCAGGCTTGCCCGGCGCGTGCGGCGCCGAGCTGGCTGAACAACTGACCGTACTGATCTCGGCGCTCGATTTCGATGCCGCCGCCCAGCTCCTGGAGGGGCTGTTGGCCGAGGCCTAGGGTGAAATCTTTGTCTGCGCCCCGGCGGTGGCTGGCAGCCCTGTAAAATGCGTGCTTCGTCTGAAGTTGCGCCTCCATGTCCAAGCTGCTCGAAAACCTCAACGCCGAACAATTCGCCGCCGTCACCCTGCCGCCGCAGGCCGCCCTGATTCTGGCCGGCGCCGGCTCGGGCAAAACGCGCGTGCTCACCACCCGCATCGCCTGGCTGCTGCAGACCGGCCAGGCCAACCCGGCGAGCATTCTCGGGGTGACCTTCACCAACAAGGCCGCCAAGGAAATGCTCACGCGCCTCGGCGCCATGCTGCCGATCAATACGCGCGGGATGTGGATCGGTACCTTCCACGGCCTGTGCAACCGCATGCTGCGCGCCCACTACCGCGAGGCCGTACTGCCGCAGACCTTCCAGATCCTCGATACGGCCGACCAGCTTGCCGCGATCAAGCGCTTGTTGAAGACCCTCAACGTGGATGACGAGAAATTCCCGCCGCGCGAGCTGCAGCACTTCATCAACGGCAACAAAGAGGCCGGCCATCGCGCCGCCCAGGTCGAGGCCTGGGACGACTACACGCGCCAGCGCGTGGGCCTTTACAAGGAGTACGAAGACCAGTGCCAGAAGGAAGGTGTGGTCGATTTTGCCGAGCTGCTCTTGCGTTCCTACGAACTGCTCAGCCGCCACGAGCCGATCCGCCGCCATTACCAGCTGCGCTTCCGCCACATCCTGGTCGACGAGTTTCAGGACACCAACCGCCTGCAGTACATGTGGCTCCAGCTGCTCGCCGCGCACGGCGCCGAAGCACCCGCCGCCGTGTTTGCCGTGGGCGATGATGACCAGAGCATCTATGGCTTCCGTGGCGCGGAAGTGGGCAATATGCGTGACTTCGAGCGCGAGTTCGGGGTGGCCAACGTGATCCGTCTGGAGCAGAACTACCGCTCGCACGGCAACATCCTCGATGCGGCCAACGCCATCATTGCCAACAACTCCAAGCGTCTGGGCAAAAACCTGTGGACCGATCAGGGCAGCGGCGAGCCGATCCGCGTGTATGAAGCGCCGGGCGACATGGATGAGGCGCGCTGGATCGTCGAGGAGATTCAGCAGCTGATCCGTGACGGTGCTTCGCGTTCCGATGTGGCCTTGCTCTATCGCAGTAACGCCCAGTCCCGCGTGCTGGAGCATCAGCTTTTCTCCAGCGGCGTGGCCTACAAGGTGTATGGCGGCCTGCGCTTCTTCGAGCGTCAGGAAATCAAGCACGCGCTGGCTTATCTGCGCCTCTTGGCGAATTCCGATGACGACACGGCCTTTCTGCGCGTGGTGAATTTCCCCACACGGGGTATCGGCGCCCGCTCGCTGGAACAGCTGCAGGATGCCGCGCGCAGCTTCAACACCAGCCTCTACGCCACCGTGCCGCACCTCTCGGGCAAGCCGGCCGCCGCCATCGGCGGCTTCCTGCGCCTTGTCGAAGAGATGCGCCGCGCCACCGATGGCCTGCCGCTCTACGAGATCGTCGATCACATCCTCGATGCCTCTGGCCTGCGCGCCCATTACCGTGCCGAGCGCGAAGGGCAGGAGCGGCTGGAAAACCTTGATGAACTCGTCAGTGCCGCGCGCTACTTCATGAACGAAGCCGAGCAGCCGCCGGCTGAGGGAGAAGAGGCGCTGCCGGGGGACCCGCTTTCACGCTTTCTGGCCCATGCCTCGCTGGAGGCCGGCGACCATCAGGCCGAGGCCGGGCAGGACGCGGTGCAGCTGATGACGGTGCACGCGGCCAAGGGCCTGGAGTTCGATGCCGTGTTCATCACCGGTGTCGAGGATGGGCTCTTCCCGCACGAGCAGAGCATGAATGATCTGGCCAGCCTCGAAGAGGAGCGGCGCCTGATGTATGTGGCGGTGACGCGGGCGAGAAAACGCCTCTACCTCACGTTGGCGCAGAGCCGCATGCTGCACGGCCAGACGCGTTACGCGATGAAGAGCCGCTTCTTCGACGAGATTCCGGAAGGCCTGCTCAAGTGGCTCACGCCGCGCGTGCAAGCCGGTTTTGGGGCCGGGGCTTATCACACCCCTTCGCGCAACGCGGCCTGGAACAGCCAGCACAGTAGCCCGGATGCAGCGAAGCGGAATCCGGGAGCCGGCGCCGTGCAGAAAAGCCGCGATCTCGCAGGCCTGCGCATTGGCCAGCTGGTGCGCCATGCCAAGTTCGGCGACGGGGTGATCATCGCCGCCGAGGGCAGTGGGCAGGACGCCAAGCTGCAAATCAACTTCGGCTCGGCCGGCGTGAAGTGGCTGTTGCTGAGTCTGGCCAAGCTCGAAGCGGTATGACAGGTTCGAATATGACCACTATTGTTGTGTGGCCATAAAGTCGGGCGGTATCGAGCCGTTAGGGTTGAAGGCGGGCGAATCAGACCCGTCATCGCAGCCAACCCGATGCCACCATGAACAAGAATCAGCCTGTCACTCGTCACGAAGTCAAACTCCCCGCCAACGCCTATCTCGTTTCACAGACCGACCTTCACGGCAAGATCACGGATGCCAACGAAGCCTTCGTGGCTATCAGTGGTTACGCCCGTGATGAGCTGATCGGCAGTCAGCACAACATCGTGCGCCACCCCGACATGCCGCGCGCCGCCTTTGCCGCCATGTGGGCCGATCTGAAGGCCGGTTTGCCCTGGCGAGGCACCGTCAAGAATCGTTGCAAGAATGGCGATCATTACTGGGTGGATGCGCTGATCGTGCCGATCACGCGCAATCGCGGCACCGTCGGGTACATGTCGGTGCGCCGCCGTCCGACGCAGCAGCAGATCAGCGCTGCCGAGGCTGCGTATGCCGGCATGGATGCTGCGGCCCGCGGGGCCGCGAGGTCTTCCTCACCGCTGAGCCTGGCCGCGCAGTGCTATGCCCTGTTTGCCCTTATCGCCCTTCCCCTTTTGCTGAGCCTTTTCGTGGGCGCATTGGCCTGGCCGGCCTGGACGGGCAGCGCAGCAACGCTGCTCGCCTTGCTGCTTCTGCCGGTCGGTGCGCTGCTGATGCGCCAGCGTCTGTTTAGTCCCTTGCAGCGGCTGAATGAAGCCATCGTGCCGATGAGTGAGGGCGATCTCTCGCATCGCTTCGATATCGCCCGAGCGGACGAAATCGGCCGTCTGAGCAATGCACTCTCGGTGATGCAGACGCGCTGGCTGGTCAGCATCGATCATATCCGCGAAGCCATGCGCACCAGCCTGCACAACACTGGCATGGCCAATGCGCATGCCGATGCGATCAGCCAGCGTATCGACGAGCAGTACGATCGCATCTCGGCGGTGGCCGCGGCGACCGAGGAGTTCTGTCAGTCTGTGGTGGAGGTGGCTGGCAGTTCCGGCGAGGCGGCGCAGGCGGCAGGAGAGTCTCGTGAGCAAGTGGCGAGCGGACGCGAAATCGTGGCCAAGGGCATGTCCAACTCCGAGGCTGCGATGGCTGCAGTACATAGCGCACGCGCCGAGATTGGCGAGCTGAACGGGGCCGTGGCCGAAATTGGCAGCATCACTCACACCATCAAGGAGATTGCCGATCAGACCAATCTTCTCGCGCTCAATGCAGCCATCGAGGCGGCGCGGGCCGGTGAAGCCGGGCGAGGCTTTGCGGTGGTGGCCGATGAGGTGCGCAAGCTGGCCGAGCGCACCACGCGCAGCACCGCTGAGATCAACACCATGGTTGAGGACATCCAGCGCCTGACCGCTTCGGTGGATATGGCCATGGATCAGACTTCTCATGTCGCCCGGGCCAGCACTGAAACCATGCGCTCCAGCGTTGATTGTCTGCTGGCCGTCCAGTCCGCCAGCGATCGTACGCTCGATCTGGCTCGCCATATTGCTGGTGCCTCGGATCAGCAGACGCTGGCCGGGCAGGAGATCACCGGCAACATGGAGCAGATCTCGAGCCTGGCCCAGGTGAGTCAGGAGGGCTTGCGCGAACTCTGGCAATCGATGGAGACGATGACCCGCTCATCGCGCAAGGTTGATGATTCTCTGAAGGTATTCCGGCTCTTTGGCGAGAGCACGGTCTGAGCCGCGCTGCATGTGTTGTTGGCCGCAAGACTGAGCCCGCGACACGGCAGAGCTTAGGCAGGCTTAGTGGCGTGATTCGTCCGGTGCGATGGTGTCGCCGCCGAGTTCGTCCAGATTGATGTGCAGGGTCTTGCTCAGATCGGTCATGTCCAGCTCGAAGTCGAGCTGCCCAAGGCTGTTGCTCGAGGAGAAAGGCAGTGCTTCGGGTTTGGCTAGCACCGCTGCAGTGGGCTCCGGCTCACGTGGGGCAGGGCGGGTGACCAGCTCCTCAGGCACGATTGAGGGTACCGCCAGTGGGGCGGTCGGTGCAGTAAAGCTGGCGCTGCGCGACGGGGTGGCGATTGGCGTAAGGGTCGGGTCCCCCGGCTCTGGCCGGTAGGGGCCGATCTGGGTCTCAAGAATACCCAGCAAGAGCAGGATCTCGTCGATGATGACAAGCGGGAAGCCTTGGCGAGTGCCCTGACGGTTGTCGCGCAGCAGTTCGTGGAGCAGTGCCTGGCATTCACGGCGGCCCCAGGTGTCATGCAGGCGCGCCAGGATGTGCGGCATGTGTTCCAGCGATTCCGGTGCCTGGCGGGCAATCTCGAATTCGTCCCAGGCCACTGTGCGTACGTTGAAAGTCTTGTTCAGCTGGCTGGTGAGCGCATCGAATTCGCTGCGCATGTCGGCCGCGCGATAGACCTCCAGCAACTTGATCCAAGGCTTCACGGCCTGCTTCGGATTGGCTCGGATGAAGTCCGCAAGAGTCTGCGCCGCACCCTGAACACGTCCGAAGGACATCATGATTTCGGCCAGTTCGACAGCAGAGTCATGCTCTTCGACATCGTCCTCCACGATCTGCAGCATCGAAGCTGGCCCCAGCCCGGAGACGGATAACTGGCCAAGTGCCCCCTCCATACTGGCAGCCAGGCGCGGATTGGTCTGCGGCGCATGGCCTTCTTCGTCCGGCCAGATGTCGGCTTCGGACAGCGGTTCGATCAGGTGCCCGGCCAGCCCCGCCTCGTTGCCGGCAGGCAGCGGCAGCGTTTCACCTTCAAGCGGACTGTGCCGGCGGCGCAGCCAGGCCCAGCGGGCGGCTATGAGTATTGCAGCAAGGCCGGCCGCTACGGCCAGCCAGAGCAGCGGCTGGAGATACCAGGCGCTGTTCGTCCCGGCGGTGGGCGTCACGGCCGGCGGTGCGACGGGCACTGCGAGCGGTGTGCTGGCGGCGACCGGGCCGGATTGCTGCAGGGCGCGCTGGGCGCGCAATTCACTTTCCAGGCGATCCGCGTCTTCCTTGAGGCGGGATTGCAAGGCTTCGAGTTGGCGCAGGCGATCAGCCAGTTCGAGCTGGGTGGCAATCTTTTCATCCAGCGTGGCAATCAGCTGCATCTCGGTACGTAGGCGGCCACGCTGGTCTTCATTGAGTTCGCGACGTTTTCCGATCGAGGTGGAAAGCTGCAGTGCAGCTTCGTCACCCGCAGCGCTGACAACCAGACGATCGTGGCTCTTGTGCGGCGGAGGCTTGGGGGCACTGGCCACTGGTTTGCGTTCTGCCACGGCAGTGCCCGGTGTAGGCACCGTGCCGGGTTCGCGCGGAGGGGGCACGGCGAGGCTGGCGGGCAAGGCGGGGATTTCAAGCGTGAGACCGGCAGGCAGGCGGTCGTAGGTGCCGCTGCGGCCATTCAGGCGACTCGCGTTGTGGGCCAGCAGCGCACGGGCCATGCGGCGCTGAGCAGAGCTGTCGGCAGGGTACAAGCGGTTGGCAATGCTGCGAGCCGTGTCGCCCTCAAGTGTCGTGAGCGTATTGACTGTCGGCAGGCGGGGCGTAGCTGAAGCCTCCACGACGGGGGTCGAGCGCAGGGCAGGTGCCTGGATGTCGGGCTGCAGTTCAGGTGCCGGAGGCAGAATCAGCAGGGTGTAGTCGCGGCGCATCTCCATGCCACAGCTCACCTGCACGCCCAGCACCAGCGCCGGGTGGCTGTTGCTTGGTGCGCTGATCACCAGCAGGCGATGGCCATTGCGTTGCTCAATGCTCAGCTTGGCTTTGCTCAGCCAGGGCAAGTCATCACCGTAGTCCGACGGCCGGGAGGCCAGCCGCAGACAGGAAAGTTCGATGCGCTCGGCGTCATCCGCCTGAACCGGTATTTCGATCCGCAAGGGGCCGCCGACCCGGCTGGTGGTACTGGCAGAGCCTAATCCCATGGCCGATACCGGTACGCACATGGTGACCGCGCCCAGGCTGGCAAGCAGGGCTGGCAGCAGGCGTCTGGCGTGGGGCATGATGCGGATGTTTTTATCTCTCATCAGTCCCTCATTTTAGGGGCTCAGGCGCTTGTTTGATACGGGGGAAAGCCCGGAAAAGGTTGCAATGCGTGGCTTATTACGCAGTCCTGCCTGTAAAGGGATTGTCATTGCCGTCAAATCCCGTGAAGTCTGTTCCGAATCTTCCTGTAAGCGCATTCCCGCATTTGCTGCGCCGCGGCGTTTGCGTACTCTTATATAAGATTCGGTATAGAATCCAACTACCCTGCAGAGATACACGTGCCCTGATTTGATGGCCGCAGTCATGCGGACAGACGACGAAGGTCGTGAGCCCGGGGTTCCGTCGTGCGTTTCACTCCATAGACGACTCAAACCGTACCAGTACCCCGCTTGCAGAGGGTGCGGTGCGACACAAGGGCAAAAAAATGAAGATCCATGAGTACCAAGCAAAAGAAATCCTGCGCAAGTATGGTGTAGTCACTCCGCGTGGCATTCCGTGCTTCAGCGTTGAAGAAGCGGTCAAGGCTGCCGACGAACTCGGCGGCTCGATCTGGGTTGTGAAGGCCCAGATTCATGCCGGTGGTCGCGGTAAGGGCGGTGGCGTGAAGCTGGCCCGCTCCAAGGAGGAAGTGAGCAAGATCGCCGGTGAAATCCTCGGCATGCAGCTCATTACTCACCAGACTGGCCCGGAAGGCCAGAAGGTGCGTCGCCTGATGATCGAAGAAGGCGCCGACATCAAGAAGGAATACTACGTTGCAGCGCTGACTGATCGTGCCACCCAGAAGGTTGCCATGATGGCCTCCTCTGAAGGCGGTATGGACATCGAGGAAGTTGCGCACAACACCCCGGAAAAGATCATCAAGGTCTTCGTTGATCCGGCCACCGGTCTGACCGACGCGCAAGGTCTGGAACTGGCGAAGGGTATCGGCGTGCCGGAAGGCTCGCTGGACAAGGCTGTCGACACCTTCAAGAAGCTCTACACCTGCTACATGGAAACCGATGCTTCGCTGGCGGAAATCAACCCGCTGATCCTCGAAGGCAACGGCAACATCAAGGCACTGGACGCCAAATTCAACTTTGATCCGAACGCGCTGTTCCGTCACCCGGACATCGTTGCATATCGTGATCTGGATGAAGAAGACGCAGCTGAAATCGAAGCATCCAAGTTTGATCTGGCCTACATCTCGCTCGACGGCAATATTGGTTGTCTGGTCAATGGCGCCGGTCTCGCGATGGCGACCATGGACACCATCAAGCTGTTCGGCGCCGAGCCGGCCAACTTCCTTGACGTGGGCGGCGGCGCCACCACCGAGAAGGTGACCGAAGCCTTCAAGATCATGCTCAAGAACCCGGCCGTGAAGGGCATTCTGGTCAACATCTTCGGCGGCATCATGAAGTGCGACACCATCGCTAACGGCGTCGTGACCGCTGCACGTGAAGTGAAGCTGGCTGTGCCGCTGGTGGTGCGCATGAAGGGCACCAACGAAGACCTCGGCAAGAAGATTCTTGCTGACTCCGGTCTGCCCATCATCTCTGCCGACACCATGGCAGAGGCCGCCCAGAAGATCGTTTCCGCAGTGGCCTGAGGCCGCGGCGAGGAGTTCAAGACATGTCCATCTACATCAATAAAGACACCAAGGTCATCACCCAGGGCATCACGGGCAAGACCGGCCAATTCCACACCGAGAAGTGCCAGGAATACGCCAACGGCAAGAACTGTTTCGTGGCAGGTGTGAACCCGAAGAAGGCTGGCGAGTCGATCTTCAATATCCCTATCTACGGTTCGGTAAAGGAAGCTGCGTCGGAAACCGGTGCTACCGTGTCCGTGATCTATGTGCCGCCGGCTGGCGCCGCTGCTGCCATCTGGGAGGCCGTCGAGGCTGACCTGGATCTGGCGATCTGCATCACCGAAGGCATTCCGGTCCGCGACATGCTGGAAGTGCGCAACCGCATGAAGGCCAAGGAAGCCGCAGGTGGCAAGCGCACCCTGCTGCTGGGTCCGAACTGCCCCGGCCTGATCACCCCGGATGAAATCAAAATCGGCATCATGCCTGGCCACATCCACCGCAAAGGCCGTATCGGCGTGGTCTCGCGTTCCGGCACTCTGACCTATGAAGCTGTGGCGCAACTGACCGAAATCGGTCTGGGCCAATCTTCGGCCGTCGGTATCGGTGGTGACCCGATCAATGGTCTGAAGCACATCGACGTGATGAAGGCCTTCAACGATGATCCTGATACCGATGCAGTCATCATGATCGGTGAAATCGGTGGTCCGGACGAAGCTGAAGCTGCTCTGTGGTGTAAGGAAAACATGAAGAAGCCGATCGTGGGCTTCATCGCGGGCGTGACCGCGCCCGCCGGCAAGCGCATGGGCCATGCAGGCGCGCTGATCTCCGGTGGTGCGGATACCGCCGACGCCAAGCTTGCCATCATGGAAGAGTGTGGCTTCAAGGTGACGCGTAATCCGTCTGAGATGGGCAAGCTGCTCAAGGCCATGCTCTGATCCTCACCGGGTGTCACAAAAGGCCGCGCAAGCGGCCTTTTGTTTTTTCGGGTGCTTGCCCTGTCTCAGGTCAGCCGTTTGGCGACAGACTCGGGTAAGCTCCGGCCTTCTTTGTCCTGTTATTTGCTGGAAGAAAATGGAGTTCTTTTTACACGCTGAATTCTGGCTGGCTGTGGGCCAGATCATCATGATCGACATCCTGCTCGGGGGCGACAACGCGGTGGTGATCGCGCTGGCCTGTCGCCAGCTTGCGCCTGCGCAGCGCACTAAAGGCATCATCTGGGGCACGGTGGGCGCCATCGTGTTGCGCGTGATACTGATCTTCTTCGCGCTGACTCTGTTGAAGATTTCCTTCCTGAAACTGATCGGCGCGGCCTTGCTGATCTGGATCGGCGTCAAGCTTCTGTTACCCGAGGGCGATGACGAGCACAGCAACATCCAGGCGAGTGACAGGCTCTGGTCTGCGGTGAAGACTGTGATCGTGGCGGACTTCGTGATGAGTTTGGATAACGTGATCGCAATTGCGGGCGCTGCAGAAGGTGCTGGGGGCGATCACAAGATGCCTCTGGTGATTTTCGGTCTGCTGGTGAGCATTCCGATCATCGTGTGGGGCAGCCAGATCGTGATCAAATTGATGGAACGCTACCCGGTCGTGATCCTGCTGGGGGCCATGCTGCTGGGCTGGATCGCGGGTCATATGGCGGTGTCCGATCCGGTGTTGCTGCCCTGGACGGCGGATGCGGCCGGTGAGCCGATCAGTCTCATCAAGTACGCCGCCAGCGTTGGCGGAGCGTTGCTGGTGTGGGGCTTGGGAAAAATGCTCGGCGCGCGCAAGCCCGAGGTCGGCAAGACCGACGTCTGAAACCAGCAGGCCGTCTGTGCCCCGCAGACGGCTCGCAAAAGTGTGAAATCTGCCGGATTGCGTGTAGCGATGCCATACTAATGGCTAGGCTCCGCGCAAACTGGAGCGATATTCTCCCTGGACTCAAAAAGCCCGGGCGCATACAGGACGCAATGAGGACAAGATGCCGAAGCTGATTCTGAGCATGGACGGTCTGGTGCTGAAGGAGATCCCGCTCACCAAGGAGCGGACCAGCATCGGCCGCAAGCCGCACAATGACATCCAGATTGATAATCTGGCGATCAGTGGCGAGCACGCGGTGATCGTCGCTATTCTCAACGATGCCTTTCTTGAAGACCTCAACAGCACCAATGGCACTTATGTGAATGGGCAGTCGGTCAAGAAGCATGTGCTGAAGGACAACGATGTCGTCGAGCTTGGCAAATACCGCATCAAGTTTCTCAAGGATGCGGTGGACACCAGCCTTGGCAACTCTTTCGAGAAGGCCTTCATCAACCCCTCCGAAGCCAACAAGCTTGGCGGCGCGCCGCGTGCGCACACGGAAACAATGGTGGGCTTCGGTGCCGAAGCATCGATTACCAATGGTGAGGACTGGAGCACCCAGAGCGAGGCCGCGCCCTTGTCAGGCAACGAGCCGATGGGGGTGGTGCAGATCATCAGCGGCCGCAATGCCGGGCGCGAACTTGAACTCTCCAAATCGCTCACCACGCTGGGTAAACCAGGCGTGCAGGTGGCCGTGATCACGCGTCGTCCGCATGGCTACTTCATCACCCATGTGGAAGGCGACTCTTTCCCTATCCTCAACGGTAAGCAACTCGATGCCCAGGCACATCTCCTCGGCGATCATGACGTGATCGAGATTGCTGGCGTGAAGATGGAGTTCTACCTGCGTGCAAATGGCGCTGCCTGAGTTCTTCCCGGCATGAAGATCCGGGTTCTCGGCTGTAGTGGAGGGATTGGTGGCAAAGCCAACCTCACGACTTCGCTGCTCGTTGATGAGGATATTCTGATCGATTGCGGGACAGGCGTAGGCGAGCTTTCGCTTCATGCGCTGATGGCGATAGATCATGTGTTCCTGACGCACTCGCATCTCGATCACCTGGCAATGCTGCCGATGTTGATCGACACCGTGGCGGACCTGCGTTCGCGTCCGATCACCCTCTATGCCAGCGAGGAAACCCTGCGCATTCTGCGTGCGCATGTCTTCAACTGGCTGATCTGGCCTGATTTCACCGCCATTCCGGATCGCCTCCACCCTTTGCTGCGGATGCAGCCGGTGAAAGTGGGCGAAACCGTGCATCTGGGCGAGCGGGCTATTTCACCGATTCCGGCCCTGCACTCGGTGCCGTCTCAGGGATATGCATTGCGGGGGCAGCGGGGCGCGCTGGCGTTCTCTGGCGACACCACGGTATGTGACGAACAGGTAGCCGCCCTGAATGCGATTGAAGATCTGCACTATCTTTTGATAGAGGCGGCGTTTCCGAATGCGCATCAGGATCTGGCGCACGCAGCCCGGCATCTTTCGCCGAGCATGCTGCACCGGGTTCTGGATAGGCTGAACGGAAGCCCGGAAATTTTCGTTACGCACTTCAAGCCGGGCCATGCCGATTTGCTGGCCCGCGAAGTGCTGGCCTACGACGGGCGTTTGCGCCCACATCTGCATCTGCTCGGGAACGGCCAGACTTTCGATCTCTAGAGGTCCGCAGGCACACTATGGTGTGTGGCTTGGCTGTGTTCCCGGTATGAGAGGCTGGACATGAATACTTCCCTGAAATCCGGTACCGCCATTTCGCGTCGGCTGGCCTTCTTTAAGAGCCTGCAAGGGCTGAACACCCGCATCCACGACACGGCCAATATCGACGAGATTATCTTTGAGGTCTCCACCGATATCTGTGCGCTGTTCGGTGCCGAGCGACTCACGATCTATGTGGTTGACGAGGGCGGCACCAGCATCAGCACGCGCGTGAAAACCGGCCTGCACATGGCCAAGAAGCTGCGCTTGCCGATTTCTGACAAGAGTATCGCCGGCTACTGTGCGCTGCATCAGCAGATGCTCAACATCCATGATGTGTATGACGCGGAAGAGCTCATGCGTATTTCGCCGGCTATCGAGTTCCGGCATGAAGTGGATGAGCGCAGCGGTTTTCATTGCAAGCAGATGCTCGTGGCGCCGCTCGTGCAGCCGGGCAGGGCCGCGCTGTTGGGGGTGATCCAGCTCATGAACACCCAGGATGGTGATAGTTTCAGCACGGTCGAGGAGGAGGGCGTGCTGGCGCTTGCCCAGACCTTTGCCATCGCCTTCTCGCAGCGCCTGCACGAGACCGTGCCTCTGCGTTCGCGCTACCACTGGCTGGCCATCAAGGGCCATCTGCCGGTGGATGACATGGAGCATCTGGGCGAGCTGGCGCGGCAGCGTGGCATTACGCCGGAAAAACTGCTGCTTGAGGACAAGCACTGCAAGCTTGCCGATATTGGCGAATCGATGGCGCGCTTCTATGGCGTGACTTATGAGCCTTGGCGGGCGGATCGCATCAAGCCGATGGATCTGCTGCGCCATATCAAGCGCGATTACGCGCTGCAGAATGGCTGGCTGCCGCTAGAAGAGACGCAGGAGGGGGTGGTGATCCTGGCGGTGGATCCGGAGCAGGTCATTGGCAGCCGGGTGGCCTTGAACGTGTTTCCCAATGTGCGTCTGGCCTATCGGGTGACGACCCAGACCGAGTTCGAAAAAACTGTCGGCCAGTATTTCGAGCATACGGACGACGAGCTGAGCGTGGGTGACCTGCTCTCGGATCTGGCTGAAGAGGGTGAAAGCAGCACCAGTGAAGACATCACGGCGGCGGCCGACAACGAGCTGGTGAAGCTGGTCAATCGCATCATCATCGACGCCCATCGTCAGGGCGCCTCGGATATCCATATCGAGCCTCGCCCGGGTAAGGAAAAGATGCTCGTGCGCTTCCGCAAGGATGGCTTGCTGGTGCCTTACATCGAAGTGCCGGCGGCCTATCGCAACCCGATGGTGGCGCGCATCAAGATCATGTGCGACCTGGATATTTCGGAGCGTCGCAAGCCTCAGGATGGCAAGATCAAGTTCCGCAAGTTCGGCCCGCTGGATCTGGAGTTGCGGGTGGCCACCATCCCGACCGCTGGCGGGCTGGAGGATGTGGTGATGCGCCTGCTGCAGCAGGGCGAGCCGATCCCGCTCGACAAGCTGGCCCTGTCGGCCTACAACCTTACGCGCCTTGAGGCCACGATCTCGAAGCCTTATGGTGTGTTCTTCGTGTGCGGCCCGACCGGGTCTGGCAAGACCACCACCCTGCACTCGATCCTGAAGTACATCAACAAGCCGGAAACCAAGATCTGGACCGCTGAAGACCCGGTCGAGATCACCCAGCGCGGCTTGCGCCAGGTGCAGGTTAATCGCAAGGCCGGGATGGATTTTCCAACCGTGATGCGCGCCTTTCTGCGAGCCGACCCGGATGTGATCATGGTTGGCGAAATGCGTGACGCGGAAACCATGCACATCGGTATCGAGGCCTCACTGACCGGCCATCTGGTGTTCTCCACCCTGCATACCAACAGCGCACCGGAGTCGGTCGTACGTCTGCTCGACATGGGCATGGACCCCTTCAATTTCGCGGATGCCCTGCTTGGCGTGCTGGCCCAGCGTCTGGCGCGGCGTCTGTGCCGGCATTGCCGGGCGCCCGAGGAAGCGAGTGACGAAGAGGTCACTGCCTTGCTTGACGAGTATTGCGAAGATTTGCGCAAGAGCCGCCAGTTCCGCGACAACCCGAACGAAGCGCGTAACGAGATCCTGGCGGACTGGCACGAGCGTTTCGCGGCGCCTGGCGGGCGAATCGTGCTCTATCGCGCCTCAGGTTGCCCGGAGTGTAACCAGAGTGGCTATCGTGGCCGCATTGGCCTGCATGAGCTGATGCTGGGCAATGACGAGATCCGGCATCAGGTTCATCAGCGCGTGCCGGCCAGCGAGTTGATGGTGACGGCACTTGAAACCGGCATGCGCACCCTGCGTCAGGATGGCATCGAGAAGGTCTTGAGCGGGGATACGGATATCCAGCAGGTGCGTCGGGTCTGCATCCGTTGAACGGCGCAGGAAAAGAAAAAAGGGCCGGCATCGCCGGCCCTTGGCATTTCTGCGCGGCGCTTTACTCTGCGATGGTTTCCATCACTTCCCATTTGCCGCCCACTACCTTGTAGACCGTAATGCCGCCATTGGCGAGGTCGCCCTTGGCGTCATAGGCGATCTTCGGTGCGGTCACGCCTGCATGCTCGATCGCCGCCAGCACCGGCAGGTATTTCGCGGCCTCGGTCGAGTCGGCCTTGAGCATGGCGGCAATCAGGATGCGCGTGGCGTCGTAGCCATAAGGGGAGTAGATCTCGGGCTCACCGAAGCGGGCCTTGAAGCGGGTGACGAAATCCGGGCCCCCGGGCATCTTGTCCATCGGCAGGCCGGCCAGCGAGGCGATGGTGCCATCGGCAGCGTCACCGGCGAGCTTCAGGAAGGTATCGGAGCGGGTCATCTCGCCCGACAACAGCGGTGCATTGAGGCCGATCTGCTTGAGCTGTTTGGCGAGCGGGCCGGATTGCGCATCGGTGCCACCAAAGAAGATCACGTCCGGCTTCTTGCCCTTGATGCTGGTCAGGATGGCCATGAAGTCGCTGGCCTTGTCGGTGGTGAATTCGCGTGCCACCACACTGCCACCGGCGGCCTTCACAGCCTTGTCGAACTCGTCGGCGAGGCCTTGGCCATAGGCCGTGCGGTCGTCGATGACAGCCACTTTCTTTGCTCCGAGCTTGGCCACCACGAACTTGCCCATCACCGAGCCCTGTTGGGTGTCGGAAGTCATCGAGCGGAAGGTGGTTTTGAAGCCTTGCTGAGTGAAGGCCGGTGCGGTAGCCATGGCGATCTGCGGCATGCCAGCATCGGAATAGACCTTGGAGGCGGGAATCGAGGTCCCCGAGTTGAAGTGGCCGATCACGCCGGCTACTCCGGCATCCAGCACGCGCTGGGCGACTTGGGTGGCGGTGCGCGGGTCGGCCATGTCGTCTTCGGCGACCAGCTCGAATTTCACAGCCTGACCACCGATCTGCGGGTTCAGCGCATTGGCATCATCGAGGGCGAGCTGCACGCCGTTCTGGTAGCCCTTGCCATAGTGAGCCTGGGGGCCGGTGAGCGGGGCGGCGAAGCCTATTTTGACCACCCGTGCGGCGCTGCTGCTGGCGCCCTCATCCTGTTTCGGCTTGCAGCCTGCAATCGTGAAGGCGAGTGCGACGGCTGATATGGCGAGCATGAACTGCGAGAGGCGAGCGAGCATGGCAAGGGTTCCGGGCAGAGGATGCATGAAAACCCAGATCTTGCCGTATCCGTCTCCGTACGGCTACGGATAGGATCAAGCGACCTGCAGGTTTAGACTGCCTGCAAGGCACTCAGATGAAAGGACAGGGCATGAAGGTATCCGTGATCGGCATGGGGGCGGTGGGCACCGAGATCGTCGGTTTGCTGCTCAATGTGAGCGAGGTGACCGAGATCGTGGCTGTCGACAAGAACCGCGGCAAGGCCGAGGCCGAGATCTGGGATTTTGCCCACACCACGGCCTTTACATATGCCAAGAATCCTGCCCTGGTCGCTGGCGACTATCCGGAGACGCGCGGCAGCGACATCGTCGTGATCACGGCCGGGGCCCAGCTCCAGCAGGGTCAGACCCGTGACGATCTCACCCGCATCAACAGCGGCATCCTGCGCGGCATCATTGGCGAGGTGGAGCGCCATTCGCCCGGTGCAATCGTGATCAACGTGACCAATCCTGTCGACGTGATGACCCAGGTGATGCTGCGGTCATCCTCTTACCCGAGGGAGCGTCTGCTCTCGGCCGGCACCCTGATCGATACGGCGCGCCTGATCCGCATCGTGGCCGAGCATGTGAAGGTCGATCCGAAGAATGTGGTCGGCTATCTGCTGGGCGACCATGGTGCGACCGGCTTCGTGCCCTGGAGCCTGGTGAACGTGGCCGGGCTGGATATCGCCAGCTACTGTCGCTTGAACGGCCTGCCGCCACCGGATCATGCGGCCATTCGGCAACAGACGCTGGACGCCGGTTTCCGCATTTTCGAGCGCAAGGGCAACACCAATCACGGCATTGCGGCCAGCGTGTTCCGCATCATCCGCGCCATCGAGGCCAACGAGCATTCGGTGCTGCCGCTGGGGGTGCTGCTGCAGGGCGAGTACGGCGTGGAGGATCTGGTCATGAGCGTGCCCTGCGTGGTGGGGCGCAGCGGAGTGCAGCGGGTGCTGAACTACGAATTCACGCCAGCCGAACAGAGCGAGTTCCAGCGATCGGAAGCGCATCTGCGCGCCTTGCTGGCGCTGACCTGAACTTCCCGCGTAAGCCTGCTCAGGCGTGGCTTGCCAGCCAGGCCGTGATCAGCAAGGCGAGGAAGAAGGCGGCCAGCATCATTTGATGGCGACGCTGCAGGTGGGCGATGACCTGTTCGCGCGGGTGATCTGAAATCACGAAGGGGCGGCCGTCAGCGGGTTCGCGCAGGCAGTGGTAGGGAGGGAAGTCCGCGGCCGCCTCGCGCTCGGCCAGTACTTCTGTGCGTGCGGCCGCCCGGGCGCGTTCCCATTCGGCCTGGTCCAGCTCGCCGTTGCGATCCGTATCGAACTGCATCAGGCTGCTGCGGTCCCGTTTCCAGTCACTGAGCTTGTCGCGTAGCTCGGCTTCGGCTGAGGCCCGGTCTTCGATCGGGCGGCGGGATTCGAAATGGCCGATGGCGAACAGCCGGGTGCCCGGGATCAGCAGCCATTGCGTGCTGCGGCAATCATCGAGGCGAATCTCATCCTTGTGCACTGCCTCGATACGCGCATCGCGCGGATCGAGGCTGCAGAGATTGCCGTCTTCGTCTTCGAGGAAGAAGCTGGCGTCGCTGGTTTCATCGCGCTCCACATGCCAATGCCCTTGGCCATCCTTTCTTCGCTGCACGATGCGATACCACAGGCAGGGCAGGTAGTTGAGCGGCGAGCGCAAGGGCTCACCCGGCAGGGCACGGCCAATGCCTTCGATGGCGATGTAGCCCTGGGGCGCGCTGGCGATCGGGGCGCTGGGCGTATCGGCGTAGTGGCGGTAGCGGCGATAGGCACCCATCCACAGGCAGAGCAGGCTGGCGGCCAGCAGCAGGGCGAGCTGCCAGGGCTGTGGGCGCTGCGCTTGCAGCCCAAGCCACAGGATGTAGCCCAGCGCCGCGGCCAGTGCCGGTAGCAGGTCGCGCAGGAGCGAGCCGAGGTCGGGAGGCGCCTGGCGCATCAGCCCTTGAAGAGCTGGGCGATATTTACGTCAGCCTTCTCGGTGGCAGCGAATTCGAGCAGGGGCTGCAGGCCGAAGCCGCACAGGCGGGCGATCAACAGGTCCGGCAACTGTTCGACGCGCACGTTGTTGAGATTGACGGCCTCGTTGTAGAGCTCGCGGCGATCTGCGATGCTGTTTTCCAGCCCGCTGATACGCCCCTGTAGCTGGCGAAAGTGCTCGCTGGCACGTAGCTCCGGATAGGCCTCGGCGACAGCGAAGAGCTGGCCAAGGCTCGCGCGCAGGCTGTTTTCGGCGCTGCTCAGGGCTGGAATGTCGTGCTGCTCGCGGGCGCTGGCTACGCCAGCGCGGGCACTGATCACGCGCTCCAGGGTCGCCTGCTCGAACTGCTGGTACTGGCGGCAGACTTCGACCAGCTTGGGCAGCTCTTCATGGCGCTGACGCAGTACTACGTCGATGTTGGCCCAGGCACGGGCAACACCGTGCTTGAGATTGACCAGGCCGTTATAGAGCAGCACGCCGTAGGCGAGCACGAAGATCAGGATTCCAAGGGCGATCCAGCCAGTCATGAAGATTCTCCGAGGGTGGGGCTTAGGCAGCGACCGGGCCGATACGGGTGGTCAGGCGACCGACGCCGGCAATTTCACCCACCAGCAGGTCGCCCGGCTGAATCGGCCCGACGCCAGCCGGCGTGCCGGTGAGGATGATATCGCCCGCCTGGAGATCGAAAAAGGCCGAGAGGCGGCTGATGATCTGCGGCACATTCCAGATCATGGCCTTGAGATCCGAGTCCTGCTTGATCTCGCCGTTGACCGTGAGGTGGATGCGGCCGCTGGCCGGATGGCCGATGCTGCTTGCTGGATAAATGGCTCCGCAGGGGGCTGAGTGATCAAAGCCCTTGGCCACATCCCAGGGCGCGGCCTTGGCGCTGAGCTGCTTCTGGATGTCGCGGCGAGTCATGTCCAGCGCGACGGCATAGCCGAATACGTGGTCGAGAGCGCTGCTTTCGGGGATGTTGTAGCCACCTGACTGCAGCGCCACGGCGAGCTCCAGTTCGAAGTGGTAGTTCTGGGTGGCAGACGCGTAGGGAATAGTTGCGCCATCCTGCTCGATGGCATCGCGCGGCTTAGTGAAGAAGATCGGGGGCTCCTTCTCGTCGTTGCCGAGTTCGCGAATGTGTTCCAGATAATTGCGCCCGACGCAGTAGATGCGTCGTACCGGGAAATGCGCATGGCTGCCGGCAACCGGAAGGGAGACGACGGGCGGGACAGGCAGGACAAATTCGGTCGGGCTCATGGCAGTTCCTGAGTGAAGGCAGCTGCCATTATGCCTTGGGTGGGGCGCTCAGCCTTTCTGGTCGGCAGTGGGTTGGCCAACGATACGGTGTGCGTGGCGCAAGCCGAGGCGGGCAAGGAAGTCGTCAAGGATGGGTTGCCAGATGTGCTCGCCGCGGGCGAAGAGGGCGTGGCCGTTATCGCCGAAGGCCGGTAGCAGGCGCAGTTCAGCCCTTCCGCCGGCGGCGGTGTAGGCGCCATGCCAGCGTTGCGCCCATTCGGGTGCGAAGAGCCGGTCGTTCTCGGTGTACAGCCACAGGCTAGGGCTGCTGGCTTGGGCGCCAAACTGGCGGAAAGCCTCGGCGAGAGCCTCCGGGTTGCAGGGCTGGCCCGGGTGCAGCTCGGCATCCCCGCCATGGCCGCCGGCAAAGTTGATGGTGGCGGTGATGCCCACAATTCCGCGCGCGCTGCCAGCGAGGCTGCCTAATCCGCCGACCGACTGGCCGAGCAGGATCAGGTGTTGCGGGTCGATCCAGGTTTCCTGGCGCAGGCGCTCGACGACGCGGGCGATCTGCGCGCCAGCGGCATCCAGGGCTGGCTCATACGCACTCAGGGCACAGCGGTTGCTGATGTTCTCCGGATCGCCGGCGGCGGCACTGGCACCGTAACCGAGGCGGGTCGGGACGGCCACGGCAAAGCCACGACTGAGGAAGTAGCGGCTGGCGGATTCGAAGCGATAGCGCTGGACGGCGTCGCGACGCTGGCTGTCACGGCCGTGATTGATGACAACCAGTGGAAAAGGGCCGGCGCCCTCCGGGCGGAATACCGTGACGAGCATTTCGCCCCGTACCCCCCGCCCGAGCCAATCCTGGCTGTTGATCGGCTCGTGCAGCACGCTTTCGCTATAGCGCAGCTCTCCAGCCTGGGCGGCTGCGCTGAACAGGCCGCTGGCAAAAAGAAGGGCGGCGAGGAGGCGGAAAGCGAGGCGCATTGGCGACTCCGGAATCACATGCGAGCGACTCTAGCGCAAACCCCGTATGCCCCGACGGGCAACAAATGAAAACTATGGTGTCCAGCCCGTTTTCAGGCCACCCTGTCGTTGAGGCGTTCGCCCCACAGCCGCGCGTTGTCTTCATCGCCCCGCTGGCGGTAGAAATGCTCGGCTTCTAGGCTGGCATCTGCACACAGTTCGCGGTTGCGCCGCACCGCCAGCTGGAGATAGTGGGTGAGTGCTTCGTCACCACGCTCGCGCAGCAGGCGGGCGGCGGCCATGGCGCTGTCGGCCGAGCCATGCGGATGGTCGGCCGCCTGGCAGAGCAGCGGCAGGGCTTCGTCCTTGCGCCCCAGCGTGTCCAGTGCCAGCGCATAGTGGCTCAGCTCTTCGGGGCTGAGGCTGGCGGCGTCACGCCCCTGCATGCGCTGCACGGTTTCTCGGGCTGAGGCGGCCGCGTGATGGTGCAGACGCCAGGTTTGCTCGTTGTGGCTCAGCCAGAGCTCGTCGAACTGTTGTTGCAGGCGCGGCAGAAGGTCACCGAGCAGAGACTGAGCGGCGCTATGTACCGCGTTTGGTGGCAGTTCGGTGCCGGTGTCGAGGGCCAGGATGCGATCGCGCAGGCTCGGGTGGGTGTCCTGGGCACCGGTGTAGTGTTGCAGTGCTTCGTCAAACCAGCGCTGGGCATCCTCCTGGGGCAGGCCCAGGTGCAGGGCGGTGCGCATCGCGGTGTGCGGCAGGTAAGGCGGGTGCTGCTTGCTGCTGGCCTGCGACCATAGATCCTGCCAGAAGCGCTCTTCGATGAAGCGGCCGCGGATGGCTTGGGCGATCAAGGCATCCGCCATGGTTTGCGCACCAACCACGCTGGCGGCCAGGCGATCGGCCTCGTACTCATCGCGACGAGCCTGCACCAGGCTGTAGGCCTGGAAGAGCGGGATATAGCCACGCAGGAAGCGGGTCAGCATGGCTTCGATGAGACTGCTGTCGTGGCGGAATGAGGCTTGGACCTGCGACCACAACAGGCGGGTGTGGTAGATCCAGGTATCCAGGCGGCCGTGCTGGCGCGAGAGATGGGCGTATTCGTGTGCCAGGATGGCGGCGAACTCCTTGCGGGAGAGCGCCTGCATCAGCGGCAATCCGATGATCAGGGTGTTGCGGTGCCAGCCAAAGATGCCCAGCCGAGGCGCCTGGAAAATGGCCGCATTGAAAAGGTCGTTCACCACCACACGGTGGATCGGCGGGCCGCCGAGCTTGCTGCGGATTTTTTCGATTACCCCGAAGAGTTGCGGCGCATCGGCGGGCAAGAGCGCCTGGCCTTGTGGTGCGGGCAGGTTGATGCGGGTGGAGCGCCACAACATGATGCCGGCAATGCTGCCTAACAGCAGCAGCTTGGCCCCCTGCAGGACTTCATCATGGACGAGTTCGGTCAGCCCCCACAACAGGAGCAAGGATGAGAGCAGCAGCAGTGCAAGGATGTAGAGGTGGCCCAACGCAGTGAGGGCGAGCAGTTTGATCCGGTAGAGTTCCGGGCGCTGCTCGCTTTCGCGGTTGAGGCGGGCGACAAGTTGTTCGAATTCCCGAGGCGGCATGGGTGGGTGTTGCGAAATGGATGTAGATCCATCCGCAAGCCCTGTGCCATGCAGGTGGTTGTGATATTTATCACGCGTTTGCGCCTGCAGACGGGCACGCGGGGCATTCGGCTTGCCGTCAGGCGGAAGCCGGGGTGACGAAGAGCGTCACAATTTTGCCAAATTTCCAATTGCTGAAGAATTTGCGCGGGTGTTGCGCGGGCTTCTCAGGCCGGGCGGGTGCTGGCCAGCGGCGGGTTTTTTGCGAAGTAACGCTTGATGCCGCGCAACATGGCCTCGGCGAGGCGGTCCTGATAAGCCTCGTCATTGAGACGTTTTTCTTCTTCCGGATTGGAGATGAATGCGGTCTCGACCAGCAGGGAGGGGATATCCGGTGCCTTCAGCACGGCGAAGCTGGCCTGCTCGACCTGGCCCTTGTGCAGTTGATTGACGTTGCCAAGCTCGCCAAGGACGGACTTGGCAACCTTCAGACTGTCATTGAGGGTGGCCGTTTGCGACAGATCGAGCAGGGTCTTGGCCAGATGTGCATCCTTGACGCCGAGATTGACGCCACCGACCAGATCGGCTGCGTTTTCCTTGTTGGCCAGCCAACGTGCGGCAGTGCTCGTGGCGCCCTTGTCGGATAGCACGAAGACTGAGCTGCCGCGCGCTTCCGGGCGGATGAAGGCATCGGCGTGAATGGATACGAACAGGTCGGCCTGCACCCGGCGGGCTTTTTCGACGCGTTGCTGCAGCGGTACGAAGAAATCCGCGTCGCGCGTGAGCATGGCGCGCATGTTCGGCTCAGCATCGATTTTGGCCTTGAGGCGCTGGGCCACATCGAGGGTGATGTTTTT
Source organism: Uliginosibacterium sp. TH139 (assembly GCF_002855595.1). NCBI lineage: Bacteria > Pseudomonadati > Pseudomonadota > Betaproteobacteria > Rhodocyclales > Zoogloeaceae > Uliginosibacterium > Uliginosibacterium sp. TH139. The sequence continues at coordinate 61,424 of NZ_PKRR01000002.1, read as the reverse complement.
CTCGAAGGATCCCTTGGCGCCTACGGCTCCAGGATCTTCGCCGCCATGGCCGGGGTCCAGCGCGATGGTGATCGGGCGCACGTTACCGCGTGCCGGTTTGATCGCATCCTTCTCGGCTTGAGCCGGGCGAGGCGTTTCGTGCGGGTTTGCCGCCGGCGCTTCGGGGCTTGTAACCGCGGCTGGCGAATCCTTCTCGAGCAGGGCCAGCAAAGGGTCGACCGGCTGGGTCGGATAGAGGTCCAGCACCAGGCGGGGGCCGTAGCTGCCGGCCGGTGGCAGGGTAAAAATCTGCGGATTGATCTCGGCTTTCAGCTCGACCACTAAGCGCACCACGCCCGGGCGATTGCGACCGGCACGGAGCAGTTTGATATAGGGATCATTGTCCGAAATCTTGCTGGGTAGGCTCTGCAACACGCTGTCGAACTCGACGCCTTCCAGATCGACGACCAGACGCTCCGGGTTCTTCACGATCTGGTGGCTGTAGCGCACCGAGTCTGCGTATTCGAGAGTGATGCGGGTGTAATCACGGGCCGGCCATACGCGTACCGCCAGCACGCGCGAGGCGCCCTGAGCCAGACCCACTGGTGTGACCAAGAGCGTCATCAAACCGGCTGCGGCCTTCAGCAAGCGGCGGCGGGGCGGAGCAAAACGCTGGTCTGAATTCAGCATGGCAGGCAGATGTCCTTCAGGCAGGCTGCGCCGCGCGGGCTGCGGGCGACAAGGCTGGCCAGGCGCGCTTCACCGGCCACTTGCAGATGGATCTCGAGATCGGGCTGTGGAACGTAGGGCAGAGCTTTGTCGGCCCATTCAACAAGACATACGCCCTCGCCACCAAAGTATTCGTCCAACCCCGCTTCGAGAAATTCATCTGCATGCGTGAATCGATAAAAATCAAAGTGATACAGCGCAATTCTAGAAACAGCATAAACTTCTATCAAGGTGTAGGTGGGGCTCTTTACACTTCCTGTGTGGCCCAGCGCCCGCAACAGGCCGCGTGTCAGCGTGGTCTTGCCGGCACCCAGGTCACCCGTGAGCCAGATCACCAGGCCGGGCGCCAGCACGGGTGCGAGTGCCGCACCGAGGGCTTCAGTGGCCGCTGCATCGGCAAGTGGCAGGCGCTGGGCGCAGGTATCATCGCTGGCGTGATGCATCCCGATTCCTTGATTCCTCAAACTGATGAACTGCTGCGGCAGATCCGGAGCTGGGCCCACGAGCTGGGCTTTGCCGGGCTGGGTGTGAGCGGCGTTGACCTTGGCTCGGCCGAGCAGGGTTTGCTCGACTGGCTGGCTGCCGGCTTCCACGGCGGCATGGATTATATGGCTCGTCACGGGCTCAAGCGTGCCCGTCCGGCAGAACTTGTGCCGGGCACTGTCAGCGTACTCATGCTGCGCATGGATTACTGGCCGGAGCCGGATCTAACGGAGGCTATCCGCCTGCAAGGCGAAGCTGGCCGCGCCGCGATCTCGCGCTATGCGCTGGGACGTGATTACCACAAGGTCTTGCGCACTCGCCTGCAGAAGCTCGCTGAGCGCATTGCTGCGGTGGTCGGTGACTACGGTCATCGGGTTTTCGTCGATTCCGCTCCGGTACTGGAGGTGGAATTGGCCAGCCGGGCCGGCCTCGGCTGGCGCGGCAAGCACACCTTGCTGATCAACCGCGAGGCCGGTTCCTTCTTTTTTCTGGGCGAGATCTATGTGGATCTGGCATTGCCGCCGGATACCCCGGTCCGCGCGCACTGTGGCAGCTGTACGGCTTGTATCCCCGCCTGTCCAACTCAGGCCATCGTGGAGCCCTACCGGCTCGATGCGCGGCGCTGTATTTCCTATCTGACCATCGAGCACGCCGGTCCCATTCCGGAAGCCTTGCGGCCGCTGATTGGTAACCGTGTCTATGGTTGCGACGACTGCCAGCTCGCCTGCCCCTGGAACCGTTTTGCGCGGCTGACTCAGGAGCCGGATTTCGCGGTGCGCAACGGGCTCGACCGGGCCACTCTGGTCGAGCTGTTTGCCTGGCGTGAGGATGAGTTTGCGCAGCGTCTGGCGGGTTCCCCCATTTACCGTATCGGCCATGAGCGCTGGTTGCGCAATCTGGCGGTCGGGCTGGGCAATGCACCAACCAGTCCAGCGGTGCTCGAAGCCTTGCAAAGCAGGGCTGACGATCCGTCAGCACTGGTGCGCGAGCACGTGGCCTGGGCATTGGCACGGCACGGACGCTGAAATGAAAAAGCCGATGCGCGGGCATCGGCTTGGGGCTTGCTGCTTATCCGACTTATTTCATGCGGTAGTCGTCGTGGCAGCCCTTGCAGGTCTTGCCCAGATCGGCCAGTGCAGTCTTCAGGGAATTCAGATCGCCGGAGGCGGCGGGCAGGCTGCGCGCCGAGCTGCTGAACTTGTCGAAGGCAGCCTTGAACTTATCGGCTTCGCTCCAAATCTTCGGATCAGCTTTGGTCGGTGCGCCCTTGTCGGTGCCGGGGCCATAAGCACCCGCGGCGAGCGGCAGATCAGAGAGATCGGCAATCGTGCTGGCGTGACGCTGAGCGAGTTCCTTGTTGAAGGGCAGATCGCCCTTGGCCATGGCGCTGAGTACGCCGACGCTGCGGGCGGTGACCGTCATGGCGGACTGGCGGTATTTGATCTGGTCTTCCGGCTTGGCTTGCGCAAAAGCGGCGCTGATCGACAGGCTGGCGATAGCGATGGCGGCGAGATGCTGAATCTTCATTGCGTGTCCCTCTTGGGTGGTGGCTGCTGCTGGAGTCAAAAGTGCCGGGGGCGGCACCCTTCAAAACGGCCCTGCTTCAGGAGCCGGATTCTGCAAAGACATGGCGTACGCGCAAAACGTTCCCGTCGCGGGCCACCGAAATCAGACGGTCGATGTTGAGATGCTTGCCCGGGTTCTGACGTGCGTCCTCAGTATGTTCAGCATAAAGCTCAAGCCCTTTGCTGGCGGCCTCGGTGTTCACGGCGCCGAAGAACTGGGCCAGATGGTTGTAGACGGCGAGCGAGCCGATCTGGCCCGGCTTGTGTTCGATGGTGGCGACGACATTGCCTTCTGCGTCGAGCAGTTGCAGAGCCGCCAGATGGGATACGCCGGGGAGTTGCTTGAGGTTGTCTGCGAAAGCCATTTTCGGTCAGGGAAACAAAGTTACAGGGTGACGATGAACCAGACCACGCCGGCTGCTACCGCCAGCGTGATCAGCCCAAGCAGGGCGGAGCCGCCGTTGGCGTCCTGGACCGGCGTTTCTGCCGGCACTTCCTTGCTGCCGGTTAGCATCGGCTTGATCAGGTTATCGCGCTTGACGAAGCGGTAGAACAGGATGGCTGCTAAGTGCAGGCCGATCAGGGTGAAGATGATGCCAGCATTGGCTTCATGTGCTTCGGCCAGGATGCTCGCGATCTCACCGCTGACGAACTTGAATAGAGGCCCTTCGAACATGATTTCATCGGAGAGGAAGAGGCCCGATCCGGCCTGGAACAGCAGCACAGCGAGCAAGCCCACCACAGACAGGGCGCCCAGCGGGTTGTGGCCGACGGTCGGACCTTTCTCGTTTTTCATCCTCTTCACGTAGCTGAGGATGCTGGCCGGGCTGCGCAGGAAGTTTGCGAAGCGTGCGTGCTGGCCGCCTACGATGCCCCACAACAGGCGGAACACCAGCAGGGTCAGCACGGCGATGCCGAAGCGCTGGTGCCAGTCGATGTTGTCGGCAACTTCAATGCTGATCACCGCGCCCGCAACACAGAGGAGAAGGCTCCAGTGGAAGAGGCGCAGAGGCAGATCCCAGACCTTGATACGACGAGTGCTGACAGTCATGAAAGATTCCTTGTGCATTCAGTCTTATAAATGATGGCAGAAGAGCTGTAAAAGACAAACGGCTCCCTTGTGGAGCCGTTGTTGCGTGAAACGGGATAATGCCCGCTCAGACGACGGCCTCTTCCTTCTCTACCTTGGCCTTGATGAACTGCTCGCGCGACACGCCCAGCCACATTACCAGCGGGGCTGCCACCAGCACTGAGGAGTAGATGCCGAAGCAGATACCGATGGCCAGTGCCAGAGCAAAGAAATGCAGGGTGGGGCCGCCGAAGAAGAACATCGACAAGGCCATCATCAGGGTACAGGCGTGGGTGATGATGGTGCGGCTGATGGTGCTGGTGATGGCGTGGTCCAGCACTTGTGGCACGGTCAGGCCACGCATGCGGCTGTTGCGGAAAGTTTCGCGTACGCGGTCGAAAACCACCACCGATTCGTTCACCGAGTAGCCCAGCACCGCCAGCACGGCGGCCAGCACCGGCAGCGAGAACTCCCACTGGAAGAAGGCGAAGAAGCCCACGATGATGATTACGTCATGCAGGTTGGCGATGATGGCCGATACGGCAAAACGCCACTCGAAGCGGAAAGCCAAGTAGATCACGATCCCCAGCACGACCATCAGCAGCGCCATGGCGCCATCGGTGGCGAGCTCTTCGCCGACCTGCGGGCCGACGAACTCGACCCGGCGCAGCTCGCCCTTGGGGCCCGGTACCGCGGCCAGGGTCGCCATGACCTTGTCGGAGACCTTGCTCGAGTTTTCGGCGGCGCGGTTCGGCACGCGCACCATGATGTCGCGCGATGAGCCGAAGGTTTGTACCTGGGTGTCGGTGTAACCAGCCGCTGTCAGTGCGTTGCGCAGCGGATCGAGCTGCGGTGCTTCGGCGTAAGTGACTTCCATCACGGTGCCACCGGTGAACTCCACCGACAGGTGCAGACCCCTGTGAAAGATGAAGAACACGGCCAGTACGAAGGTGATCAGCGAAATCGCGTTGAACACCAGCGCGTGACGCATGAAGGGGAGGTCATTTTTGATGCGGAACAGTTCCATGTTTTCTCTCCTGGCGCTTATTCAGCAGTGGCACGCCAGACTTGGCCGATGGCGAGCTTTTCAAGCTTGCGGCGGCTGCCGTAGACGAAGTTGGTGATCATGCGCGAAACCATCACGGCGCTGAACATCGAAGTGAGGATGCCCAGGCAGTGCACCACCGCGAAGCCCTTGACCGGGCCGGAGCCGAAGGCCAGCAGCGCGATACCGGCGATCAGCGTCGTCACGTTGGAGTCAAGAATCGTGTCGAAGGCGTGCTCGTAACCGGCCGAGATGGCTGCTTGCGGGCTGGCGCCATTGCGCAGCTCCTCGCGGATGCGTTCGTTGATCAGCACGTTGGCGTCAATGGCCATCCCGAGCGTCAGAGCGATAGCTGCAATCCCGGGCAGGGTCAGGGTAGCCTGGAACAAGGACAGCAGCGCAATCAGCAGCAGCACGTTGGCGCCCAGGGCCAGCGTCGAGATCAGGCCGAAGAGCATGTAATACACGCACATGAACACGGCGATGGCAACGAAGCCCCACAGTGTCGACTCGAAACCTTTCTTGATGTTCTCTGCGCCAAGGCTCGGGCCGATGGTGCGTTCTTCGATGATGTCCATCGGCGCAGCCAGCGAGCCGGAACGGATCAGGATCGAGAGACGGTTGGATTCTTCGGTGCTGAAGGCGCCGCTGATCTGGAACTGGTTACCGAATTCACCCTGGATGGTCGCGACCGAAATGGCTTCTCCCTTGCCTTTTTCAAACAGGATGATCGCCATGCGTTTCTTGAGGTTCTCACGGGTGGTATCGCGCATCACGCGGCCACCGGCTGCATCCAGGCGCACCGAAACGACCGGCTGCTGGTTCTGCGAGTCGAACGAGGCCTGAGCGCCGACAAAACGGTCGCCGGTCAGCACGACCTGTTTCTTCACGACTACCGGGTAGCTTTCGGTGCCCCGAGTTTCCGGGAAAACATCGGTGCCGGCTGGCGGGCTCATCGGATTGGCGTCCTCCGCTACCAGGCGCACCTGAAGGGTGGCGGTACGGCCAATCAGATCCTTGGCCTTGGCGACGTCCTGCACGCCAGGCAGCTGCACCACGATGCGGTCCGCCCCCTGTTGCTGGATGACCGGTTCGGCCACGCCGAGTTCATTGACCCGGTTGTGCAGAGTCACCATGTTCTGCTTGATGGCGTCTTCCTGGATGGTGCGGCGACCCTTTTCGGTCAGGCTGCCGATGATCAGGAATTCGCTGCCATCCGTGCGTTCAACCAGCTGGAAATCGGTGCCGCGCGCGTCACGGATGTAGTCGCTGGCTTTCTTGCGGTCGTCCTCGCTGCGCAGGCGTACGACAAGGGTTTCGCCTTCGCGGTTGATGCCGCCATGGCGCAGGTTCTTCTCGCGCAGCAGGCTGCGCAGGTCGCCAGCCGTGGCGTCAAGCTGCTTGGTTACTGCGCCCTTCATGTCCACCTGGAGCAGGAAGTGCACGCCACCGCGCAGATCGAGACCCAAATACATCGGCAGCGCACCCATAGAGGTGAGCCATTGCGGGCTGGCCGACAACAGGTTCAGCGCCACCACGAAACCGGGGTTCTGGGCATCCGGGTTCAGAGCGTGTTCGATCACATCACGCGCCTTGAGCTGGATGTCTTCGTTGGCCAGGCGCACACGCAGCCCCGCCGGATCGCGAATCAGGCCCGTGGGTTCAATGCTGGCGGCGGATAGTGCCGCAAGCACCTGGCGTTCGATATTGCTATCGACCTTGGTGGTCGAGCGGGCAGCCGAAACCTGAACGGCCGGTACTTCACCGAAGAAGTTCGGCAGGGTGTAGAGCAGGCCGAGGACCAGCACAAGGCCGATCAACAGGTTCTTCCAGAGCGGATAACGGTTCATGGTGAATGACTGGGTAGGAAGTGACGCGAAACAGAACGCGAAGCGGGACGCGGCGTAGCGCAAGGGCTGCATGCAAACGGGGGCTGGCGCCCCCGTCAATGCATTACGCGCCCTTCAGCGTGCCCTTGGGCAGCACGGTGGCCACGGCCGGTTTCTGCACCGAGATTTCCACGCCGCTGGCGATTTCGATCTTGACGAAGTTCTCGCCCACGCTGGCAACCTTGCCGGCAATACCGCCGCTGGTGATTACTTCGTCGCCTGCAGCCAGTGCGTCGAGCAGCGACTTGTGTTCCTTGGCGCGCTTCTGCTGCGGGCGGATCATCAGGAAGTACAGCACCACGAACATCAGGATCATGGGCAGCAGGCCCATCCATCCGCCGGTGGGGTCGGAAGAGGCAGCAGTCTGTGCGAAAGCGTCGGAAATCATGGTCAGGCTCCGTAAATGGGGTCTTTGAGGCGGCCGAGTATAACAGCCCTTGCGGGCAGGTCGGCCTGAGCGAAATCAGGCGCCGCGCTGCCGCTCCGCAGCAAAACGCAGCTGGAATCCGGCGTAGTCATCGGCTTCGATGGCAGCACGGATTTCACGCATCAGATGCTGGTAGTAATGCAGGTTGTGGATGGTCATCAGGCGCGGCCCGAGCATTTCCTGGGCGCGATCCAGATGGTGCAGATAGGCGCGCGAGAAATGGCGGCAGGTGTAGCACTCACAGCTCTCGTCGATCGGGCGGGTGTCCTGCTTGTGCTTGGCGTTGCGGATCTTGAGATCTCCCCAGCGCGTGAACAACCAGCCGTTGCGGGCATTGCGGGTAGGCATCACGCAGTCGAACATGTCGATGCCCTGTGACACGCCATATACGAGATCTTCTGGCGTGCCGACGCCCATCAGGTAGTGCGGCTTGTCCGCCGGCAAGCGCGGGCCGGTGTGGGCCAGTACGCGGTAAAAATCTTCTTTCGGCTCGCCAACTGACAGCCCGCCGATGGCGTAACCGTCAAAGCCGATCTGCTGCAGGCCTGCCAGAGATTCGTCGCGCAGATCTTCGTACATCCCCCCCTGGACGATGCCAAAAAGGGCGTTGCGGTTCCCGAGTTTGTCGTGTTCGTCACGCGACCGGCGTGCCCAGCGCGCCGACATGCGCATCGATTTGGCGGCCTCATCCACGCTGGCGGGATAGGGCGTGCACTCGTCGAAGATCATCACGATGTCGCTGTTCAGGCCGTGCTGGATCTGCATCGAGATCTCGGGGGTGAGGAAGAGCTTGTCGCCATTGATCGGCGAGGAAAACTTCACGCCCTCCTCAGTGATCTTGCGCAGAGCTCCGAGGGAGAACACCTGGAAGCCGCCCGAATCGGTGAGGATGGGTTTGTCCCAACCCATGAAGCCATGCAGACCACCGAACTGCTTGAAAACTTCCATTCCCGGGCGTAGCCACAGGTGAAAGGTATTCCCCAGGCAGATCTGGGCGCCGATTTCCAGCAACTCGTGCGGGCTCATGGCCTTGACGGTGCCATAGGTACCTACGGGCATGAACACCGGCGTTTCGACGATGCCGTGCGCGAGTTGCAGGCGGCCGCGGCGGGCTTGGCCTGAAGTGGAGAGAAGCTGGAAATGCATGGCTGGGCGTGGGCGACAGGCATGTCGCCAAGACTTGAAACAGGTTCGCAAGGATACAGGATCTCGCCTGCGGGGCGCTCTAAGCCGGTGTTGCGGCGCAGCGACACTAGGTCGGGAGCATGCGAGTGTTGAATTAGTATCCGTTCGGATACCGTTCTGTTTGACCATGACCGGAGAGTTGCTCATGAAAACCTCGTCGCTGCAGCGCTTGTTGCGTTGCCTGCCCTTGTTGTTGATCGGTGCCCTGCCGCTGGCTGCTGAAGCCAGCTTCCTGCATGGGGAAGCACTCGATGCCGTGGCCGACTTCATGGCCGTGGTGGTGCTGCTCATCGTGCCACCAGTGGTCATCGGTCTGTTCTGGATCGTGCATGTCCTGCCTGAAAAAATTGCTCACAAAAAGCATCACCCGCAGACGCCGGCCATTACCACCCTGTGCCTGCTGTCGCTGGTGTTCGGTGGTCTGCTCTGGCCTCTGGCCTGGTTGTGGGCCTACACCAAGCCGGTGTTGCACAAGGCCGCTTATGGAACGGATAAAAGCGACGAGTTCCATGACAAGGAGCGTCTCGCAGCCACCGAGAAGGGGCTGGCACAAGTCTCTGCCGCCGAGAAGGCTGACGTGGCTGCTCTCATGCAACGCATTGCGGCGCTGGAAACGCGCCTGAATCAGACTCAAGGGGGGGCGAACTGAGATGGATATCCTGCTACTCGGTATTTATTCCGCCATCGTCTGGTTTGTCTTCATCAAGAAGAAATGGCTACCTTGGAATCTGACTTCGCAGGTGATTGTGGTGACCATTCCGGTGATTGCGCTGACCGTGATGATCCTGACCCTGAACGTAGTGGCGCCGTCTTCTTCAGATGTGCGGGTATTCAAATACACCGTCCCCATCGTGGCCCAGGTGCGTGGTCGCGTGATCGAGGTTCCGGTCGAGGAGGGCAACCGCCCGGTCAAGAAGGGGGATGTGCTGTTCCGCATCGATCCGACGCCTTACCAGCAGGCCGTGCGTGGCTTCGAAGCGCAGCTGGCGAATGCCGAAGGCAATCAGCGCCAGCTGGTTGAGCAACTCAAGGGCGCCAAGGGTAAGGTCAGTGAAGCCCAGGGTGGCATTCAGGCGGCCAGTTCGCGGGTGCGTGAAGTGCAGGCCAAGCTCGAGTTGGCCCGCAAGCGGGTGGAGCAGAACAAGGAACTTGTTGCGACGGGTGCCGGTAATCGTTTCGATCTGGAGAAGGCCGAGACGGATCTGAAAGAGGCGGAAGCCAATCTGGATGCGGCGCGCAGTGCCGAAGCTCAGGCACGCAGTGCCGAAGTGCAGGCCCTGGCCAGCCAGACCCAGGTCGAGCAGAAACTGTCGGCCAGAGTGGGCAATGATTATGCCGAAGTGGCCGCCATCCGCTCCCAGCTCGATAACGCCAAGTGGGAGCTGGATCAGACCACGGTGCGCGCGCCGGTTGATGGCTATGTCGTTAACCTCCAGCTGCGTCCGGGCGCCTTTGTGGCGGCCATGCCTTTTAACGCGGTTATGAGTCTGGTGGAAACGAGCGGGCAGGTGGTGGCCCTGTACGGCCAGAACGAGTTACATCAGATCAAGCCGGGCAACGAAGCCGAGTTCGTGCTCTATACGACGCCGGGCAAGGTCATCAAGGCCAAGGTCGATTCCATTATCTGGGCCCAGGGCCAGGGTCAGATGCCTCCCAGCGGGACCATGCCAATGACCGGTGTGCTGACGGCTCCACCGGGACGTTTTGCGGTGAAGTTCGACGTGGCCGAGAAAGACAAGGATCTCTTCATGGCCGCCGGTGCAGCGGGTCAGGCGGCGGTGTACACGGATTCGGTGGCGGCTATCCACATTTTGCGCAAGGTGTTCATTCGCGTTAGCGCCTATACGAACTACCTGGTGTTGAAGCTGCACTGAGCGGGAGAGCCTGATGCACAAGACTTCATTCATGCGGCCAGCCCTGTTGCTGGCGCTGGCATCCGCCTTGGGCGCTTGCGCCCTGACGACTCCGCCTGCGGCAGACGAGCTGTATCGGCAGGCCCTGCCGGCGGCGCCGCTGCCGGGGCAGTGGCAGGCCGCAGCAATCGGTGCGGTGGTGCCGGGCTGGCTGGATCAGTACCAGGATCCGCAACTATCGGCATTGGTTGCCGAGGCCTTGCTCAACAATCCTGACCTCAAGGTTGTAGCCAGCCGTGTCGAGCAGGCGGCTGCGTATGCCAGGGTGGCTGGCTCCTCCTTGCTTCCGCAGGTGAATTTTATCGCGAAGGATGGCTTGGCTCAGTCTGGTGGCGACGGTTCCGGCATAAGTGTGGTGGGCTTGTTTGCTAGCTGGGAGCTGGATCTGTGGGGGCGGGTGCGTGGTGGGCGTGAATTTGCGTCGCAACAGTATGCTTCGGCTGTGTCGGATGCGGAGTACGCGCGCCAATCGCTAGTCGCGCTGGTGACTAAGAGCTATCTGCAGGCGATCGAAGCTGGGCAGCAGAAGCAGCTTGCCCGGAAAATGCAGGAATCTTCTGCCCATCTGCTGAAATATGCCGAGGAGCGCCAACGCATTGGGCGAGGTGATGGTCTGGAAGTGGCTCAGGCTCAGGTCGCGTTGCAGGGCTATTTGGATGCCGTGCAGCAACTAGCGCTGGCTGAGACCCAGGCCGTGCGTGCGCTGGAAGTTGCGTTGGGGCGTTATCCCGGGCAGTCGCTGAAGTTGCCCGCCCAGCTTCCACAGGTGGCAGGCGACATTCCGGCCGGTTTGCCCTCCGAGTTGCTGGAGCGGCGCCCGGACGTGATTGCCGCACAGCGGCGTGTGGCGGCAGCGTTTGCGCGTGTGGATGAGGCCAAGGCAGCCCGCTTGCCGCGTCTCTCATTAACGGCGAACGTCAACGCCATTTCCAGTGATGTGTTCCTGCTCAAGGAGCGCGACAATCCGGTTTGGGGGCTGGGCGCGAGCCTGCTCGCACCGATCTTCACTGGCGGGGCGCTGCAAGGGCAGGTAGAAGTCCGCAGTGCCGAGCAGAAACAGGCCGTGGCTGAATATGCCAAGGTGGGCGCGAGAGCCTTCGCTGAAGTCGAGAACGCACTCTCTGCCGAGATCTCCGCCCGCAAGCGCACGGCCATCCTCACGCGCAGTGCGGCCGAAAACCAGCGTGCGCTGGATTTGGCCGGTGTGCGGGTGAAGGTCGGCTCGGGTGATATGCGCGCCCTGCAGCAGCAGCAACTGGCCACCTATGCGGCGCAGTCTGCCCTGCTGCGCATGCAGAGCGAATTCCTGATGCAGCGCACGAATGCCTATCTTGCACTGGGTGGTGGCTTCGAAAGCCCGGCTGCGGACGCTGCCGGAAAATCCTGAGCCCAACCTTTTCCGGGCGCGCTCAGCGCGCCCGGTTCAGGAACATCGCGTCACCATAGCTGAAGAAGCGGTAACGGTTTGCGATGGCATGAGCATAAGCCTGGCGGATCGTATCGACGCCCGCCAGCGCCGAAACCAGCATCAGCAGGGTCGATTTGGGTAGGTGGAAGTTCGTGATCAGTGCATCCGCTACGCGGAACTCGTAGCCGGGCATGATGAAAATGCCGGTTTCGTCGCTGCCAGCTCTCACTTCTCCGTGTTGCGCGGCAGACTCCAGCGCGCGCAGCGCGGTTGTTCCCACGCAGATCACCCGTCCTCCGGCTGCCCGCGTGGTGGCTATCGCATCCACCGTGTCCTGCGGAATGCTGTAGTACTCGCGATGCATCTGATGCTTTGAGAGGTCGTGCTCGCGCACCGGCTGGAAGGTGCCGGCGCCGACGTGCAGGGTCACAAAGGCGCGACGCACGCTCTTGGCATCCAGTGCCGCAAACAGCTCGTCATCGAAATGCAGGCCTGCCGTGGGGGCAGCCACGCTGCCCAGCTCACGCGAATACACTGTCTGGTAACGGGTTTCATCGCCCGAATCGGCGCTGTGCTCGATATAGGGCGGGAGTGGCAACTTGCCGTAGCGCTCGATGTAATCGACGGCCGAAGCGTCGGTCGGAAAACGTAGCTGGAAAAACTCCTGATTTGCGCCGGCGCGGCCAATTACTTCAACGTCAAAGGCCTCCATCAGCCGGATGCGTCCGCCCGGTTTGGGGGATTTGCTGGCCCGAATCATGGCCAGCACTTCGTGATCTCCAATCGGGCGCTCCACCATCACCTCAACCTGACCACCACTTTCCTTGTGGCCGAAGAGGCGTGCATGCAGTACACGGCTGTCATTAAGAACAAGCAGATCGTGGGCGCGCAGCAATCCGGGAAGGTCGCGGAATACACGATCTTCAAGGCTGTCAGGGCCTGCGACCAGCAGACGCGAAGCTGAGCGATCGGGCAGCGCTGTTTGCGCGATCAGTTCCGGGGGCAGAAAATAATCAAAATCGTCGAGCGTGAGCATGATTCGGCTTGAGTTACAGCGAGGCTTGAGCCATAATCCGCGCCTCCTCCCGTGCCGGGATGGCGGAATCGGTAGACGCAGCGGATTCAAAATCCGCCGCCGCAAGGTGTAAGGGTTCGAGTCCCTTTCCCGGCACCACAGCAAGCCCCTCAGGTTTTCCAGGTTTTTCCAACACTCCCCGTCTTTTCCTCGCTGCCACGGCGTCAGCCGCTGAGTTTTTGCGTTGCGTGCAAGGCTTTGGCAATTCGTGACGGGAAAATAAAAAAGCGCCTCAGGAGGCGCTTTTTTATTTGCATCAGTGGCGGAGAGGGTGGGATTCGAACCCACGGTAGGCTTACACCTACGCCTGATTTCGAGTCAGGTACATTCGACCACTCTGCCACCTCTCCGCGAGCCGCGCATTATATAGGGCTTGGCGCGTTTGTCTAGCTTTTACGGCAGCTTTCAGCCTTTGTGGAGAATCGCCTTGCCATCGACCAGTGCGTCAACCTGAGCCAGGGTGACAACGGGGACGCCGGCGGCTTCGAGCATCTTGTGGCCTTGCTTGAAGCTCTTGGCAACTAGGAAGGCGGCGGCGACTGGCGTGCAGTTGGCTTCCTTGGTGATTTCTACCAGGGCGGTGGCGGTGCGGCCGTTGGAGAGAAAGTCATCAACGATGGCAACGCGCAGACCCGGCGTGAGGTATTTCTGGCTGACGACCATTTTGACTTGCCCGCCCTTGGTGGGGGATGGGATCACACGCGAGATAGATGGGATCTCGACATCCGGATGGTATTTCTTGCCATAGACCATCGGCACATCCAGTTCGAGGGCAACCATCAGGCCTGGCGCGATACCGCTGGCTTCGGCGGTGAGGATCATGTCTGGCTTGAACTGGCGCAGACGGACGGCAATTTCACGGGCCATGCGCTGCATGAAGCCCGGTTCGATGCGGTGGTTCAGGAAGTGGTCGATCTTGAGGATTTCGTTGCCCTGGACGATGCCTTCGCGTTCGATACGGTCGGCGAGTTCAGGCATCGGGCTGTTCAATGAGACGGTCATGGTGGTTGTACGTTTGGACGAGGATTCGAGAGCTGAATGGACAAACCGGGCTCGTGTTGCCGCGAGCCCGGTTTGTCTGCTGAGTGTGCGTGTGTCTACTCCGTACGCATCTGCGGGAAGAGAATGACATCCCGGATCGCCGGGCTGTCGGTCAGCAGCATGACCAGACGGTCGATGCCGATGCCACAGCCGCCGGTGGGCGGCAGGCCACTTTCCAGCGTGCGGATGTAGTCTGCGTCGTAGTACATGGCTTCTTCGTCGCCTGCATCCTTGGCCTTTGCTTGGGAGAGGAAACGCTCGGCCTGATCTTCCGGGTCGTTCAGCTCGGAGAAGGCGTTGGCGATTTCGCGGCCGACGATGAAGAGTTCGAAGCGCTCGGTGATGCCGGGGTTGGCGTCCGAGGCGCGGGCTAGCGGGGAGACTTCCACCGGGTAGTCGATGATGAAGGTGGGGTTCCACAGCAGCGACTCGGCGGTTTCTTCGAAGAACGCGAGTTGCAGTGCGCCGATGCCGACGTTGCCCTTGGGCAGCGCCTTGCGCTTGGCCAGCTCTTCGCGCAGCCAGGCTTCGTCGGTGAGCTGGGCTTCGGTGAATTCCGGGCAGTACTTCGTCACGGCCTGAATCACGGTGAGGCGGTCGAAGGGCTTGCCCAGATCAAGGTCGCGGCCCTGATACTGGAACTGCTCGGTGCCCAGTGCTTCGCGCGCGGCATGGCGCAGGAGGCCCTCGACGAAGTCCATCAGCGTGCGGTAGTCCGCATACGCTTCGTAGAACTCGATCATCGTGAATTCGGGATTGTGGCGCGGGCTGAGACCTTCATTGCGGAAGTTGCGGTTGATCTCGTACACCTTCTCCATGCCGCCGACCACGAGACGCTTCAGGTAGAGCTCCGGCGCGATACGCAGGAACATCTGCTGATCCAGCGCGTTGTGGTGGGTGATGAAGGGCTTGGCCGAAGCGCCGCCAGGGATCGGATGCATCATCGGGGTCTCGACTTCGAGGAAGCCGTGATTGTCCATGTAGCGGCGGATCGCGGAGATCAGCTTGCTGCGGGCGATGAAGGTGGCGCGCGAATCGTCGTTGGTGATCAGATCAAGATGGCGCTGACGGTAGCGCATTTCCAGATTCGACATGCCGTGGAACTTGTCCGGCAGCGGGCGCAGACACTTGGAGAGCAAGCGGATGGTTTTGGACTTGACCGAGAGCTCGCCGGTCTTGGTCTTGAACAGACTGCCGGTGGTGCCGACGATGTCGCCAATGTCCCAGGCCTTGAAGGCGGCATAGACTTCTTCGCCCACGCCATCACGGGTGACGTAGAGCTGGATGCGGCCGGACATGTCCTGGATGGTGATGAAGCTGGCTTTGCCCATCACGCGCTTGAGCATGATGCGGCCAGCGACCGTGACCGATACCGGGGTGGCCTCGAGCTCTTCCGGGCTCTTTTCGCCGTAGCCGGCATGCAGCTTGTCGGCGAGGTTTTCGCGACGGAAGTCGTTCGGATAGGCTTTGCCCGTCTCGCGCCAGGCAGCAAGTTTGGCGCGGCGCTCGGCGATGATGTGGTTCTCGTCCTGCGCGGGTTGTTCGACGGGCGGGGTGGTCTGTTCGGACATGATCGGTGTCTTGGGCAAGGTGATGCCGGCGGCGTGCTGGCGAAAGTCCGCTATTTTGACCGATCAGGGGGCACCTCGCCAGTCGCGTGCAGCCTTGGAGACGGCTATTTGAACAGCTCGTCGATATCCGCCTGCAGATCCAGCATGGGGGCAGGGGCTTGTTTGAGTACGCCGAGCTTGAGCAATTCTTCGAACTGTTGCACCTGATTGCGCCCGTTTTCCTTGCCGTAGTACAGCGCGTCGTCGGCGTGGCCAAGGATTTCTGCCGGCGAGAGGGTGGGGTCAATGCGTGCGTAGCCGACCGAACAGGTGACCTGGCCGACCTGCGGAAATTCATGCTTTTCCACGGTTTCGCGGAAGCGCTCGAGGATGTGGGCGGTGTTGGTCGCCGAGACATGGCGCAGCAGGATCACGAATTCTTCGCCACCGAAGCGGAACAACTTGTCACTGCCGCGAAAGCTCTTGCGCAGCAGATCGGCCACGCGAATTAGCACTTCATCACCAAAAAGGTGGCCAAAACTGTCGTTGATACGCTTGAACTTGTCGATATCCACGACGGCCAGCCAGCAGTGACGGTCTTCTTCATGCTCACTGGCCTGATGCTCTTCACGGCGATGGGCCGCTTGCTGGGCCAGGTCTATGAAACGATCGAAGTTCTCGTCGAAGGTCTTGCGGTTGTTCAGGCGGGTGAGAGTGTCGAGCTCGGCGTAGTCGAGCAGTCCGACGTGTTCCGCGTAGATCGCCAGCAATTCATGCACACAGGCACACAATTCGTCGACCGGGCGCTCATTGCAATGGACTTCTGCCACGGCGACCGGGCAGCCTTGCGGACCGACGGCAAAACCCAGCACGAAGCCGCCTTCTTCCTTATGGGTCGTAACGCCCGAGGGGGCGAGCGCGCATTCTTCGAGCAGGGGTTCGGCTGCGAGGTGGGTTTCGTCAACGTCGAGGTGATCGAAATTGGTTGTGGCCGATTCACCGCCGGCGACAGCCCAAGCCAGAGGGGCCGTGAGATAGCCGCTGGGCGTGGCACGGAAAACGTGGAGCAGGGCGAAGCGTGCATCGAGGATCTCCAGCGTAGCCACTACCAGTGATTCGGCAATGGCAAGGCGATCCCGCGAGGCTTCGAGGGACTGGAGCTTCTTCAGCAGACGCAGCAGGGCAACTTCGGTTCGCATCAGCGGGGGTCCGGAAACGAGCAGGGCTTCGTGTCATTTACGACGCGAAGGTCCCGGGCTTGATCCCGTACCCCCGGGTAGATCGCAAAAAAACTGTTTTAGTCGATCTGGCGGCGTAAAACCCCGATCGGCGGGGCCCAGGCGTCCGCTGGTTTCTTCTTGCGGGTGACCAGGGTGAGCTGGGCCGGTTGGAAGACATTGGCGTTGTGGGTCACCGGGGTGGTGATCAGATACTGGGCGCGGGTAGCGCGAAGGAAAGCACCGACGCGATCGATGTTGGCCACGTCGAGGTGGGCGAAGGGCTCGTCGATGAACACGAAGCCGCCGGGGCGGGCATCGTCCATCAATAGACCGATCAGCAGAATCAGGGATTTCATCACCTGCTGGCCGCCTGAAGCCTCACCATCATTGAGCGTCTGGGCGCCTTTCTGGTCGAAGTCGAAAGCCACTTCGAGGCCAGCGGCAGCTAGCGTGCTGTCGTCGTTATCCAGCACCGGTACCGGGCATTCGACGTTGATGCCGGCCAGATCGCCCAGCGCGCGAAGGTTCTTGCCGTACTGGCGCACCGTGGCGCGCAGGCGCGCGATGTAGGCGGCGCGGGCTTCGTCCACCATCTGCTTGGTGCGCTCGGAGTAGGCCATGCGCTGGCCGTAGTCGCCCTCGCGCTGATGGAGCTCCAGGCCGAGTTTTTCCTTGATGACCAGCACGTTTTCGTCACTAGGCCATTCGCCGTCGACGAGCCGGCGCTTGAGGCGCGAGAGTTCGTTGCGTGCGCCCGAAAGGCCACCATAGTGCTCGGCAAGCTCTTCCTGGGCGGCGGGTGAGAGCCAGTCGGCCGGCATGCCGCGACGCTTGCTGCGCAATTTCAGGAGGCGAGCGGCCTGCTCCAGGCGTTGAGGACGTGATTCGGTGGCCATTCGGGCCAGCACCTCGCGGGCGGAAGCCAGATCACGCGAGCGGCGGTCGGTTTCGATGGCGATGCCGGAGAGGCGCTCCTTGCACTGGTCGACTTTGCTACGGGCCTCGTTGAGCGTGGCTTCGGCCTGCTGCTGGGCGGCCTGCAGACTGGCCTTGTCCTGTTCGGCGGCTTCGAATTCCGCGGCGCGGGCCAGCATCAGCTCGGCGGCCTGCATGCCGAGCAGCTTTTCGCGCGCGGTTTGCATGGCCGCCTCAGCCGTATCCTGCTTCTTGCGCGCCCAGGCGAGTTGCTTGTCGAGCTCGCCAACTTCCTGCTGCAGGGCTTCGAGGCGGGCCGTGCGGGCCAGTTCACCGAACCAGAAGTCGTGCGGCACACCCAGGTGGCGGGCGCCGCGGCGCTCGCGGTGATAGCCCTCGCGGGTGATCCAGTCCTGCTCGCGCGGCAGCTTGGCCGCAGCCTGGGCATTATCGACGCGGCGGATTCGGTTCAGGAGTTCGGAGAGCCACTTCGGCGGCTCGCCGGCAAAACGCACGACTTCGAGCAGGCTGCCGGGGTTTGCGTCAGGGCAGGGAGCGCGGTCTGACACCACAAAGTGGCGGAAGCGCTCACGCTCACCCAGTGCCCAGGCTTCATGGCGATCACCTTCGTTTTCAAGCAGGATCAGCGAGCGGTAGGGGCGCAGGATGGCTTCGATGGCGCCTTGCCAGCTGGCATCCGTCACCTCGGTGATCTCGGCAAGCAGCTTGTGTTCGATGCTGGCTTCATTCAGGGCACTGCGGAAGCGCTGCACTTCGCTGTCGTGCGGTGTACCACCCTTACCCTGGGCTTCACGCAGGCGGGCGGTGACGTCTTCGAAGCGGGCGGTAAGCTCGCGCACCTTGGTGCGCACGCCTTGCCATTCGTTGTAGGCGTTGGCGGCCGCGTCTTCGGAGTCCAGCGCGGCGGCGCCATGCTCCTTGGCCACGCGCTCTCTCAAAGCATCGCGTTCGGCGAGCTTCTTCTCCACGTCGCGCAGGGCATCACGGGCGGTGAGCCACTGACTGTCGATCTCTTTCTGACGCTTGCTGGCATCGGTGAGCCAGGCTTCGGCCTGGGCCTTTTCTCCGGCTAGCGCGGCGACGCGTTCTTCCGAGGCAGCACGGGTTTCGATGGCGGTAATCACTTCATGGCGGGCGCGTTTGAGCTTCTCGCGCCAGCTGGCGATCTCTCCCTGCAATTCGGCGATTTCCAGACGTGGAATGGCCTCAGCCTCCAGTGCGGTGGCCTCGGCTTGCAATTCACGGCCTTCGAGGAAGCGATCCGCTTCGATGCGGCGGGCTTCGGCCTGGGCCTTGAGCTTTTCCAGGTCCAGCGCCAGCGCTTCCAGCTCGCGCTGGGCGGTTTTCTGCTCTTCGCGGGCGGCCTGATAGTTGTCCAGCACTTCCTTGTCGCCGAACACGTCGAACACCAGATCGAGCAGGGCGCGTGGCGAGTATTCGCAGAGCTTGTCGGTGTCGCCCTGCTCGAGCGACAGCACCTTGGCGATGGCCGGTGTCAGGCCGGCGTAGGCCAGGCGCGACTGGTAATCGCGCAGGCCCACGAATTGGGCGGTTTCTTCGAGCTGCTCGACGGTGACGTTGCCGTCTTCGATGCAGTACTCGCGGCTCCAGTCACCGCCAGCACGCTTGACGCGGCAGGCCAGCGTGACCTGGTCCTTGAGGCAGGGGAAGAAAGGGCGCTTGCCGGTGTTGCCGGGCTGGTTCGAGACCGTGGCGCGGATCCACGCAAAGCCGTGGTTCGAGCGGCGTACATAGCGGCGGAAATCGCGCTTGCCCGAACACTTGAGCGCGAAGAGTGTGCGCATCGCGTCCAGCAGGGTGGTTTTGCCCGAGCCGTTGGGGCCGACGATGGTGATGATGTGGGCATCCAGGGGCAGCGTGAAGCGGCGCCAGAAATCCCAGTGAACGAGTTCGATATCGCGGATGTGGAACATGTCGTATCTATGGTCCGTTGTTAGCGGCGGGCTTCGACTTCGTCGTCGATCGCGTTGATGTCGTCGAACAGTTCTTCTTCGTCTTCGCCCATTCCAGCCGGCAGCGCGCGGCCGGCGGCGGCCAGCACGTCGGCCAGGGTGCCGTTGATGATGCGGTCGGCCAGCACGCGGTAGTCCAGCAGTACGTCGAGCAGCGGGCCTTCATGCAGATAGCCGTTGCTGCGCACGATGAAGCCCAGGCGGGCGAGCTTGCCCAGCGCGAAGTTGCGGATCTTGGTGCGGCCGCCGAGCTGGGCGCCAAAGTCGGCCAGTAGTGAGGCTTCTGAGATCGCGCCGGAGACGGTGTCGCCATGCTCGATGGGTTTTTCCTGGCCAAACATGTCGTTCTGACCGTCGTCACCGAGTTGGCGGCGGCCGAGTTGGCGCTCGCGCTTGGGGAGGATGATCAGCGCCCAGATCACGATCAGCAGCGCGATCTCGTCGCGGGTAAGGCCCATGGTGCTGGCTTGATAATCGCGGCCGCCAAATACGGCGTCCATGACTTCATCCTTGAGACCTACGGCAACATGTTCGGCGAAGGGGTTGTCGAGCAGTTGCAAGCCCACTGCCGCGAGGTTGGTTTCCAGCTCGAGGCGGAAGGCTTCATCGACGAGGGCGCGGCGCACCTGGGTATCGGCGCGCGGTAGCCAGCGGTGGGCCAGCAGGCGGGCGGTGAGTTCGGTGATTTCGATGTTCATGGCTTGGGTTCCACGACTGTGGCATCACGCCGCACGACATTGCCGGCGGACATGTGCGAAATTTCGTCTTCCATGACTTCGACCAGCCAGTCTTCAAGCTGCAGGTCGTAGGGCATCTGTGTGAGATCGGCCACCGGACCGGAGGCGCCGGCCTCCTCGTTGCCCAGCAGCGAGAGCAGCGAGAGGCGATAGCTGGCCGGGCCGAAGCCACCGCCGAGAATGAGCTTGCTGGCCGGTGCTGCTGCCGGGATGCCGGCGAGCTTGTCGGAGAGCTTGATCAGAAGGCCCAAGTCTTCGGACGGGGCGACTTCGTCCTGCGGTGCATCTTCGGCCGGCGGCAAAGTGGCGTCGGCCTCCATCTGGCGGACTTCTTCGGAGAGCGAGCTTTCGGCGCGGTCGAGCAGCTCATGGCCGCCGGCGATGAACTGCATCTGCGGGCCGGCGCCGAGCGCGCCATCGGCCAGCGCGGCGATGCGGCGCACATCCAGGCTGCGCAGCCAGGCGGCTGCATCCGAGGACGACACGCCGGAGGCGCCGAGCGTGACGCGCTGTGATTCGATCTTGTTGAGGGCCCGCTGGAAGGCCGCATCGACCCTGGCCAGGCGGCTTTGGGCCAGACCGATGGCATGCGCGACACGGCTGGTCTCGGGGCTGATTTCGTCCTCGGAGAGCAGACCACGCAGGATGGTGGTGCCTTTTTCCAGCCAGCGCACATTGCCAGTGAGGCGCGAGCGGGCGTCCAGAATGCGGAATTCGGAGCCTGAGGCGATGGCGTCTTCAAAGGAAGCGGTCAGCGCATTGAGCTTGGCCAGGAGGTGCTGCAGCACTTCCGGTGTGATCGTGCCGGTGGCCTGCATACCGGCGAGCTGGGTGGTGAGGAAGCCCAGCTCGGAATCTTCGTTGTCGCCGAATCTGAGCAGCATGGCCATCGCGGCCACGGCGTTACGGCCACTGTCGGAAAACTGGTAGCTGCCGTCTTCGCCATACACCAACAGACCGTTGCCACGCAGGCGGCCGAGCACGGTTTCGAGCTTGATCGGATCGATGTAGGCGAAGTGGCGGCGCAGCTCGTCCGGCTCCCAGCGCGGGTGATCAGCTCGGGCGCTGATCTCGCGCAGCACGTGCAGGCGGATGAACACCTCTTCCTCGCCACCACGGAACAGGGTGATGAAGGTGTTGATCAGCTCGCGCGAGCGCACCAGCGACCACAGCGCCGGGACGTCGTCGGGCTCGACGCCGGGCGTGAGGAAGCCGGCGAGGTCGAAGTCTGAAATCGGGGCGGACTGTTCGATCATGCGTGGGCCGGGGAGACGGAAGCCGGCAGGCCGGCTTCCGGGGTTGAGCGCAGCAGGTCTTACACGCCCTGCTTGAGGCTGGCCTCGATGAAGCCATCCAGGTCGCCATCGAGCACGCCCTGGGTGTTGCCAACTTCGTAGTTGGTGCGCAGATCCTTGATACGGCTCTGGTCCAGCACATAGGAGCGGATCTGGTGGCCCCAGCCGATGTCGCTCTTGGTGTCTTCCAGTTTCTGCTGCTCAGCCTGACGCTTGCGCAGCTCCAGCTCATACAGGCGGGCGCGCAGCATCTTCCAGGCTTCGTCCTTGTTCTTGTGCTGCGAACGGTCGTTCTGGCACTGCACCACGGTGTTGGTCGGCACGTGGGTCAGACGCACGGCGGAGTCGGTCTTGTTGATGTGCTGACCACCGGCGCCCGAGGCGCGGTAGGTGTCGGTACGCACGTCGGCAGGGTTGATCTCGATCTCGATCGAATCATCCACTTCCGGGTACACGAAGACCGACACGAAGCTCGTATGGCGGCGCGCGTTCGAGTCAAACGGGCTCTTGCGCACCAGGCGATGCACGCCGGTTTCGGTGCGCAGCAGGCCGTAGGCGTATTCGCCGGTGATCTTGATCGTCGCGCTCTTGATGCCGGCCACTTCGCCTTCGGATTCTTCCATCAGCTCGACATTGAAACCCTTGCGCTCGCAATAGCGCAGGTACATGCGCTCGAGCATCTGGGCCCAGTCCTGCGACTCGGTACCACCGGCGCCAGACTGTATTTCGATGAAGGCCGGGTTCGGGTCCATCGGGTTGTTGAACATGCGGCGGAATTCGAGGCCAGAGACGCGTTTTTCCACGTCGGCCACGTCAGCTTCAACGGCCACGAAGGTGTCTTCGTCGTCCTCGCCCACGGCTAGTTCATACAGATCGGCACAGTCGACGAGGCTCGCGGCCACGCCGTCGAGCACCATCACCACGCCTTCGAGTTCTTTTTTCTCGCGGCCAAGGTCCTGGGCGCGCTTGGGATCATTCCAGATCGCCGGATCTTCGAGCTGCTTGCTGACTTCGATCAGTTTTTCCGACTTGTTGTCGTAGTCAAAGATACCTCCGCAGCTCATCTGCCCGGCTCTTGAGCTCGGACATCTTGTTGGCGACGGCGTTGAGGCGTTCTGCTTCCATTGTTGGCTTTCCGTGACAATTGCATTCGTTAAGGGCGCGGATTATACCCCTTTGCCTGCGTTTGCCCGGCCGCTCGCGCTATGCTGGGCCCCACGTCCGTATGGGCGGCCGGAGGCCTCTGGAAATGATCAAGATTCCTGCCCTGCGCCTGCGCGCCAAGCTGGTGCTGATCTTTGTGGCGATCAAGGTGTTGCCGCTGGTACTGCTGGCTGCACTGGCCTGGTCGGCGGCGCATCGCCTGGGGCACGCGCTGGGGCAGCGCGCCGCCGTGATGGCCGACAACATGGCCGGCTCGATCCGCGAAGTGGGCGATAAAGCTACCCAGGACGCCATCGTGGCGCTGGACGACCGCTCACGTGAGGCAATCGAGCGCCTCACCACTGACACGGCCCTGGCCGTGGCCGCCTTCCTGCACGAGCGCGATCGGGATCTGCAGGCTGCTGCCCTGCTGGAGCCGAATGAGGCCGGCTACCGGAATTTCCTCAGGCATCGCACGCGCGACTATTACCGCCATGGCGAGTGGAAGCTGAAAGCCGATGGCAGTGGCTGGGAGCCGGCTGTGCCGCATTCGCCGGATCCGGCCAGCATCGCCCGTGCCGGCGAGGCCCTGCCGGACAATGCCAAGTCCTTCCACGCGCGTCCGCCGGAATACCGCGGCGAGCGCAGTGAACGGCCGCTCTACCTGGAGATGAGCTTCATTGGCCTGGACGGGCAGGAGAAGCTGCGCATCGTGGATGGTGAGGTGATGCGGCCGGGCTTGCGCAATGTGAGCCGGCGTGAAAACACCTTCGTGCGTGCCGAAACTTTCTGGCCCGAGCTGCGCCGCCTGCGTCCGGGCGAGATCTATGTTTCCGAAGTGATCGGCGCCTATGTGGGCAGCCATGTGATCGGGCCCTACACGCCGCAGGCCGCAGAGAAGGCCGGGATCGCCTTCGAGCCGCAGAAATCGGCCTATGCCGGAACCGAGAACCCGCTTGGCCAGCGTTTTCGCGGCATCGTGCGCTGGGCCATGCCGGTCGTGCGCAGTGGCCGCATCACGGGCTATGTGAGCCTGGCGCTCGATCACGATCACCTGCGCCAGTTCACCGAACGCATCCTGCCGACCGAGGCGCGCTATACCCCGATCATCGATGCCATCGGTGGCAACTACGCCTTCATGTGGGATCACAAGAGCCGCGCCATTGCTCACCCGCGCGACTACATGATCGTTGGCTACGATCCGGCCAGCGGTGAGCAGGTGCCACCCTGGCTGGACGAAGAGCTGTACGGGGAGTGGAAGGCCTCGGGCCAGCCTTGGGCGGAGTTTTCGGCCGGCATCAAACCCTTCCGTGATCAGAGCCTCAAGCGCAGGCCGGCAGCGGCCATGCTCACTGCGGGAATGCTGGGCCTGGACTGTCGCTATCTGAACTTCTCGCCGCAATGTGCGGGCTGGAACCAGCTTACCGAGCAGGGCGGCTCGGGCTCCTTTGAGATCTTCTTCACCGGCTTGCAGAAGCTCACCACGGCGGCGGCGATTCCCTATTACACCGGTCAGTACGCCGATTCGCCGCGCGGTTTCGGCTTCATCACCATCGGCGCCAATGTGGACGACTTCCACCGCGCCGCGACCGATTCGGCGCGCCAGATCGGCCTCACCATCGAGCAGAAGAACGAGGCCTTCCGCAAGGAGCGGCAAGACATGCTGCAGATGGTGGAAAACAGCATGCAGCGCATGACGGTGGAGCTGGCCAGCTCCACCTTCGTGATGGTGCTGTTGGTGATCGGGATCGCCTTCTGGATGGCGAGTTTTCTGGCCGGCCACATCGGTGCGTTGGTGGAAGGCATCCGCCGCTTTGCTTCGGGTGATCGCAAGCAGCGCTTCGATGTGCGCTCGCGAGATGAGATGGGGGATCTGGCCCGTGCCCTCAACAGCATGGCCGAGACGGTGGATGATTCCTTCCTGCGCTCGGAGGAGGCGCGCCAGCGTGCGGAAGACGCCAGCCGGATGAAGAGTGATTTTCTCGCCAGCGTGTCGCACGAGTTGCGCACTCCGCTCAATGGCATCCTTGGCTTTGCTGATTTGCTGGCGATGGATCTGAAAGATGTGGAGCAGCGCGACCAGGCGCTCACCATCCGCAACTCCGGCAAGCATCTGCTGGGCGTAGTGAATGATCTGCTTGATCTGGCCAAGATCGAATCGGGCAAGATGACGGTACATGCCGAGCCGATCGATCTGCCGGCCTTCGTGGCCGACGTGGTGCGCGGCCATCGGGCCCATGCCGCAGGCAAGGGCCTCGAACTCCTGCTTGATATGGCGCGCCAGGGGCCGCTGCCGGTACTCGAATCGGATGCGCTGCGCCTGCGCCAGATTCTCAACAACCTGATCAACAACGCCATCAAGTACACCGACCATGGTCAGGTCAGCGTGCAACTGGAGGCGGAAGGTACAGACCTGGTCTTTCAGGTGCGGGACACCGGCTGCGGCATCGCGGCCGAGGATCAGGAGGCGATCTTTGATCGTTTTGGTGGGGTAGGCAGCAAGGTTCAGCGCGACAAGGGAGGCAGCGGCCTGGGCCTGTCGCTGGTGCGCAAATTGGCCGGCCTGTTGGGCGGCCGGGTGAGTCTGGTGTCCGAGCCAGGGCGAGGCTCGCTATTTACTCTGCGGATTCCCCTGCAGCCGCGCGCTGACGAAGGAACACTGGGTGACGGGGCTGGCCCTGAGCCGTCAGGCTCTGATAGCGATAAGTAACCAGGGCGCCCGGCGCGGGGGGCGCCTCCCGTTGGGCATCACTGAAGCCGCTGCCGAGGCTGAAACGTCGGCCATCCGGCGCTTCCACCAGCAGGGCGCCGAGACGCCCGCGGTGCTTGCCCCGGCCCGGTACATATCCGACGACTCTGGCTTCGGCGTCTTGCCAGGGCTTGAGCTTCAGTAGCACATCACTGCGCCCGGTGACATAGGGCGCGTCGGCCCGGTGCAGCATCAGGCCCTCGCCACCCGCCTTGAGAACGGCTGCCATGCGTTGCCGGAGTGCGGCGGCATCCGCCACGCGGAATTGCTCGACTGCTTGCAGCCAGGGGATGCCTGCCGCAGCAGTCAGGCGCCGGATGGCGTCGGCGCGGGCGCTGAAATCGCCCGGTGCGTCCGGTAGTTCAAAAATCATGTAGCGCAGCTCGCGCCATTCGGCATCTACCGGCTGCATCTTGCGCACGATGCCCGAGAGGCGCTCGAATGTGCCGCGGCCGGCCCACAGTTCGCCATCGAGCGGGGTGGCGGGAAGCGCCTGGATGAACCAGTCCGGCGCATTCACCGGATGGCCGCTGCGAAAGCTCAGGCGCTGGCCATCCCAGATGGCGCGAACGCCATCGAGCTTTTCGCTGACCAGATAAGCGCCAGGGTCGATCCCGTCCCGATAGAGCTCGGCCAGCAGAATTTCCGGCGCAGCAAGCGTGTGGAGCGAGAAAAGGCTCAGTAGCAGACTGAGCATCAGGCAGGGCAGATAGCGCATTGAAAGGCTCCCGGGCGATGCCGCGAGCTTAGCCGCCAGGGCTGGTTGCTCCATTCTGTCCGGAAGGGCTGGAGCCGGTTGAGCGCGCCGCTCAGCTGGCTGGCGTGAGGACGCTGTGAGCGATTTTCAGCAGGGTCTCGCGCATGAAGCCGGTCAGCGGGTCAGAGGTGTCACGGCGGTGAATCACCACCGAGATCGGCAGGCGCAGGTCTTCCTCATGCAGTGGCAGGATAGTCAGATCGCGATGGGTCGTGAGAAGGCGTGTGACCAGCTCGGGAAGCACCGCCACCAGCGGGCTCTGCTTGACCACGAACGGGATCGAAAGCGGGGTGGCGGCATGCGCCACGACCTGGCGGCGCAGGCCGCGCCGGTGCAGGGCACGGTCGATCATGCCGGGGCCGTCGCCGGTATAGCTGGTGTGGATGTGGGGCAGGCCGGTGAGATCGGCGAGGCTGGGCTGATCCTTCAGCGTGATCAGGGCCGGGTTGAAGACGCAGCAGAAACCGGTTTCATACAGCGCCGTCTGCTCATGCACGGTGCGCACGCGGGGAAAGTGGCCGACCGCCAGGCGGATGGTGCCGGCATCGAGTTCTTCGAGCTGATGTGAGGCGGGAATCGGCCGCACCGAGAGCTGCAGGCCAGGGGCTCGGGCGCGCAGCCGTGCCATCAGCGCCGGTAGCAACAGGGCTTCGAGGGGATCGTTGAGGGCGATCTGGAACTGCTCGTTGATCTGGGCTGGATCGAAGCTGGCCTCTCCCAGCGCCAGGCTGCGGGCCGAAAGCAGGAGTTCGCGCACCGCCGGCGCCAGGCTGCGGGCACGGCTGGTTGGCAGCATGGCGCTGCCTTCGCGGTAGAGGATGTCATCGTTGAAAAGCTCACGCAGACGGGCCAGGGCATGACTCATGGCGGGCTGGCCGATACACAGCCGGGCGGCGGCGCGCGTGACGCTGGCTTCGCTCACCAATGCATCGAAAGCGACGAGCAGGTTGAGGTCCAGTCGCCTGAAGAGGCTGTGGTCAATATCGTTCATGTCGATACTGTAGATCAGACCAATCGATTTCTACGATTGTGTGGTGATGTTTAAACTGGTTTTTTACCTGGATTTTCACTTCATGCCAGCTCCTGCCGCATTCGGTCCGTCGTCTCTGCGCCCACGCCTTCTGGCACTGGCGGCGGTCACCAGCGTCGAATTTATCGAAAACGGCATGGTGATGTTTTCGGCTAGCCAGATCATGGCCGGCCTGCAGCTTTCGGCGGCTGATTTTGCCTTCGCCTACACGCTCTATGGCATGGCGGCGATCTTCATGCTCTACAAACATCAGTGGATGGTCGAGCGGCTGGGCTATGCGCGTTTCGTGATGTTGTCACTGGCCGTCTTCGGCGCTGGCTCACTGCTGTGCGCCAGCGCCTCCGGCCTGAGTCTGTTTGCCGCCGGGCGACTGTTGCAAGGCCTCGGTGGGGCGACTTTCTTCACTGCCGGGCGCCTGGCTATCAATGAGATGCCCGCCGAATCGCGCTTTGCCGGCTTGCTGGTCTTCATCGCCAGCCTGCTCGGCGGCTCGGCGCTGGCCCCCTTGCTCTCGGCCAGCCTGATGGCGCTGGGCGGCTGGCGCGCGATCTTTGCCTTCGGACTGCCGCAGGTGCTTATCGTGGCCTGGCTGGCACGGGGGCAGTTGGCGCGCACGGTGACGCCGCCCGAGCTGCGTTCGGAGGAGCACTGGGGCTGGTTGTTGTGGCTGTGCCTGGGCGTGTTCTGCCTGCAATATGCGATCCAGTCGCTGAGCCTCGCAGGCAGCCCGCTGACCCGCGTGCTGGTGACGGCGCTGGTATCGATCGCGATGCTGAGCGTGTTTGCCTGGCGCCAGTGGCGCAAGGATCGGCCGCTGATCAACTACCGTGGGCTCTTTCAACTGCGCTATCTGTTCGGGCTGGCGATGTATTTTTTCGGTTACTTCCTGATCGGAGTGGCCGGGCTGATGCTGCCGATCCTGCTGCACGGCGTGCTGGGGCTCTCGTTGTTGGCCACGGCGCTGATCTCCAGCTGCGGGCTGGCCGGCACGGTTGCCATGGCGCTGACCCATGTTGCCCTGGCGCGGCGCTGGCCCTGGCATCGTTGCTACATGCTCGGCGGCCTTGCGTTGTATGCCACGGGTTGCCTGCTGCTGGCGATGATGGAGCTGCCGCGAGGCTGGGTCGAGCTATTGCCGGCCACCCTGGCCATTTATCTGGCTATTCCCTGGTTCCTCGGGCCAGTGGCTTTCGGCACCTTCTCCGGGCTGGAGGCGAAGGTGTTCTCGCATGGCTATCAGGTAAAAAACATCGTGCGCCAGCTGGGCCTGTCATCGAGCATCGCGCTCACCACTCTGCTGCTGCACCGGCTGGAGCATTCACCAGAGCCTTCCGGTTTGTTGGAAATGCTGGCTGGCGTGTTCGTCGATCAGGCCGCAGGCACGCCCATGTTGCAGGCGAGCCAGCAGGTGTTTGGTTTGACCTTACTGGCCATCCTGCCGGTCGGGCTGGTGGTGATGTTGCAGCGGGTTTTTCGTTGATCCGTCTAGATCAGGGCTTGAAAGCGTCGTCGTCATACGCCACGCAGTAACGCTGCCAATCCGCTTCGACCTGCTCGGCGCAGTGTTCGGCCAGTGCCAGCAGGCGGCTGCGCCATTTGTGCTTGCTGCCGAACTCGATCAGCTCGTCGGCTATTGCCGAGCCTTTGCGGCCGCTGCTGCGTAGCTGCGCCCAGGCCACAAGCTCGCCCATCTGCCCCAGCATCTCGCGGAAGCTGCGGTTCTTGCCGGCCGCTTCGCGCAGATCGATGCGATCCTCGGCGGGCTGCAGTTCGCGCAGCACCGCGCTGCGCCGACCCAACTCCAGCGGATGCAGGAAAGCCACCGGGATGGCCTGCATCATCTGCTGCACACCGATCACCCGGTGCGCTTCCGAGGCCCAGCGCGGTTCGGGCGTGCGTAAATGGGGCGTGAGCGTGGAGATGGGGGCTTCTTTCAGGTCCAGCAGAGCGTGATTGTCTGGCCCGCCCTCGCCGCGGACCAGGATCACGTAGCGCTCCAGCCCGAGACTGGCGTTGCCGCTCACCCGGCGGGCCACATCCAGCACCTCGAAGAATTCCGGCTCGGCTTGTTCGCTGGCAAAGTGGGTCATCAGTTCGCGCACTTTGTGCTGTTGTTTGTCGCTCGCAGGGAGGGCTTTCTTGCCATCGATCTTCAGGCTGCGGCGCTTGCCACGGCGGCTGCAGCGGCGATCGAGCAGATCCTTGCGGCTGCGGCAGCGCAGCGCTTCCAGATGATCGCGGATCAGGCCATCGGCAGTATCGCGTTCCAGCCAGCGTGCACGGCCAGCGCTGAGGGCGCTGGCGTACGCTTCGATAAAGGCGCCGGCGTGGGCCAGGGCTTCGTCGCGGTCGAAATCCAGTGCCGGCGCTGCCACCAGCACGCTGCTCACGAAGCGCGTCAGTGCCCAGCTGGCAGGCGCGAGGGTGGCCTCGTCGAAATCGTTGAGGTCGAAATACACCAGCCGGTTGTCGCCCTTGTAACTGCCGAAGTTCTCCAGATGCAGATCGCCGCAAGTCCAGGCCAGTGGAGCCTTGTAGAGCAGCTTGTCGTTGGGCATGCGGGCATGGAAGAGGGCGCTTGTGCCGCGCAGGAAGGCAAACGGGTCGCGGCGCAGCAGCGCGTACTTGAGTGCCAGCCGCTCGGGATCGCGACCGGCATGGCTGTGCTTCAGCAACTCAACGGCGTCGTCTGTGGTGTGGCTCATCTCTCATGTTCCTGCCTGACTGTGGGTTGGCCAAGGGTAGTCAGCCCGTGTGAGGCGAAGATGACGGGCAGACTTCAGGGCGAGAATCAGTGGGCGAGCTTGAGCCCGACGATGCCGGCAAAGATCAGCGCAAGGCTCACCAGACGCAGCGTGGCCGCCGACTCTCCGAGCACGAAGATGCCGAAGAGCGCAGTGCCGATGGCGCCGATGCCGGTCCATACCGCGTAGGCCGTGCCCAGTGGAAGCGAGCGCATGGCCACGCCCAGCAGCACCACGCTGCCGATCATGGCGGCGACAGTGCCGACCGAAGGCCACAGGCGGCTGAAGCCCTCAGTGTACTTGAGGCCGACAGCCCAACCCACTTCCATGAGGCCGGCAATGATCAGGATGAACCAGGGCATGATGATTTGAGATCCAAGGTTTGTTTAGCAGGGCGCTGGATGAGGGCGGATGCGAAGCCCTGGCCAGCGTGAGCGATAGGAGGCTGCTTTACGCTCGAAGAGCTCCGGGTAGGGGGTTAGCGGGTTGGGACTGAGAATGCCATCGTAGAGGCGTTGCAGGCCGTTGGGCGCGTAGACTTCCCCGGGCCGGATGCCGACGCAGGTGGAGGGCATCAGAAAGCGATCGATGCCTTCGCGCGAGCTCCGCAACGGGGCATAGGGCTGGCCGAAGTGGGATTCGTACCAGAGGTGGACGCGTGCCTGGTTGGCAACTTCGATCGTGATACCCAGCACGCCCAGCACTTCGTCCGCATGGGCCTGAACCCTAAGTTCGCCTGTTTCGCTGAGATCTGATGGGTCGAAGTAGAAAAGGTCGTAGTCCTTGATGTTGGACTCCGGCACGTGTCCGGCCTGCAGATTCCACACTGTCTGGAAAAGACAGCCGGCTACGAGCCAGGCATCGGGCAGGGCCAGCGCATTCCATCGGTCGAGAATTGCGCGGTTGTGGCGATTGCTCAGCACATCGCGCAGAAAACGGGCGTTCAGATCGCCCGGATGGATCGGCTCGGCCGCTTCCACGTTGCACGGTCAGGCAAGGTTGATTTTTGCAACACGGCTTGCGTGCCGCCCGCCTTCGAAGTCGGCTTCGAGAAATGCTTCAAGGATATCAATCGCTGTGCCTGCACCGATGACTCGTGCGCCGAGACACAGGGTGTTGGCGTCGTTGTGCTGGCGTGACATGCGCGCACTCAGGGGCTCACTGCACACCACCGCGCGGACGGCCGGGTGGCGGTTGGCCGCGATAGACATCCCGACGCCCGTACCGCAGATCAGGATGGCCTGGTCGATCTCGTCGTTTTCAATGGCTCTCCCTACCGCGTGGGCGAAGTCGGGATAGTCACAGGAATCGTTTGTGGTGGTGCCAAACTCGCGGACGGACAGGCTGCGTTTCTCGAGCTCTGCCACGAGGACTTTTTTCAACTCCAGACCTGCGTGATCGGAGGCGATTCCCAGTCGGTTTGTCATGAGCGCTTCCTTGAAGTATTTGACGGACGCAGCCGGACTCAGGGGGCTGCGCCAATGCCGTGTTTTGCAGGAGCGGCCAGCGATCGCTCCTGCAGAGGTCAGTAGATTTCGCGGGTTTCCAGGAACTTCACATTCGGGTGCCGTTCCTGTGCCATCTGCAGGTTGACGCGGTTCGGCGCCAGATACACATAGTCGCCCGCTCCATCGAGGGCCATGTTGGCCGGCGCCTTGTCGAGCAGGGCCTTGATGTCGTCGTCCTTGCCACGCAGCCAGCGGGCGGTGGCCCAGTTACAGCCTTCGAACACGCACTCCACGCCGTATTCGTGTTCCAGACGGTGCGCCACGACCTCGAACTGCAGCATGCCGACCGCGCCGAGGATCAGGTCGTTGGAAGCGAGCGGCTTGAAGAGCTGGGTCTGGCCTTCTTCTGCGAGTTGCTGCAGGCCTTTCTGCAACTGCTTCATCTTGAGCGGGTTCTTGATCTGGGCGCGGCGGAAGAGATCCGGCGCGAAGGAGGGAATGCCGGTGAATTTGAGGTCTTCCCCCTCGGTGAAGGTGTCGCCGAGGCGGATCGTGCCGTGGTTGGGGATGCCGATGATGTCACCCGAATAGGCCACGTCGGTGGTGTTGCGATCCTGCGCCATGAAGGTGATGGCGTTGTTGATCGCCATGCTCTTGCCTTGCGAGACCTGCTTGATCTTCATGCCGCGCTCGAACTTGCCCGAGCACACGCGCAGGAAGGCGATGCGGTCGCGGTGCTTGGGATCCATGTTGGCCTGGATCTTGAACACGAAGCCCGAGAACTTGGCTTCGTCCGGTGCCACGACGCGGTGTTCGGTGGCACGGGCGAGCGGGCGCGGCGAAAGATCGACAATGGCGTCCAGCACCGATTGAACGCCGAAGTTGTTGACGCCGGAGCCGAAGAAGACCGGCGTCTGTTTGCCGGCCAGGTAGGCTTCGCGATCGAAAGTGTGGGAGGCGCCACGCACCAGTTCCACTTCAATTCGCAACTCGTCGGCCTGATCGCCAATCACTTCGTCCAGACGCGGGTTGTCCAGGCCCTGGATGATTTCGGAAGTGCCTTTTTCGGCATGCGGGTCGAAGAAGGCGATGCTGTCGTTATAGAGGTGATACACGCCGCGGAAGCGCTTGCCCATGCCGATCGGCCAGGTCATCGGCGCGCACTGCATGCCCAGCACGGATTCGATTTCGTCGAGCAGCTCGATCGGCTCGCGGCCTTCGCGGTCGAGCTTGTTGATGAAGGTGAGGATCGGGGTGTCGCGCAGGCGGCACACGTTGAGCAGCTTGATGGTCTGCGATTCCACGCCGTTCACCGAGTCGATCACCATCACGGCCGAGTCCACGGCGGTGAGCGTGCGGTAGGTGTCTTCCGAGAAGTCTTCGTGGCCCGGGGTGTCGAGCAGGTTGATGATCGCGTCGCGGTAGGGGAACTGCATCACCGAGGAGGTGACCGAGATGCCGCGCTGCTTTTCGAGCTCCATCCAGTCGGAGGTGGCATGGCGGGCGGCCTTGCGGGCGCGCACTTCACCGGCCACCTGAATGGCGCCGCCGAACCACAGGAGTTTTTCGGTCAGCGTGGTTTTACCCGCGTCAGGGTGGGAAATGATCGCAAAAGTGCGGCGGCGGGCGAGTTCTTGCTTGAGTTCGGTCATGGCATGCGGCTTTCAGACAAGGCGCGGATTATACAGAGGCCGCCTGCCCGGCATGCCGGAATTCCGGTATGGTCGGCTTCCCGCCGCCTGGTGCTGCTTTCCGCTTCCCGCTCCCGCATGTCTTCGCCTGTCCGGCTTTCCCGCAACGCCTGGCTGATGCTGCTGATTTGCATCTTCGGCTGGGGTTTTTCCTGGACCGTGATCAAGTACGCCCTGGCCGAAATCCCGCCCTTGTCTTTTCGTGGCGTATCAGCTTTCGCGGCCGGCATGCTGACCTTGCTGCTGGTCCGCGCCAGTGGTGCTTCGGTGGCGGTGGCGCGTGCGCATTGGCCCAAGCTGGGCATGCTGGCCTTTTTCAACGTGCTGAGCTGGAACGTGTTGTCTACCTATGGCGTGCTCTACCTGCCCTCGGGCCGGGCGGCGCTGCTGGCCTACACTATGCCGCTGTGGTGCGTACCGCTCTCTGTCTGGCTGCTGAACGATCGCCTCGATCCTCGGCGCTGCGTGGCCTTGCTGCTGGGCGGGGCCGGCGTGGCGGTGTTGATGGGGCAGGATGTGCTGGAGCTGATGCGGGCGCCGCTGGGGGCGATCCTGATGGTGAGTGCAGCGCTGTGCTGGGCGTGCGGCATGGTGCTGATGAAGCGTTGGGCCTTGCCGCTCGAAACCATGTCGCTGACCGGCTGGCAACTGCTGCTGGGCAGCCTGCCGATGCTGCCGGCAGCGGTCTGGGTGGATGGCATTCCGCCACAGCTACCCGGTGCGGGGGCACTGGCTGCGCTGGCTTTCAGCGCGCTGGTGACTTTCATGCTGTGTTACTGGGCCTGGAATCGATTGGTGTTGATGGTGCCAGTGGCGGTGTCCTCGCTTTCCTCGTTGCTGACGCCGCTGGTGGGTGTGACTTCCGGCGCGCTGTTTCTCGGTGAGCAACCCGGCTGGGCTGAAGCGTTGGCCGTATTGCTGATTCTGGGTGCGGTCGCGGTGATCAATCTGGGAGGCCGGCGTGCGCTTGTTGCCTGAGCGGGTCGGCTTGGAGGCCTTTGCCTGGGGATTGGCGGAGGCCACGCTGTTTTTCATTGTGCCGGATGTGTTGCTCTCCGGCCTGGCCCTCAAGCAGTCGATGCGTCGGGTGGTGCATGCGTGCCTGTGGGCGTTGGCTGGCGCCTTGCTCGGTGGGGTGTTGATGTATTTTTGGGGCCGGTTTTCACCGATCACGGTGCTGGGCGTGCTGCGCGAGATTCCGGCGATTGATCTGGCGATGTGCGAAGCTGTGACGCGGCAGTTGCGCGAGGATGGGCTCCTCGCGCTTTGCATCGGCCCGCTCACCGGCACGCCTTACAAAATCTATGCAGCGATGGCTGGCGCACTGGCGCTCAATCCACTGCTTTTCTTCGCGATCAGCATTCCGGCCCGTCTGTTGCGCTTTCTGGCCGTCGCCGGATTGGTGCGGCTGATCTGCCGGGCTTTGCCGGGCCTGTCGCTAGGCGGGCGGATGGGGCTGTGGGCGGCGGGCTGGCTGGGCTTCTATGGCTGGTATTTCAGCCACTTTGCGGGCTGATTGCGGCCACTCCTACTAAACCCTTGGAGCGAATTGGGCGGTCACCTTGCGCAGCGCCGCGAAGCAGTCTGCGTCGATTGCGCTGCCGACGCTTTCGGCCATCATGTCGAGTGCCTTGTCGATCGGAATGGCGCCGCGATAGGGTCGCTCGGCGGTGATCGCATCGAAGATGTCGGCCGTGGTGATGATGCGGGTCTCCAGCGAAATCTTTTCTGCCGTGAGGCCCTGCGGGTAGCCCTTGCCATCGAGCCGCTCATGGTGGGCGCCGGCCACGCTGGCCAGCTCGCGGAAGGCACCGATGCGGCTGAGGATCTGCTCGGTGTAGGCGGCATGCATCTGCACTGCGCGCCATTCGGCCTCATCCAGCTTGCCGGGCTTATCGAGCACGCTGTTGGAAACGCCCAGCTTGCCCAGATCGTGCAGCAGGGCGGCGCGTTTGAGCCAGCGGCGGCGCTCCGCCGTGAGGCCCAGCTCTTCGGCGAGCATGTCGGTGTAGAGCGCCACACGCTCGCTGTGGCCGGCGGTGTAGGGGCTTTTCGAGTCGACCACCTGACCGAAGCCGGCGGCGATGTCGTCGAGATAGTCGTCATCCAGCACGACCGAATCCCTTGCCGGCTCCAGCGCGAACACGGCCCGGTCGATGTTGTCCGAGGCGAGGGTCTGCCAGAACTCCACTGACTGGGTGACGGACTCGAAAGCTCGCACAAGTTGCGGATCAAACCAGCTACCGCTGCGCGTTCGCACCTCCTGCTGCGCGGCCGCGGGTCCGTTGGCCGTGAAGAACACGTCAGCCACCTGGGCCAGCAAGGCGATGCGAGCCAGCAGCGAGATCGCAGGACCGGCGATGCCTAGCGGCTTGCCGCCGCCGTTCCAGTGCTCATCGAGGTGCAGGATGCCGTCGGCCACGGTTTCATCGAAGCGCAGCTTGCGGGCGATTTCGGCGCCACGCTGACAGCGGGTTTCGAACAGCTCGCGGCCGATTTCCTCGCCGTTCTGAAACAGATGAAAGAGGGAGCGGAAGCGCTCGCTGAGGGAGGCGTGGAGGCCGGTGTGGCGTAGCACGAAGCCGATGATCTGGGCGCTGCGGGTGCCCGCCAACTTGAAGTCGCGTTTGAAGGCCAGATCGTCGGTGAGATAGAGGGCGCAGATCCGTGCCGCGTTGCTGCTACAGCCCAGATCCTTGAGCAGCAGGGTGTAGTAGAGCGAGCGCAGCTGGGCATTGTCCAGCCCCAAGGCGTGGCCGATGTGCATGCCGATCCAGCACACGCGCACGCAATGGCCGCGTGGCTGACCTTCGGTGATGTCCAGCGCATGGCTCAGCGCGGCCATCAGCTCGGCCAGGGTCAGGGTGTCGGCGGAAAATCTTGCGAAGCGCTCCATTCCCGCCTTTACGGCAGGAATGTCTTCAGGCCTGAGGAGTGACTATGTGAAAAAGTAGCGCACGAGGTGGAAGAAGACCGGCGCAGAGAAGCACACCGAGTCCAGCCGATCTAGCATGCCGCCGTGGCCTTCGATCATGTGGCCCCAGTCTTTCACGCCGCGATCGCGCTTGATGGCGCTCATCACCAGCCCGCCGAAGAAGCCCATCAGGGTGATGGCTAGCGCCATGCCGGCCGCCTGCCAGGGCGTGAAGGGCGTGATCCAGAACAGCGCAGCGCCCAGCGCGGTAGCGCTACCCAGCCCGCCGAGGAAGCCGGCGACGGTCTTGGACGGTGAGAGGTTCGGGGCGATCTTGCGCCGGCCGAAGAGCTTGCCCCACACGTACTGCAGCACGTCGGAGGACTGCACGACGATGATCAGGAACACCACCAGCAACAGGTTGCGTTCCTCGTAACCGGCGATGTTCAGCGCCAGCAGGGCCGGCACATGCGAGATGGCATACACGCAGATCATCAGGCCCCATTGCGTCTGGGTGGCGCGTGCGAGGAAGTTCGTGGTGTCCTGCCCGAGGCAGGCCAGGCAAGGCATCAGCAGGAAGGCATAAACCGGAATCAGGATCGAGAACATGCCGTACCAGTTCTGCCATACGAACACATATTGGAGCGGCAGGAACACGAAGAAGCAGGCCAGCAGGGCGTAGTGGTCACCGCGCCGGGTATTCGTGAGGGTGATGAATTCGCGCAGGGCGAAGAAGGAAATCAGCCCGAAGAGTAGGACCACACCGGTATGCCCGCCGAGCAGCGCGATGCCGATCACGGCCACCATCACCCACCAGGCATTGGTGCGCGCCACCAGATTGGCAACCACGCCGTTGTCGCGTCCCAGCTTCCAGCGCAGCAGCCAGCCAATGAGGCTGGCAATGAGCAGCACCGCGCCGATGCCGAGGAAGAGATGAAAAGTGGCTTCGCGTGCGGCTTCGGGGACCTGGTTAGGAATGCTTTGCAGGGAAGTGGTCAGGCTCATGGTTGTTTTCGGTGAGAGCGGCCATCGGCCGTGAAGGTTCATGCAGGAGCGGCCTCCGGCCACTCCTGCCCCCGGATCAATGTTTCGGCATCATCGCCAGCACGGCTTCGCGCGCTCGCACGAGAAAATCCGCCTTGGCCTCTTCCGCACCCAGTGCCAGCGGCGTACCGAAACTCAGCACGCAGACCAGTGGCACCGGCAGCAGATTGCCCTTGGGCATCACGCGATTGAGGTTTTCCATGCGCACCGGCACCAGCTCCACGTGGGGGTTGTCCCGTGCCAGATGGTAGAGGCCACCCTTGAAGGCCTGCATCTCACCATCGAGTGAGCGCGTGCCTTCGGGGAAGAAAATCAGCGAGTCGCCGGCGTCGAGTGCGGCTTGCAGCGGCGCGAGCGGACTGATGCCGGGCTTCGGTTTGCGTTCGACCAGCACGCCGCGGAACACGCGATGGATCAGGTATCGCCGCAGCGGCGAGGCGTCCCAGTAGTCCGCACCCGCTACCGGCCGGGTGCGGTAACGGATCGAGGGTGGCAGCATGGCCCACAGCAGCAGGAAATCGAGATGGCTGGAGTGGTTGGCGAAGTACAGACGCTGCTGCGCTTCGGGTTTACAGCCCAGCCAGTTGGCATAGGCACCGGTGAGCAGGCGGGCCAGCGCAATCAGGAAAAGTCCGGCGAAACGATCAAGCCACATACAGGAAGCCGCTGGCGGCCAGCACGAGAAATAGTTGTGCGCATACTACCGCAGCCAGTCGTACGACCAGCTTCCGCGTGGCTGCTGCGCGCTGGGCCAGATCGCGTACATCCGTGCCCTGGCGTAAGCCCAGCTGGCTCAGCGCGGCGTCGAAATCCGGCAGGGCCCTGGCCTCCTGCTCATGTGCGGCGATCAGCTCGAAGGCGGCTACGTCGAAACGGATGCGCAAGGCGTACCAGGCCAGTGCCAGACCCAGCAACAGGGCCGTGCCGAACAGCCACAGTGCAGGTGCTGCCGCCTGCCGCGTTGCGAGCAGCAGGCCGCCAGCCGCGACTGCACACAGGATGCCGCCGAAGACTTGCAGCGGCTGGGTACTGCGCAGAAAGGCGGCGCTGAGGGTGGCGAGTGTGCGGTCCGGGGTCATGCGTGTCGGGCCCTGTTTTGTAATCAAGGATGTTTTGCAGACGAGAGGCCTGCCGCAATGCTCTGCGCCTGCAGGCGCACATGGGGTCGTGCGCGCCGGATTGCCATCACAGCCTCTTCCGGCGTGTGCGCGCGATGGCGCACCAGCCAGGCGGCCACGCTGGCGGCACTGCGCGAGAAACCCAGCGCACAGCAGACCCACACGCGCTGCCCTTGATGGCGAGCATGTTCTATGGCGTCCGCTGCCGAGGCCAGCTGCTTGCCGTTGGGGGGCAGGAGGTCGAGCAGCGGGAGGCTGTATGCAGCCGATCCCGGCACGGGCAGTGGCAGTTCGGCGGCGAGGTCGATGACCTGATCGATGTTGTAGTGGATGAGTGTGGCGGCGTCCGGCTGACGGCCGAGGAAAACGCCATCGATGACTTCAGCGCCGGCTGGAAGTTTGCGTGTCCATAGCCATACGTTGAGCCGCGCACCCAGCAAGTAAGGGGTGAAGAACATCCAGCTGCGCCAGGGCATGCGCGTGCCCTGCTTGCCGAAGTGGGCGCCTTCGCCAAACAGATAAAGCGCGGCGACACCGGCAAGGGCCGCAGCCGTCCAGTACAGCAGCCAGGCGAGGGCGGCGGGGAAGAGCAGGGCGCCCAGGCCGGCGGCTGTCAGCGCACCGGCCCCGTAGTACAGCGCAAGGCGTGAGCGTTGTGCTTCCAGCCCGCGCCAACGCCATGGTGTGTCGCCATCCGGCACCAGCAGCAGGCACAGCGCACCGGCCCAGAAGCCGGTCAATACATCGATGAAATGGTGCTGCCAGGTGGTAAGAACCGACACGCCAATCAGCGCGAACCAGACGTGGAGCAGCCAGCGGATCGAGCGATGTCCTGCGAGGTCGGCATAGAAGCGCCACAGCACGACGAGCAGGCAGATATGCAGTGAAGGCGCCTGGTTGTAGGGCAGGTCGAAGCCTGTGAGTGCATCGAACATTGCGCCGGCCCAACCATGAGTTTCGGGGCGGCTGAACGAGAAATGCAGCGGCCATATCAGGAAGCCGGTAATGCAGAGGACTTGCGCAGCCAGCAGGCGTTTGGCCAGACGGAAAAGTTCGTCGCGGCTGCGTGCGGCAAACAACGCAATGCCGTACAGAAAATCGATGCTCCAGTAGGGCAGGATGGTCCAGGCAACAAAGGGGATGTGTTGCTCCCAGCCGAATACGTAGACGCCTACGTCGCTGCGCTGGGCGGTGAAGTGATTGGCTGCGCTGTAGCTGCCAAAGAACAGCACGCCGAGAAAGGCGCCCCAGGCAAGGGCCTGAGTCCAGGGGCGTCTGGGTTTCATGACGAGGTTTTCAGACATTTTGGGTTTTGCGCAGGGGGCGTCAGGATGAACCGCAGGGCCGACTTCTGCCGGCCCTGCGGGTTGGGTGTGCGGCTGAAGCCTAACCTAGGCCAGATTGCGCCGCGCAATCGACACCGTGAAGATGCCCCACTCATCGGCCAGCGTGTGCAGCTTGGTGAAGCCGGCGGCTTCGACGAGCTGGTCCATTTCGGCCTGCACGCGGCGGCGCATCACCCAGGGCTTGCCATCGCGATGGCTGGACAGCACGCGTGCAATGAACTCCAGCTGCGGGTGCCAGGGCTGACCGGTGTAGATCAGGTAGCCGCCGGGCTCTACGGCATCCGCCATACCGGCGAGTGATTCGCGCAGCAGTGCGTTGTCCGGAAAGAGTTCGTAGAGGCCCGAGACCACGCCGATCGTGGGGCGGGGCGATACGGTGGTGAGCGAAGCGCGGTTGAAGGCATCGCCCTGCACGAAGCGTGCAATGCCCTGCAAGCCCTTCTCGACGATGAGCTTGTTGCCCTTCTCGACGTTCAACTCGGAAAAGTCGCGCAGCAGAATGCCATCCGGCTTCTGGTCCAGCTTTTCGATGCCTTCGAGGATGTAGCGCCCGTGGCCGGCAGCGATGTCCAGCACCTGTACCGGGCGGCCTTCCGCGCGCAGCTTCGAGATGGCTAGCTGCAGCAGTTGCTCGACGTGCAGTTTGCGCTGGCGGATGCCGCGCCAGCCGATTGCGTCCAGATAGTTGCGGTCGATCAGGCGCCCAACCAGGCCCTGGCCGCGTGCTTCATTGCGATAAACGTAGTCCAGCGTGCTGCCCGAATCGAAGCCGGTGGCAAAACCCAGGCGCACGCCCGAGGAGAGTCGGCCGATGCTGCTCATGGACAGGCGAGAGAGCGCAAAGGCCCAGCGCTTCGGACTCAGCAGGGGCAGTGGCCGCGCGAGTTGGGTGTATTCGTCAAAGCTGTAGCCGCGCTGGTGGGCGTCGAGCAGTTGCGGCTTGAGTGCTTCGGCCTCGAAGCGCTCAAGCAGGAAGCTGCGTAGCTTGGCAATGGCAAGGTGGCGATCCACTTCGCCGAGCGTGTCGTGATAGAAGCCCTCAAGGACGTGTTTTTCTTTCACAGCGCTGCCCAGACGCTCGAAGAATTCGTGCTGGGGGGCGTGATGCACCACCCAGTCTGCGCCGGAGATCAGCAGCTGGGTCGGCACCTGAATCGCGCCGGCATCCTGTACCACGCGCTCGGCCGCTTCGTAGAGCGCGAGCAGGATGTTGACCGAGATCGGCCGGGTGATCAGCGGGTCCGCGTTGAAGGAGCTGATGCGCGCCGGATCGTGCGTCAGGTAATGCGCCTTGACGTAGGAATTGACGTAGAAGTTGCCGAACAGCTTGTGCATCAGCGTGAGGCCAGCACGCGCGAAGGGGACGTAAAGCTTGACCTTGAATGCCGGTGAGGCGAGCGACATGCAGCGGATCTGCGGCGCGTGATCATGCACCCAGGCGCTGACCGTGACGGCGCCCACACTCTGCGCAATGACGCCGACATCCGAAAGCGGCAGGCCGTGCTGTGCCGCGGCAAAGCGCACGAACTCATCCACATCACGAACCGAACGGCCGAAACTCGGCGAAAAGCCGCGCGGGCCTGCGTTGCGGCCATGGCCGCGGGCATCCCAGGCATAGAAGGCAAAGTCCGGCAGCTGCAGTTCATCCACGACATGGGCCATGCGGCCCGAATGCTCATGCCCGCGGTGGAACAGCACGATCACGCCGCGTGGCGTGGCGCTTTGTGCGGGCCAGTGACGATAAAAGAGCGAGGATCCGTCGCTGGTGGTGAAGCTGCTTTCAATGACCTGACGACTCATGTGTGCTCCGTAGGGAGTGAGAAAACCTGATAGGGCTGAGAGTCATTCTATGCGGAATAAATTTCTAGTGGTTTTCCGCAATACCCACTCGTCTTGAGTGGATTTTCTGTCTCACCATTTTCTCGTCGGTGCAGGGGGCGTAATCCAGGGGCTTGTGTGCCCGCAATGCCGGCTTGCGCAGCGCCGGAGCTCGCCCGATGATCGAGCTGGTTTTTTCGTTAAAAGGATGACGACATGTGTACATCGGTCTTGCAGCGTCTGACCGCTGTTTCAGTTCTTTGTCTTGCCGGCGGCATGTGTGGTGCAGCCCAGGCAGAGGATTGGCAGTATTCCGTGCAGCCTTACCTGTGGCTGCCAACCATCAATACCACCTTCCGTTTTTCGGCGCCTGCCGGCGGCAGTGCGCCGGAGAGCGAGGTCGGCCCGAACGACTGGCTCAGCAATCTGCAGATGCTCGTGATGCTCAATGGCGAAGCTCGCAAGGGTGATTGGTCCATCATTTCAGACGTGGTCTATCTGAGCTTTGCCGGCGAAAAGAGCCATGTGAAGAGTATCGATTTCAATGCCGATGGTGCCCACAACCGCTATTCCAGCAGCCTGGATGCCGGCAGCAATACGACATTCAAGGGGCTCGAATGGACACTGGCCGGTAGCAAGGTGGTGGCGCGTAACAGGGCCGATACTTTCGAAGTGCTAGGGGGTGTGCGCTACTTTGGCCTCAAGGCAACGGCAGATTGGGCGCTGAATGCTTCGGTCAGCGGCCCGGCAGGCACGAGCAGCTTCCCGGCCAATGGCAGCATTTCCGAGCGCGTCGATCTGTGGAACGCCATTGCTGGCGTGCGCGGTGATATCCAGCTTGGTGCCGGCAACTGGCATGTGCCGTATTACCTGGATTTCGGCGTGGGGCCGGATGCGCAATCCTGGCAGGCCATGCTGGGGCTGGGTTACCGCTTCAAGTGGGGGAGCGCCAACTTCGCCTATCGTCACATCGCTTACGACCAGCCTTCCGACAAGCTGGTGCAGAACCTGAGCTTCAGCGGGCCGGCCTTCGGCGCGAGCTTCAAGTTCTGAGGGAGCAGGCTGCAAGCGAACGGCCCGACACTGTCGGGCCGTTTTTCACTCTGCAGCAGCTTCAGCCAGCCCCTTGCGTACGCGCTGCACGATGGTCAGTGCGCAGAGCAGGCTCATGAGCGGAAAGACCAGCGCCTGCCAGCCCTGCACCGGCAACCCCAGCCAGATGGCCAGCGCCAGCGCCCCGATCACGAAGGCGCGGTCGCTCTTGCCGAAGGGGCCGTCATAACGGCGTGAGGCGTCCACCATGAGGCCGATCACGCCGCTCATCTCGACCACGATCGACAGCGCAATG
This sequence comes from Uliginosibacterium sp. TH139, assembly GCF_002855595.1. Classification (NCBI taxonomy): domain Bacteria; kingdom Pseudomonadati; phylum Pseudomonadota; class Betaproteobacteria; order Rhodocyclales; family Zoogloeaceae; genus Uliginosibacterium; species Uliginosibacterium sp. TH139. The sequence goes on along the minus strand of NZ_PKRR01000002.1, from coordinate 18,755 downwards.
AACACCCCGACCCACAGCGCCGGGAAGTGCAGCAGGGCGGCGAAGGGCAGGTAGAGGCAGGCGTCCGAGATCACGTCGGTGAGCTCGTTGAGGTAGGCGCCGAGTTTCGACTTTTGCCCGAACTCGCGCGCCAGCATGCCGTCGATGGCATTGAAGGCCATGCGCAGGAACATCCACAGCGGGATCAGGCCGAACAGCGCCGGGCGCGGGTCGATGAAGAGCCACAGGCCCAGAGCCACCGAAATCACGCAGGCGGCAAGCGTGACCTGATTGGCCGTGACGCCGGCATTGAAAAGCGCGCGGGTCAGCGGGCGGAGCAGGTTCTGGAACTTAGGCTTGAGGGCGTAGATGCTCATTGGGAGTTAGGTTTCAGGGTGAGGATGAAAGTCTGGATCACAACGGCTTTCCGAGGAAATGCGAGCGTATTGCATAACCCTGTTCTTCGTACAGCGCGATCGCCCGCTCATTGAAGGCCCATGCGTGCAGGCGCATATCGATGGCGCCATGCTTTGCTGCCCATTCTTCCGCTCGTGCCATCAGTGCGCGGCCAACTCCCTTACCACGATGTTCACTGGCTACGCTGACCGAGCCGATGCGTCCGTAGCGCATGGGCTGCATGAGTGAGCCGGACTCCTGGAACATGCTGACAGAGACAAAGCCGATGACCTGGTCATCGCGCTCTGCGACGAATGTCTCGGCCTCCGGCGCGCCGATCCCCTTTGCCCAGAAGGCCTGGTCGCGCGCCGCTTCGCCTGCGGGGGCAAAGATCTGTGGCCAGACGCGGTGGTGGATCTCGTTGACCTCGTTGCCCAGTGCGCAAATTGAAGGAATGTCTGCAATGGATGCCTGGCGGTAGCTGATCATCACGCTTCGGAGAGACTGCTTAAGTGAATGGCAACTACTTTATCGTCATAACGCAGCCTGCGAGCAGATTGGGGGTCACGCTGGCTCGAAATATTCCAGCATCAGCTGCAGGCTCTGCACGCCCTGCCATTCATTGCTGGAGAGGCGGTAGGCGGCGCGGATGCGGGCGGGCACATTTTCGGCGCAGTTGAAGCGCACTGCTTCAAAGACTGCGCCGGGCTTGGCCAGCTCCAGCTTGAGGTGCCGTTCCTTCATCAGGCGCTGGCGTTTGACTTCGAACACGTCCTCGAAGAGTGGCGCGGCGAAGCCCTGACCCCAGATCTCGTCGTCGATGAGGCGAGCGGTTTCGAGGCTCATGTAGCCGGTCTCCAGCGCGCCGTCGGTCTCCAGCGTGCGCTGCAGATCATTGGGCGGTACCAGTTCGGCTACGGTGTCGGCAAAGATCTGGCGGAAGCGCGTGAAATCTCGCTCGCGGATCGTCAGGCCGGCGGCCATGGCGTGGCCACCGAATTTCAGGATCAGGTCCGGATGGCGTTTGGTGATCAGGTCCAGAGCGTCGCGCAGGTGGAGTGCCGGAATGCTGCGGCCCGAACCCTTGATCTCGCCGCCATCATCCTCGCGCTCGCTGGCGCGGGCGAAGGCAATGGTTGGGCGGTGCGCCTGATCCTTGATGCGGCCGGCCACGATGCCGATCACGCCCTGATGCCATTCCGGCTCGAATAGCGCGATGGCCGGTCCTTCATCAATCCGGGTGGCATCCAGCGTGGCGAGCGCGGCGTCGCGCATCTCGGCCTCGATCTCGCGCCGCTCCACATTCAGGTTCTGCAACTCCTGAGCGATGGTGAAGGCACGGGCATAGTCGTCGGTGATCAGGCATTCGATGCCCAGACTCATGTCGGACAAGCGCCCGGCGGCATTCAGGCGTGGGCCCAGCGCGAAGCCCATGTCGAAAGGGGTTGCGCGCGCTGGGTTGCGCCCGGCCATGGCGAAGAGGGCACGGATGCCGGCGCACATGCGGTCCGAACGCATGCGATTGATGCCCTGGCGCACCAGCAGGCGATTGTTGGGATCGAGCTTGACGACGTCGGCTACCGTACCCAGCGCCACCAGATCGAGCAGGCTGGCGAGGTTGGGTGCCGGATTTGCGTCGGTGAATATGCCACGCTGGCGCAGTTCGGCGCGCAGAGCCAGCGCGGTATAGAACATCACGCCGACGCCTGCGAGGTTCTTGCTCTCGAATGTGCAGCCGGGCTGGTTCGGATTGACGATCACTTCGGCTGTGGGCAGCGTGTCGCCGGGCAGGTGGTGGTCGGTGACCAGCACCGTCATGCCCAGCGCCTGCGCTGCAGCGACCCCTTCCACGCTGGCGATGCCGTTGTCCACGGTGATCAGGATATCGGCTTCGAGACGCGCCACGTCGGCGACGACCGAGGGCGAGAGGCCGTAGCCGTGCACCACGCGATCCGGCACGAAGTAGTGCACGTCTTTCGCGCCGAGCAGGCGTAGCGCCCGGATGCCGACCGCACAGGCGGTGGCGCCGTCGCAGTCGTAGTCCGCCACGATTACCATGCGTGCCTGGGCTTCGATGGCATCCGCCAGCAAGCGCGCGGCGTCCGCAATGCCCTTGAGCCCCTCAGGCGGCAAGAGGCCTGCAAGGTCCATCTTCAGTTCGCTGGCGGAATGGATGCCGCGCGCAGCGTAGAGGCGAGCCAGCAGAGGGTGCAGGCCGGCGTCCTGCAACTGGCGGGCGGTGCGCGAATCGGCTTGGCGCTGGATCAGGCGGGTCATGCGGGGCGGTTCTCCGTAGGGGCCTGCAGCCACGCGCTTAGTCCGCTGCCGGCGAGTGGCTTGCGCCAGAAAGCCCAGCGTGCGAGGCGTGGCAGCCGGACGCTGAGCAGACATTTGTCGGACGGGGCCTGCAGACGGAGTTCCTGAATCCGCCCGCTTTGCCAGGCCGCGAGAAGGGGCTGCAGAAGCCGGCGTTCGATTTCCTGCAAGCCACCCAGCCAGGCATTGAAGTCGCCCATCTGCGCGGCCTCCTGCAAACGGCCGTCGTGCAGCCAGCTCTGGCCGGGCAGTCCGGCGCAGATGCGCGCGGGGCTGTCGATGAACTGGCAGGCGGCCCGGCGGGCAAGGCCGCGCAGCAGCGGGTCCGAGCTACACAGATGCGTGGTGGGCGCCTGCAGGGCGGGCAGGGCGGTGTCGGCCTGGCCCCAGAACCACAGGGCATTCGGTGCGAGCTGGCCGCGCTCACTACGGGCCTGACTCACGGGGTGATTGTGCAGGCAGACCTGTATCTCGTTGGCGAGCCGGTTCCAGCGTCTCGCGTCCTCGCCTTCGGATGGGAAGAAGGCAACCGGGCGGCCGAGCACTTCGGCTAGCGGATGGAAGCGGGCGCCGACCGGCGCCTTGGCGAGCAGGTAGAAGCGCTCCGGGCTGGCGGCATGCCAGTGGCCCAGATCGGCGAATTCGGTGTTCAGCGTATCGATCAGCGCGCTGACCTCTAAGGGCTGCAGGGCCAGTTCGCGCGGACCGCGCAGAAGCAGGGCGTCGGAGGCGAAGCTGAGCGAGACCGGATCGGCGCAGAGTACGTGCGTTGCGGCGGTCGTGGGGTGCGTGTCTTCGCCGGCCAAACGCAGCGCCGCCCAGGGCAGTTCGCTGGCGCCGAACTGAGCAGGGAGCCACTGTGACCAGGGTTCCGCCGCCTGCTCGCGGGTGTCGCCGCGCCCGAGCAGGGTGGCCAGCGCCGGCAGATCAAGTTGTTGAAGGGAGGCCGTGATGCCGCTGCCGGGCCAGACGAGGCCGGGCAGAACAAGCGTGGCGCGGGCGGGCTCGCTGTGCTTGGGGCGGGTGCCCATGCTGGGATGAAAACTCACAGGATTTTCAAGGCCGAATAGGGCGCTAAAGAAGGGCGCTAAAAAGGGCGCGGGGTGCGCCAGAGGCCAGGGCAGTGTAGCATTGCCGCGCCATGAAATTTCCTCTCCTTGTCGGGCTGCGCTATGTGCGCGCCAAGCGTCGCAATGCCTCGGGCGGCGGCTTCATTTCCTTCATTTCCTTTGCCTCGATGGCAGGTATTGCGCTGGGCGTGATGGCCCTGATCGTGGTGCTATCGGTCATGAACGGCTTTCAGGAAGAGCTGCGCAACCGCATCCTCGGCGTGGCGGCGCATGCGCAGATCCTGTCCTTCGATGGCAGTCTGCAGAACTGGCGCACCTACAGCGCCAAGGCGCTCGAGCGCAAGGATGTACTCGCGGCAGCGCCCTTTGTGCAGCAGCAGGCGATGTTCTCGATGGATCAGGCCGTGCGCGGTAGCGTGATTCGTGGCATCGATCCGGCACTGGAGGATACCGTGGCCGACTTCGCCCGCTTCATGCGCTCGGGCGAGCTGGGCGACCTGAAGCCAGGCGAGTTCGGCGTGATTCTGGGGCGTGAGCTGTCGCTCGCGCTGGGTGTGCGGCAGGGCGACAAGGTGACCCTGATTGCCCCGCAGGGGCTGGTGACGCCGGCCGCTGTGCTGCCGCGCGTGAAGCAGTTCCGCGTGGTGGGCGTGTTCGAGGCGGGCATGTATGAGTACGACTCGGGTCTGGCCCTGATCCACATGAAGGATGCACAGACGCTGTACCAGATGGGGGACGCGGTGAGCGGCGTACGTCTGCGCCTGGCCGATCTGTTCAAGGCGCGTCAGGTGGCGAGCGAGCTGGGCGGGCAACTGCCGCAGGATGCCTTCGTGAGCGACTGGACCCAGAGTCATGCGAATTTCTTCCGTGCCGTGCAGATGGAAAAAACGGTGATGTTCATCATCCTGTCGCTGATCGTGGCGGTGGCCGCTTTCAACATCGTCTCCGCGCTGGTCATGGCAGTGCAGGACAAGAAGGCCGATATTGCGATTTTGCGCACCCTGGGCGCCAGCCCGGCCGAGGTGATGACGATCTTCGTGATCCAGGGGGCCACCATGGGCCTGATCGGTCTGGGGGTCGGCACCCTCGGCGGTGTGCTGCTGGCCAAGAACATCAGCACCATCGTGCCGTGGATCGAACGCACCTTCCACATGCAGTTCCTTGCCAAGGACGTCTACTACATCTCGGATCTGCCCTCGCAATTGCTGTGGGGTGACGTGCTCGGCGTGCTCGGGGTGGCCTTTGTGCTGACCGTGGTGGCCACGCTCTATCCGAGCTGGCGAGCTTCGCGCATCAATCCGGCGGAGGCGCTGCGCTATGAGTGAAGTTGCGATGAACGAATGTGTGTTACAGGCCCGTGGCCTGTCCAAGGCTTATGGCAGCGGTGATGCGGCCGTGCATGTGCTGAGTGGCGTGAGCCTCACCGTGGGCAAGGGGGAGACGCTGTCCATCATCGGAGCCTCGGGCTCCGGCAAGAGCACCTTGCTGCATCTCTTGGGCGGGCTGGATACCCCCAGCGCCGGCTCGGTGGAGCTGCTGGGCCGTCCGCTGACCTCGATGAACGAGGCCGAGCGTGGCCGCATGCGCAATCAGGCGATGGGCTTCGTCTACCAGTTTCACCATCTGCTGCCGGAATTCACGGCGCTGGAAAACGTGGCTATGCCACTGGTGATCCGTGGCCTGCCCACGCCGGAGGCGCATGGGCGCGCGGCGAAGATGCTGGAGTCTGTCGGCCTCGGCCATCGCCTGACGCATACGCCGGGCGAGCTCTCCGGTGGTGAACGTCAACGGGCTGCGATTGCGCGCGCGCTGGTAACCGAGCCGCGCGTGCTGCTGGCCGACGAGCCGACCGGCAACCTGGATCGCCAGACCGCCGCGACGGTCTTCGACCTGATGCTGGACCTGAACGAACGTTTGGGCACCGCCCTGGTGATCGTGACCCACGATCCGGAGCTGGCCAGGCGTGCCGGCAGGGTATTGAACCTGCGTGACGGAGTGCTGGAGGGCTGATGGCGCGTGCCCGGCTCAATGTAGGTCGGGGGCGTCGGCGAGCAGCAGAGTCAGTGCCGGATGTGCCACCGGGCGACTGAACAGATAGCCCTGGCCGCCGTCGCAGCCGAGTTGCCGGAGAATGGCGGCCTGCTCAGGGCTTTCGATGCCTTCGGCAATGATTGCCATATGCAGCGAGCCGGCGAGTGCCACCATGGCCTTGACGATGGCAACGCCATCCTTCTTTTCCGGCAGGTGGGTGATGAAGGAGCGGTCGATCTTGATGCGGTCAATCGGCAGGTCGCGCAGGATGCTCAGCGACGAGTAGCCGGTGCCGAAGTCATCAATGCTGACGGCAATACCCAGGCGTTTGAGCGCGCCGAGAATCTCGATGCTGCGCTCGATGACCTGCAGCGTACTCTCGGTGATCTCGATCTCCAGCGCCTCGGCGGGGAAACCCGTCTGGGCCAGGGTCTCGCTCAGGGTGTGGATGAAGTCTTCGCGGCGAAACTCGCGCGCCGATACGTTGACCGCCAGGCGTAACTGCTCGCCCGTTGCATTCCTGAGCCCCGCGATATCACGACAGGCGCGCTCCAGGACCCAGCGCCCGAGGCTGTCGATCACGCCGCTTTCCTCCGCGATGGGAATGAAGCGATCCGGCGGCACCATGCCTAGTTCCGGGTGCTGCCAGCGCAACAAGGCCTCAACGCCGAAAATCTGCCCGCTGGCCAGCTTGACCTGGGGCTGGTAAAGCACGCTGAGCTGCTTTTCCTCGATGGCGTAGCGCAGACCCTGTTCCAGTAGCAGGCGCTCGTTGGTGTGTGCCGCCATCTCCTGTGAGTAGAAACAGTAGCGGTTGCGCCCTGCCGATTTGGCCGAGTACATCGCGATGTCGGCCGCGCGCATGAGCAGGTGCTGGTTGTTGCCGTTCGCGGGGTATACAGCGATACCGATGCTGGCGGAGACGGTGATTTTCTGGCAGCTCAGGCTGACCGGCAGGCGCACCGTGTTGAGGATCTTGCGGGCCAGCTCTGCCGCGTATTTTTCACTGGCACCGCTGGCCAGAATCACAAATTCGTCGCCTCCGAGGCGGGCCACGGTGTCGGTGCCGCGCAGGGTGTCGCGCAACCGTCCGGCGATGACACGCAGCAATTCGTCACCGACGCTGTGGCCCAGGGTGTCGTTGACGACCTTGAAGCTGTCCAGATCCAGGAACAGCAGCAGGCAGGAGTGTTTCTGACGGCGGGCCAGTTCGATGGCCTGACCCAGGCGATCGTCGAAGAGTAGGCGATTGGGCAGGCCGGTCAGAGGGTCATGGTGAGCGAGATGATTGAGACGCTCCTCGACGACATGTATTTCGCTGACGTCGGAGAAGGCGATGACGAAGTTGCTGACCTGATTGAGCGGGTCGCGCACCACGCTCAGGCTTTGCCAGGCAGGGAAGCGCTCGCCGCTGCGCCGCTGACACAGCACCTCACCCTGCCAGTAGCTGTCCGGGCCGGCAGCCAGGGTGGCGAAGAAGGCCGCACTGTCGTGCCCGCCGCGTTGCACGCCGAGCAGCAAGTCGGTGTCGAAACCCAGCGCTTCGGCCTCGCTGTAGCCGGTGATGCGCGTGAAGGCCGCGTTGACCGCGACCACTTGGCGCTCGGCACTGGCGATGACGATGGCTTCGGCGGCGGTATGAAAGACGACGCTGGAACGACGCAGACTGTCTTCCGACTGGCGGCGCTGGGTGACATCCTGCAGGATGCCCACTACCCGGCCTTCGCTGCAGGGGCCGGAGTAGGCCCTGACGTTGGCCTCCAGGACATGCGGACCACCGTTGGTGCGCAGGGTACGGAATTCGATGTGCACAGTTTCGCCGCAGCAGCGGGCCTGGCCCAGGGCTTCTGTGACCCGCGCTCGATCGTCGTCGTGCACCCGGGCGATGAAGGCTTCCCAGGATTCGTCGAGCGGCATCCGGGTATCGCCGAAGAGCGCGCTCAGATGGCCGTCACCGTGAAGACGGTTGCTCTGCGGCAGCCATTCGAAGACGGCTAGCGAGGCTGCGTCCAGCGCCAGCTTGAGGCGCAGTTCGCTGTTCTCCACCGCCAGCTCGATTTCGCGCCTGGCCAGCGCCATCTGGATGGAGGCGTGCAGCTCGCGCACATCCCAGGGCTTGACGAGGTAGCCGAAGGGCCGGCTGGCCAGTGCGCGCTGCAGCGTGTCGTCCTCGGCAAAGGCAGTCAGGTAGATGACCGGGATCTGATGGCGCTGCTGGATTTCGGTAGCGGCCATTACGCCGTCCATGGCGCCTTCAAGGTGGATATCCATCAACACCAGATCGGGGGCGACCTTGGCGATGCAGGCCAGAGCCTGCTCGCCGCTGCCGACCATGGCACCGACCCGGTAGCCGAAGGACTGGAGCTGGTTCTTGAGGTCGAAGGCGACGATGCGCTCATCCTCGACCAGCATCAGGTTGATGGGTGTTTGGCTGTTCATGGCGAAGTCTCCATGACGGAATCGAGCGGATCGAGAGGGAAGCGTAGGCTGAAGCGTGCCCCCGGTCCGGTCCCGAAGCTGCAGCGGCCCTTGAGCTGCTCGACCAGCAGGGGCACCAGTTGCAGCCCCAGTGACTGGATGCCGTTCAGATCAAAGTCGGGCGGAAAACCGACACCGTTGTCGGTCACAATCAGTTCCAGCTCCTTGGCGTTCAGATGCAGTTCGAGGCCGATTTCGCCGGAACGCCCCTCCGGAAAGGCATGTTTGAAGGCGTTGGTCACCAGTTCGTTGACGATCAGGCCGCAGGGAATGGCGCGGTCGAGGTCGAGAAATTGCGGCCCCGAGGGCAGGGCCCGGCGCAGGCTGATGTGTGCACTCTCTTCGCGGTAGCTGCTGAGCAACAATTGGGCGAGGCGTTCAAGGTATTCGCCCAGATCCACGCGCGAGTAATCCTTGCGTTCATAGAGCAGCTGATGGGTCAGCGCCATCGCCCGTACGCGGCTTTGGCTCTCGCTGAGAATGGCGCGCAGGCGTGGTTCCTGGGTGTGGGTGGCCTGCAGGTTGAGCAGGCTGGCGATGACTTGCAGGTTGTTCTTGACGCGGTGGTGTACCTCGTTGAGCAGCACGGTTTTTTCTTCCAGCGCCTTTTCCAGGGTTTGCTGTACCCGGCGGCGTTCGGTGATATCCACGATGGAAGCCAGAACCATCCGCCCTTCTTCGGTTTCGATCGGGTTGAGGCCGATCTCAACTGGAAACTCCGTGCCGTCGGCCCGCCGCGCGAAGAGGTCGCGGCCGACACCCATCGGACGGGGCTGGGATTCCTTGAGAAAACCGTTGCGGTAACCCACGTGCTCGCCATGCAGGCGCTCGGGGACCAGCATCTCGATCGGCTGGCCGATCACTGCGCTGCGTGGAAAACCGAAGAGCTGCTCGGTCTGGGCATTCACCAGAACGATGCAACCCTTGCGATCCACCATCACCATGGCGCTGGGCGCATATTCCACGACGCGGCGAAAGCGCTCTTCCAGGCGTTTGCGTTCGGTGATGTCGACGATCGCCGCCAGCACCATGAAACCGTTGCCGGCGTCTATCGGAGTAAGGCCGATCTCGACCGGGAATTCGCTGCCATCGTGGCGCCGTGCGAAAAGCTCGCGGCCGCTGCCCATTGGGCGTGGATGGGGATTGCTGGAGAAGGCCTGGCGAAAGCCCGGGTGCTGGCCCGCAAAGCGCGCCGGCACCAGCATTTCGATGGGCTGGCCCAGTAGTTCGTCGCGGCTGTAGCTGAATACCCGCTCGGCCTGGGCGTTGGCCAGCACGATCCGGCCTTCTTCATTCACCATGACCATGGCGGTGGGCGCCCACTCGACGGCCCGCCGGAAAGACTCGTCACCGGGAAGGGGGAGGGCGGCATCGTTCATCATTACTTCCCTGATGGAAGAGGCCGCCAAGGCCGGGCTATCTGCCGTGAAATGCTAGGGCTGTGCCGGAGCTTCAGGGCGACAGGCGCGACTGCCCTGGCACAAAAGCGGGTAGAGCCAAGGGATTGCACTGACCTCACGCGCAATCTTCGGGCAGCGTCTCCATACATTCTTCTCGTGCCCAAAGTCAGGGAATGAGAATTGTTTCTAGCTCTTTCTCAAGCCGATTACCAATCAGATTATTCGCTGTGTGTCGCTCAGTTGCCGAACAGGCCGTACCAGCCAAAGCCGATGCTGAAGGTGGTGGAATCCCTCACGCCAGCCACACGGGCTGCGGTGAGGTCGATGCCAAATTTTTCTGGGATGGCCCACAGGCGCAGGCCAGTAGCCTGTGTGGTGCCGGCGCGTTGCTGGTACTGGGCTTCGGCAAACAGCATCACGCGTTCATGCGCGTCCCACGCCAGCGCGAGATTGGCCAGGCGGGCATTCTGCTGTTCGACGCGATCCCGCGCGTTGCCCAGATTGGCATGCAGGTTGAGGCCGTTCGTGATCTCCCAGCTTGCCAGCAGCAGGGCGCCATTTTCGACCGGGCGATAGCCTTCCCAGGCTTCTTCGGCGGCCGGATAAACGCGGGCGCGGCCAGTCCACAGCTTGGCCCCGAAGCCGACTGGACCGAACTTCAGCACCTCCGGCGCCCACTTCAGAGCCAGGCTTTGCGCACTCTCTTTCTGGGCCTCGGGCAGTTTTGTTTCCGAGGCCTCCAGCCCCAGCTCGAATTCGCCTAGCCCGCAAGCCGGTGAAGCGACCCAGGCGCGGGTGTCTTGCGTTCTCTCGTACCAGGCTTCGAGCTGGCATTGCTTGTCCCCAACGGTCGCGGCATCGTCGGTGCCCAGGGGGCGCCCGGCATGGGCCTGGAGGCTGCTCAGGGCGAGCAGCAGAAGGGCAAGGCGGCAGAGAGGGCGGTGCAAGATGGCATCTCCGTGAGGATGGGGGATGTCATCAGGATAGTCATCGGATGAAAGTTGGTATTAATTTTTGTCAATCAGCACCCAATTGCGCTTTGGTGCTGCAGCGGCGCGTCTTGCAGCGTTTATGCCAGCTGTGGCGCAGCCAGATTTCCCAGCCGTATTTCACCGAGAAGTAGCCTGCTGCCGCTAGCAACAGGGCGAGCAAGGGCAGGCCGACGAGCAGGGGCTCGCCCAGTTTCATGATCCATTGCGCCCAGGCAGACATCATCTCCGCGAGGCTATTCCAGTCCACCTCCGGCGGATGCGTGAAATGGGCATGACTGCCGGTCACGAAGCGGCCGATCATGAAAGCCGCGAGATACAGCGGCACGATGGTGAGTGGATTGGAGAAAAAAGTACCGACCAGCGCCAGCGGCAGGTTCACCCGGAAAAACATGCACAGGATGCCAGCGCCTAGCATTTGCAGCGGGCCGGGAATCATTCCGCAGAAGAGGCCTACGGCAATCCCGCCGGCCGCAGAGCGGCGGTTCAGGTGCCACAGACGGGGATGGAGCAGGGTATTGCCGAGCAGGCCGAAGATGCGATGTTCGCGCAGGCTGTCGGGATGGGGCAGGCGATGGCGGATGAATTTGCGCATGGAGTCATTATGGCGGAGCCGATGGGGGGATTGACCGCTGGCAATGCGGGTAAGTTCAGCCGGAGGCCCGGCGGGGGCTGGTAATAATCCCCGCATGCGTCTTTTGATCGTGTTCTTCGCCCTAGGAATCGCATCCTGCCAGTTGCAGGCAAACCTGCAGCCCTGGCCGTTCTGCATGGGTTGCGCCGCCGCACTGGTGGGTGTGGCAATGATCCTGCCGCGCAAGCCCCTGCGCGTGGCGACCCTGTGGCTGGCGATGGCCTTGTTCGGGTTTGCGTACGCTAACTGGCGTGCCGAGTTGCGTCTGGCGGATAGACTCGCCGAACATCTGGAGGGACAGGACCTGCTGCTGCGCGGGCGTATCGCGGGCTTGCCTCAGGTCTTTGAGCGTGGTCTGCGTTTTCGCCTGGAAACCCAGCAGGCTCCTGCTGGAGTCCCTGCCACCTTGATGCTGAGCTGGTATGCGCAGGGAAGGGGTGAGCTGCGACAGATGCCACCAGCAGTGCATACAGGCGAAACCTGGCAGCTCGCGCTGCGCTTGCGCCAGCCCCACGCCAGTCTCAACCCGCATGGCTTTGATTACGAGGGCTGGCTGTTCGAGCAAGGCATTGGCGCGACCGGTTATGTGCGCAGCGGGCCGGGCAATCAGCGCCTCGAGGACAGCGGAGGCGGCCTGATGGCCCGGGTAGATCGCTGGCGCGAGCAGATCCGCAGCCGCTTTGAACGGGCGCTGCCCGACGCTGCCGGGCGCGGTGTGCTGGTGGCGCTGGCGGTGGGTGATCAGGCCGGCATTCCGTTGGAAATTCGTAATTGAAACCTGAGGTTTTCTACGAAAAATCTACCTGGTTTTAAACCTAATTTTTTTTCATCAAAAAAAGCTTTGAAAACAAAATCTGAGGTCTCTTGGCCTCTGACTTAAAACTGAGTGGTAATTAAATTTGATCTCGAAGTGAGGTAATCAAAAACTATGTGCGCTGCAGGCTTGTTCCAAGGATAGTTCACCGACTAAAAAGCCACATAGAAGCATTCGCTCGGCGCCGTTGTGAGTGAGCTCAAGTAGTACAGAACTGCCTCATGAAACAAGGCTGTACCGGAGATGAATGCCTGGGGTGCTAGCATTCTCATGAGGGCAAAATTTTCGAAAACAGAATGCGCCATCCGTTTATAGGTCTCGCCGTCACACCAAATCTGCTACGTTGATTCATGATGCAAAAATCGAGAATCGGAGGCTGTATGGCAAGCACGACGGTATTGGAGGGAGGTCGAGTAACCATTCCCCTTTCTGTTCGTCAGTCACTTGGCCTCGGCCCGGGTGACCGCGTGATGTTTGTTCGCGTGGGATCAGGCTGCTATGAGCTGCTGGCAGTCACCAACTCGGTCACGGACCTCAAAGGTCTTCTACGAAAGCCCCCCAATCCAGTGACCCTTGCCGAGATGGATGCAGCTGTTTTCTCTCAGGTGGGTCTTCTGGGGCTTGGCTCTCCAGGTTCTGAGTAGAGGCGGAGCTTGCTGCGCGGTCTCTACACTATCAGGGGCGATTCAGTCTCACCCACGCCATGCACGGCAAATACGTTCTTGGCGAGATCGATCCCGACGGTAATAATGCTCATGGACTTCCCCTTTTTGACTGAGTGAATGACGAAGTGTGGAAACTCCATCATAGGCAGCTCGCGCTGCCTGCGGCTTCCGCCGCAGCCTCGGGACGGGGAAGTCCCTTTCATTCGTTATGCGTCCGGAGTCGCGCTGTGACCTCTATCGTTGAAACCTGCTGGGGCCCTCGTGCGATTGATGAGGCGCCCCATTGGCATCTCATCGGCGCGTCATCGCTCTTCAATCACAATGTTCGTATTGGAAAGGGTGCTCTACTTTCTGTCTCTGCCTGTATTGAGGCGGAGCCTCATCTTGAAAATGCGCAGACCCCATACGCCTATTCTAGGCTCAGCGACCCAAAGGAACGGATGTTTGAGGAAATACGAAGCGCTAGGTACCCCACATGTCCACCGCGGCTAAAGAGTCTGTACGTTTTCGATGACTACGCACTTGTCGAACGAGCACTTCGCGAGTGGTTCCAAAATGAACGGAAGGTTGTGCGCGAATGCCGGTTGTTAGTGGGTGCAGTCACTCACAAGGCCGACACCGCGTGGCTGAATGCCCACCCAGCGCAGTGGGCTCAGTTCGCCGAGAGGTATTGGGTCGGTGAAATGACTGACAATCCGTTTCCTGAAGTTCTGGTTCATGGCGCACTCTACTTCCCGGAATGGGAGTCGTTCGGTGACGCATAACCTTTCAGTCGAGCGGACCTGCGCGAAAAACCGCGCAGGCCGCTAACTTACACGTTAGCAGTCTTTAGGAGCCGCTTTGGGCCTGACCACATTCTTATCATCAACAGTCGTAGCTGGCCTTGTCGCTGCTCTGGTATCGCTTCGAACAAATGAGCGCAACATTCAAATTACCAACGTCACACAGGAACGAGCCAAGTGGCGACAGGCGATCCGAGAGTTTGCCGATGAGATACTCAAGGCGGGGAGAGTCAAAGATAACGAAAAGTTGAAGCTCTTATGCGCCCAACTTTCACTGAATCTCAACCCGTTTGACTCCGAAGATAAGGGCATAGTGGAGGCCGCTAGCAGGTTAGCCGCAGCAGAGACCACGGAATCCCAGATTGCCGAGTTCGTTGATCGCGTTGCGCTGTTATTAAAACACGATTGGGATCGAGCCAAGTACGAGGCTAGCCCTTGGTTTTTTCAAGACCGAGAACCCGATAGAGTTTCGTATTGCGAGTTTAAGCGGACTGCACCTATGCCCCCGAAAGCCCGGCCCGGTATCAAGCATTGGATCAGGCTTTTCTACTATTTTGTGGGCCTAGGATGTTCAGCGGCCATTATGTACTTCTTGGTTGTTGGACTAAACACCCCCTTCCACACCCTGATCAAAGAATTCAACGATCTCACGAAGGAGAAATCGCTTTCCGCTTGGGCCGAGTTCTTGTCGTGGTCGCTGTTTTATGGCTCCATCTGGTCTGCCGCATACCTGTGGTTTAAGGGTAGCGAGAAGAAATTTTTAGACCGCTGGTTTTCAAAATGATGGCTAACCCATCATTCCACCGGACCTGCGCAAAAACCCGCGCAGGCCGGTGAATTCAAACGTTTGGCCTCATAAATTTCGCGCTATGAACGCGCCAGTTGTTTTTATACTTTCTGAGCGGAGAAAAAGCATGACAAACACGAATCCCAAAAGAAATGGGAAGACCGTTGAATATGGTGGAGTCGCCTACGACTTCGACAATGAAGACGATGCAAAAGGATTTGAAGGTTGTATCAACGGTGGTGGCAAACCTGGCTCCTGTGCCGAGCAATGGCGCTGTCGCAACAAGAGAACGCTCTCCAAAGATAATGGTCTGGGGCTGGGAATGTAGTCGTGGGAGGCACAAAGCCAGATTTCACAGTTTTGAACACAACATGCAGCCCGCCCCCGCTTCTTGGAATTCAGGTTTGTCTGCTATGAGGCCGAACCCTTTGTCGCAGGGGACTGGCGCATAAAGCCGCGCCAGTCCCCTGAACTCGAACGTTAGGCATTTCGAAAGTACCGCATGCCCATTGAGCACATTGCAATTCAAGGTTTGTGGCCGTTGCTTCGCAAAATTCCAAGCGCTGTTGGCTTCTTGGCACGCGGGTACTTCACACGCGAACGTCTCGCATCACTTGTTTACGTCGATCTTTTTCCTCGCCATGAATCTGCTCGTGTTGACCTTGCTGAGGTGGCCACATTCCAGTTCTGCCTTCAAGCAATTAACCTTTCCCCATTCGAGCTTGAGCTAGATCGTGCAAGATTTCAGCTCTCATGTGGTGGTGTGCAACTGGAGGGTGCGATTCTCAACAAAGAGCGAATAGCTTCCGGAGCAAGTACAAACCTATTTTTCTCTGGCGCTATTCAAGATGGACAAGCAAATCAAATATGGAAGTTCCGTGAAGAAAATTCGGTTTCTCTAAGCGGAAATATTGAGTTCAACTGTGTGGCACGACAATTTTCCAAAAGGATAATGCACCTAGACGGTGTCAAACTAAGTGTTATCAACGGGCAGCATCGCAATGCAAACGCCTAACACTACAGTCGGGCGGTAAATCACACGCTTCGCTTGTGGTTTACCGCGCTCCGCTCCGGCCGCCCCTTACTTCCACGTTATGTTTCAAGATGCTTTTGAATTATGTGAACATAATAAGTCGTTGTAGCACCAGTCGCGGCTCTCATTGGACAGTTTTTAAGTCGCGGTTTTATGGTTTTGCTGCGCAAAATATTCCATAAAACCACAACTTAAAAACTGCCGCTGAACTCGGCGTTAGGCGTCACCAACTGCGTCGGCAAGTTCGAAAGTCAACATGCCTCCACAAGACTACGATCAAACACTCACACGCTTCGGGCTCGAAAGTCTGAAATCTGGGCTGGAATTACAGGTCACCAAAGGAGGCGACATCGCGATCACCCGCGACGGTGATCTACAGCTTGGCAATTCGCGCACAAACGGAATGTTCAGATTCATCGAGCGTTGGCGTCAAAGTGAGGCCGCCATTGATGAACTGTTTGGGCCAATGAAACGAGCCTCATAAACGCTGGAGACCCTGTCCTCTGCGAGAGAAAATGGATCAGGGCCTTCGCTAAGCAGAAATCCCACTGATTACCATGAAGCCACCGATTCGATTGTTGAGGCTCAGCTCGTCTCAGCCACGCTGGCAGGAGCAATTGCGGTCATTCAACACAATCTTTTGGTAGGGCTGAAGCTTGATCTCAATGCATCAGAAGATGAGTGGCGCAAGACTTTCCCGGCTTTCGGAGGCTATTCATTGGGAGAAATTTTCTCTGCCGCAGCAGCGAATTTCCGCCACTACGACGAGTGGGCATCTACGAAGTCCCCAACAACACAGCAGCTTGCATCTATGAAGGTTCTCTGCTCGCTGCTAAACGTTTCAGTGCTTACCGCACATGGCCACCCGAGCATTAGAACCAATGTTTGCGGCAGAGTACTTATGTTTCTATCGGGGGGCTCGATTGACACACTTCATCAACTCACCTTTGAGTATGCCAAATCTCTAGCCAAGCATCCCTAAGAACGTGGTCTAAAGGCGCTGCCTAACTGGTTATTCAACGCGGATGCCAGTACGGGATATGCTTTCGGCATTGTCGTGGCCTGTGTCGGTAGACGCAGCCTAACGAAAGCGCAAAAACAAAAATTATTCATGCTCGGAATGCCCTTGGGCGGTTGCTTTGGTACCCTGGCCGCGGTTCTGCGCGCAAGTCCTTCATCCATGAGCAGAAGACCCTGTTCGTCCGCGACCTCCCAAGCCATGGCCGTTCGGTTGCCATCCATTTTTCCCTCCCCCCCCATTCTCCTTTCTTAAATGCGATTGGACTATTTGAAATGGAGGGGAAGTTTTGTAGTTTGAATTGAGCAGCCTGCGCGGTTTTTTGCACAGGTCCGCTAGAATGAAGGGGTGGGCCGCAGTATCTATGAGCCACCGCTGCACTCCTGAACCCTAAAGATAACGATCTCTCCGCTCATTGAACCGACGAGAATATTCCCATCGCCAAGAAATGCAATACGACTTCCGCTGCTAACTGAGCAAGGTGATTTGGGGTACATCTCGAACTGAAAAATAAAGGACCGAGCGGTTTCGGTAAGAAAGGTTTCGTAACTCTTGACACTCTTTTGTGATGTGGAATAAACCACGCCACAAAATACAGCAAAGCTCAACAACTGAATAAGCCGCGTAGTTCTTGGGTAGGGAATGGTTTCCTTCGGAACCAACCCTGGAAAGAACACTGCCTTCGCCTTTTCGTCGGGAAGCGAGTGAACCATCATGAAGAACGGAAGGATGACAAGCAATAATATGCTGAGAATGCCAAACCCAGCTGTGATAAAAAACGGAATTGTGAGTATTGAAATAAAAGCGATTGTGTGAGGGAATTTCGACGGGTCGATACCAATAATATCGTTGACGACATGGCTCGACAGGACGATAGCAAAGTTCGCGCAAAGGCTAAAGAGGATCACTAAAAGTGCTTTGCCCAGTACTGTTTCGTAGACCTTCTTGTAGAGCGAGACAAGGTCATGGGTGATTGCTATGACCCAGAACGCGAGAAATATAAATAAGAGTCCTTTTGCATTCTCCGATCCGAGCAGCGGCCTTGCGGAAAGATAGGTCGCCAAAATCGCGAACGAATTCACGTAAAGACGCTGGTTTATGTGGAGCCTGAAATAGGTCTCTCCAACGGTTGCTATCAAGTCTCGGATATTGTTCATCGCAATAGCTCTGAGGCCAAAAGTTTGAATTCACCGGACCTGCGCAAAAAACCGCACAGGTCCGGTGGAATGATGGGTTGGGCCTCTCATTGAGGACTAAATTGACTTCTCAGATGTTCCGTAACCCAAAGCGCAGCTTTGGGACGTCCCTCTCGACGGACTAAAAAGGGACTTCCCTCGGTTGCCGGAGGCGTAAGCCTCGTCGGCATCAAAGTGCCAAGATTGGTGTTGCGAAACTCAATCTGAATGGCGAAAGGGGAAGTCCATATGAATACTACGACGGTCTCTGTTGATCTGGCAAAGCAAGTGTTTGCCGTGTGTGTAGGCGATGCACATGACCATGGCGGCAAGATAACAGTCTTCAATCGCGTCGAGTTGCTCGCCTTGCTCAAGACCCTGCCCGCCGGTACTCGGATTGCCATGTAAGCCTGCGGCACCGCCTACTATTGGGCGCGCACGATGCTCTCCACCGATGAGGATGGCTCCCTGGCGCCCGAATCCCTGCGCCAAATGATTTAGGGCGTCCTCACTCAGCTCACCGCGCTGGATGCGCGCGTCGAAGAATGCTCGGCGCACATCGGCTTCCGCGGCTTGCTCATCCTGCAAGTCTATCGGCTGCACGCTGTCGGGCAGGCGGTTTGTGCAACAAAGCCCCCCTGGCGCCAAAGTATGTCCTGAATTTCCGTGTCCTTACACACACGGAAATCAGTATGAATACTCGGAAATGCAAGGCCTGCGGGCGATACTTCAAACCCTGCCCGCAAACGCGTGGACAACTCTATTGCTCAGAATCCGAATGTCAGCGTGAGCGACGCAGGCGCACGAAAGAAGCCGAGCGAGCTGCAGATAAAAGAGCCAGATTGGATTGTACTGCACTGGGTGAGCCTGCCCGTCAGGCAACACTAGACCGGAAGCCCGAAAGCTCTTTGCACGCTAAGGAGCCCGTTGGGCGGTCTGAAACACTCCCGTTGGACACAATTTCCCCTGGACGCTACCTGCTTGTTCGCGTGAATGACGATGGAAGTGAAAGCCGGCACGCGTGCCTCGTCGAAATCCGCGTCCTGCCTCAGTTTCCAGCGGATGGTTGAAGGTGTTGTCGCCTACATGTTTGAATCGCCCCGGCCTTCCTAGACACTTCGTAGCCTTAAACTGGCGACCAAGTCGAGGTGTCTATGAGCAGCAAGCGGTACACGGAAGAGTTCAAGA
>NZ_PKRR01000023.1:0-2234 GCF_002855595.1 Uliginosibacterium sp. TH139 | reverse complement strand
CTTGAACTCTTCCGTGTACCGCTTGCTGCTCATAGACACCTCGACTTGGTCGCCAGTTTAAGGCTACGAAGTGTCTAGGAAGGCCGGGGCGATTCAGGCCGCCGTAGCGGCGAAGCCGCGAAGGGAACCCACAAGCGCAGCTTGTGGGCGGTCCCTCTCGACGGAATGGTTAGGTGCGGGGTGGCTCAACGATGATTCCTAGATAGGTTTCAAAATCTTCGGCGGCGGCGATGGCATGGCCACGAACAAATTCAGATTCATCTTCAAACGCGGCCTTCACAATAGGAACGGCCCGCTCCGAATCAATGCTACGGCATGTGCGTGCAATATGCGCTAGCCCAAGAACGGCATTGCCTCTTACATTGAAACTTTCGTGGCTTGCGAGAGAGCAACAGATGTTTTCAGCCCACCCACGATCACAATCAGCGGCATTCATGCCGACCACAATTGGCACATAAATAAGCTCTAACGGATTGCCTTTGGCAATTACCGCCTCAACATCCGCTTCAGTCCAGCCCTGAGAAAACGGCCCCAATTTCTAGCACCTAACGTGGAGGTAAGCGGACGCCGGAGCGCGCAGCGCGGAGGGAACCTGCAAGCGCCAGCTTGCAGGCGGTCCGCTTGACCGCAGGGTTAGGCGATTTTTGCATTGGAACTTTACTTTCCGCGATTTCACTACCCCGAAATACGCTTATAAAACTCAACGTTGTAGCCGCTCAGAATATAGTACCCATCACCTTCAAAGTGAATGTGTTGGAGAGAGCGCTCTTTCTCTTCGTGCCAAGCGATAACCACGGAAGACTTATCGCGTGCGACAACCGAATAGGGGACTTTGTCTTTTGTGTCATCGAGCTCGGTGTAAATGTGCGTCTCGGTAAAGCGAAGAGTGAACTTTCCGAAGATGTTTTCAAATCGTTCTCGTGCTTCGGAAGATAGCTCTTTCTGATACTTCCAAAGAGCGACTGTACGCTCCTTGTCGGAGCGCCAAGTTCCTAAAAGACGACTATCGACCAGCCGTCTTGCCGGGGCTGAAAACGTGCTAGCCGATAGTAGGGCGGCATAAGCTCCGAAAATGCTCTTCAGTATGTGGCGGCGCATATCGGCCTAACGTGGAAGTGAGGGGGCGCCGAGCGCAGCGAGGGAAGCCAGCTTGCTGGCCGTCCCCTCGACTGTAGGGTTAGACCGCTTTGGTTCAATTGGCACTGTTTTCCCTTCTTTCCTGGATGACATTGTGCAACTGGCCAACCGATAGGGGGTTCACTTTCTCTATTGTGAAACCGAAAAATTTCGCAATCATCAGAAACAGGCTAATGCCTTCGCTGTGAAATAGATACTCGTCTTTACCAAGGCCAAATGCTTCGCGCAACGTGCCGTCGGCACCCGCGAATGACACACTAAACCGCTTTTGTAGTTCCTCAAGCAAATCGCTTCCATCATCGCCCGTAATTCCGAGATCGCGCTCTAGCAACGTGGCCTCAGATATTGGCTTTGCCTCCTTGATGCCCTGACTCTCCCGAATGCAGGCAATCACCTCAGCGAGAGTAACGGTGCTCGTCATTGGGTTGCGGTCTAACGTTTGACGTGAGGGGCGGCCGGAGCCGCAGGCGGAGGGAACCCAAAGCACAGCTTTGGGCCGTCCCTCTCGACGGAATTTTTAGGCAACACTACTGCCCACCTGCCGCCTGAACCCTGATAGCACGAAGAAAAATGTTGTGCCTTCCGAGGAATCTATAAAGATGCCTTCTGAATCTAGGATGCGGGCGGCGATAGCGACGCACTCCTTGCCTTGTGCGATGCCACCTGGGATTTCGGGGCTTGTGAGTAGCGAGAGGTCATTTGCCTCACCGAATGCCCGGACTGAAGCAAGCGGCGAAACTACCTTTGCGGGTAACGTTCGGTCGGCCCACGCCCATTGAAATGAGTTTTGCTCAGGAAAAGCGAAACCCACTGCACAGAGATTAGCCTCCACTACTCCAGTGCTAGACTCGAAAATGATGCGGCCTGATTCAAGGTCCCATTGATACTTGGCGCTCTGAAGACCAAATAGTTTCCTCCACGCATCGTTCTTGGCGTCGGCGGCAGTCACAGCATCTCTGCTCCATTGCGACCAATCCATACTGGTGCTCCCTGTTGTGTTGCCTAACGTTTGACGTGAGGGGCCGCCGTAGCGGCGAAGCCGCGAAGGGAACCCACAAGCGCAGCGTGTGGGCGGTCCCTCTCGACGGAATGGTTAG
>NZ_PKRR01000022.1:0-2476 GCF_002855595.1 Uliginosibacterium sp. TH139 | reverse complement strand
CCGCCCTGCCAGACAAGAAGCCATGAACCAGGCCTTAGACCCCCGCAGCCTGCCCGCCGCAGCGAGCGCACTGGAGGTGCTGGCCGGCCTGCGTTCCGATACCCGGCTCTATGAATGCGCCATTGAAGGCCTCTCGCGCGTCGAGGCGCCGCTCGAGTTCGAAGCCTTCTTTGGTGAGGAGGCCCTCTCGAGCCTTTACCGCTACGAGGTGCTGCTGCTCTCCAGCAATGCCCATCTTTCGCTGGCGACGCTGCTCGGCCGCCAGATGCGCTTTGTGGTGCGTCTCTCTGATGGCAGCTCGCACGCGCGCTCCGGCTACATCGCCCAGGCGCGCCGCCTCGGCGCCGATGGTGCGCTCACCCGCTATCAGGTGAGCCTGGTGCCCTGGCTGTGGCAACTCACCCAGCGCACCGATTGCCGCGTCTTCCAGGAGAAGACCGTGCTGGAAATCGTCGAAGCGGTCTTTGCCGCTTGCGCGCCCCGCGCGGCCTGGAAGCTGGCCGATGGCGTCGAGACTTTTCTGGCCGAGGCGCCACAGGGCAGCACGCGCAGCTACTGCGTGCAGTACCGCGAGAGCGATTTCGATTTCGTCTCGCGCCTGCTGGCGGAAGAGGGGCTGGGCTTTGCTTTCCAGGGCGTCGAGTCCGAGGAGTTGGGCCAGGCGCCGCTCGATCAGTTGCTGATCTTTGCGCACAACGAGGCGCTGCCTGAGGATGCTTGCTCGGCCCACGCGCTCGGTGGCGCCGGCATCCGTTTTCATCGCGCGGGCAGTCAGGAAGCGCAGGATGCCGTGACCGCGCTGGGTGCCCGTCGCGTCTTGCAGGCGGCCGTGAGCACGGCACTGTCGTGGGACTACAAAGCCAAACGCAGCGTGGCGGTGTCTCTGCCGACTGATCAGGTCTTTGGCGGGCCGAATGCGCCGCAGTTGGAGGACTACGATGTGCCCGGCGCGTATGCCTTTGCCGATGAGGCGAGTGCGTTGCGCGCTGTGCGTCTGGCCCGCGAGGCGCTTGAAGCACGCAACAAGGTGTTTCTGGGCGCAGGCTCGGTGCGCTCTTTCGCTGCGGGCCATCGCTTTGTGCTGACGGGCAGCCCGCTGGATCGTGAAGCGCAGCTGCGCGGCGAAGCGGAGTCAGCCGACGCTGCCGCAGCTTCGCGCCACTTCCTGCTCACCCGCGTCCAGCACGCCGGCCTCAATAATCTGCCGCGCAAGCTGGATGAAAGCGCGAAGGCCTTGCGCCGCCTGCTGCGGGAATCAGGCGTCGAGCAAGGAGAGGATGACGCCTTGCTCACCCCGGCCCGCAGCCGGGGCTATGCCAATCAGTTTGAGGCCCAGCGCGTACACGTGCCCTGGCGCCCGGCTTTGCTTGATGGCACTGGGGGACGAATCAATCCACGGCCTACGGCAATGGGCCCGCAAACCGCTACCGTGGTCGGCCCGAATGGGGAGACCACGCCCGGCGAGGCGGGCGAGATCCATACCGATGCACTGCACCGGGTGCGCGTGCAGTTCCACTGGCAGAGCGCCAACCCTGAGCGCAATGAGGCGTGCTCACCCGGCAGTGCCTGGCTGCGCGTGGCGAGCCGCTACGCCGGCAAGGGCTTGGGCGTGCAGTTTGTGCCACGCATTGGTCAGGCGGTGCTGGTGGGGTTTCTGGAGAACGATATCGATCGCCCCATTGTGCTCGGCAGTTTGTATGACGGCGCGGGCGATGAGGGCGTCACCGCCACGCCGGGCGGGCAGGCGTCCTCTCAGTCCTCAGCACTCAGTCCTCAGTCCTCCTTCGCCCAAGCGAAGGACCACAGCCCCGCACATCAGGGCAATCGTGTCGCCGCCGGCCATAGCCCGGCCTGGCATGGCGAGGCTTCGGCCTATGGACCGATGCGCAACCGCGCTGCACTGTCGGGTTTCAAGTCCTGCGAGTTCAATACCCCACATGCGGGCTATACGCAGCTGGTGTTTGACGATACCGATGGCCAGCAGCGTATTCAGCTGGCCACTACCCAGGCGGCCACGCAGCTGAATCTGGGGCACCTCATCCATCAGGCGGACACCTATCGCGGCAGCCACCGTGGCGATGGCTTTGAGTTGCGCACCGACGCTTACGGGGCGCTACGTGGGGGCCGCGGCTTGCTCATCACCACCTGGCCGATCCAGGCTGCGATCAATCAGGCGCAGAGCGAGCCGGCCGGAGATGCCACCGCCCCGACCGCCCTGCTCAAGCAAGCCAGCGAGCTCTTCAAGAACACCAGTCAGATCGCGGCCACACACCAGACCGTGAAGGTCGCCGCCAGCGAGGGTTCCGCCGGGGCGAGCAAGAGCGCACTGAAGAGCGACCTGGCCCCGCTGCCCGCAATGCTCAAGTCCGCGAAAGGTATGGTCGACGCCAAGACGGGCGCCGTGCAGTCCTCAGCAGCCGGCACTCAGAACTCAGCACTGCCTCATAGCGAAGACTCACTCCTGACCCTCGCCGGC
>NZ_PKRR01000021.1:0-3745 GCF_002855595.1 Uliginosibacterium sp. TH139 | reverse complement strand
CGGCGACATAGCCACGCAAATGGCATGTCTCCGATAGACTACGAAAAGCAGTATTTCATGAAGCTCGGAGCAGTCTAGGGAAGCCGGGGCGATTCACTTCTCGAAAGTAACCGTCACACAGCTAATCTTGTGGCCTCTTTCTGTGCTTCCAGGAATGCCCATTGCCTTTATTGTCTCCAAGATAATTCCTATTGAAATTTCTGCTTCCATATTTTTCACCCCAAACCCGGAAGAGATCACCCGAGCGCTCAGTTACATTTTTTCGTTCATTATTTGGTGGAGCTTCATTTCTTGGCTATTCATCCGGCAAGCACGATGGTCTTAGTTACGCCGCATTGCTCTAACATGGCAGTCGAGAGGGACGGCCACAAGCTGCGCTTGTGGTTCCCTGCGCTTCGCTCCGGCCGCCCCTCACTTCAACGTTAGGCCTCATGAGAACACTGCTCGCACTTGTCTTTGCACTGCTGATCGCAGCATGCTCAAGCTTGTCTCCTGACAGTGCTAAGCAGATCGCCTATGAGCGTCTTTCCGCAGCTTCGGACCGGCCCTCGCTACAAGGGCCCGCCCTTCGTGCCGCACTCACAGTTCAAAAGTCGCCTGATGGTAAGTATTTGGTTGAGCTCAGAGATGAGCCTCGCAATCTATTGTGGGCTGTGATAGTCCTTCCATCTGGCGACTCGGAGATCACTCACATGGCTATGACGGCTGAGCGCTAGTGAGGCCTAACAATTCATTCAAGCCGAACACGCTTCGTTCCAGCAAACATGGCAAAAAAAGCTTCCCATGTTTGCCTCCACTACGCGTGTCGGATTAATTTAGGCGTTAGCCATATGCTGCTCCCGAAAAATATTACTGAGCGCCTGTTTATGCAAAAGGCGATTACGCATCTTCCCGTAAGCGAAGCTGAAATTGATCGCAATAGCTATGGCATTCTTTACTACAAATGGATCTCACCATGTCCTGACATTGAAGCTTTGTGGGTAAGTGTCAAGCCTAATGAAATTGTCCTTAGCTGTCGCATCACTCACCAGCACATATCAAGATCGCACTATTCATACCAAGAAAAAATATCGAACATTGAACTAAAGCGCCGCATAGTTCGCGACTCTATTCGAGAGGCCTCGCTATTTCTTCAAGGGGAAATTGCCGCAACAATCTATTATGACGAAAAGGTAATGGAGCACAGCTATGGCTTATGCAAGCTCTCTCAGCTAGCGTCGAATTTTCAGTACTACAAAGAAGTTTTTGGTCCAAAAATGACCCAGCGTTCGTGGGCTTGGTTTGGAGAAGTCAATGCTGCAAACACCTGCGGCTAGATCGGCTAACAATTCCGTCGAGAGGGACCGCCCACAAGCTGCGCTTGTGGGTTCCCTTCGCGGCTTCGCCGCTACGGCGGCCCCTCACGTCAAACGTTAGGCTAAGTGCAATGCGAACAATCGCTTTCGCCGTCTTCACTGCTGTTGCGCTGCTTGGCTGCGTTGTATATCCAACGCAGCGTACTTACTTTGAGCCCAACGTGCAGGATGGAGTGCCTACACCGTCTCGAAGTTGTGGGTATCACGATGCTCGAAACGACGCGCTCGTCCGTGAAGTAGGGCAGCTTCATGTTCAGGTAGCACCTGATCTAACCGAGGGCAAGCCGTTGACTGTTTCTGTCCTGTTCAGATCAATGTTAGCCGCCGCAGATGTCTCCCCTGAAAAGTATGAGCTCCACTCTGTGACTAAGGGAGCAACATCCGTTTCCTCAAGCTCGAAGGTCACCACGTACTCGCCCACTAGGACTTATCCGTACTACTCCAGATGGCTGACGCTTCAGTTCCAGATTGTTCCGGAGGATCTGAATGAAATCGAGATCGTGTTCCCGGCTGGAACGGTTTCACTAGAGGGTGAAGTGATCGAACTTGCTCCGTTTAGGTTTCATAAGACAACCAAGAGTGATATTTACTACTCATCGTTCAACTGCTAGGTGCCGCCAGCCTAACAATTCCGTCGAGAGGGACCTCCCACAAGCGGTGCTTGTGGGTTCCCTTCGCGGCTTCGCCGCTGCGGCGGCCCCTCACGTCAAACGTTAGGGCAAATGAACTATTTCCACCATGCCTCGCGTTGGTTAGTCACTCCACCAATTAGATTGACCTTCGTACTTGTTGGAGCAATAGCAACCGTATGCTTTTTGCCGTTTGCGGCTATTGCAACTCTCATGCTCGCCACGGGCCTTCTGCTGGATCCGACGTACGAATTGAATAACATTGGCATCTTGCTACTTGGTCCCGGTGGCATATTGGGGCTCACCGGCGCATGGATAAGAGTTCTCATACCAACGAAGCGATTCGAAGCATCAAGAAAGCTTCGCAGATCAACACTGGGGCTGTTGACGTCGGGCATCATTACAAGCATGGCGCTTATCGCGGTGTATATCCCCCTCCAATGCTGGCCTCTGGTGTGTGTTTTTGGCGTTGCATTGCTTGTAGGGCTTTATCTTTTAGCCACTACATTTTGTGGGTCTGAAAATGCGAATTCGCCCTAACAATTCCGTCGAGAGGGACCGCCCACAAGCTGCGCTTGTGGGTTCCCTTCGCGACTTCGCCGCTACGGCGGCCCCTCACGTCAAACGTTGGGCGTCATCTTGGATTTTCAAAAATGTTTAAGCTGCTTTTAGAATTTGGCGTTTTGGCAGGGCTTCCCGCAGTTTTCGTGGGCGTAGCTTCTTCGCTCGTGTGGTCACAGCTATCAAAGCCGTGGGTATTTATTGCTTCGTTCCTCGTCATGCTTTATGTGTTGTACGGAGCTATGTTCTACTTTGCTGCGCCTACCATCATTTCAATGGATTTGGTCGTTCCAGCAACCAAGCTTCCATCGGGTGTTGGCGGTGTCACGAACGAGGCCCAGGGGGAGGGCGATATTTGGTTCCCATTTATTTCGGCATATCTCCGGCCAATTCTTTGGTTCTCCGTCGCTGCACTCCCGACACTCTGGCTTGCCGTTAAGTTTTGGCGCAAATAACTATGGGGCCAATTACGCCCAACCATTCCGTCGAGAGGGAACCCACAAGCTGCGCTTGTGGGTTCCCTTCGCGGCTTCGCCGCTGCGGCGGCCCCTCACGTCAAACGTTAGACTCCACGATGCAAATTGAACTACCGG
This sequence comes from Uliginosibacterium sp. TH139, assembly GCF_002855595.1. Taxonomy (NCBI): domain Bacteria; kingdom Pseudomonadati; phylum Pseudomonadota; class Betaproteobacteria; order Rhodocyclales; family Zoogloeaceae; genus Uliginosibacterium; species Uliginosibacterium sp. TH139. The sequence continues at coordinate 607 of NZ_PKRR01000021.1, read as the reverse complement.
CCTCATTGCACGCCCAAATTCAGCAGTTGTCTGCCGAGGGCGATGCCCTTGCAGAGTCTGCGGCTTACGAAGCCGCAATCGCAAAATACAATGAGGCATGGGATCTCGTGCCCGAGCCTAAGAACGACTGGGAGGCGAGTACTTGGCTGCTAGCTGCAATTGGTGATGCATGTTTTCTGTCTGGTTACTTCACGTCAGGCGTTGAAGCCTTCGAGTACGCACTTACTTGCCCAAGCGGCTTCGGCAATCCATTCGTCCACATGCGCCTTGGTCAGTGCTGCCTTGAAAAGAATGAGCACCAAGCAGCGGCCGAGCATCTGGGTCGGGCATACATGCTTGAGGGTAAGGAATTCTTCGCCGCTGAGGATTCCAAATACTTTGAGTTTCTGAAGACAAAAATTCAAAAACCAGTGTCGGGGGTATGGTGAAATCTAACCCTGCAGTCGAGTGGGACAGCCACAAGCTGCGCTTGTGGTTCCCTACGCTTCGCTTCGGCTGCCCCTCACTTCCACGTTAGCGAGCAATAACATGCATGCCTCGGAGCAGAAGGCTCTAGATGATATTGAGCAATATGGCTGCCATGTCATTCACGTCCTAGAGGAGGACG
>NZ_PKRR01000020.1:0-4485 GCF_002855595.1 Uliginosibacterium sp. TH139 | reverse complement strand
GCATTGCAGTGCCGGGTGCAGACCTCGTGGCTGACACGGATGCCACCATCGATGCACGCGTGACCACGACGGACGCTGCGGGCAATAGCGCGTCCGCGACCGACACTGAGGGCTATTCCGTTAACCACGAGCCCACCGCCGTGGCCGACGTAGCCACAGTCAGCGAGGACGCGGTCAATGTCACCGGTGATGTCACCCCGGGTACCGCAGGGCAGGATTCCGACCCGGATGCCGGCACGACCCTCACCGTCATCGGCGTAGCCGCCGGCACCCCGGCTTCGGCCAGCGGCAATGTCGGCAGCAGCGTCGCCGGCACTTACGGCTCAGTGGTGATCAACGCCAACGGCAGCTACATCTACACCCCGGGGGCCGCCGCCCAGGCGCTGGCAGCCGGTCAGAACGTGACCGACACCTTCACCTACACCATCAGCGATGGTGCAGGTGGTACGGCTTCGACCACCCTCACCGTCACCGTGCAAGGTGCCAACGATGCGCCGACCATCGGCGGCCCGCTCACCGGCACCGTCACGGAAGACGGCACCACGGCCGCCACCGGCACCCTGAGCATCACCGATGCAGACGCAGGACAGGCCAGCTTCGTGGCGCAGACCGCCACCCCCGGCACCTACGGCAGCTTCAGCATCACCAGCGCTGGCGTGTGGACCTACACCCTCAGCAATGCCGCCGCCAATGTCCAGGCTCTGGCGCAGGGCGCAGCACCGACCGAGACTTTCACCGTCACCACGGCTGACGGCACGACCCGCAATATCGTCGTTACCGTCAATGGCACGAACGATGCGCCGATTGCCGTCGCGGACACGGGCAGCGTCAGCGAGAGCAACTCGGCAGCCACCACCGTGCTCACCGGAGACCTCACACCAGGCACAGCCGGTCAGGACGGGGACATCGACAATGGCTCGAGCTTCAGCGTCACCGGAGTGGTCGTGGGCACCGCCGCTTCGGCCAGCGGCAACGTGGGTAGCACGCTCAATGGCACTTACGGCACGGTCTCCGTGACAGCCGACGGCAGCTACACCTACACGCTGGACAACACCCGCACTGCCACCAACGCGCTCGGCGCCGGCCAGACCGGTACCGAAACCTTCACCTACACCATCACCGACAACAACGGCGCGACCAGCACAGCCACTCTGACCATCACCGTCAATGGCACGAATGACGCACCCACCGTCGCCGGCGCTGCGATCACCGGCACTGAAGATCAGGCACTGGCCATCAGCTGGGCGAATTTCGGTGTCAGCGATGTGGATAGCGCCAGCAGCAGCCTGAGTATCACGATCACCAGCCTGCCGGCCGACGGCAAGCTGCAGGTCTTCAACGGTACGGCCTGGGTGGATGCCACGCTGAACCAGAGCCTCACCAAGGCCAGCATTGATGCCGGCAACCTGCGCTTCGTGCCGGATAGCAATGAATCCGGTATCGACGGTTTTGCCAGTGCCGGCACCGGCAACCTGAGTAACGACTACGCCGGCTTCGCTTTCACCGCAACTGACGGCAGCGCCACCAGTACGGCTGGAACAGTTACGATCGACATCACGCCTGTGGCAGACAAGCCGACCCTTTCAAGCTCGGTTGCGACCCCAACTTTCGTTTCTTCAAGCTCCAGTATTCACATCGAATGGGGTGGCAGTAGTATCGATATCGATGAGTCCGGCAACATCACGGGCAGCACCGATGGTCAGATCTACATCTCGCCCTTCAGCGATGCCAACATCAACTCCGGCACAAAGAACGATTTCATTGCGTTGATTGGCGATATCAACAGCACGATGAACATCAATGGGATTGGAGACAGTGGCGGTTCCGACGTCGTATTTCTGAGCAAGGACCCGTCTCATTACACCGTCACCTACGGCGAGCTCGACAGTACGGGCTACGATGGAACGATCACGGACAACGACACCGGCCGCACGATCAATTTCAACAACATCGAAGGTATCGTGTTTGGTGACGGATCCTCAATCGGGGCTGACATTTCAGTTAGCACAGTGGATGCCGGCTATTACGAATACCCGGTCACGCTGAGTGCAGCTCTCGTCGACAGCGATGGCAGCGAGAGCCTGACTTCGATAACCCTGACCGGCATCCCGTCAGGAGTCACCCTCAGCGCAGGCAGCCTGCAAAGCGACGGCTCATGGATCGTGGCCCAGAGCCAGGTCAGCGGCCTCACCATGCAAGTGCCTAACGGAACTCCGAATTTCACGGTCACTGCCAGTGTCAGCAGCACAGAAACGGCAAATGGCGACTCGGCCAGCAGCACCAGCAATTTCATTGTTTCCGTAGAGCCCGTAGTCTCCGCCGTAAGCAATAGCGTTACGGCAGAAGGCGGCATGAACACCTTCACGGTCACGCTCTCCCATGCAGCAACCCAAACAACAGATGTCACCCTCAAGCTACTGACCGGCAATGTAACGCCCGCCACCGATCTAGGCAGCATCGAATACTCAACCGACGGCGGCAGCAGTTGGCAGACCTATTCCGGCAGCGCAAGTGTGCCCGCAGGTTCAAGTAGCTTCCAGGTACGAGTCATCACACTGAACGACACACAGTACGAAGGCTCCGAAGCCTATCGCCTGAGTGCAACAGCAAACGGCGCCAGCGCAACGGGCACCGGCATCATCACGGATACAGCTGACTTGCCTGCGCTGTCAGTCTCCACTGCCAACGTCAGCGAATCGGCGGGCTACGCGGTGTTCACCGTTAGCTTGTCCAACACATCCAGTTTCAATACCAGCCTAAACCTCACGCTCACCGATGGCAGCGCCACCGGGGACGGGGTCGACTACGGCAGCAGTGCCAGCAACAATCTGCAGGTATCCACCGACGGGGGCAACACCTGGACCAACACTAGCAATGCGATCATCCTCGCCGGCTCCACCAGCGTTCTGGTTCGCACCCCGATCACTCAGGACACGCTGGATGAGTCTGCCGAAAACTTCACCCTGACCGCCACCCGGACAGCAGGCTACACGAGCACACCAAGCGCAAGTGCGAGCCTCAGCATCACGGACGACGACGCAGCACCGACCATCGCCAGCGTTTCGAGCCCGAGCACCACCGAAGGCAGCGATCTGGTCTATACAGTCACGCTCTCAAATGCCTCCAGCACCGCCACCAGCTTCCCGTTCTCGCTGGGCAGCGGCAGTGCCACTACGGGCGACTACGGCACCCCGAGCTTCAGCAACGGCGTCACGCTCACTGCTGGCGTGCTGAGCATCCCGGCCAACGTGACGAGTTTCAGCGTCACGCTACCCACCGTACAGGACGTGCTGGATGAAGCCGACGAGACTGTGCTGCTGAACGTCGACGGTGTCACCGGCATCGGCACCATCATCGATAACGACGCAGCGCCTTCCCTGTCAGTCAATGACGTCACGGTCAATGAAGCGGCCGGCACGATGAGCTTCACCGTATCCCTGTCCGCAGTCTCGGGGCAGACCGTCACGGTCAGCTATGCCAGCAGCAATAGCAGCGCCACGGCGGGCAGCGACTACACCGCCGTCAGCGGCTCGCTCAGCTTTGCACCGGGTGAGACGAGCAAGACCATCGTCGTCCCGATCACTGACGACAGCCTGACCGAAGCCAGCGAAACCCTCAACATCACGCTCTCCAGCGCGACCAACGCCACGATAGCGGACGCTTCCGGCCTGGGCACGATCACCGACAACGATGCGGTGCCAGTCAATAGTGTGCCTGCAGCCCAGAGCACGGCTGAGGACACAGCACGCGTCTTCAGCAGCGCCAACGGCAATGCCATCACCGTCAGCGATATCGATGGTGGCAACCTGACCACGACAATTTCGGTCACCAACGGCAGCCTGACCGTGCAGACCTTCGCTGGCGCCACCATTACCAGCAACGGCACAGCGTCGGTCACGATCACCGGCACAGCAGCTGCCATCAATGGAGCCCTGAATGGTCTGAGCTACGCGCCGACGGCGGACTATGCAGGCAGCTCGACACTGACTGTGCTCACCAGCGATGGCGTGCGCAGCGACACCGATACGGTCGCAATCACCGTCACCCCGGTGGCTGACATCGTGGCCGATGCGGTCACGACCGCTGAAGACACGGCCATCAGCTTCAACGCCATCACTGGCACCAATGGCGCCAGCGCCGACAACTTCGAGAGCGCCGGCCGCGTGGTGTCTGCCGTCACCCAGGGCACGAACGGAACGGTCACTTTCGCAGCAGACGGCACGCTGGTCTATACGCCGAACGCCAACTTCAATGGCACCGACAGCTTCACCTACACCGTCACCTCCGGTGGCGTGAGCGAAACGGCTACCGTCAATGTCACGGTTGCTGCTGTCAATGACACGCCGGTCAATACCGTGGCTGGCGCGCAGACCGTCACCGAAGACACCGCCAAGGCCATCACCGGCGTGTCGGTGGCCGATGTGGATTCGTCCTCGCTGACCACCACGGTTTCGGTGCTCCACGGCACGCTGTCGGTCACCACTG